>NZ_JAHYSR010000017.1 GCF_019431455.1 Paracoccus bogoriensis
CCTCAAGGCCCACAAGCAGCTGCCCATCCTCAAGGCCGCCCTCCTGCGCCACCGCGAGGCAGACCCCGCCACCGGCGCTGACCACACCGCAGCGGCCGCATAACCATGAGCCCGGCAACGCTGCCCCGACCCGATTTCAACATTCATCGGGACATCCCCCAAACTGTGAAGGCGGCGCCGGCGCGTCACGGCACGCCCGAGATCCTCAACAGGGAGCAGGATCACGCCATGGGTCCAAGCGGCCATCCGAGATCAGGGCAGCCAGTTCACCTCGACCGGGTTCATCAAGGTGCTGGCCGCCCGCAAGATCAGGATCAGCATGGATGGCAAGGACGCATGGCGCGACAATGTCTTCGTCGAGCACCTGTGGCGGACCATCAAATACAAAAAAACGTCCTGCGGGCCTGTCCAGCGTGTCCAGGGCACGCGCCGCGATCGGGCAAGATCCGGGCTTCCACAACAGCCGCCGCCCATATTCATCGCGTGACGGGCAAATCCCCGATCAGGCCTGTTTCAACCAGCCGATACCCAAAGCGGCGGCGGCGTGACCGAGGCGAAACCCCTGGAAACCGCCTGGAACCTGTTCAGGTCAACCGAGCCACCTCTGTTGCAAGAGGGGACGGGCGTGACGTTCGGACGATCCCGCCGCCATCGCCGCCACCAGATCGTCGAACCGGGATGTTCGATTGCCAAGCCGGAAATCTCGGACATCCGTGCCGCAGAATGGCGCAGCAGCAGGATGGCGAGCCGTCGCGCCATGTGGCACAAAGACGGATCGATCAGGTCCATCCAAGGGCTTGAATGGTGCGGTCGAGAAGACTCGAACTTCCACTCCGGTTAGGGAACAGCGACCTCAACGCTGCGCGTCTACCAATTCCGCCACGACCGCATCCGGGCAGTGCCGGCCTGATAGCCGGTCCCGCGCGGATTGAAAAGGGGGAAAACGCATCTTGCCATGCGGCGCCGGGAAGCGCGTCAATCCTGCGCCCGCAGAATCTGTGCGGGGCGCGCCGAAAGCGGCCTCCAGACAAAGGCAAGGCCTGCCAGAAGCGTTGCCAGAACGCCGCCCGCGACGATTCCGATGGCGGAAATTGCATCAAAGCGGAAGTCGGTCTCCATCACGAAACGCATCACCGCCCAACCAGCCAGCCCGCCCCAGAGCAGCGCGACAAGCCCCGCCGCCGCCCCCAGCAATGCCGAACGCAGCGCGAAGGAGGCCAGCACCCGCCCGCGCACCGCCCCAAGCGTCTTGAGCACCGCAGCCTCGAAGACGCGGGCACGCTCGCCCGCCGCCGCCGCGCCGATCAGCACGACGAACCCCGTCAGCAGGGTGGCCGCTGCCGCCCAGGAAGTCGCGGCAGCGATACCTGACAGCGCCTCGGCCGCGCGGTCGATGGCCTCGCGCACGGGAACGGCGGTGATGTTGGGGAAGCGGTTGCCCAGATCGCGCAGGATCGCGGCCTCGGCCTCGGGCGGGGCATAGACGGTGGCAATATGGGTATGCGGGGCGCCCTGCAACGCGCCAGGATTCATCGCCATGACGAAGCCGATACCCGCCGTGCTGAAATCGACCTCGCGGAAGCTGGCGATGGTCGCCGTGATGTCGCGGCCCAGAATGTTGACCGTGACCGTGTCGCCAAGGTTCAGGCCGATTTCGCGCCCGATCTCGTCGGAGATGCTGACAAGGGGCGGGCCGGCGTAATCCTCGGGCCACCATTCGCCTTGCGTCAGCACTGTGCCGGGCGGAGGCGTCGCCGCATAGGTCACGCCCCGGTCGCCGCGCAGCACCCAATGGCCCGGCGCGACCTCGGCGGCCGGACGGTCCTGAAGGCGCGTGATGATGCCGCGCAGCATCGGCGCGGTCTCGACATTCGAAACAAGGGGGTCGTCCTTCAACCGGGCCATGAACTCGGGCAGTTGGTCGGTCTGGATATCGACGAAGAAATAGGCGGGGGCGCGTTCGGGCAATTCGTTCTGGATGGCGGATCGCAGGTTCGATTCGACCTGCCCCACGGCGGCCAGGACCGTCAGGCCCAGCCCAAGCGACAGGATCACCAACATCGCCTCTTCGCGCGGGCCTCCGATCGCGGCCAGCGCCAGCCGCAGCGCCGGGCGCCCCCGCACCAGCCGCCTGCGCGCCAGCGCCCGCGCGAGGCGCCGGACCAGCAGCGCGGCGACAAGCAGCACGAGGAAGGCCCCGAGGATGCCCACCGCAGCCCCGAAGGCGAGTTCCGGCACACCAGAGAACCACGCCGCAGCCCCGATCAACGCTGCCAAGGCCGCGATCATCGCCAGAAGATGGCGCATGCGCGGCCTGCCCTGCGCCGCGAAACCCATGCCGCGGAACAGCGCTGCCGCGCGGACCTGTTCGCTGCGCGCCAGCGGCCAGAGCGTGAAGACGAAGGCCGTCAGAAGCCCATAGAGCGCCGCTTCCGCCAGAGGCGCGGGATAGAGGCCAAAGACCGCAGGCACCGGCAGACGGTCGGCCAGGATTGGCGACAGCAGCAGAGGCACGCCCGCGCCAAGCGCCAGACCGGCCGCAACGCCGATCAGTGCCATCACGCCGATCTGGATGAAATAGACCCGGAAGATCGTGCGCCCCGGCGCGCCGAGCGTCTTGAGGATCGCGATCACCTCGGTCTTGCGCGCCAGATAGGTCCGGACCGCCGCCGAGACGCCGACGCCGCCGACGGCCAGCCCCGTAAGGCCCACCAGAACCAGAAACGCCGCGATTCGGTCCACGAACATCTCGATCCCCGGCGCGGCGCGCCGCGCATCGCGCCAGCGCGCGCCGCTGTCGGGAAAGGCCTCGCGCAAAGCCGCGCGCAAGGCATCGGGATCGGCCTCGGGCGGCAGCATCATCCGGTAGCGGCTGTCAAACAGCGTGCCCGCGCCCAGTAGCTGACTATCGGCCAGAGACTCGGTCAACACCAGCGTGCGCGGTCCGAATCCGAAGCCCGCCGCCCCCGCATCGGGCTCACTGACCAGGGCGGCGGTCAGCTCGAATTCCTGCACGCCAAGCCGGAAACGGTCGCCCACCTGAAGCCCCAGGCGGTCGCGCAGAAGCGGCTCGACAACCGCGCCGGGCAGGCCCGAAGGCTGAACCCCAAGCGCCTGCGCGATGGGTATATCGGGGTCCAGCACAGCCTGCCCGACCAGCGGCCAAAGCGCGTCCACGCCCTTGACCTGGGTCAGGGCACGTTCGGCCTCGGCGCCCTCTCCAACGACGATCATCGAACGGAAATCTACTATTTCTGAAACGGTTAGACTGTTTTCCTCGAACCATTCGCGCTCGGCTTGGTCGGCGAACCGGTAGGTCAGGCTGACCTGCGCATCGCCCCCCAAAAGCGCCGCGCCTTCGCGTTGCAGCCCGGCCTCGATCGCGGCGCGGACCGTGCCGACGCCGGCAATGGCCGCCACGCCAAGCGCAAGGCAGATCAGCAGGATCCAGAATCCGCGCAGCCCCCCCCGCAATTCCCGGCGCGCGATCCGAGCGGCGATACGCAGGCTCATTCGGCGGCCTGCGGGATGGTCGAGGCCGCGATCCGGCCATCCGCCAGGCGCACGACACGGTCGCAGCGCGCGGCCAGATCAGGCGCGTGGGTCACCAGGACCAGCGTTGCGCCATGGTCGGCGCGCAGGCCGAACAACAGATCCATGATAGCCTGCCCGTTCACGCCGTCCAGATTGCCCGTCGGCTCGTCCGCCAGCAGGATCGCCGGGCGTGGCGCCGCAGCGCGGGCCAGCGCGACGCGCTGCTGTTCGCCCCCCGACATCTGGCTGGGATAATGGTCCATACGCGCGCCCAGACCCACCCGGCGCAGTTCCTCGGCCGCGCGGTCGAAAGCGTCGGCCCTTCCCGCCAGTTCCAGCGGGGTCGCGACATTTTCAAGCGCCGTCATGGTGGGAATGAGGTGGAAGGACTGGAACACGATCCCCATATTGCCCAGACGAAAGCGGGCCAGCGCGTCCTCGTCCAGGGCGGTCAGATCCTGACCAAGCGCCTGCACCCGCCCCCCGGTGGCGCGTTCCAGCCCGCCCATGACCATGAGGAGCGACGACTTGCCCGAACCCGATGGCCCGACCAGCCCCACCGTCTCGCCGCGCGTCACGTCCAGCGTGATGCCCCGCAGGATTTCGACCGGACCGGCATTGCCTTGCAGCGTCAATCGGGCGTCTTCAAGGCGGATCACGGGCTCGGTCATCGCGCTCATCCCTGCTTTGCTTCGGCTTTTCGCACCTGCGGCAGGATATGGGGCGCGGCGCGCGCTGCGCAACCGCGCGGCGGTCACAATCCTGCCGGTGATGCTGGCGGCGTCGCCGGTAGCCGCGGAACCGCTGGTCCTGACGGCACTGGGCGACAGTCTGACGCAGGGCTATGGCCTGCCGCAGGACGAGGGTTTCGTCCCCGTGCTGCAGGATTGGCTAACCGAACGCGGCCATGACGTGACGGTGATCAATGCGGGCGTCTCGGGCGACACGACGGCGGGCGGAGCGGCCCGCATCGACTGGACCCTGGCCGAGGCGCCCGATGCCATGATCGTCGCGCTTGGCGGCAATGACCTGCTGCGCGGGATCGACCCGGCCGCCAGCCGCGCCAATCTGGACGCGATCCTGACCGCCGCGGGCGCGGCGGGCGTGCCCGTCCTGCTGGCGGGCCTGCCCGCACCCGGCAATTACGGCCCCGATTTCCGCCGCGATTTCGAGACGATGTATGTCGATCTGGCCCAGGAACATGACGCGATCCTGGTGCCCGACTTCCTTGGCCCTCTGGGTGAAAAGGCGACGCAGGGCCTGTCGATCGCCGATCTGATGCAGGACGACCGCATCCATCCCAATGCCGAGGGCGTGCGCCAGATCGTCGCGGCCATCGGCCCCGAGGTCGAGCGCCTGCTGGAGCGCGCCCGCGACAGCAAGGCGCCGTGATGCGCCGTTGACGGCCGCTGCCCGGTTGCGGGCAGGCGCGGGCCACGCTATCCCCGGCCTGCACAGACAGGAGCGCCGCCCATGATCGTCATCGTCGCCGCCATCCTCGGAGCGCTGCTCGGCTGGCGCCGCGCCGCGCAATTGCGCGGCAATCGCCGCGACAAGGCGCAATATGCCTTTGCCTACGGGCTGGGTTTCGCGATGATCGGTGTCTTTGCCACGATCATCATTCACCGGATGGCCTGATGTTTCTGCCCTTCCTCGACAGCCTGCGCCGGAATGGGGTTCCGGTCTCGCTGCGGGAATGGCTGGATCTGATCGCGGGGCTGCAGGCCGGCGTCGCCGGCTGGACGGTCGAGGGCTTCTACCACTTTGCCCGTGTGGCGCTGGTCAAGGATGAACGGCATCTGGACCGCTTCGACCGGGCCTTCGCCGAAAGCTTCTCGGGACTGGCCGAGATCCCGCTGGAGTCGCTTGTCAGCGAACGCGCCCTGCCCCGCGAATGGCTGGAAAAGCTGGCCGAAAAGCTGCTGAGCGACAAGGAAATGGCCGCCGTCAAGGGCATGGGCAGTTTCGAGGCGCTGATGGAGGCCCTGCGCGCGCGCCTGGCCGAGCAACAGGGTCGCCACCAGGGCGGCAACAAATGGGTGGGCACGGCAGGCACCTCGCCCTTTGGCGCCTATGGCTTCAACCCCGAAGGCGTGCGGATCGGTCAGGATGCCAGCCGCCACCGCAGCGCCGTCAAGGTCTGGGACAAGCGCGAATTCCGCGATTATGATCATTCGGTGGCCCTTGGCACGCGCAACATCAAGGTTGCGCTGAAACGCCTGCGCCAATGGGCGCGGCAAGGCGCGGCCGAGGAACTGGACCTGCCCGCCACGATCCGCGCCAGCGCCGATCACGGCTATATCGACGTGCAGACCCGACCCGAACGGCGCAACGCGGTCAAGGTGCTGCTGTTTCTGGATGTGGGCGGCAGCATGGACGACCATATCCGCGTCGTGGACGAGCTGTTCAGCGCCGCGCGGGCCGAGTTCAAGCACATGCAGCATTTCTATTTCCACAACTGCCTCTACGAGGGGCTATGGACCGACAATCGCCGCCGCTGGACCGAACAGACGCCGACGCTTGACGTGCTGAACCGCTTCGGACGCGACTATAAATGCGTCGTGGTGGGCGATGCCTCGATGTCGCCCTACGAGATCGCTGTCCCGGGCGGTGCCAATGAGCACTGGAATCCCGAATCGGGCGAGACCTGGCTGCGCCGCCTGACCAGCGCCTTTCCCGATCATGTCTGGCTGAACCCCGTCCCCGAGGCGCATTGGCACCGCACCCAGTCCATCGCCATGATCGGCCGCATCTTCGAGAACCGGATGATGCCCCTGACCCTGGAAGGGCTGACCCGCGCCATGCGCGTTCTGGGTTAGGCGTCGCAGCCTCTGGCGGGGCGGCGTCTTCGCGCCCATATTCCGGACATGCGCTATCTGCCTCTGCTTCTGCTGGTGCTCTATCTGGCCGCGATGTGGCTCTTTTCTGCGTGGCGCCTGAAAAGGGAACTGAACCGGAACTCGACGCCATTGCGCCATCCGCGCCTGACGCCCATGCTGGAACGGCTGGGCCGGGCGATGGACCTGCCGCCGATCCAGGCCCATATCTACGAGGTCGAGCCGGTGAACGGCCTTGCCGCCCCGGACGGGCGCATCTTCCTGACGCGCGGCTTCATCCGCAAGCTGGACGCCTGCGAGGTCACCGCCGAAGAACTGGCCAGCGTCATCGCCCACGAGCTGGGCCATGTCAGCCTGGGCCATGCGAGGCGGCGGATGATCGACTTCGCCGGGCAAAACGCGATCCGGCTGGCTCTGGCCGGGGTCGTGGGCCGCGTTCTTCCCGGTCTTGGCGCCTGGATCGCCAATCTGGTCGCGACCGCCATCGCCGCCCGCCTGTCGCGTCAGGACGAGTTCGAGGCCGACCGCTTCGCCAGCGCGCTGATGATCAAGTCCGGGCTGGGGACCGCGCCGCAGAAATCGCTTTTTGCCAAGCTGGACCGCCTGACCGGCAGACAGGGTCCGGGCGCGCCGGCATGGTTCCTGTCGCACCCCCCCGCCCCGCAGCGCATCGCCGCCATCGAGGCGCTGGAGGCGCGCTGGCAAGCACGCTGAATCTGCGGCAGGCTTGTCCCAGAGACTTGCCGCGCGAGGCGCAGCCTCTATCCTGCGGGGCAACAGAAAGGCTCTTCGGATGACCCGCCCCTTCCGCCGCCGCGTGCTGTATCTGCCGGGCTTCGACCCGATCCCGCCACGCCGCTACCGCGAACTCTATCGCCGTGAGGGTGCGGAACAGGCGCGGATCTCGGGCCATGAACTGTCCATGCTGCCAACCGGGCCCGACCCGCAGCGTTTCTCGTGGGGCGTCGCATCGCGCATGGGCGATGCCGAGGCGGAGACCCGGATCGAGGTTCTGGTCTGGTCCGACATCGTGCAGGCCTCGATGCGGGCGGGCATTCCTGGCACCTATGCCCAGCTTCTTCGCACCGCCTGGACCTATATCGCGACTGGAACGCTGACGCGGCTGATGCGGCTCAGGCGCGGGCCGGTCATCGCCGCGCTCTATCCGATCGCAGTCCTGTCGGCGCAATTCCTGCTGGCCGTGCTGGCGGGATTACTGACGGCCTGGGCGGTCGCTGCGCTTGCCGGGATCTGGGCCGGGCTTGTGGCGGGGCTGGCCGCGTTCTGCGGCATCCTGATCCTGGGGCGGCGGCTGGATCACCGGCTTTTCGCCTATTACCTGATGCACGACTACGCCTTCACCGCGGCCCATCGCGGCGCCTACCCGCCCGCGCTGGAAGAGCGGCTGGCCCAGTTCCGCGCCCGCCTGACCGAGGTTCTGGACGAGGATCTGGACGAGGTTCTGGTCGTCGGCCATTCCTCGGGCGCCTATCTGGCCGTGTCGCTTCTGGCCGATCTCTTGCGCCACGGTCGCCCGGCGGGGCCGGACCTGTCGTTGCTGACGCTTGGCCATGTCATCCCGATGGCGGCCTTTCTGCCCGATGCGAAATGCCTGCGCGAGGATCTGGCCTGGCTGTCGCGGCGCGAGGACATCTTCTGGCTGGACGTGACCGCGCCGGGGGATGCCTGCTGCTTTGCGCTCTGCGATCCGGTCGCGGTCTGCGGCGCGGGGGGCAAGGGGCAGCTTTGGCCGCTGGTGATCTCGGCCGCCTATACGCAGACCCTGTCGCCCGAAAAGCAGCGCGAGATCCGCAACCGCTGGTTCCGGCTGCATTTCCAGTATCTCTGCGCCTTCGACCGGCCGGGCGATTACGATTACTTCGCCATCACCGCCGGGCCGCAGACGCTGGCGCAGCGTTTCACGGGTCGCAAACCTTCGCCCGGACGGATCACCCGGCCGGTCGGCGCGCGGCCATGACCGCCCCGCGCCCGCGCGGCGCCGAAGGGCGCGGCACGCTTCTGGGCCTGATGCGCGGCTTTCGCAGCGACCTTCTGACCGCCCTGCCCGAACGGCTTTACCGCGCCTGGATGGCCGAGTTCCGCAATCCGCTGATCCACAGCTTTTTCTGCAACGATCCCAATTTGTTGAAGGTCATTCTTCAGGAACGGCCCCAAGACTTCCCGAAGTCGAACCGGATGCGCGAGGGGCTGGCTCCGCTGTTGGGCAACGGGGTCTTCATCTCGAATGGCGAGGATTGGGCGCATCAGCGGCGCATCATCGACCCGGCCTTCGAGGGCGGGCGCGTCCGGCACAGCTATGCGGCGATCCTGGACGCCGCCCGCGCCGCCGCCGCGCGCCTGCCCCAGGGCGCCGTCGATATCGAACCCCATGCGGCCCATGCGGCGGCGGATGTTATCTTTCGCAGCCTGTTCTCGATTCCGGTGGAAGATGACATCGCCGCCGAGGTCTTTGCCGCCTTTCGCGAGCATCAGGAGGCGCAACCGCTGGTCAATCTGGCCGCTTTGCTGCCCCTGCCGCGCTGGCTGCCCCGCCCCCATTCGCGCCGCACGCGACGGACGGCAGGGCGCATCAGGAGCCTGATCGCGCGGCTGGTCGCGGAACGCATGGCGGCGATCCGGGCGGGGACTGCGCCCGACGATCTGGCGACCAAGATCATGACGACCCCCGATCCGCAGACCGGTGCCTGCTTCACCGAGGCCGAGATGCTCGACCAGGTCGCGGTGCTGTTTCTGGCCGGGCACGAGACCAGTGCCTCGGTCCTGGCCTGGGCGCTCTGGCTTCTGGCCGAACATCCCGAATGGCAGGACCGCGTCGCCGCCGAGGCCGCGCTGCTGGGCGAGGATTTCGCCTGCGTCTCGCGGCTGACGGCCAGCCGGGCGGTGTTCCGCGAGGCGCTGCGGCTTTATCCCGCCGTCGCCATGTTCGCGCGCGAAGCGACGCGGCCCGAACGCTTCCGCGACCGTGACGTGCCGAAGGGGGCCCAGCTGACCATCTCGCCCTGGCATCTGCACCGTCATCAGCGCCTGTGGGACAGGCCCGACGACTTCGACCCGGCGCGATGGGACAGCCCCGAGGGCAGGGCCAGCGCCCGGCAGGCCTATCTGCCCTTTTCCGCCGGTCCCCGCGCCTGCCCCGGCGCGGCCCTCGCCATGGTCGAGGGGCCGGTGATGCTGGCCGCGATCGCCGGAGCGCACCGGATGGAGGTCACGGAAAACCGCCCCCGCCCCGTGGCGCGGCTGACGATCCGGGCCGCAGACGGGATCTGGCTGCGCCTGACCCCGCGCTAGAACCTAACGGAACAGGATCAGCGAACCGGGCGACCAGGCAAGACGGGTCCGCGTGCCGACCTCCTGCACGTCGCGGCCAAAGACGTTACGCATCGAGATGCGGACCACCTTGCCCGCCCCGTCCAGCCGCAGATCGTAATAGGTCATGTCGCCGTAATAGACGACCTCGTCGATGACCGCCTCGGATTCACGCGGCTGGTTGTGGGTCTGGCCGGCCGTCAGCAGCGTCATCGTCTCGGGGCGGAAACCGATGCTGGGGCCATCATCATCGGGGCTGGCGCGGCTGATCTGGTCGGCGGGGATCCGGACCTGCCCGAGGCCCGCCACATCGACCAGCGCGCCTTGCGCGTCCTCGGACAGGATCGTCACCGGCAGGAAGTTCATCACGCCGATGAAATCCGCAACGCGGCGCGTGGCGGGGCGGGCATACAGCGCCTCGGGGCTGTCCATCTGCGCGATCTCGCCCTCGAACATCACGGCGATGCGGTCGGACATGACCAGCGCCTCTTCCTGGTCATGCGTCACCAGAACGAAGGTGATGCCGACCTGGCGTTGCAGTTTGATCAGCTCGACCTGCATCTGTTCGCGCATCTTGCGGTCCAGCGCGGACAGGGGTTCGTCCAGCAGCAGAACCTTGGGCTTGAGAATCAGCGCACGCGCCAGGGCAACCCGCTGGCGCTGCCCGCCCGACAGCGCATGTGCCGCGCGTGCCCCATAGCCGCGCAGGCCGACCATGGCCAGCGCCTCTTCGACCGCCGCCGCCTTTTCGGCCCTGGACCTCGGATCGCGGCGCAGGCCGAAGGCCACGTTCTCGGCAACCGTCAGATGCGGGAAGATGGCGTAGGACTGGAACACCATGTTTGTCGGCCGCCTGTTCGCAGGCACCTCGTCCATGCGGCGTTCGTCGATCAGGATGGCGCCGTCGCTGATCCCCTCGAACCCCGCGATGGTCCGCAGAAGCGTGGTCTTGCCACAGCCCGACGGCCCCAGAAGCGAGAAGAACTCGCCCGCGCGGATGGTCAGGTCGATCCCGCGCAGGGCGTGATATTCGCCGTAATATTTGTGCACGCCCTGGCATTGGATCATGGGCTTTTCGGTCACAGCAACCCTCCGGTGGGTTTGGCGCCGATACGGGCATTGCCCCGGCGGCGGAAATATTCGCCAAGCGCCAGCAGCACGATGGACAGGATCACCAGCACGGTGCCAAGCGCCATGATGACCGGGATCGCGCGCGGAAAGCGCAGCTGGCTGAAGATGTAGGTGGGCAGCGTCGGCTCGTTCCCCGCCAGGAAGAAGGCGATGATGAACTCGTCCAGGCTGATGGTGAAGCTGATCAAGAGCGCGCTGATGATGCCCGGCATGACCAGGGGCAGCGTGACCAGGCGGAAGGCGCCCCATTTCGTCTCGCCCAGATCATAGGCGGCCTCTTCAAGGCTGCGGTCCAGGCTGGAAAAGGCGGTGGACAGGACCGCGATCGCATAGGGCATGCAGATCAGCGTATGGCCGACGATCACCGTCAGGATCGACAGCTGCACCCCCAGGCCCAGCAGAACGACCAGCAGCGACATGGCGACGATGATCTCGGGCAGGACCATGGGCAGCATGATGAAGCCCATCAGGCCGCCCTTCAGCGGAAAGACATAGCGCGTCGAGGCGCGCGCCGCGAAGACGCCGAGGCAGGTCGCCAGGATCGAGGCCGAGACCGCGATGGTCAGCGAATTCGACAGCGCGCGGCGCAGCGTGGCATTGCCCCACATCTGCGCGAACCAGTCGGTGGTGAAGCCCTGCAACGGAAAGGCGATCACCGTTCCCGAATTGAAGGCGAAGATCGGCAGAAGCAGGATCGGCGCGTAGAGAAACAGCAAATAGAGGATGACATAGGCCTGAAGGCCGCGCCCGGATGTCGCCTTCATCAGCGCCCTCTCAGGAATCGGCGGTTCAACGCCAGGAACAGCACGCTGACCAGCGCCACGATCACCATCGTCGTCACCGCCAGCGCCGAGCCGAGCGGCCGGTTGTCCAGCGCCAGCATCTGCACCTGGATGAGGTTTGCGATCATCGGGATCTTGCCGCCGCCGATCACTTCGGGGGTGACGTAATCACCGATGGTCGGGATGAAGACGATCAGCGTCGCCGCGATCACCCCCGGCATGGCCAGGGGCAGCGTGACGCGCCAGAAGGTCATCAGGCGGCTCTCGCCCAGATCGCGCCCGGCCTCCAGCAGCGACCGGTCGATCTTTTCCAGCGCAATGAAAATCGGCAGGATCGCAAAGGGCGCGTAGGCATGGGCCAGCGTGATCACGATGGAATTGACGTTATAAAGGATGAAGGTCAGCGGCGCGTCGATGATGCCAAGCCCGGTCAGCGTCGTGTTGACCACGCCGTTGAAGCCCAGGATCACCTTCCACAAAAAGACCCGGATCAGGTAGCTGGTCCAGAAGGGGATGGTGATCAGCAACAGCCACATCGCCTTGCGCTCCGGGCGGACATGGAAGCTGACGTAATAGGCAACCGGAAAGGCCAGAACGACCGTTACCAGCGTCACCATCGCCGCCACGCCAAGCGAGCGCAGCATCACGACCCGCACGATGGGATCGGTGAAGACCTGCGCGTAATTCCCAAGCGTCGGCTCGCGGATGATTTCCAGATAGCCGTCGGTCAGAAAGCTGGTCGCAAGAATGGTCAGCAGCGGCGCCGCAAGGATCAGCAGCGCGAACAGAAGCGGCGGAGAGATCAGCGCCAGCCCCGCCCGCCCCTCGGCATCAAGTCTGCGTCCGGCCATCACTCCCCCGCCACAATCGCCGCCTGCGCGACCCCGTCCGCCAATTCCTTCCATAGCTCGGGCGGCAGGAAAAGAGCCTTTTTGCGCAGCCTCATCGCCACCAGCGTCCCGTCAGCGCCAGACGGGCCAGCGAGGCCCGGCGCTGAAAGGCCGAAATGGCGGGAACTTCGGCGAAGGCGTCGATACGCCCTGCCGCGATCTCGGACAGAAGGCGCGGCACGCGGGGGCCGGGATAAAGCGCCGCTGCCGCGCGTTTGGGCAGCTTGCGATGCATCCGGGCAGCCATGCGCAGCCCGTCACGGGCGGCCTCGGCCAGCAGGACCAGATCCTTCGGGTCCGGATCGGCCAGGCCCAGGCCCATCGGCTGAAGCTGCGGCAGCGCGCGCAGCCAGGCGGCAAGCCCCGCACCCCGTGCCTGCGCCGCCACGATCTCGCGCGTGCTTTCGGGCGCGCCAAGCCGTGAGGCTGCCGCCCAGACCAGCCCGCCCGCCGTGGCGTCGGCATAGGCGATCACTTCGTCGGGGCTGCCAAAGGGCTCGCGCGCACAATCGCGTCTGCGCGCCTCGGCCAGGGGCACCAGCGCGCCCGCGTCGGTGCCCCAGACCTCCCACAGGGGGGTCAGCACGTCATGCGGCGGCGGCGCGGTCCCGCGCCCCATCTCGGCCAGCCTATCAACCCACCATTGCAGCCGCATCTCGGCCAGTATCGGCTCGGCCGATTGAAAGGGCGCCCGCGCGATCTCCAGGTTCAGCGCATAAAGCGTGACCAGGGCGGGCCGGTCCTGCGCATCGGCCACCAGAACCGCACCGAAGCGCGATGGGTCACGACTGCGCAGCGTCTCGGTGCAGGTGTCAAGGCTCATGTCAGCCCCAGCTCGCGGGCCAGAGCGTCCAGCGCCTTGGCGTCGAACCCGGCCGCCAATGCCCATTCGGAACCGGTGGCTGTATCCTTGACCTCGACCCCGGCGGCGGCAATGCCGTCACGGATCGCATCGGCGCGGGCGAAATCGCGGGCCTTGCGCGCCGCGGCGCGCGCCTCCAGCAGCGCCTCGATCCGCGCCGCCACCGCATTGTCGGCCTCGGCCCAACGGCCCATTTCGGGCAGAAGCAGCCCCAGCATCCGCGCCGAAACCAGCAGCCGTGCCGCATCGCCACGCGCCGCCAGTTCGTGCAACACCGCAAAGGCGCCCGCCGTGTTCAGGTCGTCGGCAAGCGCCTCGACCAGCGCGGGCGCCGGGCTTGTTGCGGGCTCGATGCCCGCAACAAGCCCTCGCCACCGCCGAAGCACGGCTTCGGCCTCGGCGGCCTTGGCTTCGGTCCAGTCCATCGGCTTGCGGTAATGGGTGGACAGCATCACGAAGCGGATCACCTCGCCCGGCACGCCGCGATCCAGCAGGTCGCGGACGGTGAAGAAGTTGCCAAGCGACTTGGACATCTTCTTGCCCTCGACCTGCAACATCTCGTTATGCAGCCAGTAGCGGGCGAAGTCCTCGGTGGGATGGGCACAGCAGCTTTGCGCGATCTCGTTCTCGTGATGGGGGAATTGCAGGTCGATGCCCCCGCCATGGATGTCGAAGGACGGCCCCAGCAGCGCCGCCGACATGGCCGAGCATTCGATATGCCAGCCTGGGCGCCCCCGCCCCCAAGGCGAATCCCAACCCGGCAATTCGTCGTCCGAGGGCTTCCACAGGACGAAATCCATCGGGTCGCGCTTGAAGGGCGCGACCTCGACCCGCGCGCCCGCCATCATGTCATCGACCGACCGGCCCGACAGCTTGCCGTAATCGGGAAAGGATCGCACGTCGAACAGCACATGCCCCTCGGCCTCGTAGGCATGGCCGCGCGCGATCAGGTCCAGGTTCATCTGGATCATCTGCGCGATATAGGCCGTGGCACGAGGCTCGGCCAAGGGCGTCACCTTGCCCCGGATATGGGGGCGCATGGCGCCAAGCGCGTCCATGTCGGCGTGATACCAGGCGATGGTCTCTTCCGAACGCTCGGCCACCAGCGCCTCCAGCGACAGGGGCGAGCCCGCAGCCTTGCGGCGCTGCGCCTCGGCATTGATCTTGTCGTCCACGTCGGTGAAGTTGCGCACATAGGTCACGGCCTCGCGGCCATAGACGTGATGCAAGAGCCGCACCAGCACATCGAAGACCAGGACCGGACGGGCATTGCCCAGATGCGCGCGGTCATAGACGGTCGGCCCGCAGAGATAAAGCCGCAGATTGGTCGGGTCGATCGGCTGGAAATCCTCTTTCCGGCGCGTGCGGGTATTCGTCAGGCGGATCTGCACCATCTGGAGCCTCTTGCGTCAGGTCGGGCAGGCTTAGCGCATCGTCCCGCCGCTTTCCACCCAGGCAATCAGGCGCGGCAGGCAATGGGCGCGCAGGTCATAGCCATCAAGGATCGTTCGCCGCGCGGCCTCGCGCAGGCTTTCGGCCCAAGGGTCGCCCGCAAGGCCCCGGGCCAGCGCTGCCGCCAGCCCTTCGCGGTCGAAGAACCCGACCAGATGCCCGTTCGCGCCGTCGCGGATCAGTTCGCGGACGGGTTCCGTATCCGAAGCCACGACATAGGCGCCCGCCGCCATCGCCTCGGTCAATGACCAGGACAGCACGAAAGGATAGGTCAGGTAACAATGCACCCGCGCCACCTGCAACAGAGACAGGTAATCGGCGTATGGCACACGACCGAGAAAATGCAGGCGCGACAGGTCCAGACGCCCCTCAAGTTCAGCCAGCATCCTGGCTTTCCAGCTTGGCGCATCGGCTGGCGGCGCACCATAGCTGACCCCTTCCCCGCCCACGATCACGACCTGCGCGCCGGGCCGGGCGGCCATCACTTCGGGCAAGACCCGCATGAAGGCATGAAAGCCGCGATAAGGTTCAAGCGACCGCGAGACATAGGACAGCACCTCATCGCCCGCCGCCAATACCTGCCCCGAGGGCAGAGTCAGGCGGGCCTGCGGGTCTGGCCGCACGCGGTCGGTGTCGATCCCGTCATGGATCACGGTGATCTTGCCGCGCAATTCGGGCGGAAAGCTGTCGGCCTGATAGCGGGTCGGCGCAAGGGCGGCATCGGCCTGCACCATCGCCTGCACCAGATGGGCCGAACGCGCGACCGTCAGAAACCGCGTCTCATCGCGGTCGGGGCTGATCTCGGGGTCGAAACCCACGTCATGGCCGCGGGTGCGATACATCAGCTCGGCATAGAGCAACAGGCGCGCCTCGGGCCAGATCTCGCGCAAAAACAGCGTCTCGCCCCATCCGGGATGGCCGATGATGATATCGGGCGAGAAACCGTGCCGGTCGCGCAGCGCCCGCGCCCCGCGCGCCGCCATCAGCCCGCGTTCGGCATAGTCCGAATAGGTCCGGCCAAGCGCGCTGGCCCCGGCCACGGGCTCGGGCGCCTTGTAGCGCAGGGTCGTGACGGGGCTGGGGCGCCGGTTCTTTTCGTCGGTCAGCGCCAGAACTTCGTGGCCGCGCGCGGCCAGGGCCGGTGCCAGATGCGGGAACTGGCCGGGAAAGTTCTGGTGAACGAACAGGATCCTCATTCCGCCGCGACGGGGAAGGCGGCCGCCAGAAGCGCGCGAGTGTAATCCTCGCGCGGGGAATCGTAGATCTGCGCGGTGTCGCCCTGCTCGACCACATCGCCGGCGCGCATGACCATGATCCTGTGCGACATGGCGCGCACCACGCGAAGATCGTGGCTGATGAACAGGAAGGCTAGCCCGTATTTGCGCTGAAGCCCGCGCAGAAGCTGCACGATCTGGACCTGCACCGTCATGTCCAGCGCGCTGGTCGGCTCGTCCAGCACCACGACCTTGGGGCGCAGGATCATCGCGCGGGCAATCGCGATGCGCTGGCGCTGGCCGCCGCTGAATTCATGCGGATAGCGGTGCATCAGATCGGGGTTCAACCCGACCTCGGCCATGATCTCGGCCACCATCTGGCGGCGGTCGCGGCCTGGTTCGACCCCATGCACGCCCAGGCCCTCGGCGATGATCTGTTCGACCGTCATGCGGGGCGACAGGCTGCCATAGGGATCCTGAAAGACGATCTGCATGTCGCGGCGCAGGCGGCGCAACCGCTTTCCGCCCCATCGCGAAATGTCCTGTCCCATGTAGAGGATCGGCCCTTGGCTTTCGATCAGCCGCATCACCGCCAGTGCCAGGGTGGTCTTGCCGCTGCCCGATTCGCCCACGATGCCAAGCGTCTCGCCCGCGCGCAGGGTCAGGCTGGCGGCATTCACGGCCTTGACGTGGCCCACAGTCCGACGCAGAAGCCCGCGCTGGATCGGAAACCAGACGCGCAGATCGCGCGTCTCGACGAGCACCGGCGCGTCAGCGGGGATCGGTTCGGCCAGGCCCTGCGGCGCGGCGGCCAGCAGCTTTTGCGTATAGGGGTGCTGGGGGTCGGCAAAGATCGACTTGACCGGGCCCTGTTCGACGATCTCGCCATCCTTCATCACGCAGACCCGGTCTGCGATGCGGCGCACGATGCCCAGATCATGGCTGATGAACAGCATCGACAGGCCCTCGGCCGCCTTGAGTTCCGCCAGAAGGTCCAGGATCTGCGCCTGGATGGTCACGTCCAGCGCGGTGGTCGGCTCGTCCGCGATCAGCAGTTGCGGGCCGTTCGCCAAGGCCATGGCGATCATCACGCGCTGGCGCTGCCCGCCCGACAACTGGTGCGGATAATCGGCCAGCCGCGTTTCCGGGTCGCGGATGCCCACGCGGGTCAGAAGCTGGACGATCCGCGCCCGCGCCGCGGCGCCGGTCAGGCCCTGATGCAGGGCCAGGCTTTCGGCCAGCTGCTTTTCCAGCGTGTGCAGCGGATTGAGCGAGGTCATCGGCTCTTGAAAGATGAAGCTGATGTCATTGCCCCGGATCTGGCGCAGCAGTTTTTCGGGCGCGCCCACCAATTCGCGGCCCGCATGTTTTACCGATCCCTCGACCAGGGCCGAAGAGCCCAGAAGCTGCACCGTGGACAATGCCGTCACCGACTTGCCCGAGCCGGATTCGCCCACGATGGCGACCGTCTCGCCCCGCGCAATCTGGAAACTGACGCCGCGCACGACCCGATGAATACGCCCCTCGGAGCGAAAGCCGACGCGGAGATCGCGGACCGACAGAACCGCATCCGAGGCGGGCGCGGGCGTCGCTTGGGTCCGGGGCGCGCCGGGCATCGTGCCGCCATGGCGTTCCTCCAGCGGCAGAGGGGCGCCCTGGGGCGCGCCCGGAACCGGATGCGGGCCAAGGGGGGGCTGGGTCATCGGAAGGTCTTTCGCGGATCGAAGGCGTCGCGGATGCCCTCGAAGATGAAGACCAGAAGCGACAGCATGATGGCAAAGGTGAAGAAGGCCGTGAAGGCAAGCCAGGGCGCTTGCAGATTCTGCTTGGCCTGCAAAGCCAGTTCGCCAAGCGAGGCCGAGCCCGCGGGCAGCCCGTAGCCCAGGTAGTCCAGCGCTGCCAGGCCGCTGATCGTGCCGGTCACGACAAAGGGCAACATGGTCAGCGTGGCGACCATCGCATTGGGCAGGATATGGCGGAACATGATCTTGCGGTCGCTGACCCCAAGCGCGCGGGCGGCGCGGACATATTCAAAGTTCCGCGCGCGCAGGAACTCGGCCCGGACCACGCCCACCAGGGCGGGCCAACCGAACAGGATCGTCACGAAGACCAGCAGCCAGAAACTGCGGCCGAGGATCGCAAACAGGATGATGATGACGTAAAGCCCCGGAGTCGAGGCCCAGATTTCCAGGATGCGCTGAAAGATCAGATCGGTCCGCCCGCCGAAATAGCCCTGGATCGCGCCCGCCGCGATGCCGATGGCTGATGCAATGACCGTCACGATCAACGTGAACAGGATCGAGGTGCGGAAGCCATAGATCACCCGCGCGGCCACGTCGCGCGCGGTATCGTCGGTGCCCAGCCAGTGGTTCGCATCCGGCGCGCTTGGTGCGGTGCCCACATTGTTGATCGTGCGGTAGTGATAGGGGATCGGCGGCCAGATCATCCAGCCCTGTTCAGCCTTTGGCACGTCGGTCAGGCCCGCGCGGACATCAGCCATGAAGCCTTCGGGGTCATCCCAGCATTCCTCGCGCCCGCCCGACACGATCAGACATTGCACCTCGGCCTCGCGGTAAACCGCCTCGGTGCCGAAATCGCCGCCAAAGGCCGTTTCAGGATAGAACCTGTAAGCGGGCCAGTAGAGTTCCCCCTGGAATCGCACCACGATGGGTTTGTCATTGGCCACGATCTCGGCCAGCATCGCGATCACGAACAGGACCGAGAAGATCACCAGCGACCAGAAGGCCCGCCCGTTGCTGCGGAAATTGCGCCAGCGGCGGCGGTTCAGTTCGGACATGGCCATCAGCCCGCCCTCTTTTCAAAGTCGATGCGCGGATCGACGAAGACATACATCAGGTCGGACAGGATGCCGACGACAAGGCTCATCAGGCCAAAGACATAGAGCGTGCCGAAGATCACCGGATAGTCGCGCTGCACCGCCGCCTCGAATCCGAGCCGCCCCAGACCGTCCAGCGAAAAGATCGTCTCGATCAGGATGGAGGCGCCGAAGAACACGCCGAGGAACATCGCCGGAAAGCCCGCGATCACGATCAGCATGGCGTTGCGAAAGACATGGCCATAAAGGACGCGGCCCTCGGTCAGGCCCTTGGCGCGGGCGGTCATCACGTATTGCTTGTTGATCTCGTCCAGAAAGCTGTTCTTGGTCAAGAGCGTCAGCGTGGCGAAGCTGCTGATCGTCATGGCCAGCACCGGCAGGGTGGCGTGCCAGGCATAATCCTTGACCTTGCCCCACAGCGAGAGGTCGGCAAAATTTTCGCTGGTCAGCCCGCGCAGGGGGAATATCTGCCAGTAGCTGCCGCCCGCGAACAGCACCATCAGCAGCACCGCGAACAGAAAGGCCGGGATCGCATAGGCCATGATGATGATGCCCGAGGTCCAGGTATCGAAGCGCGACCCGTCGCGCACCGCCTTGCGGATGCCCAGCGGGATCGAGATGATATAGGCGATCAGCGTGGACCAGAGGCCAAGCGTGATCGAGACGGGCATCTTCTCGATCACCAGATCGACGACGCTGATCGAGCGGAACCAGGACGTGCCGAAATCAAAGCGCAGGTAGTTCCACAACATCTGGAAGAAGCGTTCGACCGGCGGCTTGTCGAAACCGAATTCGCGCTCCAGCTGGGCGATGAATTCGGGCGGCAGGCCCCGTGCGCCCTCGTAGCCCGATGGCGCCTGCTGGCCCGCCTCGGCGCCGCCGCCAGAGATGTTGCGGAACACGTCGCCCTCGCCCTGGATCTGGGCGGCGATCTGTTCGATCGGGCCGCCCGGAACGAACTGGGTCAGCGTGAAGTTGACCAGCATGATCCCGAACAAGGTCGGGATGATCAGCAGCAAACGCCGCAGGATATAGGCGCCCATCTTTCCCTGGCCCTTTCACGCCGCGACCCCTTGCCGGGCCGTCTGATTGATCCGCCTTGTCGATCCTTGGTGCGCGGAAATCAAGCGCCTTGCCCTAGCGCCGGATCGCCCCTGCCGCACGCAATGCCTCGGCCCGGGACTCGTCGAACCACCAGAAATCCATTTCGCCCAGAGCATAGGGTGGCAGGTTTTCCGGCCGGCCATACAAATCGTAATAGGCCACCAGATGGTTCGGATTATACCATTGCGGCACCCAGAAATGCAGGCTGCGCAGCGCGCGGTCCAGCGCATGGACAGCCGGAACAAGCGCGTCACGGGTCGAGGCGGCCTCGACATGGGCGATCAGGCGGTCGATGGCGGGATTGGCCACGCCCGCCACGTTGAACACATCCCCCACCGCGGCCGAGCCGAAATATTGCTGCAACCCCGCGCCCGGGATTTCCGACTGACCCAGATGAGCGCCGATCATGTCGAAATCAAAGCTGCGCCTGCGATTCTCGTATTCGGCATTGTCCACACGGCTGTTGCGGGCGTCGATCCCCAAGGCACGCAGGTTCTCGACAAAGGGGTTGATCACGCGGTCGAAGGTCTGACTGTCGTTCAGGATTTCGAGCCGCAGCACCTGACCGGCCTCGTTGCGGCGCATCCCGTCGGAGCCGGTCCGCCAGCCCGCCTCGTCGAGCAAGGCTGCCGCACGGCGCAGGTTGCCGCGATCCAGCTTCCGATCGCCGCTGACCGAAGGCGTTATGGCATCCTCGGTCAGAATCCCCTCGGGCAGGTCGGCAGCCAGCGGCTCCAGCAGCGTCAATTCCGCGTCCGAGGGCGCGCCCGTCGCCTTGAGATCGCTGTTTTCCCAGAAACTTTCGACCCGATTGTAAAGACCGAAGAACAGCACCCGGTTCGACCATTCGAAGTTGAACATCAAGCCGATCGCCTGCCGCACGCGCGCATCCTGCAGGATCGGGCGGCGCAGGTTCAGCACCCATGACTGCCCCGAAGCAACGGTGCCGTCGGGCAATGCCTCCTGGCGGACCCAGCCGTTGTTGACTGCGGGAAAATCATAGCCCGTCGCCCAACTGCGGCTGCTGACCTCGCGGCGGAAATGATAGACGCCTGCCTTGAAGGCCTCGAAAGCGGCATCGTAATCCGAGAAATATTCATAGCGGATCAGGTCGAAATTGTGCCGCCCTCGATTGATCGGCAGATCGGCGCCCCAGTAATCGGGATTGCGGCGATAGACGACAAAGCGGTTCATGTCGGCGCGATCGAACATGTAAGGCCCCGAGCCGACGAACGGCACCTGCGATGTCTCTTCCAGATTGCGGCCATTGGCCTCGAAATCGGCGCGGCTGAAGACCGGCAGGCCACCGACCGACTGGATCAGGTCGCGGCGGGGATAATCGGGCGTGAAGTCGAAGCGGATTCGGTGATCGTCCAGCACCTCGGCGCCCGCGACCTGCTGGGCCAGCACCATGCGAAAACTGGACAGGCCCTGGTCGCGCAGGGTCTCGTAGCTGAACAGCACGTCATGCGCGGTCAGCGGCGTGCCGTCGCTGAAGCGCGCCTCGGGGCGCAGGTTGAAGATGACCCAGTCGCGGCTTTCGGGATATTCGAGGCTCTCGCACAACAGGCAATAAGCTGCGCCGATCTCGTCGGCTGTGCCCGTCAGGATGGATTCCAGCATGATCGAGGACAAGGCCGCCGCCCGCCCGCGAAAGGTGAAGGGGTTGTAGTTGTCGAAGCCTGTCGCGTTCGGGATCGCTTGCGACATCTCGCCGCCCTTGGGCGCGTCGGGATTCACATAGGGCAGATGGCTGAAGTCGGGTGGCAGGCGCAATTCGTCGAAGATGGCGATGCCATGCGCGCGCGTCACGACCTCATCCTGCTGGGCAAGGCCGACACCCGGAGCACTCAGCCCAAGCAGCGCGGACAGGACGGTAGCAGTCAGGGTGTTCTGGCGCATGAAACTCTCCTTGAGGCCTGGAAAGGCTAGGGCAGCAGACCCCCGCCGATCAAGCCGCGTTTTCGTGAACGCGCGCACCCTTCCAGCCGGCAAGCCATTGCATCAAATGCAAAAACGCGCGTTCCGGGGAACGCGCGTCGCAAGATCCGAAGGGATTGGCGATGTCACGGATTGCTTGCCAGGAAGGCGATCAGGCTGGCGCGGGCCTGGTCGTCGCGGATGCCGGCGAAGCTCATCGTGGTGCCCGGCATGTAGCCGCGCGGGTTGGCGATGAATTCGAACAGGTTCTCGGGCTCCCAGACACCGGGCATGGCCTGGGCGGCCGCAGAATAGTTGAAGCCCGGGACCGAGGCCTTGTCGCGGCCCACGACGCCGTTCAGATGCGGGCCGACCCCATCGGTGCCGTTCAGCTGGTGGCAGGACCGGCACTTGGCCCATTCACGCTCGCCCTGGGCCAGATCGGCCGAGGCCATCAACGCCTCGAAATCGACCTCGACGACTTCGGCCTCGGCGGCGCCATCGCTTTCCGGCACGGGGATCGTATAGGCTTGCGCGATTTCCTCGTCGCCATGATGGTCGTGACCCACGCGATACAGCTCGCTGGCACCCCAATTGGCCAGCATCAGGAAAAGCAGGGCGCCGATGAAGCCGCCGGCTGCCTTCGTCAGGGTCATGGTGTCAAACATCGCGTGCGGTCCCCGCCTTGGTAAGCTCGTCAAGTCGTGGCGTATCTATCCGCTTTCGCTTTCGGGGATCAAGGTATAGTTACCGCCGGACAGTCAAAATTCGACCATTCGGGGCCGCGTCATGTTGACCAATCGCATTGCCTTTCAGGGGGAACCGGGCGCCTACAGCCACCAGGCCTGCAAGGCCGCGCGACCCGGAATGGAGGCTCTGCCTTGCCGCACCTTCGAGGATGTGATCGAGGCCGTGCGCTGCGGCGAGGCCGATCTGGCGATGCTGCCGGTCGAGAACTCGACCTATGGCCGGGTGGCCGATATTCACCATCTGCTGCCCGAATCCGGGCTGCATATCATCGACGAGGCCTTCCTTCGTGTCCATATCAGCCTGCTCGCCCTGCCCGGCACGGCGCTGGACCAGGTGCGCCAGGCGATGAGCCATCCGGTTCTGCTGGGGCAGTGCCGGGGCTTCCTGCGCCAGCACGGGATTCGCACGATCACCGGCGCCGATACGGCCGGATCGGCCGCCGAGGTCGCGCGGCGCGGCGATCCCTCGCTGGCCGCCCTGGCCGCTCCGCTGGCGGCCGAGATCTACGGGCTTGACCGGCTGGCCGACCAGATCGAGGACCGCCAGAACAACACCACGCGCTTTCTGATCATGGCGCCCATCCCCGATCACAGCCGCCGCGCCGAGCAGATGCTGACCAGTTTCGTCTTTCGCGTCAGGAACATTCCCGCCGCGCTTTACAAGGCGATGGGCGGCTTTGCCACGAACGGCGTGAACATGACCAAGCTGGAAAGCTACATGGTGGATGGCGTCTTTACCGCGACGCAGTTCTATGCCGATATCGAGGGCCATCCCGACGACGCCAATGTCCGTCGCGCCCTGGAGGAACTGGGCTATTTCAGCTCGATGCTGAAGGTTCTGGGCACCTATCCGGCCGATCCGCTGCGCGAAAGTCAGCGGATGCCGGCGGAATAGACCGCCCGCGCCAGGCGGCGTCAGGCGGCCTCGCCGGTCACGCTGCGGACGTATTCCTCGATCCGTCGGGCATAGCGGCGGTCAAGTTGCGCCTTGCCCAGCTTGGCTGTCTGTATCATCAGCCGCGCCCGCATGTTGCGCGGCTTCAGCTCGGTTTCAAAGATCAGGCGCGACCTGGAGCGGCTGAGTGCCACGAAGGTCAGTTTGAGCCAGATGTCCAGCGCCTCGGAACTGCCCGCCATGACGATCTGCTCGGGTCGGTCGAAGCGGCTGACCACCAGCAGCAGCCTGCGCGCCCTGCCGCGCCAGTCGAAACCGATCTTCCAGCCCATGGTAATGCCGGGATCCTGCGCAGGGTCGATCCGCTTGACGCTGGCGCCGCGTCCGATCAGCGTCCGCTCGAACGCCTCGAAATCACCGACCCTGTCGAACAAGCATTCAGCGGTCATATCGGTGTCGATTCGCGTCGAGAACTTCATGAACAACCTGCATATCGCAACAACAACGCCCGAGGCGTTCCGACCGCCGGTTCGCCTCTGATCGTGGATAGTCCATTTCGCGACACAGGTTCAACAAGTTCGGCAGACGTTGCAGCCTGTCGAATATGCCATGACAAAGTGATCGCGTTGCGCCGAAGCCACTCATGCGGCTTGGACAACCACAAGGCACAATCCAGGGTTGTTTTCCAACCGCCAAGTGCCTTAATGCGGGCATGACCGGACGCAGCGACACTGCCAGCCTCCCGCAAGCAGCCTTGATTTCCCAAGGTGGGAAAGGCCGTGGCAATGCGGGTAGTTTGCCCGAGGCTCCGCGCCTGTCGCTGCGTGTGCTTGCGACCTCGGACGTGCATATGCACCTGTTGCCCCATGATTACCTGACAGGCCTGCCCAGCCCACGCTTCGGGCTGACGCGGACCGCCAGCCTGATCGCCGCGCGCCGCGCCGAGGCCTCTGCCTGCCTGCTTCTGGACAATGGCGATTTCCTGCAAGGCTCGCCGATGGGCGATATCGCGGCGCGCCCCCAAAGCGGCAGACGTTCGGCGATCCATCCCGCCATTGCGGCCATGAATGCGCTTGGCTATGACGCTGCCGCGCTTGGCAATCACGACTTCAATTATGGGCTGAGGGCCCTGCGGCAGGCGCTGTCGCGGGCGCGCTTTCCGGTGCTGGCGGCCAATCTGCGGATGCATCAGGGCCCCGCACGCTGGACGCTGATCACCCGTCGGATCGCGGATCAGCACGGCGCGCGGCACATCGTCACGATCGGGGTGATCGGCTTCCTGCCGCCGCAGACGGTGGACTGGGACCAGGATCTGACCGGCGCCATCGCCTGCGACGACATCGTCGAGACCGCCCGCACCGCCCTGCCCGCCATGAGAGCGCAGGGCGCGCAGATCGTCATCGCGCTGGCCCATAGCGGGATCGGCGCGCTGGAGCCCTCGCCCAGGATGGAACATGCCGCGACGGCGCTGGCGGCCCTGCCCGGGATTGACGTGGTGATTGCCGGCCATACGCACGAGGTCTTTCCCGGACCGCATATCCGCGCCGGGCCGGGCATCGACCCGATCGCCGGCACGCTGGCCGGAAAGCCCGCCGTGATGCCGGGTTTCGGCGGCTCGCATCTGGGCGTCATCGACCTCGACCTGACTCTGGCGGCCGAAACCGGCGCGGCCCCGGCGCTGCGCATCGCTGGCTACAAGGTCCGGTGCGAGGCCGTGGACCCGGCCCTGCCTGGCTTGGCCGAAGTCACGCGCCCGCTGATGCGCGCCCATCGCGCCACGCGCCGCCAGTTGGGCAGCCGCATCGGGCGCTCGGCGGTGGCGCTGTCCAGCCATCTGACCCTGCTGGGTCAGGATGCGGGGCTGCGGCTGGTCTGCCAGGCGCAGCGCTGGCACATACGGCAGGTTCTGAAAGGGACGCGCTGGCAGGATGTTCCGATCCTGTCGGCCGCCGCCCCCTTTCGCGCCGGAGGCCGCGGGGGGCCGGATCACTTCACCCATATCCCGCCCGGCCCGCTGGATCTGCGCCATATCTCGGCGCTTTACGCCTTTCCGAATCGGATCGCGGCGATCCTGTTGACCGGGAGCGATGTCGCGGAATGGCTTGAACGGTCGGCAAGTCTGTTCGCCCGCGTGCCTGCGGGGGCAAGGGACATCGCCCTTCTGGACCCGGATTTTCCGGCATATCAGTTCGATGTGATCGACGGGCTGCGCTGGCAGATCGACCTGTCGCGCCCGGCCCGCTACCGTGTTGATGGCAGCCTGGCCGACGCTCGATCGCGGCGGATCACCGGCCTGACCTTTCGGGGCCGTCCGCTCGCGCCCGATGCCTCTTTCGTGCTGGCCACGAACACCTATCGGCTGGCCAGTTGCGGCCTTTTCTCTCCGTTGGTGCGCGACCGACCGGTTCTGGTGAAAAGCGATCTGCTGTGCCGCGACGTTCTGCGCGCCTATATTCACAGGCGCCGGCAGGTCGCCCCGTCCGACCTGCCCGCCTGGCGCTTCGTGGCGCAGCCGGGCAGCAGTGCGTTGCTGCCCACCTCGCCAATGGCGCAGCCCCAGGACGTGCTGGCTCATGCCGCCGAATGCGCGGGCGAGACGGCGGACGGTTTCCGCCTGATCCGGATCCTGCTGTGACAGGCCGCAAGGACGCTGCCGCCAAAGTCCTCTACGGGTTGCAACCCGCGCGGTTTCGTCCTATCTGATCGGTCGAGAGGCTGGCGCGGGCAGGCGCCTCGCCAACCCGGTCAGGTCCGGAAGGAAGCAGCCGTAACGAGTCCCGCCTGGGTCGCAGTCCAGCCTCTCACCCCCACTTCAAGCGCATATTGTTGCATGGAAATCGGGCGTTTCCCGGGACGCAGCCCGAACGCGCCGCCGCACCCCGGCTCGCCATCCCATGCCGGCCACGATCTTGTCCGATGGCTGGCCCATCACAGAAGCTCTGGATGACCGCAAGCCGTTTACCTGCTGCAATTTGCGGTGCCGGATTTCCGATTGCTCACGATGGATCTGCTGCATCCTCAGAGCCACATCGGCGCG
Source organism: Paracoccus bogoriensis (assembly GCF_019431455.1). Taxonomy (GTDB): domain Bacteria; phylum Pseudomonadota; class Alphaproteobacteria; order Rhodobacterales; family Rhodobacteraceae; genus Paracoccus; species Paracoccus bogoriensis. Next base: position 26,571 of record NZ_JAHYSR010000017.1, read on the forward strand.
CGCGATCTGACGTGAACCGGGCCAGGACAGCCAATGGCTGCCACCCTGAGCCACGATCCCGTCCGCCAGCCTCGCAAGGCGTTGCATGGAATGACTCGCATCGAAAGATCGGGCACAAAAGAGATCGGCAAGCGCGTTTGTGCGATCCATCGCCGAAATCGGGAGAGGATGCACGAAATCTCATCCTGAAGCCTGTCGCAGCTTACGGGTTCTTTACCTCTGTTCGCTAGGGTCGTCCGGAAAGAGAGGTGCAGATGAAAAGGCTGGTTGACCGCACGATCGAGGAATTCCTGCGCATGACCTATGGCGACGACCTCGTGCAGGTTCTTGCCGACGAACTGGCCTTGCAGGAGGGGGGGCTACCTCGCGACGACCTGCAGGGCTGCGGAAAGCAGGCGCTGATCCTGGTCGCCGCGCAGATGGCGAAATCGCGTGCCGAGATGTTCGAGGATATCGGCGCATGGCTTGCGCGGCTTGAACCGATCCGCAGGCTCTTGCGCTTTTCGGGGAACGATTTCCGCGACTTTCTGCTGGGGCTCGAGGAACTGCCGGGCCGTGCGCATCTGGTCCTGCCCCAACTGGCGGTGCCGGACCTGACCATCACGCGGCTGTCGGGCGCCATCCAGATCACCGTTCGGGCCGAGGATCCAGACTGGCAGCCGGTGCTGATCGGTCTGGTGCGCGGGATGGCCGACGATTACGGTGCGCTGTGCCTGATCGACGCCGACGGCCCCGACATCCGTGTCGAAATCTGGGACGACCGCTTTGCCGAAGGACGCAATTTTCGCCTCAGTTCCGAAATTGCGGCCCAGGGGGGGCGCGCATGATGACCGCCCATTCCCGAAAGGACGCGGCGCCCGCAGCCGCGCTGCCCTTGTCGCCAGATGCATTGTCGCGCATCCTGCCCATGCATCTGCGCCTGGACGCCGTGGGGCGCGTGCTTTCGGCGGGACAAACCCTGCTGAAGATCGTGCCCGGCCTTTCGGATGGCGTTCAGGGCCGGCTGATCCCCTTGCGCGCGCATGAGGGGCGCGACGTGATCGAGACCGTCCGCCAGGCCTCATCCGAAGGACGGCGCCTGTTCCTCGGCTTGAGCCACCGCCCCGATATCGTGCTGCGCGGCCATGCGGTCAAGGCAGAGGATGGCACGATTCTGCTCAATCTGGGCTTCGGCCCATCCTTGCGCCGCGCGATCGCCGCGTGCGACCTGACCGATGCCGATTTCCCGCCGACCGATCTGGTAATGGAGTTCCTGTTCCTGCACGAGGCCAATCGGGGCGTCCTGTCGGAATTGTCGCGGTTCAGCGCCCATCTGGAAACCGCCCGCCGCATGGCGCTGTCCCAGGCGCATAGCGATGCGCTGACCGGCCTTCTGAATCGCCGGGGTCTGACGCTTGCGCTGGCCGCTCTCTTGCGTCCGGGTCAGGCCGAGGGGCCGCGCCCCTTTGCGCTGGTGCAGCTGGATCTGGACCATTTCAAGCCGGTGAACGACCGGCTAGGCCATCAGGCGGGCGACGCGCTGCTGATCGAGATCGCGACCGCTTTGCGCCAGACGATCCGGCAGGCCGATATGGCGGCGCGGCTTGGGGGGGACGAATTCGTGGTAATCCTGCGCGACATGACCTGCCGCGAGCAGCTTGCGCGCATGGCCTCGCGCATCATGGAGGCGGTCGAGGCGCGCAGCCCCGAAGGAATCGCACCGCTCAAACTCGGCGCAAGCCTCGGCATCGTGACCTGTCAGGGGGCGTGCCGGCTGGGGGCCGAGGCGATCCTGGCAGCCGCCGATCGCGCCCTCTATCGGTCGAAGAATGCCGGTCGCGGCTGCGCGACGATCGAGGATCTGGACGCCGGCGTCGGCAGTAACCCTTGGCAAGGGCCGCCCTGACGCGCCCTGTCTCGCCATCCGGACAAGATTGCGCGCCGCTGTCAGATCGCGCCATGAACATCCTGCTGGTCAAGGACGATCCGGATCCGGGCGAGGCGACCACACCCCGGCTGCGCGCGCTCGGCCATCAGGTGATCTGGAACACGACCCGGGAGGGAATGCCCGACAATGTCGCGACGGGCCAGATCGACGCGGAGGCTCTGGCTCTGACCCCGCCTTCGGGCGACGGAAACACAATCCTGCGCGGGCTGCGCCGGACTCGGCTCAATCTGCCTGTGCTCGTCATTACCGCCCGGACCGAGATCGCCGACAAGGTCGGTCTGCTGGAGCTGGGCCGCGACGATTACCTGGTCACGCCTTCGATCTGCGCGAGTCCGAGACACGCCTGCGGGCGGTCGTGCGCCGCCCTTCGGGTCAGGGCTCTTCGGTGGTGGATCTGGCGCGGTTTCGCCTCAATGAGGCGGGGCATCGCTTGTGACGGGACGGCAGCCTTGTCGAGCTGGGCCCGCGCGAGTTCCGGCTGCTGGAAATCCTGATCTCGGCGCCGGGCCGCGTCATCACCCGCGACCGTCTGATGGCGCGCCTGGAGAATCCCGAGGATGGCGGATCAGAGAACGCCCTGGAACAGATCGTCTCGCGCATGCGTCGCAAGATCGCCGGATCGGGCGTGCAGATCGTGACCATGCGCGGCGTGGGCTACATGGCCAGGATCAGAGGGCGCACGGATAACCGTAGCGCGCGCCTTGTCGATGCGCCAGCGCTTTCTGGCACCGGTGATGCCCGTCAGGGCAGCGATGCCGCTGGCAATCTTCATCGACGATTACGCGCAGCGCGCCTCGGACCGGGCATTCGACCGACCGCTTTGGGCCTCAGCCCCATCGCTTGGGGCTTTTTGTCTGACGAGTCGCATAAACCGAGCCGGTTTGATGTCCCGCTCGACTGCTCCGGTTGACAGGGAGAGGTCAGAGCCAGGGCCCGTCTTTCACTTGAAAGATGAATTGGCTGGGGCGGTAGGACAGTAATCCAACTTTTTCTAAGGCTATATTTTCCAATAAGTATCTGACATTCATTGCACATTCTGGCTGAGACTGCTACACATGACTGTAACATACGACCCTTCCACATGGTGCAGTCATGGCCCGGATCAGCCACCTTGTCAGACGCGGTTCCGCCTATTCGGCACGAATCCGGGTGCCCCTTGATCTGGTCGAGATCGTGGGCAAGCGGGAACTTGTGAAGGCCCTCGGAACCACCGAGGAAGCCGAGGCGAAGCGCCGCCTGTATCCGGTCATCGCCAACTGGCAGCGCGAGTTCGACGACCTGCGCGCCCGCCGGGCGCTGGTGCCTGCCGACCGTGATCATGCCGTCTGGGATCACTACACCGCTACGCTGGACCGTGACGACGAAGCACGGGCGAAGCTGCCGGGGGATGCCGAGATCGAAGCCGAGCGGGCCGCCGTCATCGCGAAGGCCGAGCGGGGCGAGATCGCCAGCACCGACCCGCTGGTGATCTTCGACGCCACGCTTGATCTGAAGGTCAAACAGTCGGCGGGCGAACTTGCCGCCGAGGCACGGAAGGTCAAGCTGGCGGAACTGCGCAAGCATCTGTCCAAGGGCGAAACCGCGCTGATCGCCCATGAGGTTGACGACTACCTGCACCGCAACCGCCTGCTGGTGGATCGGGGAACGCCCGACTGGATCAGCTTGGCCCGGCACATGATGCGCGCCGAGATCGAAGCCTTGGAGCGCACCCTTGAGCGCGACCGGGGCGACTACTCCGGCCAGCCCGCCGACCCGCTGGTGAAGCCCGCCATCGGCCAGCGCCGCGAAGCTGCCCGGCCCGGCGAAACGATCATGGAGATATTCGAGGTCTTCGCACGCGAGAACAAGCGCGGGGTGGCGAAGGATCGGATCGACCAGTGCCGCCGCGACATTGGCACCTTCGTTGAAATCGTTGGGGCCAGCTTCCCCCTTGCGAAGATCACCAAGGCCGAAGTGCGCGAATGGAAACAGCTTCTGATGCAATACCCGGTCAAGGCCACCGAGACGAAGGCTTTCGAGGGCATGACGATTCGGCAGATCGTCAAGGCCAATGCCCAGATCGGCAAACCGGTAATCGCGGATCGGACGGTGAACCGCTATCTGTCCAGCCTGAGCGCCTTTCTGTCCTGGGCGGTAGACAACGGGTATCTGGACCGGAACCCCGTTGAAAAGCTGATGCTCAAGAAAGAGTCGAAAACTCCGACCTTCCCCTTCAACACCGAACAGCTTGTCACCCTGTTCAATTCACCCTGGTTCACCGGCTGCAAATGCGCCGACGAATGGCGCAACGTCGCCAAGCCCGGCCCCGTCCTGATCCGTGATCACCGCTACTGGGTGCCCTTGATCATGCTGTTTTCCGGCGCGAGGCCGGGCGAGATCGGCCAGCTTGCCGTTTCCGATGTTCGACAGCAACACGGGCACTAGATCATACACATCACGACCGAAGGTGACGACTCTGGCGAAGGCAAGTCGGTGAAGACCGCCGGTTCCATGCGGGTGGTGCCGGTTCATCCCGAACTGATCCGGCTTGGCTTCATCCGATACCATGAACAGCGGGTGAGGGACGGCGGGGCTGCATTGTTCCCCGGCGCCAAGCGCAATGCGCGTGGGCAGATGATGGCCGATGTGTCGCGCGAGTTCGGGCGGTATCTGACCCGTATCGGCATCAAGAACGGGCGCGGCCTGTCCCTCTATTCATTCCGCCACGGGGCGACGGATGCCCTTCGCCGGGCTGGGCATCTGGACCAGCAATTCGGTTTCATCCTTGGCCATGCCGAACCGAGCATGACCGGCAAGTATGGGATCATGCCGCAAGGGATGCTGGAACAGCGTGTGGAACTGGTGAACGCCATTGCCTATCCGGGCCTGAGCCTGGATCATCTGGTGGTGTGATAAGATAACATTCTTCTTGCAGCACGATTCCGCAATGTGGTATCATGATACCGTTGTGAATGTGCGAGTGCTGCATGGGTATCATGTCCCGCCTTGGCCGAGTTTTCGGCCAAGGCGCCCCCGATCAGAAGTCCATCCGCCTGACCGACCCCGAGGCGTTCCCGCTGTTCGGGGTGATCGCATCGGCGGCAGGCCAGTCCGTGACCGCCGCCAGCGCCATGCGGGTGCCCGCTGTGCGGCGGGCCGTGTCGTTGATTGCCGAGTCCGTCGCCACCCTGCCGTTCAAGGTCTATGACCGCGACACGCGCGAGGCCGTCAGGGACCACCCCGCCTATCCGCTGGCGCATGACTGGGCGAACGACTGGACCAGCGCCGAGGCCCTGCGCGAAGCCCTGACCGCCGATGCGCTGCTGACCGGCAACGGCTATGCGCAGGTGGTGCGCAATGCCGAAGGCAAGCCGCTGGAACTGCACCGGATGGACCCCGGCGCGGTCTGTATCGACCATGACGACTATGGCGAACCCAGCTACCGCATCCGGCTGAAGGACGGCAGCGAAGCCTTCCTGGCCCATGGGGACGTGCTGCACATTCAGGCCATCGGGGGCGTGTCCCCGATAACCCTGGCGCGCGAGGCCATCGGGCTGGCGCTGGCCGCCGAACACCACCTGGCCGGGTTCTTCAAGAACGGCGCGCGCCCCTCGGGCGTGATCCTGCACCCGAACAAGCTGGAAGCCGAGACGATGAAGAAACTGGCGGCAAGCTGGTTCCAGTCGCACGGCGGGGAACAGGCCGGGTCCACGGCCATCCTGGATGAAGGGATGACCTTCAAGGAAATAGCGGTGAAGCTGGCCGATGCCGAGTTCTCGGAAGTGCGCCGGGAACAGGTGCGCGAGATCGCCCGCGCCTTCAACGTGCCGCCCGCGCTGCTTTACGAATTGTCGCGCGGCACCTGGTCGAACTTCGAACAGTCGCACAGCGACTTCCTGACCGGCACCCTGCGCCCCTGGGTGGCCCGCTGGCAGGCCGCCTATGCGCGGGTGCTGCTGACGCCCGAGGAACGCGCCCGGCTCTATGTCGAGGCCACGCCGGATGACATGCTGTCGGTGGAGTTCGCCGCCCGCGCCACCGCCTTCAGCCAATATGTCGCCATGCGCGCCCTGACCCCGAACGAGGTCCGGGCCGCGCTGAACCGCCCGCCGCTGCCCGGTGGCGACGTGCTTCAGAACCCCTTCACCACCAGCGCCACCGCGCCCGCCACCGAGGATGCCCCGAATGTCTGACCTTATCACCCACCGCGCGTTTTTCGGTGACAGTGAACGCGCCTTCTGCCTGACCGATGCCATGCTGGCCGAACTGGAACGGATCACCGGGCTGGGCGTGGGGGCCATGTATTTCCAGCTTGTGAACATGGCCTATCCCGCCGAAACCCTGCGCGAGATCATCCGGCTGGGCCTGATCGGCGCAGGCACCGCGCCCGAGACCGCCAAGCGCCTGTGCGACACCTACGCCGCGAACCGCCCGCTGGCCGAGACCTTCCCGCTGGCCTTCGAGATCATGGAAGCCCGCTGGACCGGCACCGGCACCGATCAGACCCCCGAGGATGTGGACCGCGCTGCAAGCGCCGACTTTGAAGCCCTGTCGGTGGCCGCATGACCGACCGGCTGGAAATCAAGGCCGCGCTGGCCGTCACAGATCAGGGCGAGATCACCGGCACCGCCTGGCCCTTCGGTTCGCCCGACCGCGTGGGCGATGTGATCGAGAAAGGCGCCTTCACCGGCCCGGCCACGCTGCCGATGCTGTTCAGCCATGACCCCGCGCAGGTGATCGGGGTGTGGGATGAGATCAGCGAAACCGATACCGGCCTGACCGTGAAGGGCCGCCTGCTGGTGGAGGATGTGGAGCGCGCCCGCGAAGTGCGCGCCATGGTCCGGGCGGGCGCCGTCTCGGGCCTGTCCATCGGCTTCGTCACGAAACAGGCCAGGCGCCATGCCAAGGGCCGCACGATCAGCGCCCTTGATCTGCATGAAATCAGCCTTGTTGCGGTCCCGGCGCATCCGGGGGCGCGGATTACCTCTGTCAAGTCCGTCACGAGTAATGGAGTTCCCGACATGGACAATGAAGACCACCAGACCCCGGCCAGTGCGCCGGATATCGACACCAAGGCGTTCAACGCGGTCCTGGCCCGCCTGGACAAGCTGGAAGCCCGGACGGGCCGCCCCGCCGCGCCCGCTGTCGCGCAGGACACTGACCAGCCCGAGCGCAAGGCGTTCATCACCTTCCTGCAATCGGGCCAGATCGACCAGAAGGCCCTGACCGTTGCCAATGACGCCCCGGCCTATGTGCTGGCGCCCGAGGAAACGGCGGGCGAGTTCATCCGCAACCTGGTGGAGTTCAGCCCGATCCGGTCCATCGCGGATGTGCGCACCACCGGCAGCCATACCATCCTGCTGCCCAAGCGAACCGGCATCACGAATGCGCTGTGGGTGGGCGAGACCGCGCCCCGCACCGCCTCGGAACCGACGTTCGACCAGATGGAAATCGCGGTGAAGGAACTGGCCACGCATGTGGATATCTCGCTGCGGATGCTGGAAGATTCGGCCAATGTCGAAGCCGAAGTCCGCCTGGCCCTTGCCGAAGACTTCGGCCAGAAGGAGGCGCTGGCCTTCGTCAACGGCAGCACGGCGCTGGAACCGACCGGCTTCATGACCGCCCCCGGCATTGCCGAGACGAACAACGGCCACGCCGCGAACCTGTCGGCGGATGCGCTGATCGCCCTGCTTTACCAGATGCCCGCGACCTATCGGAACCGGGGAACCTGGGTGATGAACGGCACCACCCTGGCTGCCGTGCGCAGGCTGAAGGACGGCCACGGCAACTATCTGTGGCAGCCCAGCTATCAGGCGGGCCAGCCCGAGACGATCCTGGGCCGCCCCGTGGTCGAGGCGCTGGACATGCCGAACATTGCCAGCGGTGCCACGCCGATCATCTTCGGTGACTTCCGCGCGGGCTACCGCATCTATGACCGCGTGGCGCTGGACGTGCTGCCCGATCTGCTGACCCAGCGCACCAGCGGCCTGGCCCGCTTCCACGCCCGCCGCCGTGTCGGTGCCGGTGTGGTGCGCCCGGACGTGTTCCGCAAGCTGAAGATGGCCGCCTGATCCGTCATGCCCGGCATCGCCCCCGCGCCGGAAGTCCCGCTGCACCATGGCCCCCATGCCGTGACGCTGCGGGCGTCCCTGCGGGCGGCGGTGGCGCTGGACGCCATGCCGGGCGGCTTCGCCGCCGTCTGGGATGGCCTGGCCGGGCAGAAGCTGACCACCCTTCACGCGGTGATCCGGGCCGCCGCCACGGATCGGGCCGAGGCCGAACGGCTGATCGCCCATACCGCCACCCATCCGCTTGCGCAGTTTGCCCTATGCGCGCAAGCGGCCTGCCTCGCCCTGATCGCGGCCTATCTCCCCGTTGATCAGGGCAAGGCACCCCTTTCAAGCGCCCCAGCCCGGCCCATCCGCGACCACCTGGCCGACCTTTACCGCTTCGGCACCGGCTGGCTGGGCTGGCCGCCGTCCGAAGTCTGGAACGCCAGCCCGGCGGAACTGGAAGCGGCCGTCCTCGCCCATGTGGATCGGCTGGTGATGATGACGCCCGATGCCGAGGCGCCCGAGGATGCCGCCGCCAGGAACGCGCAGCGCCAGGCAAACATCGCCGTCGGTCTGGACCCCGAGTTCGAGCGCGACGCCCTGCGCGCCCTGAAGGCGAAGCACTGCGCATGAGCCGCCCGCCGCGCCTGTGTGCCTGTGGGGTGATCGTGGCCGCCGGGGCGATCTGCGCCTGCCAGCGCGACACCATCCGCGCCCGAGGGCGCCGCCACGACGCCCGCCGCCCGAACAGCCGCCAGCGCGGCTATACTCGCCAGTGGGAAGCCCTGCGGGCCGAGTTCCTACGCCTGCACCCGGCCTGTGTGATGTGCGGTGCGCCCGCTGAACACGTTGACCACATCACCCCGCACAAGGGGAACCCGGCGCTGTTCTGGAACTGGAACAACCTGCAAGCCCTCTGTGCGCACTGCCACAACAGCGTGAAGCAACGGCAGGAACGCGCCGATGAATGACCTGCCCGAACGCTGGAACCCCGAACGCAACCTGTGGCGCGAAGTCCTGTTCCTGGCCGTTGACGAAGCCCTGTTTGGCCCGAAGCACGTCAACGACCGCCAGCACTTCATCCGCATGTGCCAAGAAGCCCGCGACTACCTGACCAAGCCCAGCCGCGACCTGTCCATGGTCTGCAACCTGGCCGGGCTGGACATGCAGCCGGTCATGGAGCGGATGCGGGCAAAGATCGGCAAGGCGGCTGCGCCCGAGGTGCTGGCGGTGGGGCGGAGGAAATGCCAGACGGCATAGCTACTGGCGCATGTTCAATCGGATCATTACCGCGATAACGTGTTCAGTCACTAAGTCGGAAAAATATCTGATTTCCTCGATGCTAACTTCTTCGCGGTTCAGTTGGTCACTGGCAGTTAGCAGGGCGCTTGAATATAACTGCGACGGGCACAGCGCAACGAGCGCGAGGAAGTGTCTTCTATACTGAGCGTAAGTTTCCAAAGGCGGCGGTATTAAGTTAGATGATCCGTCTATTACTGCTCGATATTGCGCGTTACGTTCCCTTTGAGTTTGAAGGTGCCGTTCAGCTACGCATTCAGCAAGAAAAATTGAATTTGGCAAAAATAAGCTGCTTGCTTGCTCGCTAGCGACTGGAAGTGGAAATAAAGCAAGGAGTGAGACCAACAGCATTGCAATTGGATTCGCCGACGGCTTACGAGACATCGTTTCGATTATGCTCCATCAGCTTGAGGAGAGGAAGGACAAGCGAGCGGTTGCGGTGCGCTACTTTGAGCACCAGATAGTGTCGCGGTGCCCACGAGGTATTGGCCGTGGGGCGAAGGTCAAAATAGTCTACCTGATTTCCGCCATGTCAGCACATTGAAGAAGAAGGCGAACATGGCGCTGAAATACTTCGGTGTATTCGCGCGGGCCATATCGCGGCGCGGCGCGCAGGGCATCTTGTAATTCACGGAACAAGAGATTGTCCATTGGGCGCAATCGATTCCCAAGTTCTTGCCTAGTGATCCCGTTCTCTTCAGCAATCAAAGCAGGTAGCTCTTCAATGAAAAACGACGTAAGTCTCCGATAATGGCGAAACTCTGCCTCCGAAACATTCAGAAATATCCCGATTCTTTCAAGCTCAGAAGACTGCTGCAGTGACAACTCGACAGCTACTGCTCCGGGTCCACAGATTTCATATTGATCCAAGCGTATGATCGTTTGGCCGTTTGCCAACTCGCCATTCATTAGAAATAGTGCGATCATAGCTACTTTGGTTATGTGATTCATGTTTCCTCTACGTTGATCACGTTCGTGTCATGAGGCGTCGGAAACTGCAAGCATGTTTGTTTTTGACAGTTTAGCCCAAACAAAGGGGGGGGCAACTCATTCTTTTGACTCTTTCAGGGAACCGGCGCCGGGAGCCACGCGCAAGACTGTTACAATATAACTTTCCATGACTGTGGTATTATGTTACCGTTCAAGGGTGTTCTGACCTTGTGAGTAACGAGTATGCCCCCGCCGCTGCCCCTCGCCCTGATCCGGGCGCATCTGAACCTGGACGATGACCGCGATTCGGACCTGCTGACCCATTATGCCCATGTGGCCGCGCAGCGGGTGCAGGCTTACACCGGCCAGCCATTCGCCCCCGACAACCCGCTGATGGCACAGGCCGCCCTCTTGCTGGTCGCGCATCAGTATGAGGCGCGCAAGGCCGTCAGCTTCGCCAATGGCTACCGGCTGCCCTTCGGGGTGCATGACCTGCTGTCGCCCCTGAAGGACCGGATCACCGGCCACCAGCCCGAGGCCGCGTGATGGCCAAGCTGGTGACAGGTTCCGATGGGCTGGCCCGGCGGCTGGCCGCCATCCCCGATGATGTGCTGGACGCCCTGCGACCGGCGCTGACCAGATCGGTGGCCGAGATCGCCGCCGATGCCCGCACGCTGGCCGAAGCATCGCGCCGCACGGGCGCGCTTGTGGCGTCCATCGCAGAAACAGGGCCAGGCGAGACGACCCCGGCCTTCGCCTCGGATGGTGGCCAGCGCACCGCCGGGCCGAACGAAGCCTTCGTGACCGCTGGCAGTCCCGAGGCCCGGCATGGCCATCTGGTGGAGTTCGGCACCGGCGAACGCTTCCACAAGGACGGCCACCCCACCGGCATCATGCCCGCCGCGCCCTTCCTCTTGCCTGCCTGGCGGCTGAACCGGGCGCGGGTGGAACGGCGGATCAAGCGGGCGATCAGTCAGGGCGCGAAGAAGGCGGTGGCGGAATGATCGACCCGACCCTGGCGCTGCAAAGCCTGATCGGGGATCGGCTGGCCGCCGATCCGGCGATCACCGCCCATGTGAACCCGGTGAACATACGCGCCGGGTCGATCCGCCCCGACCACCTGCCTGCCATCGTGCTGGCACCGGCACGTGTCCGGCTGCTGGGCCGTGCCTCGGGCGGGCAGATCGTGGCCGAGGTGCGCGCCTTCCTGCACATCTGGGCGATTGAGGATGGTTCGACCGTGGCGCAGGCCATCGCCAGCGCCGTGCTGGCCGCGCTGATGGACCCGCCCGCCGCCACCGGCTTCAGCATTGACGACTGGGAACGCCCGGCCCTGGTCTGGGCGCGCGACCCCGACCCGGCGCGGGCCATGATGCAAGGCACCGTGGGCTTGCGCGCCGTGCTGCGGTGGAGGGTGGATTGATGCGGGCGGGAAAGCTGCAACATCCCATCGAACTGCAACGCATGACCGAAACCCTCGGGCCGGGGCGGGTGGCGGTGCAGACCTGGACCACCTACGCCAGCGGGCGCACGGAACTGCGCCAGGCGGGCGTATCCGAGTTCCTGACCAGCTATGGCGAGGGCACCAGCACCAACGCGGTCTTCGTCATCCGCTGGATTCCGGGCGTGGCGCTGTCCGACCGTATCCTTCACGGCGGCAAGGTCTGGAACATCGTGGCCCTGGCCGAGATCGGGCGCAGGCGCGGGCTGGAACTTCGGGCGGTGGCGGCATGAAACCCGTGGCCATCTTCCTATACGAACTGTCCGGCAAGTCTGCCGAAACCTTCGCGCAAGCGGGCTGGGATTGCTACTGCATCGACATTCAGCACCCCGGCAACACCAGCAAGGGCAACATTCACTTCATCCGGGCCGACGCCCGCCGCTGGAAGCCGACCCGCGACATGGTAGAGCGTTGCCGGTTCTTCGCGGCCTTCCCGCCCTGCGACGATCTGGCCGTGTCCGGTTCGCGCTGGTTCAAGGGCAAGGGGCTTCATGCGCTGTCCGACGCCATCGAACTGTTCGCGGTGGCCGCCGAATGGGCCGAGTTCTTCGAAGTGCCCTATCTGATCGAGAACCCGCGCAGCACGATCAGCACCTATTGGCGCAAGCCGGATTATGCCTTCGACCCCTGCGACTATTCCCAGCTTGCACCCTCGGATCACTACACCAAGAAAACCTGTCTCTGGACCGGCGGCGGCTTCGTCATGCCGCCCAAGGCGCCGCTGCCCGGCCCGCCTGCCGTCAACGTGATCCGCGACATGAAGGGGAAGGGCCGCGACCGGGCGAACGCGCGCAGCGTAACGCCCATGGGCTTCATGCGTGCGGTGTATGATGCCAACTTCGGGGCGCCCGTGGCGCAGTCGGTGGCGGCATGAGCAAGCACCTGCGCGGGGTGAAGCCTGCTGTTCGGCCCGATCAGGAACCCCTGAGCCGCGTTCCGAAGGGGCCTGCCTGGTTCGGTGCCCATGCGCGCGAGGAATGGAAGCGGGTGCTGCCGATGCTGGTAGCGCGGCGGGTGATCTGTGCCGCCGATTTGGCGCAGGTGGAAACCTACTGCTGCATGGCCGGGTTGGTGCGCCAGATCGAACAGGAACGCCAGCGAAGCGGCGGGCTGATCGACGTGAAGCTGTTCGGGATGCAGAACCGGGCCGCGCAGACCGCGCGCCAGATCGCGGCCACCCTCGGGCTGGACCCGGTGAGCCGGGCGCGGCTGGGCAGCGCCGCCCCCGAGGATGACGCCGACAACCCGCTGGCGGTGACATGACCGCCGCCAGCACCTTTCCGGCCTGGATATACGATGGTTCGCCTATCCCCGATCCGCTGGGCCATGGCGAACGGGCGGTGACGTTCCTGAAGCGCCTGCGCCACCCCGCCAGCACCGCGCCGGGCCGGGCCCTCCAGTTGCACGACTGGCAGGAACGGATCGTGCGGCGCATCTATGGCCCGCGCCACGCCGATGGCAGCCGGATCGTGAAGACCGTGCTGCTCTTGTTGCCGCGCGGCAACCGCAAGACCAGCCTGGCCGCCGCCCTGGCGCTTCTGCACCTGTTCGGCCCGGAAACCCGCCCCGCTGGGCAGGTGATCTTCGCGGCCTGCGACCGCGAACAGGCGTCCATCGGCTTCAAGGAGGCCGCCAACATCATCCGCGAAGATCGCCGCCTGTTGAACGCAGTCACGATCCGCGATGCCTTCAACAGCAAGAAGCAGATCACCTTCGGGCGCAACGGGTCCACCCTGACCGCGCTGGCCAGTGACGGGGGCGCCGCCCATGGCCTGACCCCCAGCTTCACCCTGATTGACGAAATCCATGCCTGGCGGGGCCGCGACCTGTGGGAAGCGATCAAGAGCGGGCAGGCCAAGACCGATGACACGCTGATGGTGATCGCCACCACCGCCGGGCGCGGGTCCGAAGGGCTGGCCGCCGATCTGTTCGGCTATGCGGTCAAGGTGGCGGCGGGCGAGATCGTCAACCCCGAGTTCCTGCCGGTGCTGTTCATGGCCGAACCCGGCGACGACTGGCAGGATGAAGCGGTCTGGCAGCGGGTGAACCCCGGCCTGGCCCATGGCTTTCCGTCCCTGTCGGGGCTGCGCGCCCTGGCGAAGGAAGCCGAAGGCAACCCGGCGGAACTGGCCAGCTTTCGGCAATTCAACCTGAACATATGGCAGGCCAACAGCCGTGATCCGCTGTTCGACCTTGCCGCCTATGACGCGCGCCGGTTCGATGACGACCCCGCCGACCTGGACGGGCTGCCCGCTTATGTGGGCGTGGATATGTCTGTTTCGGGCGATCTGACCGCCGTGGCCATCGCCTTTCGCCATGCCGATGGACAGATCACCCTGCGCGCCCGCGTCTTCGTGCCCGAGGATGGCTTGCGCGAACGATCCGCCCGCGACGGGGCGCCTTACCGCCGTTGGGCCGATGACGGGCTGATCACCCTGTGCCCCGGCCCGATCATCGACAACGCCATGGTGGAAGATCATGTGCGCGAGTTGTGCGCTGCCCATGAGGTGCAGGAACTGGCCTTCGATCCGCACCTGGCCCGCGTGGTGATGCAGCACCTGCACGATGATGGCCTGCCGGTCTTCGCCTTTCCGCAACGCCCGCTGACCATGGGGGTGGCGGCGGGCGATCTGGAACGGATCGTCACCGGGCGGCTGATCCGGCATGACGGCTGCCCGGTGCTGCGCCATCACTTCGGGAATGTTGTCACCAGCCGCAACCCGACCACCGGGCTGGTGCGGATGCACAAGGCCAACACCGCCAGCCGGATTGATGCCGCCGTGGCCAGCGCCATGGCAGTGTCGCGCGCCGTCACCGCCCACAACACCAGATCGCGATACGCCAGCCCCGAGGTTCCGGGGCTGGTGATGCTGTAAGGAGTAACGAGTATGTCCGAGGTTCAGGGCCTGATCATCAGCCTGGAGGCCCGCACCGCGCAGCTTGAACGCGGGCTGAAGCGGGCCAATGAGGCGCAGCGCCGGGCCGCCACCCAGATGGAGCGCCGCGCCCGCCAGTCTGCCGAGCGGATGGAAGCGGCCTATGCCCGCGTGCCCGAGGGCATCGCCGCCAGCTTCAACCGGCTGCGCACCCTGGCCTTGCCCTTCGCGGGCGGGCTGCTGGGCGGGGTGATCGGCGGGCTGGGGGTGGAGCGGCTGACCAGCACGGTGCGCGCCCGGCTGGCGGATATTTCCGAGTCCATCGGCAAGGCCGCCGACCGCGCCAGCATCGGGGTGGAGGCGCTGCAAGGGCTGCAACACGGCTTCGGGCTGGCCGGGGTGGCCACGAACGAGTTTAACGGGGCGCTGGAACGCTTCGCGCAGCGGGTGGGCGAGGCCGCGACCGGCGGCGGGGCGCTGGCCACGGTGCTGGACCGCTACCGGATCGGCATCCGCACCGCCAATGGCGAGATGCGCAGTCAGATGGACCTGTTGCGCGACCTGGCCGAACTGATCCGCCGCGCGCCCTCGGATCAGGAGCGCAGCGCCATCGCGCAGGCCGCTTTCGGCAATGCGGGCCGTGCCATGGTGCTGGCACTGCGCGAAGGCGGGGCCGGGCTGGATGCGATGATCGAGCGCGCCCGCGAAGGCGGGTTCGTGATCGAAGAAAGCCTGGTGCGCCGGGCCGAGGAACTGGACGACCGCTTTTCTGACCTGACGAACCGTATCGGCATCTTCGGCAAGCGCCTGGCGGTGACGCTGGCCGATGCCGCCGTGGAACTGGCCGACTTCCGGGCGCGGCTGGATGAAATCTTCAGCACCGAGGCCGAGGGCCGGGCGAACCTGGGCGATGACATCTATGATGCGCTGGCCCGCGACCGCGACATGGTGGAGGCGCAGGCCGAGACACTGGCCCGGCTGCGCCAGCAATACGCGGCCCTGGGCGACGAAGCCCGCACTGCGTCCAATGCGCTGGCGGGCGCAGTGCCGCAGATCGCCGCCTGGGGCTATACCGAACAGGCCCGCGCCCTTGCCGATGTGGCCGCCGAGATGCGCCAGCTTGCATCCGACTTCGGGGATGGCCGGATCAGCGCCGAAGACTTCACCGGCCGCATGGCCGATCTGCAACAGACCGCCAGCACCGCCTTCGCGACCCTGGAAGCGGGCGACCGGGTGGAGTTCGGGGGCGTCATCGCGCAACTGAATCGGCTGGGCGGGGTGATCACCGGCATCATCGCGCTGGCCAACACCATGACCGGCGCGCTGGCGCGGGCGGCGGGCGTGGCACCCGATCAACAGGCACAGCGGGCGCTGCGCCAGCGCCATGAGGCCGAAGCCGAGTCGATCCGCAACTATGAAGCGATGCGCCGGGCGAACGAAGCCTTCGCCGCGACCGAACAGGCCCGCAACGCCGCGACCAGCGAACAGCTTCGCCTGGAACGCGAGATAGAGGCCGTGCGCCGCCGGGCTGCGGAGGCCGGGGCGACCTTGACCGCGCAGCAAGCCGAGGATGCCGCCCGCGCCGCCCTGGCCGCTGCCGATGCCCGCGCTGCCGCTGAGCGGGCGGGCCGATCCTCGGGCCGGGGTGGTGCTGGCATCAACCTGGATGACTTCGCCCGCGAGGCACAGGCCATCCGCGACCGCACCATGGCGCTGGAAACCGAAGCCACGGTGCTGGCCAGCCTGACGCTGATGCAGCGTCGCCATGGCGAAGCCGCCGCCTTTGCGCAGGCCAAGACCGAACTTCTGGTGGCCGCGCAACGGGCCGGGCGCGAGATCACCCCCGCGCTGGAAGCCGAGATCGACCGGCTGGCCGATGCCTATGCCCGCGTGGCCGAACGGGCGGGCGAGGCGCGCAGCGCCATGCAGCGGGTGCAGCAAGAGTCGCGCCGGGGTGCTGATGCTTTCACCGATCTGTTCATGGCCGGGCTGGACGGGGCCGATGCCTTCAAGGCCGCGCTGCTGGACCTGGCCCGCACGATCCTGCGCAATCAGCTTCTGCGCCTGTTCATGATGATGCCGGGCGTGGGCAAGCTGGGCGGGCTGTTGCTGCCGCCTTTTGCCGAAGGCGGCTACACGGGCGACGGCGGCAAGTATGAACCGGCGGGTGTGGTCCACAAGGGCGAATACGTCTTCAGCAAGGAGACGGTGCAGCGCCTTGGTGCCGACAACCTGGACAGACTCCATAGGAGCGCCAGGCAGGGCTATGCCTCGGGCGGGCTGGTGGGTGCCAGCGGACGGGTGATGAAGGCCGCCAGCGGGCTTCCCTTGGAGTCTGCGCGGGCATCCGCACCCGCCATCACCATCAACGCCCCGGTGACGGTGAACGCGAACGGCGGCACCCCCGAGGCGAACGCCGACCTGGCCCGCCAGGTGGCCGATCAGACCGAACGCGCCATGCGGGGCCTGATCCAACAGGAACTGGTGCGCCAGATGCGCCCCGGCGGGATGCTGCGCTAGGACTCCACAGGAAGGCCGTGGAGCGGCCTGGACGCCCGAGGGTGGGGAAGGCGCCCGAAGACCCGGAACCCGCCTGTGTGGGCTTCCCGTGGAGTCTGGCGGGCCGCCACGTCCGAGGGTGAGCCCGAGGGAGGGAAGCGGGCGCAGCCCGCGACCGACCGGGGAAGGTTATGATCCTCCGGGGGTGAGTGGGAAGCCTCACAGTCCCCCGGAGGTGGGCACGTTTCTCCGAATTTCTTGCCTGTTATATGTCTTCTTGAGGTAGAGTTATACTATACAAGCAAGAAATTCGGAGAAACGCTTCGCCTACCTGCCTTACTACACACCCCCGGTGGTTCGCGGGCTGCGCCCGCTCCCCACCTGCGGATGATGTGGGGCTGGCCGTCGCGGCCCGATCTTCCCCGGTCCAATGAGGGAGCGTAACGGCCAAAACGACACGGATGTAGTTACCCCTTGCATATTTAGGCACCAGTGCCTATATTCAGGCCATCAGCAACAGCAAGGGTGCCGTGATGGCCTTCAATCTCAAACTGCCGGTGGAGCGCGGAAAACAGCTCCAGATGATCGCGGAAGCCGAGGGCAAGACCGTGGTGGACGTGATCACCGACCACATCCGGGCCAAGGTGGCGGCGGGCGTCATCCCCGAGGCCATCCCCGGTATCGACGTGGCCAAGGACGGCCCGGCGATCAGCATCAAGGCGCCGGGCTTCGAAGCATCGGTTCCGCTGAACGAAGGTCCGACGCTGGCCGATCTGTTGAAGGACGCCGCCAGTGCCACCGACGACCCCGAACGCAAGGCCCGCTGGATCGAAGGGCTGGCCGCCCTGTCCGGGGTGAAGGTCAAGCGCATGGGCGCGGGCGTCAAGCTGGTCTCGCCCCTCACGGGCAAGGAATACCCGCTTGCCTCGGGCGTGGCCGCAGACCTGGCCGACCAGATCAAGCTGGCCGCCGAATAAGAAACAGGGGCCAGCGCGGCAACGCTGAACCCCTGCAAGTCACTCCAAAGCTGGGACAAATATATGGAATCCCAAGACGAAACGCAAACGCGCGGGCTGTCCGAGACGCGGAAAAAGCTGATCCGCGACTACCTACAGAAGATCGAGGCCGACAATGCGCGGCAGCGCGATGAGCGCAACGCCCGGCGCTGGAAAGCCGAACGCGACCCCGAAGAATATGAGCGGCAGAAAGCCAAGCAGCGCCACCAGTATGCCGATGCACAGGGCGGTTCTGTGCGGTCCTATTCGAAGATCGAAGCCACCACGCGGACCGAACATGCGGAGAAGGCGAAAGCCCGCGACGCTGCGCGCCAGAAGGCGCGTTACCACGCAATGACCCCCGCCGAACGTCAGGCGAAGTCCGATCAGATCGCGGACAAGCGGTTTGTCGAACGCCGCCGGGAAAAAGGCATCCCCGAAGACTTGATCCAAGCGGCGCTGGCCGTGCGGATCAGAGAACGTGAGGCCGAACGCGCTGCGAAGGCGCAACAGGAAACGGATGAAGCTGCGATGCGCGCCTTGGCCACCTACGGCATCATGGGCGGCTCCTAGCTATCCGGCCAACTGGCTATATAGCTACTAAGCTACTGATAAAACACAACATTCAGGCTTGACGCCGGATTCCCGGCCCGCCTAGACTCACCCCATGGAGCACCCCAAGGAGCCGCCCCGATGCCGCACTTCATCCCCGACGCCACCTATGCCCGCCTGCTGGACGGCCTGACCGGCGCCTTCATGACTGCCGCCACCAGCCCCACCACCGACCTGCGCGACACGCTGGCCGAGGCCCTGGCCGATGCCGACCTGCTGCCCGAGGTCTGCCGGGGCGACTTTGCAGGGGAGGTAAGGACGGCTTGAGTTTGCAAATCGGCGCTGAACTTGGCGAGTTTAGAAATTTTCTGCAAACCCCCGACCACAACGACCTGATATAAAAAGATAAAGACTGCAAAGTTGTCCCGACAAAAGCCTAAGGACAGACCCCGAAAACGTGTCTAATAGTAGGTTTGCCCGCAGCGGTTCCCGCCGCCACGGGCAACACTTGGCGGGTGTGACAGCACCGGCCCTTTGCAACGCTCAAACGGAGAAACCCATGTCCGAGCACTACCAGACCACCCACTACAGCAATCGCCAGAGTGAGATCGTCATGCCTAACACTTACATGACCATCACCGAAGCGGCAACGCCCCACAAGCACGGAGCGGTGACCGTCCAGTTCAACGGCCTGACCGTTCATGTCGGGTTCGACATTCATGCGGAAGTCCCGGTTGACCAGAAGGAAGACCTGATCCGCATGGCAGCGCTTCGGTGCGTCGCTGACTTCTTCGATTCCTATCGCGGTGCCCAGGCCCTCGAAAGCGAGGCCGTGTGATGGCGTTGAATCCTGTGTTCCTGAAGCTGATCCGGCAGACGGCTGATGACTACGATCCCGAGAAGCATCTGAGGCGTGAGGTGAGGTTTCAGGTCAACAAGCATCGGAACAGGATCAGCAAGGCGCGAAGCGACTTGTTCAACCAGTCCTACCTGCCGCGTATCAGCGTTCTGGCGCAGCTTATGCGCCAGGATCGGGAGGCGGTGATCGCGCATTACCGCGCGAAGGAACTGCGCAACGTTGCCGACTCCATGCACGAAGGCAACTACCGCACCCTTGGCCTTGCGCGGAAGCGTCTTGAGCGCGTGAATGAGTTGGCAAACACGTTTGCAGAAGTCGATCAGGAACGCCGCTTGACCTGATCACCAGCAAGCCGACTCACACGGGGCGGGCATCCTTGGGGTGCCCGCCTCTGACGTTACACGCCCCGCTTACGAACCGAAACGGGCGCGCGGTCCATGTGGAGCATCCACCAGACTGCTACACATGTCCTGATTGGTAGCCAGACAAGTCTTTGATTTTCATTGATATTTTGAGATGGCTGGGGCGGTAGGATTCGAACCTACGGTACACGGTACCAAAAACCGATGCCTTACCACTTGGCCACGCCCCAACTGTGCGAGCGTGATTACCCAAGGCCCGCGGCGGGTGCAAGACCGAAAATGCAGAAATCTTGTCCTGCCCCGTCTGCCGGGTTAACCGGATCGCATGGAGCATTTCGACCTGATCATTCTTGGCGCCGGAGCCGCCGGTCTTTTCTGCGCGGGCTCTGCGCTGTCGCAGGGTCGCCGTGTCGCGGTGCTGGATCACGCGCGCAAACCGGGCGAAAAGATTCGCATTTCGGGCGGGGGGCGCTGCAACTTCACGAATCTGGCCACGGCCCCCGATCGCTTCCTGTCGGCCAATCCGCGCTTTGCCGCCAGCGCGCTGGCGCGCTATCCGGCCCGCGACTTCGTGGCGCTCGTGGATCAGGCCGGTATCGCATGGCACGAAAAAACGCAGGGTCAGCTTTTCTGCGACGGCAAGGCCACGCAGATCACAGACATGCTGCTGACCCGGATGCGCGGCGCCGATCTGCGGCTGGAGACGCCGATAGAGACCGTTACGCATCAAGGCGACCGGTTCCAGGTAACGGGGCCTTGGGGCGCGCTGACGGCGGCGCGGGTAGCGGTGGCCACGGGAGGCAAGTCGATCCCCAGGATCGGCGCGACCGGTTTCGCCTATGATCTGGCGCGCCAGTTCGGCCTGCGTCTGGTGGATACGCGCCCTGCCCTTGTGCCGCTGACCTTCGCCGAGCAGGATCTGGCGCTCTGCCGTCCGCTGGCGGGCGTCGCGGTAGAGGCGCGCATCGCCCATGGCGGCGGCGCGTTTCGCGATGCGCTGCTTTTTACGCATCGGGGTCTGTCGGGGCCGGTGATCCTGCAGATCAGCAGCTTCTGGAAACCCGGCGAGGTGCTTCAGATCGACCTTTGCCCCGATCACGACATCGCCGCGCGCCTGAAAGAGGCGCGGGGCCGGAACGGCCGCCAGCAGGTGGCAACCGCGCTTGGCGCGATGCTGCCCGAACGTCTGGCGCAGGCCATCGCGGGCGAGAAGGGGCTGGCACAAGCGCGGCTGGCCGACCAGAACAATGCCCGCCTTGACGCGCTTGGGGCGCGGGTCAATCGCTGGCGCATCACCCCCGTCGGGACCGAGGGCTACCGCACCGCCGAGGTCACGCTTGGCGGCGTGGACACCCGCGATCTGGATGCGCGCACGATGGCGGCCCGCGCCGTGCCGGGGCTGCATTTCATCGGAGAATGCGTGGATGTGACCGGCTGGCTGGGCGGCTACAACTTCCAGTGGGCCTGGGCTTCGGCCGATGCGGCCGGGCGCGCCTGAACGCGCCCGGCGCGCGGGTCAGTAGCGCGCGGCCATCGCCGACAGCGGCAGGGGCTTGATGCGGCTGGCGTGACCCGCCGTGCCGAAGGCCTCGAACCGGGCGCGGCAGATATCCGACATCGCCGCCATGGCGGGTTTCAGATAGGCGCGCGGATCGAATTCCTCGGGGCGTTCGGCAAGGAACTTGCGGATCGCCGCAGTCATCGCCAGCCGGTTGTCCGTGTCAATATTCACCTTGCGCACGCCGTGGCGAATGCCGCGCTGGATTTCCTCGACCGGGACGCCCCAGGTGGGGCGGATATCGCCGCCATGCGCGTTGATGATCTCTTGCAGATCCGCAGGGACCGAGGATGAGCCATGCATCACCAGATGCGTGTTCGGCAGGCGGCGGTGGATTTCCTCGATCACATGCATGGCCAGGATGTCGCCGTCAGGCTTGCGCGTGAACTTGTAGGCGCCGTGGCTGGTGCCCATCGCGATGGCCAGCGCATCGACTCCGGTTTCTTCGACGAACCGCACGGCCTCGTCCGGGTCGGTCAGCAGCTGATCCTCGGACAGCGTCCCGGTCGCGCCGTGACCATCCTCCTGATCGCCCATGCCGGTCTCAAGGCTGCCCAGCACGCCCAGTTCCCCCTCGACCGAGACGCCGCAGGCATGGGCCATCTGGGTCACGCGGCGGGTGATGTCAGCGTTATAGGCGTAATCGGCGGGCGTCTTGCCGTCGGCCTTGAGGCTGCCATCCATCATCACCGATGTGAAGCCGTTCTGGATCGCCGTGGCACAGGTCGCCAGATCGTTCCCGTGATCCAGATGCATACAGAGCGGAATGTCGGGAAAGGCCCGCGCCAGCCCGCCGATCAGCCCGGCCAGCACGGCGTCATTGGCATAGGCGCGCGCGCCCCGGCTGGCCTGCAGGATCACCGGGCTGTCCGTGGCGGCGGCAGCCTGCATGACCGACAGGCCCTGTTCCATGTTGTTGATGTTGAAGGCCGGCACGGCATAGCCATGCTCGGCGGCATGGTCCAGCAGCTGGCGGAGGGTGATCATGGCCATCAGGCGTCATCCTTTGCGGTCAAGATAGGTGTGGATGGTCGCCACCTCATCGGCGGCGCCAAAGATCAGGGGGGTCATCTGGTGCAGGCTCTCGGCGGCCAGATCCAGGATCGGACGGCGCCCGTCGGTCGCCTGCCCGCCCGCCTGTTCGATCAGAAAGGCGATGGGCGCGGCCTCGTAGATCAGGCGCAACCGTCCCCGGTCATGGCCGGGCCGTGCGTCGGCGGGATAGAGAAACGCGCCCCCCTTCAACAGGATGCGGTGCAATTCGCCGACTGCGGCGGCCAGCCAGCGCATGTTGAAGCCGCGCCCCCGCGGACCGTCGGCGCCCGCACGCAGGTCCGCCGCCCAGTCCCGCAGGCCGGGCGACCAGTGCCGCTCGTTCGAGGCATTGTAGGCGATGGTCGATGCCTGCCGTTTCAGGCGCAGCCCCTCATGCGCGATGCGGAAATCGCCGCCCGGCTCCAGCGTGGCGACATGCACGCCCTGTCCGGTCGAAAAGCCGAAATCGACCGAATGGCCAAAGGAGGCATAGCCCGCCGCCACCGCCGTCCGGCCCGGCCGCAGAAAACTGTCCGGCCCCGAGGGCAACACGCTGAAAAGCAGGCCAAGCGGCGCGCCGATCCCGATACTGCCCGAGCCGTCGATCGGGTCGATCGCCACGTCGAATTGGCCGCCCTCGTTCAGGGAGATGACCGCCTCGGCCTCTTCGGACAGGACGCGGCGCACGCCTGCCGCGCGCAGGGCCGCAAGCATGTGGTGATGGGCGGCCAGATCCAGCGCCTTTTGCCGGTCGCCGCTGTCATTCGTGCCGACCACGGTTTCGGGGTCTCCATGCAGGCGCCCCGCCGCCAGCCGCGCGGCAAGGGGCGGCACGGCACCGGCGATGGCCGCAATGACGGTGGCTGCGGGGGCGTGCTCCAACGCCTCGGAGAGGCGAGGGCCGGTCGCAGCCTTGTCGGTGGGAAGCCACAGCATCAGACCTTGTTGTATTTGGCATCGACCGCGTCGATGGCGGCGACATTGCCCGCCGACTTGCCCGAAGCGTCGAAATTCAGCGTCTCGGCCAGCCAGGCATCAGCGATGGCCTTGGCAAGCTCTGGGCCGATGACCCGTGCCCCCATCGTGATGATCTGGGCGTTGTTGGACAGCGCCGCGCGGGTCGCGGAATAGGTGTCGTGGGTCAGGGCGGCGCGAATGCCCGGCACCTTGTTCGCGGCAATGCAGACGCCGATCCCGGTGCCGCAGACCAGGATCGCACGATCCCAGGTGCCCTTCATCACGCCCGAGGCGACGCGGTCCGACAGATCGGCATAGAAGGCGTCCGGCCCCTCATCCGTGCGGCTGATCTCGGACACGTCGAAGCGGTCCTTCAGGTGATCGGCCAGCACCTTCGCCAGCCCCTCGCCCGCGCTGTCCCCTGCAATGGCCAGTTTCATGCCGTCTCTCCCATGGTTGCGGCGCAGCGCGCCAGAATGTCCAGATAGCCCGCCACGTCCCAGGCCGAGCGTCCGATGAACAGCCCGTCCACATGCGGACAGGCGATGAGTTCCGCACAATTGCCCGGATTGACCGACCCGCCATAGAGGCAGGGGATGCGCCGCCCCATGACCTCGCGCGCGACGGCGGCAATCTCGGCCTGTCTGGCATCGGCGTAATCGGCCGTGGCGGGGATGCCCCCCGCGCCGATGGCCCAGACGGGTTCATAGGCCAGAAGGATCGTCGCCTCGGACCCCGCCACCGGCTGCAACGCCGCGCGGACCTGCGCCGCCAGAACCTCGGTGGCGCGGCCCGCCTCGCGTTCGGCGAGGGTCTCGCCGATGCAGATCAGCGGGATCAGCCCATGCCGCAGGGCGGCGACTGTCTTCAGCCCCACCGTCTCGTCGGTCTCGCCGAAATGGGCGCGGCGCTCGCTATGGCCCAGTTCGACCAGATCGAGACCGCAATCGACCAGCATCGGCGCGCTGATCTCGCCCGTCCAGGCGCCCTCGTCCTCCCAATGCATGTTCTGCGCGCCGACCTTGACATCGGTGCCCGCCAGCGCCGCCTTGACCTGACGGCAGGCGGTGAAGGGCGGCACGACAAAGCGCTGGATGCCGGGCAAGGGCGCCGCCGCGCGCAGCCCCTCGGCAAAGGCCAGCGCCTCGGGCAAGGTCTTGTTCATCTTCCAGCTGGTGCCGATCCAGAATGTCGTCATTCCCTCCCTCCGCGGTCCTGTGAGATCGGAGCCGTCCTGGCGATGGTCAAAGCGATTCCGCCATGCTGCAGCGCCGCCAGTTGGTCGGGGGCCGGCGGCGCATCCGTAACGATCACATCGAAGTCGGCCAGGTCGGCCAGCAGATGAAGCGCGCTGCGGCCGAAGCGACGATGATTCACCAGCAGCACGCTGGCCCCCGCCGCCCGCATCATGGCGCGTTTTGTGCGCACCGCGTCCTCATCCATGTGAAAGGCCTGAAGCCCCGCCACCGCCGGGGTCGAGACAAAGGCCAGATCTGCGCGCAGACCCGCCAGCGCGCTTTCCGTGACCACGCCGAAAAAGCCGTTGAACCTGGCGTTGTAGATGCCGCCAAGCGCGATCAGCGTGACGCCGGGCGCATCCTTCAGCCGCTCGATCACGGCAAAATTGTTGGTTATGACGGTCAGCGGCGCACGCCCGGCCAGGCGCGCCCCCAGCAACGCGGCCATCGAACCGTCATTGACCATCACCGTCATGCCAGGCTCGACCAGCGCCATGGCAGCCTCGGCCATGCGGGCCTTGGCCTCGCGATCCTGCAACTCGCGGATGCGGAAATCGCTTTCGAACTGCGTGCCCGCCTCGATCGTCGCGCCGCCGCGCACCTTGCGCAGCAGACCCGCCTGGGCAAGGTCGTCCAGATCGCGGTGGATGGTCATGCGGCTGACCTCGAACCGCGTCGCCAGCGCGTCCAGATCGACGGCGCGGTCAGCCACCAGCAGATCCATGATCGCCTGTCGCCTCTCTTCCCGCTTCATGCCATTGCTCGCCCTGCCCCATCTCTTCCGTCACCGATCATAACACATTTTTCACTATTTAAAACATTATTCATGTGATCATGTGACGATTTAGTGTGATGCAGCCGCGCGCAGCGCGGCGCAAGGCCAAGCGGCAGCGTCCGGGTCGGGCTTTGCCCGACCCGTCCCCCGAAAAGGGCGGGCGCCGATCAGGACAGCAGGCTGCGGGCTGTCACCTCGTCGGTGATCAGGCCTGACAGATAGCCGCTGTTCAGCACAGCACGGATTGCGGCGATCTTCTGGGCGCCCCCCGCGATCACGACGATTCGATGCCCCTGCGGGCGGTCCAGATCCACCGACAGCGTCCGCATACTCAGCGTCGTGGTCAGGACGCGGCCCTCGGCATCGAAGAAATGTCCCATCATCTCGCCCAGGGCGCCGGCGGCGTTGATCTCGTCGATCTCGTGGCGCTCGATCATCCCCGAAGCGACAAGTTGCGCGCCCGCATCTGCCGACCCCATCCCCACCAGCTTGAGCGTCGCGCTGTTGGACAGGTCGAAGATCTCTCGCACACCGGGCTGCGCCAGCAGGATCGCCCGGTCGCCTTCGCTGTTGGCGAAAAACGGCACCGGCAGGACATAGGCCTGCGCGCCCGTCTTTTCCGCCAGGCTGTGCATCACGTCATGAGGGTTCGCCGCGTAATTCCGCGTGAGACCGCCCAGAACCGAGACGAACCGCACCCCACCCGCATCGAACCGCGGCAGGTTGCGCACCGCCGCCGCCAGCGTCCGGCCATGGCCCAGACCGATGACCCGGTGCTCGCCTCGCTCGATCTCGCGGCGCAGAAAGGCCGCGCCGGCCAGGCCGAGTGCACGCAAGGGGATGCCCTCTTCGCCCAGATCAGGGGCCACGTCGCAATATTCAAGCCCGAAGCGGGCGCAAAGCTGATCCTCCAGCATGGCGCATTCGACGATCTCGCCGTCGATCGAGACCTTCACCACGCCCTCGGCCACGGCGCGGGCGATCAGCCGATGCGCCTTGACCCCCGGCACACCCAAACGCTTGGCCACCGCTGCCTGCGTCAAGCCGCCTGCATAATGCAGCCAGGCCGCGCGGATTGCCAGGCTCTGTTCGGGGTCAACCGTCCCGCGCCGCGCCATCAGCCCGCATCCCGCATCAGGGCATGAAGGGCATCTGGCGACAGGACCGCGGGATTGGCCTTCATCGACGAGGACGAGGCCGCAGTCTGGGCCGCCCGAAGCTGCGCATCGGCGTCGATGCCAAGCGCGGTCAGCGATGGCAGGCCGCAATTCCGCGACCAATCCGCCAGAAGACGCGCAGCCTGGTCCATGTTCGCGCCAGACACCCCGAAGGCGGCGCCGATCCAGCCTGCGACCTGGTCCAGCCGCGCGGCCAAAGCCGGATCGCCTGCCGCCGCCCGGTTTGCGCGCAGACCATGCGGCAACAGCACCCCACAGATCGCGCCGTGCGCCGCCCCCGTCAGCCCGCCCAACGGCCCCGCCAGCCCGTGCACGACCCCAAGCCCTGCATTGGCCAGAGCCAGTCCCCCGCACAGGCTGACCCAGGCCATTCGGTCGCGGGCCTCAGCGTCCTCGGATTCCATCAGGCGCATCAGCGCCGCCAGACCCTGCGGAATCGCATCGCGGCACAAGGCATCGGTCATCGCATTGGCCCGCGTGCTGACATAGGGCTCGATCACCTGCGTGATCGCATCCAGACCCGAAGCCAGCGTCACGCCGCGCGGGCAGCCATCGGTCAGGTCCGGGTCCACGATGGCCAGACGGGGCAGCATCCGTGCGTCGCGCAGGCTGACCTTGCGCCGCGCCTCGGGCACGCCGATCACCGCATTGCGCGTGACCTCGGCGCCGGTCCCCGCCGTCGTCGGAATGGCCACAAAGGGCAGAGGCGCCTGGTCCAGCGGCAGCCCTTGGCCTATGACCTCCAGATGATCCATCAGCGGACGCCTCATGGTCAGGCAGGCCGCCAGAGCCTTGCCCGCGTCGATGACCGCGCCGCCGCCCATGGCCAGGACGACCTCGGCCCCGCGCGCAAGCGGCAGCGCGTCCTCGATCATCGGCAGATCGGGCTCGCGCCCCACCGACAGCCGGATCAGCGAACAGCCTTGCTGCTCAAGCGCCCGGGCCAGCCCCTCGGCGCGCGCCCCCGTCGATCCGTGCACCAGCAACACCACCCGCCCCATTGCGGCAACGCGGGCGGCAGCGCCCGCCATCTGGCCGCGGCCGAACAGGATTTCCGTGGCTGTGGCAAAGGCGAACGGGCTGAGCATGGCCGAATTCCTGCTGTGTCGATCCGCTAGATATTCAGCTTATCCGTGCCGGTGTCGATATACGGCGCCCAGAAGGCGACGCTTTCGGCGATTTGCGCGATGACCTGCCGATCATTGGGTTCACGCTCCTTGAAGCTCAGCTCCAGGCAGATTTCGTTGTCGGTGGCGCCGCCCTCGGTCAGAGCGGCCAGCAGAGGTTCCGGCTGGATACGGCCCAAAGCGTTGAATTCCGAAGTAAAGGGCCGGTGCCCGCCCTTGTCCATCAGCGATTGCTTGATGTGGATGATCGGACTGACGCGCGGCACGGCACGCGCCCAGGCATAGGGGTCGTAATCGGCCGGGTCGGCGCTGGTCACGTCGCCATGATCAATGTCGGCCATCATCCACATCGGGATGGCCATGCCCGCCGACGCGATACGGTCCTGCAATGCCATGGCGGCCGGGATCGTCTCGCCGCATTCGCGCCCGATGCTCATCGGCTCCCAGAAAAGGTAATCCAGCCCAGCGGCGCGGGCATGGTCGGCGACCTCGGCCCAGCACGCCAGCGCGGCCTGGATCAGCGCCTCGCGGCGGGCCGGATCGTCGTGATCGCGCCAGGTGAGGATCGCGAATTGCGTGCCCACCGACCGCCCGCCCAGTTCGGCGGTGATGTCGGCAAAGGTCTTGAACCAGTCAACATAATAGCGCCGCACATCGGGGTCGGGATGGCCGAAATGATTGAGCCGCCCGTAAGGCCCGGTCATGCCGCTGGTCACGCGCACCCCGGTCCGCCTTAACGCGGCGCGCATCTGCCGGGTCAGGCGGCGGATCAGAGGCGCGGGCCAGGAGGGATTGATGAATTCATGCGTCAGCTGCAGGTCGCGGATGCGGATGTCGCGCGCAACCGTGTCGATCAGGTCGTCCGGATCGGCGATGCGGTTGACCAGGGGGTTGGTGTTCAGCGAAAGCGTCAGCATCGTCGTTCCTTCAGGCCGCGCAAGCCAGATCAGAGGCGTTGAACCATTCCGCAAAGGCAGCCTGCTCGGCCTTGGTCAGATGCAGGTAATGCTTGGTGCGGCGGGTCAGGATATCTTCGGGCGTGCGCGCCCATTCGCGCGCGACCAGATAGCGCGCCTCGGCCTCGTAGAACTGGCCGCCGAAATGCCGGCCCAGATCGGCCATGCTCATGGCCCCCGCCACGACATCGCGGGTGCGCGCGCCGTAAAGCCGCCCGTAATGGCGCACCAGCGCCCGCGGCATCCAGGGATGCAGCTCGCGCAGCAGTGCCGCGAAGCTTTCGTAATCGGCATTGGCGATCTCGCCGCCCGGCAGGGGCGCGGTCTCGGTCCAATCGGGGCCCATCTGCGGGAAGATCTCGGCCAGGCGGTGCATTCCGCGTTCGGCCAGTTCGCGAAAGGTCGTGATCTTGCCGCCGAAGATGTTCAGCATCGGCGCCCCGCCATTGCGGTCCAGGTCGAATACATAGTCCCGCGTCACGGCCGAGGGGTTCCCCTGCCCGTCATCGAACAGAGGACGCACGCCCGAGAAGGAATGGATCACATCCTCGCGCCGCAGCTTTTCCTTGAAATACCGGTTCACGGCGGCCAGCAGATACTCGATCTCGGCTTCGTCGGCGGTCACGTCCTCGGCCCGGCCCTCATAGGCGATGTCGGTCGTGCCGATCAGCGCCATGTCGCCTTCGTAGGGATTGATGAAGATCACCCGCTTGTCGTGGTTCTGCACGAGATAGGCGTTCTGCCCCTCCCACCATTTCGGGACGATGATGTGGCTGCCCTTGACCAGCCGCACCTTGCGGGCCGAGTTCGAGCCCGCGACCCGCGTGATCACGTCGCTGACCCAGGGACCGGCGCAATTGACCAGGCAGCGCGCGCGGAACTGGCGCGTCTGGCCGGTCAGGCTGTCGCGGGTGGTGACGGACCAGGCCCCGTCCTCACGCCGGGCCGAGATGCAGGGGCTGCGCGTCAGCACCGTCGCACCGCGCTCGGCCGCGTCCAGCGCGTTCAGCACGACAAGGCGCGCATCATCGACCCAGCAATCGCTGTATTCAAACCCCTTGTGATACTTGTCCAGCAGGGGCGCGCCTTCGGGGTCGCGGCGCAGGTCCAGAACCCGTGTTCCCGGCAGCTTTCGCCGTCCCCCCAGATTGTCGTAGAGAAACAGCCCCAGCCGCACCAGCCAGGCGGGCCGGTCATCGGGGCTGTGGGGCAGAACGAAGCGCATCGGCCAGATGATGTGCGGGGCGGCGCGCAGCAGCACCTCGCGTTCGATCAGTGCCTCGCGGACCAGGCGGAATTCGTAATATTCCAGATAGCGCAGCCCGCCATGGACCAGCTTGCCCGACCGCGACGAGGTGCCCTGCGCCAGATCGTCCTTTTCGCACAGCACGACCGACAGGCCGCGCCCGGCCGCGTCCCGGGCGACGCCCGCGCCGTTGATGCCGCCGCCGATCACGAACAGGTCGATCATCTTGGAGTCATGGGTCATCGTGCTTCTCCTGTCGTCGGGCGCGACCGGGCCAGGGCGGCCCAGACGGGCGGCATTGCGGCACGAGTCGCGGCAAAGGCGGGGTAAAGCCGCGCATAGGTCGCGGCCAGATCGGGGTCGGGCCTCTCGGGGGCGCCCAGAAGCGGCGTTACCCAATGGTCGATGCAGGTCCGCATGTCGGGCATGGCGCCGATGGCGACGGCCGCCATCATGGCGGCACCGGCCGCCCCGGCCTCGTCACGGGCCGAGACGCGCAGCGGCGCGTTCAGGCAGGCCGAGAGGATCGCGCGCAGACCCGGCGAACGCGCAGCACCCCCGGTCAGCCGCAGTTCAGAAGGCAGCGGCCCCATCGCGGCGTAGCAATCGCGCATGGCCATGCCAAGCCCCTCGGCCACGGCGCGGACCAGATCGGGATAGCGATGCCCTGCCGACAGGCCCGTGAAACCCGCCCGCGCATCGGCATCGACGAAGGGGCCACGCTCGCCCGCCTCGGAGATGTAGGGATGATACAGAACCCGCCCCGGCGCGGCCTGCGCGAGCCAGCCGTCCAGCCGCGCGACCAGATCACGCTGGCCGACCGGATGGCCCATCTCGGACAGCAGGCCCGCCGCCAGCCCCAGAACCCAATCGAGGTTCAGCGTCGCCGCCATATTCGTCTGGACCTGCGTGACCATGCCCGGCACCGGCAGGCAGATCACATAGCCCGTGCCCTGATCGTTCAGATGCACCCGTTCCGCCGGAACCGCGCGCAGGTGCACCCCGGTCGAGCCAATGGTCGAACAGGCCACGTCGCCCGCGCCCTGCCCCTCGTGCCCGGCCAGCACCCCCGCGCCGAGCGCCGTCATGACCATGTCCACATAGCCCAGACAGACCGGCGTACCTGCCAGAAGGCCGGTGGCGCGGGCAGCCTCTGCCGTCAAAGGGTGGGTCGTCCGGGTGCCCTCGACGATCGGGGGCAGCAGGGCGCGACGATGGCTCAGGCCAAGCGCCGCGATCACCGCGTCGTCATAGCTGCGGCTGCGGAAGTTGCCGAAGGTAAAGCTGGCCTCGGACGGATCGGTCGCGCGGATCCCGGTCAGGTTCAGGTAAAGCCAGTCCTTGCAATGCAGCGCGACTTCGGCCCGGTCCAGCAGATCGGGGTGATGGGCGTCCATATGCGCCATCTGCGCGCCCTGCTGGCAGGTGTTCAGGCCGGTCCCCGTCGCCTCGAAGCGCGCGCGGTCCTGACCCAGCCGCATGACGGTCGGCGCGGCGCGGGCATCCAGCCACAGCCAGGCGTCGCCGACCGGCCCGTCCGGACCCACCAGCCATGTCCCGTCGCCCTGCCCCGTCACCGCCAAGGCCGCCGTGCGCGCGGCAAGACCCGGCACATGATCGGCCAGACCGCGCAGCGCGGCTGCACAATCGGCCCAGGTCCGCGTCATGTCCTGCACCACCGAGCCATCCGCCCCGCTGCGGTAGCGGTTGGCAACCGCGGCCGCGCCAAGCTGATGTCCGGCGAGATCGAAGGCCACGGCCTTGATGACAGATGTGCCTGCATCGACGCCGATCAGGACATCGCGTCCGCCCGGCACGTCAGGGTTGAAGGCGCCCCCCTCGACCATCAGCTTCCCCTTCGCTTGCAACGCCGCAAGGCGACCTGCCGCATCCTCGATATAACACGGCTTCGGATTAGAAAATGCATTTTTTTACGGACAGAGCAAAATTTTTCATCTAAGCTGTCTCTATCCGCCGGATTCCGGTGCCGGGACGGACGACGCATCGTCGCGCCTCGCACTGGGAAGCAAGCCCGGCGATGCCGAAGGGGAGGTCGGCTTATGGCCATGAACAAAGCGCTTTTCCCGTGCCTTGCAGCGATTCATCCTGCCGCCAGCCGCGGCACGCTGCCTGCCTTTCCGTGCCTCGCCGGACTGCGGATCATCCTCGCCCGCCGAAACGTCACCGATCAGAGAGGCCGCCCATGACCGCAAACGCCGATCCCCGCCGGACCGCGCGCCAGCCCGATCCCCCCAAGGCGCCGCCATCGTCCCGGCGCGGGCTGTGGCTGTCTCTGGCCGCAGCTGTGCTTGTTCTGGGCGCCATCGCGCTGGACACGACCGTCGTTCATGTCGGGTCAGAGGCCGATATCCGCCAGCAGGCCTTTTCGCCCGACGCCTATGGCCAGCAGGAATTTCCGCGCATCCGCGACCTTGTCATCAGCCGCGCGGTTGATGCCCAGGTCCTGCACGCCGCCATCTCCGCCGACCAGCAGGCCGCCATCGCCGAATATGGCACACCGGCCTCGACCGGGGCGATCTTCATGATCAACGTCACCGGTGTCGCAGGCACGCCCCGCGCGGGTGTTTATCCGCTGCAGGTCGAAGGTCTGCCCGAAGATCTGGTGATCCGCGTGCAGACCGGACCCGCGATCAACGGCACCGACCTGCGTGACGCGCCGGGCGACATTGCCTTTGGCGACTTCCGCAATCAGATCGAGTTCCAGGATGCCGGATCTGGCATCAACCGTGCCATGGCCGCCGAAGTGCTGGCGCCCATCGACACGGCCAACCTGACCGGTCGCACCTTGACCGTGACCGGCGCCTTCCGTCTGGTGAATCCGACGAACTGGATGATCACCCCTGTCGCGCTGGAGGTCCAATGACCGGGATCGTCCTTGCCGCACGCAACATCGCCAAGTCCTACGGCCAGGTCCATGCCCTCAAGGGCGTGAACTTCGACATCCGCCGGGGCGAGGTGACGACCCTCTTCGGGGAAAATGGGGCAGGCAAATCCACGCTGATGAAGATCCTGTCGGGCGTCATCCAGCCCTCGTCGGGCGAGATCGTGCTGGACGGCCAGCCCGCCCGGTTCGCCAATGCCGCCGAGGCGCAGGCGCGCGGCATCTCGATCATCCATCAGGAACTGAGCCTGGCGCCCAACTTGTCGGTGCGCGACAACATCTTCATGGGCCGCGAGATCATGACCCCCTTCGGCGTCGATTACGCCGAAGAGGAACGGCAGGTCCGCCGGCTGATGGAAGAGCTGGAGGAGGATATCGACCCTCGCACCCCGGTCGAGGAACTGCGTCTGGGTCAGCAGCAGATCGTCGAGATCGCCCGTGCCCTGTCGGTGGACAGCCGCATCCTGATCATGGACGAGCCGACCAGCGCCCTGTCGGCCAGCGAGGTCGAGGTTCTGTTCAGGGTGATCCGCGACCTCAAGGCGCGCGGCGTCAGCATCGTCTATATCTCGCACCATCTGGAAGAGGCGCTGACCATCACCGACCATGCGGTTGTGCTGCGCGACGGCGTGATGACCGCCAGCGCGCCGCGCGACCGGATCGACCTGGAATGGATCGTCCGCAACATGGTGGGCGAGAATTACGATCTGGGCAGCCCGCCCGACACCGTGCCCGGCAACGTGGCGCTGTCGATCCGGGGCCTGTGCGTGCCGGATGCGACCGGGCAGGATCTGGTGCGCGGCCTCGATCTGGACATCCGCGCGGGCGAGATCGTCTGCATCTACGGCCTGATGGGCGCGGGGCGGACGGAATTGCTGGAAGCCATCGCCGGACGCCTGCGCGCCAGCGCCGGGCAGATCGTGCTGGACGGGCAAGAGGTCGGCCACCTGTCCATCGCAGAGCGGATCGCGCGCGGTCTTGCGCTGGTCCCCGAGGATCGCCAGCGCGACGGGCTGGTCCAGACGATGAGCGTGGGGCAGAACCTGTCGCTGGCCTCGATCGCGCGCTTCACGCGGGGCCTGTTCATCGATGCCCGCGCCGAGCGCGCCCTGATCGAGGACAGTATCCGCAGCGTCACGATCAAGACCGCGGGCGGGGACGCGGCCATCGGCTCGCTGTCGGGGGGCAATCAGCAGAAAGTCGTGATCGGCAAGATCCTGGCCACGCAGCCGCGCGTCATCATGCTGGACGAGCCCTCGCGCGGCATCGACATCGGCGCCAAGGCCGAGGTCTTCCGCCTGCTGGCCGAAGGCGCGCGGCAAGGGCTGGCCGTTCTCTATTCGACATCCGAGGTCAGCGAATGTCTGTCCATCGCCCATCGGATCATCGTCATGCACAAGGGCCGCATCTCGGCCGAGTTCGACAGCAGCGTCACGAAGGAAAGGATCATGGCCGCCTCTGGCGAGTCCGTGGCCGCCTGAGCGCGAGGAGGAAACCATGTCCGCATCAACCACCAACCCCGCCTTGCCCAAGCGTCGCACGCTGAACCTGACGCGCATCTTGCTGGAGGGTCGCGCCTTCTTTGCGCTGATCGCAATCATCGCGGTCTTTTCGTCGCTATCGCCCCATTACTTCACGGTGGCGAACTTCCTGATCATGTCCAGCCAGGTGGCCATCTTCGGGATTCTGGCCATCGGCATGTTGCTGGTGATCCTGAATGGCGGCATCGACCTGTCGGTGGGCTCGATCCTGGCGCTATCGGGGGTCGTGGCGGGCGCGATGATGCAGGGGGTGGAACTGGATGCGCTTGGCGTGATCCTCTATCCGCCGGTCTGGGCGGTGGTGGTGCTGACGCTTTGCGTGGGCGCGGCGGTGGGCGCGGTGAATGGCGTTCTGGTCGCCATCTTCAAGGTGCCGCCCTTCGTCGCGACGCTTGGCGTCATGTATGTGGCGCGGGGGATTGCGCTGCTGATGACCAACGGGCTGACCTACAACAACCTGCGCGGCCGCGAGGAACTGGGCAATACCGGCTTTGCCTGGCTGGGCTTCAACCGGCTGTGGGGCATCCCGATCAGCGTGATCGTGCTGGCCGGCATTGCCATCATCGCAGGGCTGGTCCTGTCGCGCTCGGCCTTCGGGCGCTGGCTTTATGCCTCGGGCGGGAATGAACGCGCCGCGGAACTGTCGGGCGTGCCGGTCAAGCGCGTCAAGATCACCGTCTATGTCGTCTCGGGGATGCTGTCGGCGGTCGCGGGGCTGGTGCTGGCCTCGCAGCTGACCTCGGCCGGTCCCACGGCGGGCATGACCTACGAACTGACTGCCATCGCGGCGGTCGTGATCGGTGGCGCGGCGCTGACCGGCGGGCGCGGGACGGTGCGCGGCACGATGCTGGGCGCCTTCGTGATCGGCTTCCTGTCGGCGGGCCTGGTGATCATCGGGGTCAGTTCCTACTGGCAGACCGTGTTCACAGGGGCCGTGATCGTGCTGGCCGTGCTGATGAACTCGATTCAATATGGCGGCCCCCGGAAGGGCTGAGGCCGCCCCGACCTTCCCCGCGCGGCCCGAAACGAGGGCGGACCGCGCGGAAAGACAGCCCCGCAAGGGGCAGACCACCAACCCAAAGGGAGAGAGATAATGTTGAAGATGACCCGCCGGATGCTGATGGCCGCCGTGGCAAGCGCCCCCCTGATGGCCGGCTCGGCCTGGGCCGAAGGCCTGATCACGATCATCGTGAACGACCCCGCCAACCCCTACTGGTTCACCGAGGGCGAGGTCGCCCGCGCCACCGCCGAGGAGCTGGGCTATTCCGCCAACGTGGCCGCCCACCGCGGCGATACCAATACCGAAAGCACCCTGATCGACACCGCGATCACCAACCAGTCGGTGGCGATCATTCTCGACCCGGCCAATGCCGACGGCTCGATCGGCGCGGTCCAGAAGGCCGTCGATGCCGGCATCCCGGTCTTTCTGGTCAATGCCGAGATCAACCAGGAAGGACTGGCCAAGGCGCAGCTTGTGTCGAACAACGCTCAGGGCGCGGCGCTTGGCGCACAGGCCTGGGTCGAAGCAATGGGCGAAGAGGGCGGCAAATATGTCGAATTGTTCGGCAACCCCGCCGACAACAACGCGCAGACCCGCTCGAACGGGTTCGAAACCGTGCTGAGCCAGTATCCCGAATTCGAAAAGGTCGGCCAGGAGGTCGCGAACTGGGACCGCACGCAGGGCTTCCAGCGCATGCAGTCGCTGCTGCAGGCGAACCCGGACATCAGCGGCGTGATCTCGGGCAATGACGAGATGGCCCTTGGCGCCATCGCCGCGCTGAAAGAGGCCGGGCGTCTGGACGGCATCGTCGTCGGCGGCTTCGACGGCAGCCCCGACGCGGTCGAGGCCGTGAAGGCGGGTGAGATGGCCTATACCGTCCTGCAACCCGTGGCGGTCTTCGCGGCCGAGGCCGTGCGCCAGGCCGACAACTACATCCGCACCGGCGAGACCGGCGCTGACAGCGAAAAGCAGCTGTTCGACTGCCTGCTGATCACCGCCGAAAACGCGCATCTCTACAGCGCGCCCTTCGTTCTGGATCAATAAGCCCTCTGGCGGCGGGGGCGCTCTGCCCCGGCCGCCGACCCTTCTCACGGAACCGGAATGCGTATGCTGCTGCTGGGCATCGACAACGGGCTGACCGTCACCAAGGCTGTGATTTTCGACGCCTCGGGCCGAGTTCTGGCCACCGCCCGGCGGCGCGTCGCGCAATCCATGCCCAAGCCGCGCCATGTCGAACGCGACATGGCCGATCTGTGGCACCAGACCGCCGCCGCCATCTCCGAGGCCATCGCGGTCTCGGGTCAGCCCGCATCGCGGATCGCCGCCGTGGCCGCGACCGCACATGGCGACGGGCTTTATCTGCTGGACCGCGCGGGCGCGCCTCTTGGCCCGGGCATCCTGTCGCTGGACAGCCGCGCGGGCAGCGTCGCCGAGAACTGGGCGCGCGACGGCACCGCTGCGCGGGCGCTGGCGCGGACGGGGCAGATGCCCCATGCCTCGGCCCCGTCCGCGCTTCTCGCCTGGATCCGCGACAATCAGCCCGACCGCTTCGCCGCCATCGGCCATGTGCTGGCCTGCAAGGATTGGCTGACCCTGTGCCTGACAGGCCGGATCGGCACCGACCTGACCGAGGCCAGCACATCCTTTACCGCTATGCAGAGCCAGGACTACGCGCCCGACATCCCGGACCTGTTCGGCCTTGGCCCCCTGCCTCTGCCCGAGATTGCGCTGCCCGACCAGATCGTGGGCCATGTGACGCCCGAGGCCGCCGCGATGACCGGCCTTCTGCCCGGCACGCCGGTCGCGGCGGGGCTGCATGACGTGACGGCCTCGGCGCTTGGCGCGGGCGGCTACGGCGAAGGGATCGTCGCCATCGTCGCCGGGACCTATTCGATCAACGAGACCGTCACCCGTCAGCCGCGGACAGATCCGCGCTGGTTCTGCCGCAACGGCATCGCCCGCGGCGAATGGAACGCCATGTCGATTTCGCCAGCATCTTCCGCGAATTACGACTGGTTCCTGGACAATCTTGGCGCCGATGACGGCTCGGGCACACCGCTGCATTTTCAGGCCATCCCGCAGATCGAGACCGCATTGAGCCGCCCCTCGACCGCGCTTTTTCTCCCTTATCTCTTCGGCTCGCCCCATGGCCCGCAAGCCAGCGGCGCCTTCTTCGGTCTGCGCGGCTGGCAGGATCGCCCCGCCCTGCTGCGCGCGGTGGTCGAGGGGATCGCCCTGAACCACCGCCACCATGTCGAGGCCCTGCGCGAGGGCTTTGCCCCCCGCCACGCCCGCCTGACCGGAGGCATCTCGCGCGCGCCCGTGCTGGCCCAGCTTTTCGCGGATGCGCTGGACATGCCCGTCACGACCTCGCCCGTCGAAGAGGCCGCCGCCTGGGGCGCAGCGCTTTGCGCGGGGGCGGGCGTCGGCCTTTTCGCATCGCCCCGCCACGATCCGCGCCCCCAGGCTGGCACGACCCATCATCCCGACCCTGACCGCGCCACCGATCTGGCCGCACGCCATGCCGTTCTGACCGATCTGGCGGCGGCACTGACGCCGCTCTGGCCCCGGATCGAGGCCTTGGGCGCCCCATGATCCGCGATATCGACGTGCTGATCCTGGGCGCGGGGATCAATGGGGCCGGTCTTTTCCGCGACCTCTGCGAGCAGGGAATCGACTGTGCCATCATCGACAAGGGCGATTATGGCGGCGGCACCTCGGCGGCGCCCTCGCGGCTGATCCATGGCGGCATCAAGTATCTGGAAACCGGCGAATTGCGTCTGGTGGCGCAATCGACGCTGGAACGGAATCTGCTACTGAAGAACGCGCCGCATCTGGTCAGGCCGCTGCCGACGGTGATCCCGATCTTCTCGTGGTTGCGCGGCATCGGCCCAGCGCTGCGGACGCTGATGGGATCGACCACCGCCCCCCGCAGCCGCGGTGCGCTGCTGATCAAGGCGGGGCTGGCGATCTATGACTTCTACGGCCGCCGCCACCGGGTCATGCCGCGCCATCAGCTGTGGTCACGGGCCCGCGCGCTGCGCGACATCCCGCCCCTGACGCCGCGCATCCGGGCGGCAGGGTATTATCACGACGCGGCGGTGACACTGCCCGAACGGCTGGTCTGGGAACTGATCGCGGACGGGCTTGGCGCCCATCCGCGGGCGCTGGCGCGAAACCACACGACCCTGGCCGGGACGGATGGTCAGGTGATCCGCTTCGACGGCCCGTCCGGGCCGCTGGCCCTGCGCCCGCGCATCGTGGTGAACGCGGCGGGCCCCTGGATCGACCGGGTGAACGCGGCGCTCGGCGCGCCCTCGCGGCTGATCGGGGGGACCAAGGGCTCGCATATCCTGCTGGACCATCCCGAACTGCTGGCCGCGCTGGACGGCCGGATGGTCTATTTCGAGGCCGATGACGGCCGCATCTGCCTGGTCTTTCCCTATCTGGACCGGGCGCTGGTCGGATCGACCGACATCCGCGCGGACGATCCCGACGAGGTGGCCTGCGACGATGCCGAGATCGCCTATTTCCTCGACGCGCTGCGCGGCCTGCTGCCGGGTCTCGGTTTCGACGAAAGCCAGATCGTCTATGCCTATTCGGGCATCCGGCCCCTGCCCGCCTCGAATGCTGCCAATCCCGGCCTGATCAGCCGCGACCATTCCGCCCCCGAGATCGCCCCCGAGGGCGCGCGCTGCTGGCCCATCATCTCGCTGGTGGGCGGCAAGTGGACGACCTTTCGGGGCTTTGCCGCCGAGGTTGCCGATGACCTGATGGCGCGGCTCGGCGTCACGCGCCGCCGCGACACCGCGCTGCTGCCCATCGGCGGTGGCCGCGATTACCCGGCCGATGCGGGCGCGTGGAGCGACGATGCGGCCCGCCGCACCCTTGCCGCGCCCGCCCGCGCGCGCCAGCTTCTGGCGCGCTACGGCACGACGGCCGGGGCCATCCTGGCGGCCGAAGGGGCAACGCCGGTGATGCTGGAAGCCAGCGATCACAGCGAACAGGAACTGGACTGGATCATCCGCAACGAACAGGTCGGCACGCTGGCCGATCTGGTCATGCGCCGCACGGCGCTGGCGGTGACGGGGCGGCTTTCGGCGCGCGATCTGAAGCGAACCGCCGAACTCTGCGCGCAGGCGCTGGGCTGGGACGACGCGCATCGCGCGGCCGAATTGCGGCAGACGCAGGCGATGCTGCTGATGCGGCACCGCCTGCGGATGGATCAGGCCGCCTCGGGCTGATCCAGGCGGGCCAGACGGGTCTCGACCGCCAGCATCTGCGCGACGGCATGGGCGGCCTCGGCCCCCTTCTTCACGAAATGCTCGCGGTAGAAGCCGGTCAGAAGCTCGGTCTCCTGGTAGTTATGCGGCGTCAGCGAGACCGAGAAGACCGGCACGCCGGTTTCCATGCCCGCCTGCATCAGCCCGGAGACCACGGCCTGCGCCACGAAATCATGCCGATAGATGCCGCCATCGACGACAAGCGCCGCCGCGACCACGGCATCATATTTGCCGGTCCGGGCCAGCTTCCTGGCCAGCAGCGGCATCTCGAAGGCGCCGGGCACATCCCAGGCCTCGATCTGGGCGCCGGGCATCAGGCCGGCAGCCTCGGCGACGAAACCGTCATGCGCGCGGTCCACGACATCGGCGTGCCAGCGGGCCTTGATGAAGGCGATACGAGGGGATCTGGTCATCTTTCAGGAACCTTGCGTTAGCTGCGTCAGGCCCCCAAGGCATACCACGGCGGGCGCATCGGGACGCCCGCCACGGTTCTCTTCCATCCGGACTATACCGTCGGCTCCGGAATTTCACCGGATCTGCTGACCCTTTCCCGACGGGAAAGGCGCTCGCGGGCTGTGACCGCCGGTGGGGAATTGCACCCCGCCCTGAGAACGCTTGCAGGATAGGCGTTCCCGAGGCTCCCGCCAAGGCCCTGGCGGCAGGCTCGCGGCAGAAAACGACATTCGTGATGTCGTTGTCCTTCACGAACTTGGTGGCGGCGGCGATGTAGGCGGCGGGGGCGGGGTTCCGCAGGGGTTCGCTTGTCGTCTTGTCCAGGACGGCGTTACAGCGGCTCGATGTCGCCTTCGGCCCGTCTGGCGTGGAAATCGGCGACGAAGGCATCCAGCCGTCCCTCGGCAATGGCGCCGCGCAGCCCTTCCATCAGGCGCTGATAATAGTGCAGGTTGTGCCAGGTCAGCAACATGCCGCTGATCATCTCCTTGGCGCGAAAGACGTGGTGCAGATAGGCGCGCGAATAGCCGGTGCAGGCGGGACAGGTGCAGGTCTCGTCCAGGGGGCGCGGATCGTCCTGGTGGCGCGCGTTCTTGATGTTGACCTGCCCGCGCGGGGTCCAGGCCTGACCCGTCCGCCCCGATCGCGAGGGCAGGACGCAATCCATCATGTCGATGCCGCGCTGGACGGCGCCCACGATGTCGTCGGGCTTGCCCACGCCCATCAGGTAACGCGGCTTGTCCCGCGGCAACAGATCCGGTGCATAGTCCAGAACGCCGAACATGGCCTCTTGGCCCTCGCCCACCGCGAGGCCGCCGACCGCATAGCCGTCAAAGCCGATCGCCCGCAGCGCCTGCGCGGATTCCTCGCGCAGTTCACGGGTGACGCCGCCCTGCATGATGCCGAACAGCGCATGTCCCGGCCGGTCGCCGAAGGCATCGCGCGAGCGCTGCGCCCAGCGCATCGACAGCCGCATCGAGGCTGCGACCTCGGCCTCGGTTGCGGGCAGGGCCGGACATTCATCAAAGCACATCACGATGTCGCTGCCCAGCAGACGCTGGATTTCCATGCTGCGTTCGGGGGTCAGATGGTGCTTCGATCCGTCCACATGGCTGGAAAAGATCACGCCCTCTTCGGTCAGTTTCCGCAAACCGGCCAGGGACATGACCTGAAACCCGCCCGAGTCGGTCAGGATCGGCTTTTGCCAGTTCATGAAGCGGTGCAGCCCGCCCATCCGCGCGACCCGTTCGGCCGTGGGGCGCAGCATCAGGTGATAGGTATTGCCCAGCAGGATATCCGCCCCTGTCGCCGCCACGCTCTCGGGCAGCATCGCCTTGACCGTGGCCGCGGTGCCCACAGGCATGAAAGCCGGGGTGCGGATCTGGCCGCGCGGCGTGTCGATGACACCGGTGCGCGCCTTGCCGTCGGTGGCGTGAAGCGTGAATCCGAAGCGGGTGCTGTTCATCTGGCGTAACCTTCTGCAAGCGGTGGCTTTTAGCCCCGGTGGCGCGGGGACGCAATGCGCGCACCTCTGGACCGGGGCCGAGAGCCGCCCTATATAAACAGTCGGAATTGAAGGAAGACACGATGACCGAACCCCTGATGGAAGGCGCGCCGCTGATTGCGCCCTCGAGCACGGACCACCCGCTCTACGAGTCGATCGTCGAGGCGTGCAAGACGGTCTATGACCCGGAAATTCCGGTCAATATCTATGATCTGGGTCTGATCTACACGATCGAGATCAATGACGAGGCCGCGGTCAAGGTGATCATGACCCTGACAGCCCCCGGCTGCCCGGTCGCGGGCGAGATGCCCGGCTGGGTTGCCGACGCGGTCGAGGCCGTGCCGGGCGTCAGGCAGGTCGATGTCGAGATGACCTTCCAGCCGCAATGGGGCATGGACATGATGTCGGACGAGGCCCGGCTGGAACTGGGTTTCATGTGATCCCCAATCCCTGCCACTGGCGGGGATCGCAAGACTACGCATCTTGAGCGGCGACCCCGCTGCGCCTATCTCATGCATGACATTGCCTGAGGAACGCTCCATGTTCGCCCTGCCCGGAACTGCCCCCGTGACCATCACGCCCGCCGCCGAGGCGCAGATTGCCCGCCTGATGGCCAGCAAGGGTGCCTTCGGGCTGCGGATCGGGCTGAAGAAAGGCGGCTGTGCGGGCATGGAATACACGATGGAACTGGCCGAGGCCGCAGGCCCTGCCGAAGAGGTCGTGGAACAGGGTGCCGCTCGCGTGCTGATCGCGCCCATGGCGCAGATGTTCCTGTTCGGAACCGAGATCGACTACGAAACCGGCCTGCTGGATTCGGGCTTCCGCTTTCGCAACCCGAACGTGACCGACAGTTGCGGCTGCGGCGAATCCGTGCGCTTCGAACCGCTGGAAGGCAGCCGCGCCGGACAAGACTGACCCCGGCCACAAGGCTGTTGCGCGGCCCTGCCGCTCCGCTTACTGCTCTGGCAGTCACACGGAGGAACGACATGGCACCGCGCAAACTGGCAGCAGGCAACTGGAAGATGAACGGCACTCTGGCCTCTCTGGCCGAGGTCGAAGCCTTGGCAGAGGCCCATCCCGCGCCCTCCTGCGATGTGCTGATCTGCCCCCCTGCCACCCTGATCCATGCCTTGGCCAGCCGTATCGCGGGGCGCGGCATCAAGGTTGGCGGTCAGGATTGCCACGCCAGTCACTCGGGCGCGCATACCGGCGATCTGGCCGCCTCGCAACTGGCTGATGTGGGCGCAAGCCATGTGATCCTTGGCCATTCCGAACGCCGCGCCGATCATGGCGAGACCAGCGGCGCCATCGCCGCCAAGGCCCGCGCCGCACACGAGGCCGGGCTTGTCGCAATCATCTGCCTTGGCGAGACCGAAGCCGAGCGGGATGCGGGACAGACGCTGGACGTGATCGCGGGGCAGCTGGCGGCCTCGCTACCCGAGGGGGCGACCGCCGCGAACACCGTGATTGCCTATGAGCCTGTCTGGGCCATCGGCACCGGCCGCACCCCCAGCAGCGAACAGATTGCCGAGGTCCATGCCCTGCTGCGCGCGGATCTGTCCAAGACCCTGGCCGACGGCGCGGATATCTCGCTGCTCTATGGCGGCAGCGTCAAACCCTCGAATGCGGCCGGGATCTTCGCCATCCCCCATGTCAACGGCGCGCTTGTCGGCGGGGCGAGCCTCAAGGCCGCCGATTTCGGTCCCATCGTGGCCGCACTATCCGCCGCCTGACAGCTTCGGCGCGGCGGGGTCATTTCGCCATTGCACCGAACCTGCCGCGCCTGTATCTAACCCGACAGGCACCCGTAGCTCAGCTGGATAGAGCGTCGCCCTCCGAAGGCGAAGGCCACAGGTTCGAATCCTGTCGGGTGCGCCACTTCCCGATACGAGCAGTGGCTAATGTCTGGCTGCGGCTAACGCGTTTCGATGTCCGTTGGCTCCCCCGACGCTCCAAACATGGAGCAGAGGGAGGCTTGCGGTCTGGATCGTCCGAGTTGGCCCGTGAATCTGGTTCGAATCCCATATGGCCCGAAATGCGCAGAGACCCCAAGGGCTACGCAGGCCTCACACATTCTTACGATGCACAATGGAATTGACCTGCCCCCGGTCGTTCCTCGTTCATATCGAGAGTCCTTGGGACTGATAGTGGCCGGTTTCGGGTTGGGCAAGCGCGCCGGGCGCGGAGCAGTCAGATTGCTCAAGCGTCCGGCGCGCCTCTGCAGGAGGCATTCCGCCAAG
Source organism: Paracoccus bogoriensis (assembly GCF_019431455.1). Taxonomy (GTDB): domain Bacteria; phylum Pseudomonadota; class Alphaproteobacteria; order Rhodobacterales; family Rhodobacteraceae; genus Paracoccus; species Paracoccus bogoriensis. Next base: position 70,396 of record NZ_JAHYSR010000017.1, read on the forward strand.
CGAGGAATGTGCCCTGGCGTTGTTGTAGTCGTAGCGCCATAGGGCCAGCTTGCGGCGGGCGCCGGCCAAGCTGTCGAAGATTGCCTCATTGAGGCATTCGTCGCGCAGACTGCCGTTGAAGCTTTCGATGAAGGCGTTCTGCTGCGGCTTGCCGGGGTCGATGTAATGCCACTGGGCGCCGTTGTCCTTGGCCCACTTCAGGACGGCCTTGCTGGTGAATTCGGTGCCCCTCGCCATCGGGCTCGAACCGATGGCGCCTCGATGGCTCGATCGGTGACGATGTTTGCGGGCCCGCCATAGAGCCGCACCAGCGCGTCCAACTCCCGCGTGACGCGGTCGCCCGAGATGCTGGTGTCGGCGATCAGGGCGA
>NZ_JAHYSR010000018.1 GCF_019431455.1 Paracoccus bogoriensis
CAAATCCCCAGAATCCATCCCACCCTCAGCCGCAAGGGGTGCCGCTCAGACCGCCAAGGTCATATGCGATTCCCCTGGGTGAGGGCCTTGGCGCCGACGACGATGAACAGGCGGCAGACCTTCGGGTCCAGGCCCCGGTCGACCAGGTTGTCGAGCAAGGCCTGAACGGTCGCGGCGTTCTCCGTTGCAGCCTCGACCACGCCCAGCGGGTGCTTCCGGCCATCGGCATCGACCCCGACCGCGCCTGGCATCAGAAGCTTGTCGTTCATGTGCAGCCCGTCGATCTGGATCACCAGAAGATCCAGCCCCGACAGGTCCGAGGCCATCCACGCCTCCAGGCGCGCCCGGGTCAGCGCCTTGAACCGCCGCGACACCGCCGATTTCGACAGCCCCGAGCCCGGCTCGGAGGGCACTCCGGCTTCGGGCAGGCGCACCGCGCGCCCCACCTTGCGCGTGGCCACGTTCATCAGCATCAGGCTTATCGCCCACTGGTCCAGCCAGCCGGGCTCGGCCGCCTCCTTCCAGCTGGGCAGCGCCAGCTCCTTGCCGGTGGTTTTCGATCGCGCCCGCGGGCGCTCCATCTCCACCTGCCGCCGTGAAAGCCCAAGGGCCCCTTGGTCCGCCCCCAGCGGTATCCCGGCCTGTCGGCCGCGCGCGCATGCGGCGCCCGGCCAGCGCCGTCGCATCTTCCTCCAGCATCTGCGCCAGACTCGCCAAGCCGGCGATCAGGCAGAAGCGCTCGAAGCTCGCCCCGACCGCGTCGCGCGCCTCCTCGACCGCCGCGTTCAACTCGGCCGTGCTGGCCAGCGCGACCGGGGATGTGGTGGCTGTCTTCATGGTGTTGCTCTCCGTTTGGATTGGACACCCCGAGCCTGCGGCTCAGCGAGAGCAACGCCACCCCTCACCCCACGAAGTTCAACATCGGGCTGGACATTCCCCTTGGGGGCAGGTCATGTCGCCCGAACGATACCGTCGAGGTCATGGGGCAGCGGATGGAGATGGGCCTTGCTGCGACCCTTGGCCTGATCGCCCGCAATCCGGACGGCAGCTTTTCTTTTAGCGGCGATGCCGGGAGCGACCGGGAGAGCGCCGCAGAGGCCACCCAGCAGGCACCGGAGGGGCAACCCGAAGGCGACACCTTCCGCGCCTCTGACGATGCCGAGGGCGCGCTGACGGCCTTGGTCGAGTCGCTGCCGCCCGGAACGCAGATGGCCGCCTTGAATGCGCTGGTCGAGACCGGACAGGTTGGCCCGGAGATGATCGAGCGCATGGCCCGCCAGTCGGGGGCGGAACCTGCCGACCTTGCCCGCCAGATCGAGGCCGCACATGCAGGCTTCTATGACTCGGTGATGGACAGGGTTGAGGCGATGGGCGTTCACGACAGCGACCTGTTCGGGGACTTCATCGAGGGCGACCCGAAGCTGTCCCGAGAGATGCAGCAGGCGGTTCGCAATCTGATGATGACCAATGACGCAACCGGCTTCGACCGGCTGGCCGAACGCTTTGTGCAATCGCTTGACCGCGTGGACCCGCAGGCCGTGAAGGAAGCGCTGACCGCCTCGGGCATCCCGCATCGTCGCAGCCCAGGGGGCGAGCTTGTGTTGACCTTCGAGGGGCACGGGGAGGTCAGCTATCAGGAGGCCGTGAAGCAGGGCCTCATCCGCGTCTCGCGCGCCTGACGGGAAAGCCGAATCGAAAACACCGGGGCCGGAAGGCTGGCCCTCGGACCGCTATCAGCATGGCGCTGTCAGCGTATCAGCATCAGGCGCACAAGTCGTTGTTTTCATTGAAAAAGACGTTAGTGGTGGAGCCGAGGGGAATCGAACCCCTGACCTCGTCATTGCGAACGACGCGCTCTACCAACTGAGCTACGACCCCACGTGTGCGCCGGTTTAACCGTCGCGGCGTCGATGTCAAGACGCCGCGACACCCAGCAGCCCTACTCCGCCGCCTGCGTGTAGCTTTCCAGTGGCGGACAGGTGCAGACCAGGTTTCGGTCGCCATGGGCGTTGTCCACCCGCCCGACCGGAGGCCAATATTTGTCAACCCGGAACGCCCCCGGGGGAAAACAGCCCTGCTCGCGCGAATAGGGACGGTCCCAGTCACGGACCAGATCCTCGACCGTGTGGGGGGCGTGACGCAGCGGGCTCTGGTCCGCCGCGATGCGGCCTTGGGCCACGTCGGCGATCTCGTCCCGGATGGCCAGCAGCGCGGTGATGAATCGGTCGATCTCGGCCTTTGTCTCGCTTTCCGTCGGCTCGACCATCAGCGTGCCGCTGACCGGCCAGCTCATCGTGGGGGCGTGAAAGCCATTGTCGATCAGCCGCTTGGCGATGTCGTCCACGGTTACGCCATGGGCCGCGAAAGGCCGCGTGTCGATGATGCATTCATGCGCGACCCGGCCGCGATTGCCCATGAACAGGATCGGATAGGCCCCGGCCAGCCGGCTGGCGATGTAGTTGGCATTCAGGATCGCGACGCGCGTTGCCTGCGTCAATCCTTCACCGCCCATCATCAGACAATAGGCCCAGGAGATCAACAGGATCGAGGCCGACCCGTAAGGCGCCGCCGAGACTGCGCCCTTGCCCGTGCGGGGGTCGCCGGGCAGGAAGGGCGCCAGATGCGCCTTGACCCCGATCGGCCCCATGCCCGGCCCGCCCCCGCCATGCGGGATGGCAAAGGTCTTGTGCAGGTTCAGGTGGCTCACATCGCCCCCGATCTCGCCCGGCTTCACCAGGCCCACCAGCGCGTTCATGTTCGCGCCGTCGATATAGACCTGCCCGCCATGCTTGTGCGTGATATCGCAGACCTGCCGCACCGTGTCCTCGAAGACGCCATGGGTCGAGGGATAGGTGATCATCGCGGCCGCCAGCCGAGAGCCGGCCTTGGCGGCTTTGTCGGCAAAATCCTCCAGGTCGATATCGCCGTTCGGCGCCGATTTCACCACGACCACCTGCATCCCGCACATCTGGGCGCTGGCCGGGTTCGTGCCATGGGCCGAGACCGGGATCAGGCAGATGTCGCGATCCTCGCCCCGCGCCTTGTGATAGGCCTGGATCGTCAAGAGCCCTGCATATTCGCCCTGCGCGCCGCTGTTGGGCTGCATCGAGAAGGCGTCATAGCCGGTGATGCGGCACAGCTTCTCGGTCAGGTCGGCGATGGCCTCGTGATAGCCCGCCGCCTGGTCATGGGGCGCAAAGGGATGCAGCGCGCCGAATTCGGGCCAGGTGATCGGCATCATCTCGGCCGCGGCATTCAGCTTCATCGTGCAGGAGCCCAAGGGGATCATCGCCCGGTCCAGCGCCAGATCCCGGTCCGACAGGCGGCGCATATAGCGCATCATCTCGGATTCCGCGCGGTTCATGTGAAAGACCGGATGGGTCAGATAGTCGCTTTCCCGCAGCAGGTCGTCCGGGATCGCGGGCGCGCTGGCCGCCGCCGCCGGGTCGGTGATCCCGAACGCGTCCAGCAGGCGGGCGATCACCCCGGCATCGGTCGTCTCGTCCACGCTGATGCCCACGCGGTCGCGGCCCACGCGGCGCAGGTTGATGCCGCGCTGTTCGGCGGCGGCCAGAATGCCCGCCTGGCCGACGCCCACCTTGACCGTGATCGTGTCAAAGAACGCCTCGGGCGCGACCTCGGCCCCGGCCGCCCGCAGCGCGTTGGCAATGGTCACGGCGTGCAGATGCACCCGCTGCGCGATGGCGCGCAGGCCCACCGGGCCGTGAAAGACCGCATAGAACCCCGCCATGACAGCCAGCAGCGCTTGCGCGGTGCAGACATTGCTGGTCGCCTTCTCGCGGCGGATATGCTGCTCGCGCGTCTGCAGCGACAGGCGCAGCGCCTGCCGTCCTGCGGCGTCGATGCTGACCCCCACGATCCGGCCGGGCATCGCCCGCTTCAGCTCGTCCCGGCAGGACATGAAGGCCGCATGCGGGCCGCCATAACCCATCGGCACGCCGAAACGCTGCGCGCTGCCCACAGCGATGTCGGCCCCCATCGCGCCCGGCTCCTTCAGCAGGCACAGGGCCAACAGGTCTGTCGCCACCACGGCCAGCGCGCCCGCCGCATGCAACGCCTCGATCTCCGGCGTCAGGTCGCGGACATGGCCATAGGTGCCGGGATATTGGAACACCGCGCCAAAGACCTGATCGGCGACCAGATCATCGACCGAGCCCTTGACGATGCGTATGCCCAAGGGCGCCGCCCGCGTCTCGATCACGTTGATGGTCTGCGGATGCAGATCATGAGCCACAAAGAACGCATCGGCCCTGGACTTCGACTGACGCCGTGCCATGGCCATCGCCTCGGCCGCCGCCGTTGCCTCGTCCAGCAGGCTGGCATTCGCCACCGGCAACCCGGTCAGATCCGCCACCATGGTCTGGAAGTTCAACAGCGCCTCAAGCCGCCCCTGCGCGATCTCGGGCTGATAGGGCGTATAGGCCGTGTACCAGGCCGGGTTCTCAAGGATATTGCGCTGGATGGCAGGAGGCGTGACGGTTCCGTAATAGCCCTGACCGATCAGGCTGGTCATCACGCGGTTCTTCGCGGCAACCTCGCGCATCCGCGCGATCAGCCCGGCCTCCGACAGGGCAGGCCAGTCCAGCCGGTCATCCCGCCGGATCGTGGCGGGTATGGTCTGCTCGATCAGCTGATCCAGGCTATCGGCGCCCACGGCCTTCAGCATCTCGACCATCTCGGCCGGGGACGGCCCGATATGGCGGCGGTTGGCGAAATCGTCGGGGTTGTAGTCGGTCGCGGTCCAGCGGCCCATCACGCCTCCATCGGGGCGCGCAGCCCCCTCTTCTTCGTTGTCCAAATACCCTGGGGGTCCGGGGGTGAAACCCCCGGCGCCTGCCGGGTCTCGGCCCGGCAAGGGCCTCAGCCGATCAGCGCCTTGTAGGCATCCTCGTCCATGAACCTGTCCATCGCGCCCGCATCGGCAGGCCGGATGCGGAAGAACCAGGCCGCCATCGGATCGGCATTCACGTCGCCGGGGCTGTCGGCCAGCGCGCCGTTCACCGCCGTGATGACGCCCGCGACCGGAGCCACGATGTCCGAGGCCGCCTTCACGCTCTCGATCACCACGATCTCTTCGCCGGCTTCGACTTCCCGGCCCTCCTCGGGCAGTTCGACAAAGACGACATCACCCAGCTGGTCGCTGGCATGTCGGGTGATGCCCACGACGATCTCGTCGCCTTCGGCGCGCAGCCATTCATGGTCTTTGGTGTATTTCAGCATGACAGAACCTCAGCGTTTGTAGGAAGGCGTGACAAAGGGCAGGGGGCAGACAGTGACGGGCAGGCGCCTGCCACGCAGTTCGGCCTCGATCACGGCGCCATCGGGAATGTCGGCGGGGATGCGTGCCATGGCGACCGGCCCTCCGACCGAGGGACCGAAGCCCCCCGAACTGACCGTCCCGATCGCGCGACCCGCGGCGTCGAACAGCGCCACGCCCTCGCGGATCGGCGCACGGCCCTCGGGGCGCAGGCCGCGGCGGGTTCCGCCCGGGGCCTCCAGCACCTGCGCGGCGCCCGGAAACCCGCCCGCCCGCGCACCGCCCGGACGGCGGATCCTGGGGATCGACCAGGCCAGGCCGGCCTCGGCCGGGGTCACGCCCGCATCCATGTCATGGCCGTAAAGCGGCATCCCGGCCTCCAGCCGCAGACTGTCGCGCGCGCCCAAGCCGATGGGCGCGACCTCGGGCTGGTCCAGCAGCGCGCGGGCAAAGGCCTCCAGCCGCTCGGCAGGCACCGAAATCTCGAACCCATCTTCGCCCGTATAGCCCGAACGCGAGATCCACAGGGCGATCCCATCCCAGTCATGCACCTGGCTGTCCATGAAACGCATCGCCGCGACGCCCGGAACCAGCCGTGCCAGAACAGCCTCGGCCTCGGGGCCTTGCAGCGCCAGCAGGCCGCGATCCGTGACCGGAGTGACGGTCACGCCGCTCAGCGTCCGCAGATGCGCGATGTCCTGTTCCGCGCAGGCCGCGTTCACCACCAGCAGGAAGTGATCCCCCCGATGGGCGAACATCAGATCGTCCAGAATCCCGCCCGCATCATTTGTGAACAGGCCATAGCGCTGCCGCCCCTCGGGCAGGCCAAGCACATCGGCGGGGATCAGGCTTTCCAGCGCCAGGGCGGCGGTCTCGATCCGGCCGTCCTTCGGCGTGACCAGAACCTGCCCCATATGGCTGACATCGAACAGTCCCGCACGGGCGCGCGTGTGCAGATGCTCGGCCATCACGCCCATCGGATATTGCACGGGCATGTCCCAGCCCGCGAAAGGCACCATCCGGGCGCCCCGTTCGACATGCAGATCGTAAAGCCCGGTCCGGCGAAGCGTCTCGGCCATCAGGCCCTCCTGCGAAACAGCCGGACAGCCGGCATCGGTTGAACACGGATGATCCGTGCCACGATGCCCCCTCTGTCCCTGCCCGAACCGGGCGCCTGAGATCGTTATCCCTTCGGCGGGTCTTGCGACCACTCTCCAGAGTTCTTGCGGAAAGCGGTCCTTTCGCCTGAGAGCTTGCCGGGGCGGCTTCTCCTTCGGCCCCGGCAGGCGTGCCGGTGTCTCCCGAATTCCGACCTCACCCCTAGCCGCAGCCCGCGCGCAAGGCAAGCGTCTTGTCGCTTGCGCGCCCCGAAACGCCGTTTTCCGACCCTGTCCTGCCGCTCTGGTTGACACCCCGACCCGCCGCGCGCCAAGGTCGCCCCGCGCAAGGACAGGCCCGGCATGTTGCCCAAATTCTTCCAGATCGGTTTCAACAAATGCGGCACGACCTTCATCGCGCGGCTCTTCGACATGAATGGCATCCCTGCCGCCCATTGGCTGGAAGGCGCCCTGGCCGAGGACATCGCCTATGCCAAGCTGACCGGCGCCCGGCCCCTGGCGCGCTGGGCCGACCGGGTGACGGCCTTCACCGACATGGAATCGGCGCGCTTCCTGAACATGCCCATCATCGAGGCCTTCAAGGATTACGCCTTCCTTGACGCGCATTATCCGGGCGCGGTCTTCATGCTGAACACGCGCCGGGTCGAAGACTGGATCGCCAGCCGCTACCTGCATCGCGGCGGCGCCTATGCGCGTAGCCATGCGGCATGGCGCGGCGTGGCCCTGGGCGATCTGGCCGATCTCTGGGCCCAGGAATGGCAGGCGCATCTGAAAGGCGTCCGGCAGCATTTTGCGGGCAGGCCCGAATTCATCGAGATCGACATCGACGAAGCCACCCCCGAGGATTATCGCCGCGCCCTGTCGCCCTGGTTCGACCTGCCGCGCATCCCCGACCTGCCCGGCGCGGGGGTGCGGCAGGCGCGCCTGCACAACCTGCCCCGCCTGCGCGCCATGCTGGAAACGCCACTGCCGGGCGCCGGCTACACGCCCACAAGCCGCCTGCGGCTGGCGCGCCGTCTGACCGCACTGGCCGCCCCGGCCCGGCTGAGCCTGACCCCTGCGCTGCGCGCGCCCCATGAACAGGCGGTTTGCCTGGACCTCGACCGGGCCGAATTGCGTGGGGCCGATGGCCGCCTTCTGCCCCTGCGCCGCGGGCCGCAGGGTTTCTATCTCGAGGCGAAGCGCCCCGGGCTGTTGCGCGTTGCGCCGGTGGCCAACGACATCGCGCAGGTGGCGACCGGCGGCTGCTACTGGCTGGATATGCGTCCTTCGGGGCCGAACCTTCCGGCCGAGGCGCCGCTGCTGGCCTGCCTGCGCCGGCGCGGCGCGGCGAATGTCTATCTGTGGCCCGCGCCATGGCTGCACCGGATCGGCAATGATGGCTTTCCCGGCGCGCCGCTGCCGCGACGCCCGGCGCTGGCGGACCGGCCCGATCTGGCGGTCTGGCGCGGCAGGCTCTCGGGCCGCGGCGCCGATGGCCGCAGCGCCGAACAGATGCTTCACGCGCTGGCCGCAGGCCATGGCGGTTTGCAGGCCCTGCGCGCGCTGACGGGCCTGCCGCGCTGGCGGCTGGCCAGCCTTGAACTGCCGGGTCTTGACGCCGCGATCCTGCCTGACGCGCGGCTGGAACAGGCGCTGGCGCAGGCGGGGCTGACGCCGCCGCGTCTGGCGGCAGACCATCCGGCGGGCCGCTATGCGATCAGCCTGGCCTCGACCGAGGGCGACAGCGACCTGCTGCCGCTGATCCAGGACGAGGCCGTCGTTCTGGCCGAGGATGACGGCACCGAGAGCTTCGTCACCGGCCTCTTCCGCCCCTGGCGCCATGTTATCCCGCTGGAGCCGGGCGCGGCTGATCTGACCGAGAAGCTGGCCTGGGCCCGCGCCCATCCCGAAACCTGCGCGCAGATCGCCACCCGTGCGCGCCGCCTTGCCGCGCGCCTGGCCGACCCCCAGGCCCGCCGCTTGCATCTGGCTCGTGTGATCGAGGCCTATCGTGCCGCGACGGGCCAGCTCTGACGGGCTATCCGCGCGGAAAGACAAAGCAGCGGTCGCGCCGCAGCATCAGCCACATCGGCGTGCCCGCAGGCGGCAGGAATACGCCCGGCACGGTGGCATTCAGCGTGATGCCGCTGTGCTCGGTGGCGAATTCGACCAGCGATTCGCGGCCCAGATAGCGGGCGCGCACCACCCGGGCCAGCGCCGCCTGCCCGTTCTCCGGCGTGGGCGCTGGCCCCTGACCGGCCCGGTCAAAGTCGATCCGCAGATGCTGGGGCCGGATCACGATATCGACCTCGCAGCCATCGGGCAGTCCCGGCGTCAGGAATTGCCCAAAGGGCGTGTCGGTCAGCGCCCCCTGCACACGCCCCTGCAAGACGTTGATGTCGCTGAAGAACGCCGCCGCCTGACGGTCCACCGGCGCATTGTATAGATTGTAGGGCGCGCCCTGCTGCACGATCCGACCCGACCGCATCAGCAGGATCAGATCGGCCATCCGCATCGCCTCGTCGGGCTCGTGCGTGACCAGAAGGACGGCAGTGCCCTCGTCCTTCAGCAGGGCCAGCGTCTCGTCGCGGATGCCGTCGCGCAGACGCTCGTCCAGGCCGCTGAAGGGCTCGTCCATCAGCAGCACGCCCGGACGCGGCGCCAATGCGCGGGCCAGCGCGACCCGCTGCTGCTCGCCGCCCGACAGTTCATGGGGATAGCTGTCCAGGTGACGCAGCATGTGCACCCGCTCCAGCAGGTCGGTGACGCGGGCGCGGTTCGCGCGGAATCCGCCCTTGAGGCCAAAGGCCACGTTCTCGCTGACCGGCAGATGCGGGAACAGGGCGAAATCCTGAAACATCAGCCCGATGGCCCGCGCTTCGGGCGGCAGCCGCAGATTGCCGTCACAGACTGCCCGGCCATCGACCAGAATGCGTCCCCGGTCCGGCATGTCCACGCCCGCGATGAGACGCAGCGTGGTGGATTTGCCGCAGCCCGAAGGGCCCAGCAGACAGGCGACCTGACCGGCCTCGACCCGGAAGGACACGTCGTCCACGACCCGTCGCCCGTCAAAGCTGCGGGTCAGGTTCTGGACCTCCAGTCGGGCGGGCTGCGTCACGATCTGCCTGTCTTCTGGTCGGAGTGTTTCCGTCGGGTTTCTGCCCTAGCAGCGCCGCAACCGGTCCGCAACCGCCTGATCAGACCGTGAGATTGGTCGCGCCGCCATCCAGCAGGATGTTCTGTCCCACGATAAACCGCGCATGTTGGCTGCACAGAAACGCGCAGGTGGCCCCGAAATCCTCGGCCGTGCCGTAATCGCCGGTCGGGATCGTTGCCTTGCGCTGCGCCCGGGCCTCGTCGATCGAGATGCCCTGCGCCTGCGACACGCCGCGATCCAGAGCCTCGGCGCGATCGGTCGCGTGGATGCCCGGCAGCAGGTTGTTCACGTTGACGCCGTGCCGCGCCACCTGCCGCGACATGCCCGCGACGAAGCCGGTCAGCCCGGCACGCGCGCTGTTGGACAGGCCCAGCACGGGGATCGGCGCCCGCACCGATTGCGAGGTGATGTTGACGACGCGGCCCCAGCCACGCTCCATCATGCCGGGCACAAGGGCCTGCATCAGCGCGACCGCCGACAGCATGTTGGCATCCAGCGCGCGGATGAAATCGTCCCGCGTCCAGTCGCGCCAATCGCCCGGAGGCGGCCCGCCCGCATTCGTCACCAGAATATCGGCCTGCCCCAAGACCTCCAGCACGGCTGCCCGGCCGGCTTCGGTCGTGATATCGGCAGCGACTGGTGTGACCGCGACGCCATGCCGCGCCGCAATTTCCTTGGCGGTGCGCACGATATCGGTCTCGGTCCGGCTGTTGATCACCAGATCGACCCCAGCGGCGGCCAGCGCCTCGGCGCAGCCGCGCCCCAACCCCCTTGACGCGGCGCAGACCAGCCCGCGTTTCCCCCTGATCCCCAGATCCATCCTGTCCTCGCTGTTTGTCGCCCGGCTAGCGAAGCCTCAGCCAGGGACAATGTCAAACCCCTTGCTGATCTGTGCGGGGGGCATCGCATTCTGATGCTTCACGTGTTCAGGCGCATCGCTTTCCGGCCCCTCGCCGCAGTCCGATACGGCACCACTGGATTGCCCTGCAGCATAACGGCTGCGAAGGGGGCATCCCCGGAGCTCAGCCCTCTGCTGCTTCGCGGATCGCGCGGATATTGGCGCCATACACTTCTGGCCGCTCGACCGAGCCGCCCTTGAAGACGGCCGAGCCCGCCACCAGCACATCCGCCCCGGCCCTCGCCGCCAAGGGCGCCGTGACCGGATCAATGCCGCCATCGACCTGAATATGTATGGGCCTGTCCCCGATCATCGCGCGCAGCCGCGCGATCTTGTCCAGTTGCGAATGGATGAATTTCTGACCGCCAAATCCCGGGTTGACCGTCATCACAAGCACCATGTCGCAGAGGTCCAGCAGGCAGGACACGGTCTCGGCCGGAGTGCCGGGGTTTATCGCGATCCCGGCCTTCTTTCCGGTCGCACGGATCGCCTGCAATGTGCGATGAGGATGGGGGCCAGCCTCTACATGGGCGGTGATCATGTCGGCGCCCGCCTCGGCATAGGCCTCGATATGGGTATCGACCGGCGCGATCATCAGATGGACATCCATGAAGCTGCGGACATGCGGCCGGAACGCCTTGACCGCCGGGGGGCCAAAGGTCAGGTTCGGCACGAAATGCCCGTCCATCACGTCCACATGGACCCAATCGGCGCCCTGATCCTCGATGGCACGGATCTCGGCGCCGAAATTGGCGAAGTCGGCGGAAAGGATCGACGGCGCGATCCGGATCTGTCGGTCGAAGCTCATGGCGGCCCCCTCTCTGGCTGATCGTGGCCTGCACGCTTGCGGCCCTTGCGTCAAGACCGGACAGGTCAGGGCGCCGCGCGCAAGGCCGTGACCTCGCTGGCAGGCGCCGAGCCGCCGCCTTGAAAGATCAGTCGCGTGCCGTCCGCGCCAAAGGACGCTTCGGTGATCAGCCCATAGGCGCCGACCTTTGTTTCCGCCACAAGGCGGCCATCGCGGCGGCTCTCCAGCGTAAAGCTGTATTGCCCCTCGGGCAGTCGGCTGCCGTCCTGGCGCTGCCCCGTCCAGTCAACCTGACCGCTGCCGGGCCCGATCTCTGTCCGTTCGATTACCGTGCCTGCGCCGCTGCGCGTGACAAGCTGAACGCTATCGGCCGAAGGATCCGGCGCAATGTCCAGCGTGATCGGCCGCCCCGAAAACCAGACCGGCGCCGTGGTCCGCGCCTCTTTTCCGATCCACGAGGCAAAATTTCCCCCGCCCGAGGCCCCCGCCATCTGCGCCAGCAGCTTGTTCGTGTGAGCCTGCTGCTCGACCCCGGCGAATGTCGCCAGCTGGACGGCGAAATCCGTCCCCTGCATCGGATTCAACGGGTCCTGGTTGCGCAATTGCGCGGTGAGCATTCGCAGGAAGGTCTCGAAATCTGCGCCTGAGGTCGCGCTCGAAAACCCGGAAACGGTCTGGCGGGTAGCCGTGCCATTGCCGACAGCTGTCACATTCATTGAGATCTCCTATATTCTGATGTCGATTCGGCGCTGTCCCGCCAGTCTTCCGGTCTCTTGCTCGATCGCCACGGGGATCGCCGGTATCGCGGTCGCCTCGGTGCCTTTTTCGGTCGTGTCGCGCAGTAGCCGCAGGGGTTCGGGCGGCGGGCCGTCGCGGAAGGACAGGGTGCCACCCTCCAGTCCGGCGTCATGCAGTTCGGCACTCAGAAGGCCAGCGTTTCGGCGCAGCAATTCCAGCGTCTCGGGGCGCTCGGCCATGATCACGACAAGCGGCTTGTCCTGACCAGAGACCGAGATCCGCACCCGGCCCAGTTCCTCGGGCGACAGGGCAATCTCGGTGACGCCGCCGACGGTGATGGCCTGCACCGCCCCGCTCGTCTGAGACGGTATCAGGGCTGCCACGATCTGGCGTGCCGCAGGCTGCATCGCCGGGTCAGGCCCGCGCCGGAAAGGCGCGGCTCCAAGCAGAGGCATGTCACGCATGGGCGCGTGATCCGGCACTTCCTCGATGCCCGTCGGGATCGCGGCAAGTCGCGGCGCGGGCCTGGCTGGCGCCGCGCCGGTTTCCAGCGGTCGCGTCGTCTCGATTACGGTTTGGGCAGTCTTTCCAAACGTGTCGAGGTCCATCCCCAGCGTGTCCTTCTCGGCCAGCCTTGGCCAATGGGTCACCGACCACGCGGCAATCTGGCGGTCTGGGGCTGCTTTCGGCGCTGTCGTCATGATCGAAGAAGGTGGAACCTCGTCCACCACAGGCGCCTTCGCATCGCCATCGGCCAGAGACAGACGCGCTGGCTCAAAGCTTGCGATATCGTCGATGGCCGTGTCGAACGGCTCCGTGAACGCGCGCTTCGCGTGAACCCGGTCGTGAAGCGTCAAAGATGCGGCGTATGCTTGCGGGTCTTCCCCCTGTGGCGCCTTGGGGGGGCTCGCAGGCGCTATCGGCGGGGTGGCCGGCGTGTTGCTCGGCGTCAGGGGCTCGACCGTGACCGCCGCCCGGTTCGCAACCGCGCCCGTCACCGGAACAGAGAGCCAAGCATCGTCGGCGCGTTCGACCGATGCTTCAGGCGCCGCAGTTTTCCCAAGCGCCTTGGCGAGCGGGACCGAGCCAAAGGGCGCAGCGACCTTGGGAAGAGATATATCACAAACTTTCGGCCAATGCGGCGCCTCAAGACCCGTCATCCGAATGTCCGTTGCCGGTTCGGGCGCCAGCCATGCAGAGAGCCCCGTCTGAGCATCCAGCCAGGCCTCCAGCGGGTCCGGGGCCTGAAGGTCCGACACGGCATGAATATCGGCAGCCGAATCGGTGCACAACCTCCGGGCCGCATCCTCGGCCAGGGCCACATGTGCCATGGCGGGCTCGTGGCTTGCCGAATCATCCGCTGTCGCAGGCATCTCCGGATCCGGCGGTTGCTCGGCCAAAGCTGCCTCGATCAGCGTGAAATCCCAGCTCTCGGATTCCGGGTCATCGCGGGGGCGCGCCACGTCAATGAGCATCCCTGAGGCTGCAAGGCGGGTCAAGTCGATCATCGCGCACGATCCTTCTTTGAGGCTCGTTATAATGCGAGATCCTTACTTATTATTTACCGCCGAAGGTTAGGCTGCGCCCAGTCTGACGTAATAAGAGGAATATGGATCGTGATTGGAATAAATCCGACACATCTGCCCGAAGTCGCGGCGGGGTCATCGGTTCGGGGCAATCCGGCCGAACAGCTTGAACGTGCCTTCCTCGAAGAGATGCTGAAATACTGCGGGCCCAAGCCAATGTCGGGCGCCTTTTCCGGCGGCGCGGGCGAGGATCATTTCGGCAGCTTCCTGACGCGCGAACACGCCGCGATCCTGGCGCGTCAGGTCGATCTCGGATTTGACCGCTTCCTGTCGCGTGGGGGTTCGGCATGACCGCCGCGGCACAGCGAATCACCGAGATCAAGGCCGCAATCCTTTCGGGTGATGTCAGGGCGGCGCAAAAGGGGCTGGATCTTCTGGAAAAGGCGCTGGCAGGTGGCGTGGATGATGGCCAGCGCCGCATCCTCGAGCCTGCACTGAGAGAGCTGCGCGCCCTGGCCGAGGCATCGCTGAAGGGCGCGCGCCAAGCCGCCGAGGATCTTCGCGACATTATCGTTTCTGCCCAGTCCCTGCAGACTTATGACGATGCGGGATGCCGCCGCAGTGCCACGACGCTGGCGCCGATGCCGCGGCGCTTTTGATAAAATGCTTGGTGAACTTCGTTTGAGCGAAAGAGGGTAATTCACTACTTGTCAATCACCGGCGGTTAAACCGGTCACATGCCGAAAGGGCAGGGAAAATCCCGGGGTCAGAAGGCCGAAGATGCAAACCCGGGCGCAAAGCGCCTTTTTCAAGCGGAGGACAACATGTCCAGCATTCTGACCAACAACAGCGCCATGGTCGCGCTTCAGACCCTGAAATCGGTGAACGCCAATCTGGGCAAGGCACAGGCCGAGATCTCGACCGGAAAGGCCGTGGCCAACGCCAAGGACAATGCCGCCGTCTGGGCCATCGCCAAGGTCATGGAAACCGACCAGTCGGCGTTCAAGACCATCCAGAAGAACCTCAATGTCGGCGATGCAGTGGTCGCCACCGCGCGCGCCGGCGCCGAGCAGATTGCCGACCTTCTGCGTGAAATGAAGGATCTGGCTATCGGTGCTGCGAATGACGCGGCAGACTTCGGCAAGATCCAGACGGATATCGACGCCAAGATGGCGCAGATCACCTCGATTGTCAGTGCTTCACAGCTGAACGGCATCAACCTCCTGGCCACTGATGTCAACGGCGCAGGCGGAACCAGCTTCACCGTCCTGGGGTCGCTGGACCGTGTGAACAGCACGGTTGCCACCACCGCCGGAGAGATCGTTGTGAACGGCGTCGATTTCGAAGCCTCGATTGCTGGTGCAACAATCACCTCGATCAACAGCCGGGCAGACGCAGTGACTGCGATCGGCGAGATCGAAGCGCTGATCGACATCGCGGTTCAGGGCGCCGCCGACCTCGGCTCGGCCGGCAAACGTATCTCGGATCAGGCGAACTTCGTCGGCAAACTGTCGGACTCGCTGAAGACCGGGATGGGCGCTCTGGTGGATGCCGACATGGAGGAAGCCTCGGCCCGTCTCCAGGCGCTGCAGACCCAGCAGCAGTTGGGTATCCAGGCGCTGTCCATTGCGAACCAGGCGCCCTCGGCGATCCTGGCGCTGTTCCGCTGACGTCTTTCGGGGCGCCCACGGGCGCCCCCTTACCCTTAAGACACTCCAGAACGGGAAAACATCCTTGAACGCGGTCACGCCTCTCGCCCAACACGGGTATAAAAGCGCAGCAGTGCGCAACCCCCGAGACGCAGAATACGACGCCTTCTCGCGCGTCACCCGCCTGATGTGTCAGGCGCCCCGGCAATGCACGACGGCAGAGGCCGTGCGCGCCGTCCATCTGAACAATGAACTTTGGACCATACTGGCCACCGACTTGGCCGATTCCGGCAATGCTCTGCCGGACACGCTGCGAGCGGGCCTTCTATCGCTGGCCGGCTTCTGTCTCCGGCACGGCCATTCCGCTCTTGCCGGCCAGGCCAGCACGGATGCCCTGATTGATATCAATCTGTCCATCATGAAAGGACTGCGTGGCGAGGTTGCGGCATGAGCGGCCTCGTTCTCAAGCTCGCCCCAAACGAGCGTATCCTGATCAACGGCGCCGTGATTGAGAATGGCGACCGCCGGTCGCGCATTTCGATCAAGACCCCCAATGTCAATGTGCTGCGTCTGCGCGACGCGATCCATCCCGAAGCGGCGACAACGCCTGTTTCTCGCGCATGTTATCTTGCGCAGCTGATGTTGTCAGGCGATATCGAGGTCGCCATCGGCCGCCGCGACCTGATCCGGGCGATCGAGCAACTCAGCCAGGTCTTCGACGACCGTGACAGTCGCATGCTGCTGGCTGAAGCCAGCGAGCACGCCGTTCAGAACAATCCCTATCAGGCGATGCGCCGTTTGCGCGAATTGTTGCCTCGCGAGGCGCGCCTTTTCGCCATCGCCCGTCAGTGAGGACAGGACGATGATGCCGATCAGCACCGGCGCGGGGGGGCTTCTGGGCTGGAAGATCCTGCAAAGGACTGAAGCGCGCCAGATCGAGATCCTGCGCCGTGATGCCGTCGTGCAGCGCGCGACGAACTATCTGCGCGACAATCCCGACAAGCTCGCCTCGCCGGAAGTGCTGGTCGGCGATTACCGTATGCTCAGCGCGGTCCTTTCGGCCTTCGGGCTGGAAGGTGATGTCGCCAACAAGGCCTTTATCCGCAAGGTTCTGGAGTCCGATCTTGGCGATCGCAACGCGCTGGTGAACCGGCTCAGCGACAAGCGCTATCTGCGCATGGCGGAAGCTTTGGGCTTCAACGCCTCTGGCGGATCCTCCGTCGATCTTGGAGAAAGGCTGGGTGAAGCCTTCATCCAGCGCGAATACGAACGCCGCGTCGGCGCGGGGGACGAGGACCTGCGTCTTGCCCTCAATGCGCGGCGCGAGATCGCGGCTTTCGCTGGCAGCGGGAAAAGCGCCGCGACCCAGTGGTACGAGGTGATGGGCAACCCGCCCCTGCGCAAGGTGTTCGAGACGGCCTTGGGCTTCGGCCCCAGCTTCGGTAAGCTTCCGATCGAACGCCAGAACGCCGAATTCATCAAGGCCGCGCAGCGCCAGTTTGGCACGTCCAGCCTGTCCGATCTGGCCGAACCCGCTGCGACCGAGCGGATCATCATATCGTTTCTGGCGCGCGCGCAGTTGACCCAATCCGAGGGTCAGAACCGCTACAGCGCCGCGCTGGCACTGCTGGCCCGGCCCGGCTTTGTCTGACGTGCAATTTGCGGCCATGCGCGGCCCGCCGCACCTTGCGCCCAAGGCGGTCTTGACTATAACCCCGGTCGATTTACGCAAATCCAGCACATCCGGGAGCGGCCATGCCGAAGAGAACCGATATCAAGTCCATCCTGATCATCGGCGCAGGCCCCATCGTGATCGGACAGGCTTGCGAATTCGATTATTCCGGCGCCCAAGCCTGCAAGGCCCTGCGCGAGGAAGGCTACCGGGTCATCCTGGTCAACTCGAATCCGGCTACGATCATGACCGATCCCGAGATGGCCGACGCGACCTATATCGAGCCGATCACCCCCGAGATTGTCGAGAAGATCATCGCCAAGGAGCGCCCCGACGCGCTTTTGCCGACGATGGGCGGGCAGACCGGTCTGAACACGGCGCTGGCCTTGGCCGATAACGGCGTGCTCAACCGCTACGGGGTCGAGCTGATCGGCGCGCAGCGCGCCGCCATCGAGATGGCCGAGGACCGCAAGCTTTTCCGCGAGGCGATGGAGCGGATCGGCCTGGAAAACCCCAAGGCGACGATCATCGCCGCCCCCAAGGGCGCGAACGGCAAATACGACGTGAATGCTGGTGTCGCCCAAGCGATGGACGCGCTTGAAGAAATCGGCCTGCCCGCGATCATCCGCCCGGCCTTCACGCTGGGCGGCACGGGCGGCGGTGTCGCCTATAACCGAGACGATTACGAAAGGATCGTGCGCTCAGGCCTCGACGCATCGCCGGTGGCGCAGGTGCTGATCGACGAATCCCTTCTGGGCTGGAAGGAATACGAGATGGAGGTCGTTCGTGATCGCAACGACAATGCCATCATCGTCTGCTCGATCGAGAACGTCGATCCGATGGGCGTCCATACCGGCGATTCCATCACCGTCGCCCCGGCCCTGACTCTGACGGACCGCGAATACCAGATCATGCGCAATGGCTCGATTGCGGTCCTGCGCGAGATCGGCGTCGAGACGGGTGGCTCGAACGTGCAATGGGCGATCAACCCCGCCGATGGCCGCATGGTCGTGATCGAGATGAACCCCCGCGTGTCGCGCAGCTCGGCGCTGGCCTCCAAGGCGACGGGCTTCCCCATCGCCAAGATCGCCGCGAAACTGGCTGTCGGCTATACGCTGGACGAGCTGGACAACGACATCACCAAGGTAACGCCGGCCAGCTTCGAGCCCTCGATCGACTATGTCGTGACCAAGATCCCGCGCTTCGCCTTCGAGAAATTCCCGGGCTCGAAGCCCGAGCTGACCACGGCGATGAAATCCGTGGGCGAGGTCATGGCCATCGGTCGTTCTTTCCACGAGTCGCTGCAAAAGGCGCTGGCCTCGATGGAGAACGGCCTGACCGGCCTCGACGAGATCGCCATCGAGGGCGCCGCCGACCAGGGCAAGCCCGCCGTGATCGCGGCCCTGTCCAAGGCGACTCCCGACCGCATCCGCGTCATCGCCGAGGCGATGCGCTTCGGCCTGACCGATGACGAGATCCAGCGCGTCACCCGCTTCGACCCCTGGTTCCTGGCCCGCATCCGCGAGATCGTCGATGCCGAGCACCAGATCCGCGAGAACGGCCTGCCCTCGGACGAGGAGGGCCTGCGCCAGGTCAAGATGATGGGCTTCACCGATGCCCGCCTGGCCCGTCTGACCGGCCTTGACGAGGCAGAGGTCCGACGCGCCCGCCGCGCCTTGGGCATCCGCCCGGCCTTCAAGCGCATCGACACCTGCGCGGCCGAGTTCGAGGCCCAGACCCCCTACATGTATTCCACCTATGAGGCCCCCGCGATGGGCGATGTGGAATGCGAATCCCGTCCGACCGACGCCAAGAAGGTTGTTATCCTGGGCGGCGGCCCAAACCGGATCGGCCAGGGGATCGAGTTCGACTATTGCTGCTGTCACGCCTGCTTTGCGCTGACCGGCGCGGGCTACGAGACGATCATGGTCAACTGCAACCCTGAAACGGTCAGCACCGATTACGACACCTCGGACCGCCTCTATTTCGAGCCGCTGACGCTGGAGCATGTGCTGGAGATCCTGCATACCGAACAGAAGAATGGCACGCTGCACGGCGTGATCGTCCAGTTCGGCGGCCAGACGCCCCTGAAGCTGGCCAATGCGCTGGAGGCAGAGGGAATCCCGATCCTGGGCACCAGCCCCGACGCCATCGACCTGGCCGAGGACCGCGAGCGGTTTCAGAAACTGTTGAACGATCTGGGCCTCAAGCAGCCGGTCAACGGCATCGCCAGCAGTGATGCGCAAGCTATTGAAATCGCAGAGCGCATTGGCTTCCCGCTGGTCATCCGCCCTTCCTACGTGCTGGGCGGTCGCGCGATGGAGATCGTGCGCGATATGGACCATCTGAAGCGCTACATCTCCGAGGCGGTGACGGTTTCGGGCAAGAGCCCGGTCCTGCTGGACAGCTATCTGGCCGGCGCAATCGAGGTCGATGTCGATGCGCTCTCGGATGGTGAAAATGTGCACGTTGCCGGCATCATGGAACATATCGAGGAAGCGGGCGTCCATTCCGGCGACAGCGCCTGTTCGTTGCCGCCGCATACGCTGGACCGCGCGACCATTGTCGAGCTGAAAGCCCAGACCGAAGCCATGGCCCGCGCCTTGAAGGTGCGTGGTCTGATGAACGTGCAATTCGCGCTGAAGGACGGCCAGATCTTCGTGCTGGAGGTCAACCCGCGCGCCAGCCGCACGGTCCCCTTCGTCGCCAAGGCCACCGACAGCGCCATTGCCTCGATCGCCGCGCGGCTGATGGCGGGCGAGCCCATGTCGAACTTCCCCCTGCGCGCCCCCTATCCCGAAGGTGTCGGCCCCGAGGATGACCTGCCCTTTGCCGATCCGATGACGCTGGCCGACCCGATCACGCCCTGGTTCTCGGTCAAGGAGGCCGTGCTGCCCTTTGCCCGCTTCCCCGGCGTGGATACGCTTCTGGGCCCCGAGATGCGCTCGACGGGCGAGGTCATGGGCTGGGACCGCAACTTCGCGCGCGCCTTCCTCAAGGCGCAGATGGGCGCTGGCACGCATCTTCCCTCTGAAGGCCGCGTCTTTCTGTCGGTCAAGGATGCCGACAAGACGCCCGCTCTGGCGCAGGCTGCCCGCGACCTGGTTGCGATGGGGTTCACGCTGGTCGCGACCTCTGGCACGGCGGATTTTCTGGAGGCTCAGGGAGTCGCCTCGACCCGCGTGAACAAGGTCTATGAGGGACGCCCGAACATCGTTGACCGCCTGAAGAACGGCGAGATCGCGATGGTCCTGAACACGACCGAGGGTGCCCAGGCCATCACCGATTCGCGCGAGATCCGCGCCGTCGCCCTCTACGACAAGATCCCCTATTTCACCACGGCGGCAGGCAGCATCGCGGCAGTGGCCGCGATCAAGTCGCGCGAGGAGGGAGAGGTCGGCGTCAGGTCGTTGCAGGCTTGAAACTGCCAGGATGGCCCTTGCGGAAATGGCGAAGGCCATCCCGGTTTCCTCAGGCTGCGGACCCGCGGGTCGTCAGAGCCGGGCCAGGATCGTTGCAGGCGGGGCCGGATCTGCCTGCGGCATGTCGTCTGCTGTGCAGCCCCGCGACGCCTGCGAATGTCAGCGCCCTTGTCATCGCGCCTGTCGGGCGCGGGTTGCGCATTGCGCGGGCATTCAAGCCTTGGGCGGATTTCGGCTTTGGCGGCTGACGGACCCGGCCCTGCCGGTGCAGGCGCCCTGCGCCCCTCATGGCTGGTCGGCAAGGGCCAGAAGATAGCAATCCATGATCCAGCCATGCGCCGCCCGCGCCTCGGCCCGAACGGCCTCGATGCGCGGACCGGCCTCGGCCAGGGGGCCGTGGTCCAGCCGCTGTTCTGCCATGCCCAGATAGGCGCCCCACCAGATCGTCAGTCCTTGGGGCGGCAGCGTGCGAAAGGCGCAGTCGCCGTCCAGCATGACCACGATGCGGTCGCAGCCCCTTGGCCAGCCCTGCTCTCGCAGGCGGCGGCCTGTGGTGACGCGGACTTCGTTTGCAAGCGAATTCAGCGGAATGGTATGCGCCGCGCACAGCGCCTGGATCGCGGTGATCCCGGGCACGACCCTGGTGCGCCAGCCCAGGCGGGCCGCGATCCGAAGGCTGCTGTCGTAAAGCGACGGATCGCCCCAGACCAGCATGGCAACCGTGCCGCCCTGTCGCGGATCGACCGCCGCAGCCCAGGCCGCGGCGACGGCGTCGTGCCATGCCTCGACCCCTTGAAGATAGGGCATGTCCCGGCTCCGCTCGGGCAGATCGACCTCGACAACAGCGCCGCCCGGCCGGTGCCGCGCCAGCATCGCGTGGCGCAGATGGGCCAGATCTTCCTTGCCCGCGCCCTTGCGGGGGATCAGGACCAGGTCGGCCTCCTGCAGGGCGCGGACGCCCTGCAGGGTCAGGTGGTCGGGATGGCCGGTGCCCGCCCCGATCAGCACCAGTTCGATCATGCGTAGAGCCGTGGCGTGACCAGCCCGCTGCCGCGCAGGCCCCGCGCCGCCTTGGCCCCGGCCAGCACCGCCAGATCGACCAGCGGCTCCAGCGCCAGGACCAGCATGTAGGCCGCGCCAAAGGACAGGATGCCGGGCAGCGCCTCGGCCCCTTGTCCGTAAAAGGCCCAGAACGCGACCCAGGCGACGATGCCGCCCTGATAGGCTGCCGACAGCGCCAGCGCCTGGCCATAGCGCAGGTCCACATAGGCCGTGCCCGGCGCGATGATCCGCCGGGCCAGCGCCCTCAGACCGAACAGGGGCACCAGCAGTGTCGTCACGTTCATGCCGTATTGCGGCAGATCGGAGGGCGCGAAGAACAGACTCTGGATCAGCAGCCCAAGCGCCAGGCCGATCGCAGCCGGCGCCGCCCCGAAGATCAGGAACAGCGTCGAGCCGAGGATCAGATGCACCTCGGAGACGCCCACGGGCCAGGTCGGCAGAACCTCGAAGAACACGAAGGTCGCGGCAGTGGCCAGCGCGGATCGGGCGGCAAGCGAGGCAGCCCCTTGCGCCCGCAGCGCGTCAAGGGCCAGCTTCAGCGAATAAAGTCCTGCGGTCGCAGCGGTTGCGTAGCTCAGAACGATCTTGGCGCCGGTCACGACGCCTTCTTCTATATGCATATCACACTCCTTTGGCCGTCCACCCGACGGCATGGGGTTGGCTGACATGGCCGGTCTCCTGGCTTGCGGGTCGTGGCGCGGCGTCGGCCTTCCCGGATCGCTCCAGTGGCGTTGGTGACGTGCGCTCGCCGCATACAGTCGCGGGGGCGGCTGGGGCTTCGGGCGCCGCGATTTGGTCCGCCCTTCCCCATTCCCGATGAAGCCCAACGCTGAGCGTCTGGCGGGCACCATGCAGTGCCATCACCTAGACGTGATCGCCCCATCCGCGTCAAGCCGAGGCGGGGGCGATCATGTGAAAGAAGGTGCCGGTGACGCCTTCGCGGTGGCTGCCGGTTTCGGGAACCTCGGCGCCGGTCGCATCGGTCACGCGGGCCAGGGGCGCGTCGGGCTGGGACAGGATTGTGGCATAGTGGAATTCATGCCCGCGTAGCGCCACGCGCCCCAGCCCCGGCAGGGCGGTCAGCGGCTCGGCCAGGCGGTATCCCAGATGCATCCGGCGCCTGGCATAGCTGGTCTCCAGCCCCAGCAGGCCCAGCATCGGGTGGCGCACCCCGTCTGCATCCACCAGACCGGCCCCAAGCGCCATGTAGCCGCCGCATTCCCCATGCACCGGCCGCGTCGCCGCAAAGTGGTGCATGGCGCTGCGGAACCCGTCGCAGGCGGCCAGCCGGGGCGCGTGCAGCTCCGGGTATCCGCCCGGCAGCCAGCAGCAGTCCGCGCTGTCATCGGGCCCCTCATCGGCCAGTGGCGAAAAGGGCAGGATCGTGGCCCCGGCGCGCCGCCACTCCTCCAGCACATGCGGATAGACGAAGCTGAAGGCCGCGTCGCGGGCCAGCGCGATCCGCCCTCCGGGGGGCGTCAGCGGTCGGGGCGCAGGCGCCTCGGGCAGGGCGCGATGGGCGGCGGCGGCGATGATCGCCTCCAGGTCGCAATGCGCCGCGATGAAATCGCCCGCATGGTCCAGGATGGCCTGCAGGCCCGCCGTTTCCTCGGCCTGGATCAGGCCCAGATGGCGCTCGGGCAGGGTGATGTCGCCCTGACGCGGCAGGCTGCCCAGCACGCGGATGCCCGCCTGGTCCATCCCCTCGCGGATCAGCCGGTCGTGGCGCGGCGAGGCCACGCGGTTCAGCACCACCCCCGCAAAGGGCAGATCGGGGCGCAGCGTGGCAAAGCCCCGCGCCGTGGCCGCCGCCGATTGGGCCTGTCCGCTGACATCCAGGATCAGCAGCACGGGCCAACCCATCATCTGGGCGATCTCGGCGCTGGAGCCGATGCCGGTTTCCCCCTTCGTCGCGACCCCGTCGAAGAGGCCCATCGACCCCTCGGCCAGGACCAGATCGGCGGGCGGCTGGCCGGCCGCATGGGCGATCAGGCGCCCTGGCTCCATCGCCCAGGCATCCAGGTTGAAGCTGGCCCGCCCCGAGGCCGCCAGATGAAACCCCGGGTCGATGTAATCCGGCCCCGACTTGAAGGGCTGCACCACCAGCCCCTGCCGGCGCAGCGCGGTCAGCAGGCCCAGCATCAGCATCGTCTTGCCCGTCCCCGATGCGGGGGCCGAGATCATCAGGCCCGGCGTCAGGGGGCGCGTCATTCCGGGAACCTCGGTGCGTCGCCCACGGGGCGATAGCGGCGGTCGTAATCGGCGGCGTAAAGGCGGCTGTCCTCGAACCCCTCGCCCGCCAGCGCGGGGCCGACCAGGATCAGCGCGGTGCGGTCGATGCCCTGCGCCTCCACCGTGGCCAGGGTCGCGCGGATCACGCGCTGGTCCGGCCAAGTCGCCCGCCAGACGATGGCCACCGGGCAGTCGGGGCCGTAATGCGGCGTCAGATCGGCCACCACCTGATCCAGCGCGTGGATCGACAGGTGGATCGCCAGAGTCGCCCCGGTCGCGGCGAAGGCGGCCAGCCTCTCGCCCTCGGGCATGGTCGAGGCGCGCCCCGGCGTGCGGGTCAGCACCACGGATTGGGCAAGGCCGGGCAGGGTCAGCTCGGTCTGCAGCGCGGCGGCGGCGGCGGCAAAGCTGGGCACGCCCGGTGTCACGTCAAAGGGGATGTCCAACGCCCGCAACCGGCGGATCTGTTCGCCCATCGCGGACCAGACCGACAGGTCGCCCGAATGCAGCCGCGCCACATCCTGACCTGCGGCATGGGCGGTCTGCATCTCGGCGATGATCTGGTCCAGCGACAGGGGCGCGGTGTTCACGATCCGCGCGCCGGGCGGGCAATGAGACAAGAGCGCGGCAGGCACCAGCGACCCGGCATAGAGGCAGACCGGGCAGGCCGCGATCAGGTCGCGCCCGCGCAGGGTGATCAGGTCGGGCGCGCCGGGGCCTGCGCCGATGAAATGGACGGTCATGGAATCTCTGCGATGGCGATGGTGACGGGGCCGAAGGTCCGGCGCGGATGGGTCAGGCGGCCGCCGGCTGCGATGGCTGCGGCCTCGGCCACCGATCCCGTGCCGAAGGCGGCGGTGATACGAGCGGATTGCGTGGGCGTGGCGATGCCCGCGACGGCGACCAGATGCAGCGGCAGGCCGCGCGCATGGGCCAGCGGGCGCAGTTCGGGCGCGCGTTCGGGAATGGTCGCCAGCGCATCGGCGCCGCCCGCGGCCTCAAGCGCGGCCAGCAGGGCGGGCAGGGGGGTGCCGGGGCGGCAGCCTATTCCGGCGATGCGCATGTGACGCTCCATTGCACGATCGGGCGGGCGGGGGTCCAGCCGCGCATCCGGCCCAGGGGGGCGGCCTCGGCGATGTCGATGCGCAGCAGGCGGCCGCCGTGATCGGCGTGCCAGCGGGTCAGCAGCGATTCCGTCTCCAGCGTCACGGCATTGGCGACCAGCCGCGCGCCGGGGGGCAGGCGGGCCCACAGCGCCTGTAGCAGCGCCTGAGACGCGCCGCCGCCGACAAAGACCGCATCGGGCGTGCCGGGCGGCAGCGCCTCGGGCGCCGAGCCTTCGATCACCGTGACGCGCCCGCCCAGGCCGAAGGCGTCCAGATTGGCGCGGATGATGGCGATGCGGTCCGCGCGCGGCTCGACTGTCATGGCGCGGCCCCCGGCCAGCGCCCATTCCACCGCGACCGATCCCGAACCGCCGCCGATATCCCACAGCATCTCTCCCGCGCGCGGGGCCAAGGCCGCCAGGGTCAGCGCGCGGATGGGCGATCTGGTGATCTGCCCGTCATGGGTGAACAGCCCATCCGCCCGCCCCGGCACCGCAGGCAGGCCGAAGCCGCGCGGCAGATCCGCCCCGTCGATGGCCACCGCCACCGGCGCCGCGCAGGTCAGCGCGAACCCATCGGCGCGGGTGGTGCGCACCCGTTCGGACGGCCCGCCAAGACGCTCCAGCACCGTCAGCCGCGCCGCCCCCGCACCCGCGCCGACCAGCCAATCGGCCAGCGCGGCGGGCGCATCGCCGTCGCGCAAAGTCGCGATGATGCGGCAGCCGCGCGCCAGATGCGGGCGCAGCCGGGTAAAGGGGGCGGCATGCAGGCCCAGGGTCACCGTGTCCTCCAGCCGCCAGCCAAGGCGTGCCGCCGCCAGCGACAGCACCCCCGGCGCGGGCAGGGCGCACCATTCATGGGGCGCAAGCGCCGCCGCGATGCTGCCCCCCGCGCCGCACCAGAAGGGATCGCCCGAGACCAGCGCCGCCACTCGCCGCCCGCGCAGCGCCAGAAGCGGCGCCAGGTCGAAGGGCACCGGCCAGGCCCGCCCCCGCACGCCCACCCCAGCCAAGGCCAGATGGCGGGGACCGCCAAAGACGACCTCGGCCGCCGCCAGCGCGCGCAGGCTTGCGCCGGGCAGGCTGTCCGGGCCATCCTCGGTGATCCCGATGATCGTCAGCCAAGGGTCAGACATGCGACGCATCCTGCTGTTGGGCGGCACAAGCGAGGCCAGCCGCCTGGCCGCCCTGCTGGCCCGAGCCGGTTTGCCGGCGGTTTTTTCCTATGCCGGACGCACCGAGGCGCCCGCAGCCCAGCCCCTGCCCACGCGGATCGGCGGCTTCGGCGGGGCCGAGGGCATGGCGCGTTACCTGCGGGACCACGATATCGGCGCGGTGGTCGATGCGACCCATCCCTTCGCCGCGCAGATCAGCCGCAACGCCGATGCCGCCTGCCACGCGGCGGGGGTGCCGATGCTGATGCTGCGCCGCCCCGCCTGGCCTGTCGATCCCGGCTGGCAGCGCGTCCCCGACATCGCGGGCGCGGTCGCCGCGTTGCCCGACGCGCCTACGGGTGTGTTCCTGGCCATCGGCAGGCAGAGCCTGGCACCCTTTGCCGCCCTGCCGCATCGCTGGCTGTTGCGGTTGGTCGATGCGCCGGATGCGCCGCCCCTGCCCGGCGCGCAGGTCGTGCTGGCGCGCGGCCCCTTCACGGTCGCGGGCGACCGGGCGCTGATGGCCGCGCATGGCATCACCCATCTGGTCGCCAGGAACAGCGGCGGGGCGGGGGCAAGCGCGAAACTGGACGCGGCGCAAGACTTGGGCGTGCGGGTCGTGCTGATCGACCGCCCCGCCGCGCCCGATCGGCCGCAGGTCGCCACGCCGGAACAGGCGCTGGACTGGCTGCATCAGACCGCCCCCCGCGGCGTATAGACCCATCGCCCCACCCGCCGCGTGGCGCGGTTGCCGACCAGGACGACGGTGCGCATGTCGGCCATCTCGGGCGTGGCCTCCTCCAGCGTGACCACGCGCAACGATTCATCGGGCGTGGTGACGGCGCGGGCAAAGATCATCAGGCGTTCGGGTTCGCATTCCTCGCGCAGCACCTCCAGCACGCGGGCAAGGCCTGCGGGCCGGCTGGCCGAGCGCGGGTTGTAGAAGGCCATCGCGAAATCGCCCCGCGCCGCGTGGCGCAGGCGGTGTTCGATCAGCGCCATGGGTTTGAGGTTGTCCGACAGGTTGATCGCGCAGAAATCATGCCCCAGGGGCGCGCCCGCCCGCGCCGCCGCCGCCAGCATCGCGGTGATGCCCGGCAGGATGCGGATGTCGGGGTCGCCGCCGATATCCTCCAGCGCCTCGAACAGGGCCGAGGCCATGGCGAAGACGCCGGGATCGCCCGAAGACACGATGACCACCCGCGCGCCCTGCGCCGCCAGGAACAGGGCGTGACGGGCGCGGTCCAGCTCTGCCCGGTTGTCGCTGGCGTGCAGGGTCAGGCCGGGACGCGCTGCCACGCGCGCGACATAGGGGATGTAGCCGATCACGTCGGTCGCCTGATCCAGCGCGGAGACGACTTCGGGCGTCACCATGGCCTCGGCGCCCGGTCCCAGCCCCGCGACGGTGATCCAGCCGCTCATTCCGCCCTCCGCGCCATGGGGCGCCGTCCATGGCCATGGACCAGCAGTGTCGCGAAATAGGGGCAATCGTCATCGGTCACATCGGCCAGGGGCGCGATGCGCTGGCCGGGCATGGTGCCGCGTTCGATCAGCCAGGCATCGGCCAGGCGTCCGGATGCCGCCAGCGCGCGGCGCAGCTTGGGCAAGTTGCGGCCGGTCTTCATCACCACCAGCGCGTCGCTGCCCTGCATGTGGCGGATCAGATCCGCCTCGGGCAGAGTGCCCATCAGCACGGTCAGCACGTCGTCGCCCCAGGTCATGGGCTGGCCCACCGCGTTCCAGCAGCCGACCATGCCGGGGATGCCGGGAATCACCTCGACCTCGGCCAGTCCGGTCAGGCGCACCTGCAGATGCATGAAGCTGCCATAAAGGAACGGGTCGCCCTCGCACAGGACCACCACATCCTCGGTCTGCGCCAACTGCGCCAGACGCGCGGCCCAGAGGTCATAGAACCCCGCCAGCGCGTCGTTGTAATCGGGATGGTCAAAGGGGATCTCGGTCGTGACCGGATATTCCATCGGATATTCGACCGCATCCGGGGCCAGCATCCCCTGCACGATGCGCCGCGCCTGACCGGGGCGGCCGGGTTTGCGGAAATAGGCCACATGGCGCGCGGCGCGCACCGCCCTGTCGGCCCGGACCGAGATCAGGTCGGGATCGCCCGGCCCCAGTCCTGCGCAGATGATACGTCCCATCATTCTCTCCGGCTGGCCAGCGCGTTGATCGCGGCGACGGTGATGGCCGATCCGCCCAGCCTGCCGCGCACGACAAGCGACGGGGCGGGTGGCGCGGCCAGCAGCGCGTCCTTGGATTCTGCCGCACCGACGAATCCCACGGGACAGCCGATGATCGCGGCGGGGCGAGGGCAGGCAGGATCTTCCAGCATGTTCAGCAGGTGAAACAGCGCGGTCGGCGCATTGCCGATGGCCACGACGGCACCGGCCAGATGCGGCCGCCACAGCTCCAGCGCGGCAGCGCTGCGGGTGTTGGCCATGTCGCGCGCCATGTCGGGCACGCGCGGGTCGCGCAGGGTGCAGATGACCGCATTGTCTGCGGGCAGGCGGGCGCGGGTCACGCCCTCGCTGACCATATGCGCGTCGCAGAGGATCGGCGCACCGGCGGCCAGCGCGGCGCGGGCCGCCCGCGTCATGCCGGGGGTGAAGGCCACGTCGCGCTCCAGCCCCACCAGGCCCGCAGCATGGATCATGCGCACGACCACCGGTTCCTCATCGGCGTCGAAACGCGCCAGATCGGCCTCGGCCCGGATGGTGGCGAAGGACTGGCGATAGATCGCGGCGCCGTCCTTTTCGTAATCATGGGGCATCACAAAACCTTGGGCAGTTGGTCGGGGTCGAGGCCGCGCAGCGCCGGGGCGTCCTGGGCGCGGCCATGGCGGATCAGGTCGAAGCCCGCGCCCGTCGCGGTCAGCGTCACATCCGCCGCGCGCGGCCAGCCGCAGCCCTTGGCGCAGCCGCTGACATGCAGCACCGCATCCGCCGGGATCAGCGGTGCCAGCGCGCGGGCCAGGGGGCGGGTCGCAGCCTGGGCCTGGGGGCAGGCGGGTGCGCCCGGACAGGCCCGCAGGCGCAGGCGCGGATCATGCGGATCGAGGATCAGGCCGGGGATCGCGGGCAGGCGGTGCGCGCCCCGGATCAGCACCATCCGCCACGGCGTCAGGCGCAGGGGCGCCAGCCGCCCGAGGCGGCGCAGCGTGTCCGGCGCGATCTGCCCGAATTCCAGCCCGACCAGCAGGCCCTCTGGCACCAAGCCTGGGGCGGGGCGAGGGGCGGGGTTCGGCGTTGCCAGCACCGCGCCGGGCGGCTGTGCGCCTGCCGCGATCAGCGCAGACATGCGGCCCCGCCCGTCCGGCGCGCCGCCCTGATCCAGGAACCACCGCGCCAAGGCCAGCGCATCCTGCGGCCCGCGATAGGGCGCTGCGCGATCCAGGCCATCGGCGCGCAGGGTCGGGCCTGCCTCGATACGGATGTCGGCCGGGTCGCGGGTCAGCACCGGCGCCGCGCCGGGATCGACCGCAAAGCCGAACTTGGCGGGCAGGGCCAGGTCGCTGGCGACCAGGGCCTTGGCCAGTTCAGCGGCCAGCCGGTCGGCCTCGGCATCGGCAAAGGGGGTCACGATGATGTTGCGCCGCCCTTCGGCGCGTGCATCGGCGTCGATCAGCCCATGGGGCCGCAATGCCTCGATCAGCGGCACATGACTGGCAGGCGTCACGCCGCGCAGTTGCAGATTGGCCCGCCCGGTCAGTTCGATCACGCCATTGCCATGCGCCTCGGCCGCATCCGCGATGGCCTGGGCCTGGGCCGCGTCCAGCCGCCCGCCGGGGGGGCGGATGCGCACCACCCAGCCATCGCCCGAATCCATCGGGCGCAGCGCGCCGGGGCACCAGCCGCGGATCACGACAGCCCCGCCGCGATCGAGTTGCGCCGCGTCACCCACAGCCCCGCCTCATGCAGCCGCCGGAACAGATCGCGCATCGCGGCCAGCGCCTCGGGGTTCGCGTCCTCCATGAAATCCACGATCTCGGGGCGGCCCAGGGTCGCGTCGTGATACAGGTCGAAGAGATGCGCGGGCACCGCCCCCGCCAGATGCGCGAAGGCCGCCATATGATCCAGCGTGGCCGCGATCTCGGCCGCCCCGCGATAGCCGTGGCGCGTCATCGCATTGGCCCAGGCCGGATCGGTGGCGCGGGCGCGGATCGTGCGGGCGATCTCTTCGGTCAGGCTGCGGGCGCGGGGGCGGCCCGGCTGCGTGGCATCCAGATGATAGAGCGCGGCGCGCCCGCCAATCCGCGCCATGGCGGCGGCAAAGCCCCCCTCATGCGCGGCATAATCGGCGGCCAGCAGCAGGTCGGTTTCCGGCAGGTCTTGCGCGTGAACGAAACTGTCGGCGCAGGCCAGCCGCGCCTCCAGTTCTGCGCGGCCCGGACGGCTGACCCCATCCGTGCCGATGGCCCAGCTCGAGGCAGCAATCCAGGCTTCGCCCGCCGCCACGCGTGCGGCATCGGTGAACTCCGTAGCCGCCGTGCCCATGGCCAGACCGTATTGCCCGGGCTGAGGACCAAAGACGCGCGCCCCGCCGCGATAGGGGTTCTGGCAGGCTTCCTCGTCCCGCGCGGCCAGGGTGTCGGCCCCGGTCTGGAAAAGCTGCGCCAGCACCGGGAACAGGTCGCGAAACAGCCCCGAAACGCGCAGGGTCACATCGATGCGCGGCCGCCCCAGCAGGGCCAGAGGCAGCACCTCGACCCCCGTCACCCGTCCCGATTCCGCATCCCAGGTTGGCCGCAGCCCGGCCAGATGCAGGGCCATGGCGAAATCCTCGCCCGCCGTGCGCATCGTGGCGCTGCCCCACAGATCGACGACCAGACCGCGTGGCCAGTCGCCGTGATCCTGCAGGTGACGACGCAGCAGTTCCTCGGCCAGCTTAACCCCCTGCGCATGGGCGGATGGCGTGGGCACAGCGCGCGGATCGACGCCATACAGGTTGCGCCCCGTGGGCATCACATCCGACCGACCCCGATAGGGCGAGCCCGACGGCCCCGGCGGCACGAAGCGCCCCGCCAGCGCCGCCATCAGGCCGTCACGTTCCGCGGCCCCGCAGGGTCCGGTTCCCCAGACATGCAAACCCTCGCCATATTGGCTTTCCTTGATGTCGCAGACAAAGCGGTCGATGCGAGCGATCGCCTCTGCTGCCCCGGCGTCGGGCGGGATGCCCAGGTCTTCCTCGATACCCAGGGCGCGGGCCTCGTCGCGGATGGCCGCGATCAGGCGGTCGCGGCGCGCGGGATCCAGCCCGTCCGCGGTGGAATATTCGTCCAGGCTGCGCTCCAACCCCGCCATTCCGAGCGGCAAGGAGGCCGCGCGCATCGGCGGGGGCATATGGCCCAGGGTCACCGCACCCAGACGACGCCTGGCCTGTGCGGCCTCGCCCGGATCATTGACGATGAAAGGATAGATGACCCGCATCCGCCCGGCCAGCGCCTGCGGCCAGCACTCTCCCGACAAGGCGACGGCCTTGCCCGGCAGCCATTCCAGCGTGCCATGCGCCCCCATATGGATCATCGCGCCCAGACCCTGCTCGGCCAGCCACAGATAAAAGGCGACATAGCCGTGACGCGGCACGCGGGTCAGGTCGTGATAGCTGTCCTCGCGTCCGATACGGTGGCCGCGTTCGGGCTGCAGCGCCAGGATCACCGGCCCGTGGCGGCTGGCGCGCAGGGCAAAGGCGCCCTCCACGCAATCGGGGTCCTCCTCGGGCGGACCCCAGGCCTCATGCAGATCGTCGCGCAATCGCTGCGGCAGGCGGGCCAGCGCGCGGCGGTAATCGGCCAGCGGCCAACGAATCACACCCTGCGGCAGACCGGGCAGCGCGACCCCCAAGGCCCGCCCCACCGCCTGCGCGGATGCGGGCGCGTCCAGCCCGACCGCATGGGCCTGCTGCCAGTCGCGGCCAGGATAGGCCGACAGCACCACCGCCACATCACGCGCCGCCCCGCGCCAGGCGAGGATCCGGTCCACCGCCTGCCCCAGCAGTTCCGCATCCGGGCGATGGACGAAGCGCGCATATTCCAGATCGGGATCGCGCGGCGCGACGCCCTTGAAGCTGATGACGCCCGCCAGGATCCTGCCATCCACCTCGGGCAGCACGACGGTCATGGCCAGATCAGAGGGCGACAGCCCCCGCTCTGTCACCAGCCAGTCGCGCCGCCGGTTGGTTGACAACACCACCTGAAAGACCGGGCAGGACCACCCACCAAAGGGCGCGACCCCTGCCATTTCTCCGTTGCCCAAATACCCAGCGACCGCGCCCCCCGAAAACCCGGTTGCATTGACGACCATCTCCGGCCCGCCCGGCAGCGCCCCTGCCAGCCATTCCGCCAGCCCCTCGGCCTTCAGGGACGGCGCGAATGCCCCCATCGCCATGATGCCGCGATCGCGCAGCGCATGGATCAGCGCGTCGATCGGCGCCACATCCGCCGCTGCCAGCCAACTGCGATAGAAGGTGACCAGCGCCTGCACCTTCCCCGGATCGGCGACGACACCGTGGTCCGGGTCATAAAATCCCATCGCGGGCAGCGTCTTGATCCCCGGCACCGGCGCGGCCTGCAGCCCCGCCGCGATGGCCAGCTGCGCCAGCGCCGCCTGCGCGGCCACCGCCCCGCCCTCGTCGCAATGACGCCGCAGCACGCGCAGGACCGACGCGGGCACGGTCGAGGCCCGGTCCAGCCGCGGATCGTCGCGCCCATCCGCCGGCAGGACCGCCAGCGCGATCCCGCGCCTGCGCGCCAGATCCTGGACCGATGCCAGCCCATAGGGCCACCAGGCCTCGCCGCCGATCAGCCGGATCAGGATGCCGCGCGCCCCCGACAGGGTCCGTTCGACATAGGTATCGACCGAGACCGGATGGCGCAGCGCCACCAGATTGCACAGCCGGGTCGAAGGCAACCCTCCCGCCGCGCGCCGCCACCCTTCCGCAAAAGCCCCCAGGTCGCTGTCCGAGAAAGACAGCACGACCAGGTCGCCCGGCGTCTGCCCGGGATCGAAGGGAGCGTCGGTCCGATCAAGCCCGACCTGTTCGCGGAAGATCACATGCATCAGGCGGGGACAGCCTCAAGCACGGCCCGGATCGCGACCGGGTCGATATGGTCATGTTCCGCGATCACCACCAGCCGCGAGCGGCGCGGAGCCTCGCCCCAGGGGCGGTCGTATTGATGGCGCACCCGCGCGCCCACTGCCTGGACCAGAAGGCGCATCGGCTTGCCCGCGACGGCCAGGTGGCCCTTGACGCGCAGGATGTGCTGCTCTTCGGCCAGCCGCACGATGCGGGCGCAGAGGTCGGCGGGGTCGTCGATCTCGGGCAGGTCGATGACGACCGTGTCGAAATCCTCGTGCTCGTGATCGCCTGCGCCGTCATGATGGCTGGGGCGGGCGTCCAGGTCGTCCTCGGCAGCCTTCCCGAGGCCCAGGATCAGGCGGGGGTCGATCACGCCCTCGGTCACGGTCAGGATGGGCAGAGGACGGGGCGCCCTGGCCTCGATCACGGCGCGGGCGGCGGCCAGGCCCGCATCGCCCGCCAGATCGGCCTTGGTCAGCAACACGACATCGGCGCAGGCGATCTGATCGTCGAAGACCTCGGACAGGGGCGTTTCGTGGTCCAGGCTGTCATCGGCGGCGCGTTGCGCATCCACGGCGGCCAGGTCGGGGGCGAAACGGCCCGCCGCCACGGCCTCGGCATCGGCCAGGGCGATCACCCCGTCCACGGTGATGCGCGACCGGATCGCGGGCCAGTCGAAGGCCTTCAGCAAGGGCTTGGGCAGCGCCAGCCCCGAGGTTTCGATCAGGATGTGATCGGGCTTGCAGGGCAGCGCCATCAGCGATTCCAGCGTGGGAATGAAGTCGTCGGCGACCGTGCAGCAGATGCAGCCGTTCGACAGTTCCAGGATGTTCTCGGCCGGGCAATTGTCGTCGGCGCAGCCCTTCAGGATGTCGCCATCCACGCCCATCGTGCCGAATTCATTGACGATGACAGCCAGGCGCAGCCCGTTCGGATGGGCCATCAGATGCTGGATCAGCGTCGTCTTGCCCGAGCCCAGAAAGCCGGTGATCACGGTGACGGGGGTTTTGACAAGGTCGGTCATGGTCACTCCTGCGGGGGAATTCGCGCAAGGCTCTGCTTGCGGAAGATGGCGGGGCGTTCGCGCCAGGGCACGATTCCGTCGGCGGTGGCGGCATAGGCGCGCGCGCCTGCGGCGATCTCGGCGGCGTCCTCGGGGGTCAGGCGGCCATAGACATAGGACCATTTGCCCGGCGCATTCAGCGCGATGGCGCAGCCCTGCGAACAGGCCGACAGACATTCGACCCCCCGGATCTGCACCTGATCGGGTGCCTGCGCAGCCAGGGCCCGAAGCAGCGCCAAGCCTTGACGCGGCGCCTCGGGATCGGTCTCTGGCGCGATACCGCGGCAGGTGGTGCAGACATGCAAGATGGCGCGCATTGCGGCCCGTCCTTTCGCCTTGGCGTCGGGGATGGGCCAACAGGACGGACGGGTCGTCCCCGCCGCCTTCTGCCGGTCGCGAAACACCCCGTTCGCCCGTTGTCATCGGCGCTGGCAGGTCTCCCGGCTTGCGGATTCAGGGCTTCGGCCCTACGGTCGGCCCACCTTCCCGGCCCGTCGCCGGATGGGGCGCAGGACCAGTGGCATCGGGCGACCTTTCCGGTCACGGTCGCGGGGGCGGCTGCTTTCAGGCCGGTGGCGGCCCTTCGCATTCCCTCTTGGCCCGCCTTGCGGCGGGAACCAGCACGAGGCTACCAAAGGCGCGACAGGCCGCTTTGTCAACCGAAAGGAGTGATCCGATGACCCGGATAGAGGCCGATGAACAGGCGCGCCATGCCGCGAAAATGGCCAGAAAGAAGGCCGCGCGCGACCGGATGATGAAAACCCGGACCGGCGAAAAGGGGCTGGTCATCGTGCATACCGGGCCGGGCAAGGGTAAATCCAGCAGCGGTTTCGGCATGATCATGCGCGCCATCGCCCACCGGATGCCCTGCGCGGTTGTCCAGTTCATCAAGGGCGCTTGGGACACCGGCGAGCGTCGCCTGCTGACCGCCCATTTCGCCGATCTCTGCCAGTTTCACGCCATGGGCGAGGGTTTCACCTGGGAGACGCAGGACAAGGCCCGCGACGTGGCGGCGGCAGAGGCGGGATGGGACAAGGCCAAGGCGCTGATCCGCGACCCCGCGATCCGCATGGTCCTGCTGGACGAGATCAACATCGCCTTTCGCTACGGCTATCTGGACCCCCACGCGGTGCTGACCTTCCTTCGGGCCGAAAAGCCGCCGATGACCCATGTGATCCTGACCGGACGCGGCGCCCCGGACGCGCTGATCGAGGCCGCCGACCTGGTGACCGAGATGGTGCAGGTCAAGCACCCGTTCCGCGCGGGCATCAAGGCACAGCCGGGCGTCGAGTTCTGAGGGCGCGAAAATCCGCGCGGCCCGGACCTTTCGGCGGCTTCGCGTGTTGATCGCGCGACGGATCACGACCGGGACATGCCATGACGCCTCCGCCGCTGCCTGCCTCTGCCGCCCTGTTTCTGGATTTCGACGGCTGCCTTGTCGATATCGCGCCTCGGCCCGACGCGGTGCAGGTCACGCCTGCGCTGACGCACCGCCTGACGCGGCTGATGCAGCGGCAAGGGGGTGCGGTGGCGCTGATCTCGGGGCGTGACGTGGCCGATCTGCGCAGGCATCTGCCGGATTTTCCGGGCATTGTTGCAGGCAGTCACGGCGCCGAATTCTCGCCCGGTCCCGGTCGGATCCAGGCCGCGCGCCATCCCGATCTGGACATCGCGCGCCTGCACCAGGAAGCGCGCGCGCTGGCCAGGCCCCACCCCGCCGTGCTGGTCGAGGAAAAACCCCACGGCGTCGCACTGCATTACCGCGCCGACCCTGCCCTGCGTGCCTTCGTCGAGGATGTGTCGCAGCGTCTGGCCGAGGCCCATCCGGGCCTTGCCCTGCAACCCGCCAAGATGGCGGTCGAACTGCGCCCCGCCGGCATCGGCAAGGGCGACGCGCTGGCGCGGCTGATGAAGATGCCGGCCTTCGCTGGCCGGATCCCGGTCTATGCGGGCGACGACACGACCGACGAACCTGCCATGGCCAAGGCGCAAGAGCTTGGCGGTTTCGCCGTCAAGATCGGGTCCGGCGCCTCGGTCGCCCGCTACACCCTGCCCGATCCCGAAGCGCTGGCCGCCTGGCTGGACGATTCATTCAGCCGAGAGCTTTCATGACCAGTCAGACTTCTTCCCGCCTTGTCGTCGTCTCGAACCGCCTGCCTCTTGGCGACAATCCCTCGGGAGGGCTGGTCGTCGCGCTTGAAGATGCGCTTGGCGCGTCCGGCGGGGTCTGGATCGGCTTTTCGGGCCAGCCATCCGAAGCGCCGGCCGATCATCTTCACGACCATCCCGGCGCGCGCTTCCGTCGGTTGTCCTTCGATCTGTCCCAGGAGGATCACGACAGCTATTATGCGGGCTATTCCAACTCGACCCTGTGGCCGCTCTGTCACGGTCGCGCCGATCTGATGCGGATCGTGCCCGAGTATCTGGAGGGTTATCGCCGGGTGGCGGGGCGCATCGCGGACCTGATGGTGCCACATCTGCGCCAGGATGACCGGATCTGGGTGCAGGATTACCAGCTTTTCCCGCTGGCCGCCGCCCTGCGCGAAAGAGGCGTCAGCGTGCCCATCGGGCATTTCCTGCACATCCCCTTTCCGGGGCCGGCCGATTGCGCGGCCTTGCCGAACCCGTCCGAATTGTTCCAGTGGCTTTCCCACTATGATCTGCTTGGCTTTCAGACCCGCCGCGATCTGGGCGCCTTCGTGCAAAGCGCACGGCAATTGTCGCAATTCCAGCCCATCGACCGCGACATGATCCGGCTGTGCGGGCGGACGCTGCGCGCCGGTGTCTTTCCCATCGGCATCGACGCCAGCGCCTTCATCGCCGAGGCCCGGCAGGCCCCGGACGAGGATCGGATGCGAAGCCTGACCGGCGCGCGCATGATGATCGGCGTGGATCGGCTGGATTACTCCAAGGGCATCCCGCAACGCTTTCGCGCCTATCAGATGCTGCTGGATACCCGTCCCGACCTGATCGAGCAGGTGTCCTTTCTTCAGATCGCTCCGCCCACACGCGGCGAGGTCGAGGCCTACCAGGACATCCGCGAGGAAACCGAACATCTGGCCGGCCGCATCAATGGGCAGTTCGCCACGCTGAACTGGACGCCGATCCGCTTCATCCACCGGCCCTTTCCGCGCGCGGTTCTGGCGGGGCTTTACCGGCAGGCGCGAATCGGACTGGTCACGCCTCTGGCAGATGGGATGAACCTGGTGGCCAAGGAATATGTCGCGGCGCAGGACGTGGCCGATCCGGGCGTGCTGATCCTGTCCCGCTTTGCGGGCGCAGCCGAGACCATGACCGATGCGCTGATCGTGAACCCCCATGACCCGCAGGAAATGGCCGAGGCGATGGCAGAGGCCCTGGCCATGTCCTCTGTCGAGCGTCGCCGCCGCCATGCCGCATTGCTGCAAGGGGTGATCGAACAGGATGTGTCCTGGTGGTCCTCGCGCTATCTGGACCGGCTTCGTCCCGTCCAATGATCCGTGAACTGCCCGCCAGGCAGGCAGATGCCGCGCATTCGGGCGGCAATCCGCGCGGCATTCTGCAATGCAGCGCCAACAAGCGGGCGGACCGATGATCCTGACGCGGTCTTGTGGTATCCCGAAAGAGCGAGAAGCGCGCTCGCATGATCCTCCGATTGCCCCCTGATCGGAATGTCAAGCCGCCGGTGCCTGCCGCCCTCCTCCCAGGGCAGGTCTCCGGCGGCTTGCTCAGCCCAGAAGCTGCACGATCCGCCGCAGGGCCGCGGCATAGCCTTCGATCCCCAGACCGGCGATGACCCCATCGGCGCGTTTCGAGACATAGGAATGGTGGCGGAAAGGTTCCCGCTTGTGGACCTGGCTCAGGTGGACCTCGATCACCGGGCCTTCAAAGGCCATCAGCGCGTCCAGCACCGCGACCGAGGTATGGGTCAGCGCGGCGGGGTTGATGACAATGGCCGCGGCCTCGTGCCGGGCCTCGTGGATCCAGTCCACAATCTGGCCTTCCCAGTTCGATTGCAGAAAGCGGATCTGATGGGGGGCTGCGGCCTCGCGGCACAGGGCCTCGACATCGGCAAGGGTCTCGCGGCCATAGATCTCGGGCTGGCGCTGGCCCAGCAGGTTCAGGTTCGGCCCGTTCAGCACATGGATCAGCGGCATGGTTTCCCCGTCGGTTTCGCGCCTTGTCCGTCCTGACTAGCGCAAGGGCGGCGCGCTGTCAGCACGCCAGCGCAGTGACAGGCGCGGCGCGACGGGCCGGATCGACCAGCAGCAGACCCTGCGCCGTCAGGACAGGCAGCCCGCCCGGCTGCGGCGCGCTGTGCCACCGGATCGCGCCGTCAGGGGCGATCAGGGCCAGCCGGTCGCCCTGCATCTCAAGCCGCCCCGGACCGGGGGCCTGCCACAGGACCGCGCCCTTGCGGACCAGGCGCGGGCCTTGCGCGGGGTCGTTTTCCAGCCGCAAAGCGGCGTCGGCTGCGCTGATCGCCTGACCGGGCCACAGCGCATCCTGGATCCGGTCGGGGGCCGCGCATTCGCCGGCAAGGCTGCGGGGCAGCATCGCGCGCAGATCGGGCGTGTCGGGGTCGGCGTTCAGG
Organism: Paracoccus bogoriensis; assembly: GCF_019431455.1. Taxonomy (GTDB): domain Bacteria; phylum Pseudomonadota; class Alphaproteobacteria; order Rhodobacterales; family Rhodobacteraceae; genus Paracoccus; species Paracoccus bogoriensis. The sequence continues at coordinate 38,527 of NZ_JAHYSR010000018.1, forward strand.
ATCATCAGCTTGGCCAAGGCCGCGACCGGCGTCATGTCACCCGCCGCAATCGCGCCGGTCCCCGCGAGCCACGCGCCTGCCGCGTAATCGAAGGCGCCGACCTGCCCCGCCACCGCCCGGCTGGCGATCAGCACCGGCACGCGCGCCGCCCGCAGCGCCTGTTCCAGCGCGCCCGCGCCCTGGGGCATGTTGCCCGCGCCGAAGCCCTCCAGCACCAGCCCCGTGGCGCCATCCGCCAAGGCCGCGCGGACCATCTGCGCCAAGAGCGGGGCCGAGGCGCGGTGATCGGTAGGCACGGCGGGGATCTGCACGATCCGCTGGGCGTCGATCCGCGCGGCGATCCGGTCCAGCCGCGCCAGCGCCACCGCCCGCGCCTCGGGCGCATCCAGCGCCAGTTCGGGCGCGGCGGGGCCGGGCAGGGGGCGCGCTGCGCCCATGCGGATGCCGATGCCGCGTTCGGCCAGGGGGGCCAGATGCGGGCTGTCGAAGCCTGCAAATCGTGTGGTCGAGACCTTCAGCGCCCGGCTGCCGCGCAGAAGGCGTCCGTCGAAGAACAGTCCCACCTCGGGCAGGCGCAGGCGCGCGATTTCAAGCGCGCCGGTCAGGTTGGCCAGCGCGTCGCTGCCCGCGTTCAGGACCAGCCCGTCCGGCGTCTCGCGGAACAGGGGTAGCTGCGCGCCGGTCAGGATCACGGGCTTCGACAGGCAGGCGCGCGGCAAACCAAGCGCATCGGGCACGTTCAGCAGCAGCGCCAGCGCTGCGCCGCTGTAATCCATCGTGTCGGTGCCGTGCAGGATCACGAAGGCGTCGTGATCGGCGTAAAGCTCAAGCACGCGGCGCGCGATGCGGCACCAGTCCGAGGGGCGCAGATCGGTGCTGTCCAGCATCCCCGAGGGGCTGTCAAAGCGCAGGCCCGTGTCGAAATGCAGCGCCATGCCGGGCAGCGCCGCGTCAAGGGCCGGGCCCAGCACCTGCCGCGCCGCATCCGCGAACCGGCCCGAGGGCATGGGCGCCAGAGGCGCGCCCACGCAACTGATGGTGCCGCCGGTATTGATGACGCAGATCCGCATGTCGCCCCCTTTCTGGCGACATTTACAGTCCGATCATCCCCGCTGCATCCAGAATCTCAGAAGCCGGAATGGGTTTTCAGGAACGCGGCTTCGTCCGGGGTGGTGTCGCGTCCAAGGATGGCGTTGCGATGAGGAAAACGACCAAAGCGCGCGATGATGTCGCGGTGATCGCGCGCGAAATGCAGCGCTTTTTCGTTGCCAAGCGCCTCATACAGCGCGACCGAGCGGTCTTTCGCATCCCTCTGAACCCCTCTACATGCGCGATTCTGGGGGGTTGCTGGTCGCGGCGACGGCCAACGGATCAGGCATGGCGGTGGACAAGGCCGAACCCGGCCAGGCCCTGCGCGTTCACTCTCGTGCGACCGACACGGCCAACCTGCGGCTGCGCCTGCCGCAATTCGCCCGACCGGGCGAGGAAAGGAAACCCATGCGCGACCTGCCCTTCATTCACCGCCTTTACGCGCCCGAGGAGCCGGACGGCTCGACCCTGATCCTGCTGCATGGCACCGGCGGCTCCGAGACCGACCTGATGCCTCTGGCCCATCGCGTCGCTCCCCGTGCGAACCTGCTGGGCCTGCGCGGCCGCTCGACCGACGAAGGCGTGACACGGTTCTTCCGCCGCCTGACCATGACCCGCTTCGATCAGGCCGACATCCGCAGCGAGGCCGAGACTTTCGCGGCGTTCTGGCAGGGCGCGATGCTGGCCTATGACCTCGACCCCGAACAGATCACGGTGCTGGGCTATTCCAACGGCGCGAATTTCGCGGGGGCGGTGATGGCGCTGCATCCCCACCTGATCCGGCGGGCGATCCTGATACGGCCCATGCTGGCGCTGGACCCCGTGCCCGAGGCCAACCTGTCCGGGCTGCGGGTGCTGACGCTGGAAGGCGCCCGTGACCCTTATGGCGCCCATGCTCCGGCGCTGAACGACTGGCTGGCGCGATCGGGCGCGGACCTGGATGCGCGCGTGATCGCAGCGGGCCACGAAATGACGCAGGCGGACCTGGAGGCGGCCAGCGCCTGGCTGGCCAGGGCGTAAGCTCAAGGCCCCCGGCGATGGGGGCCTGTCATCCCCGAATGACGCAGAAGATCAGACCCGGTCGTGGGGATACGGTCCTGCGATGCCTGTCAGCGCGACACGATCAATGTCGGGTGTCCTGGTCGCGGCGGCTGATGCTGGCGGCAAAGCCCGCGACGAAATCGGCCAGCTTGCGGCGCGTCTCGTCGTCGGTCAGGTTGCCCTGGTCGTCATAGAGATCGCCCGCCTTCGACACCAGCAGCCGCCCCTCTTGCCAATGGCGCGTGCCAAGAGCGCGCAGCACGGGCAGCCAATGCGCTTGTGACAGCATCGTGCCGAAGCCGCCGGGCGATGCGCCGATCACCGCGACAGGCTTGCCCTGAAACAGGGCGGCCGCCTTGCCGCTGCCGATCCAGTCGATCGCGTTCTTGAAGACGCCGGGAACGCCGTTGTTGTATTCCGGGCTGACCAGCAGCAGCCCGTCGGCCTGTTCCAGCGCCTGGCGCAGGGCGATGACGGCAGGTGGCGCGCCATGCTCCGCCTCGTCGTCGGCATTGTAAAGAGGAACCTCGGCGATGCTGCCGATCCGCAGCGTGACGCCCTCGGGCGCCACCTCCTGCGCCGCGCGCAGAAGGCCGGTGTTGAAGGACAGCTTTCGCAGACTGCCCGAAATCCCCAGAATCGTCGTCATCGCGTCTCCTTTCGCCAGGCGCGGCGTGTCAGGCCAAGGGCTTCAGCCCCGCCTCGATCTGCGCGCGCTTGCCTTCCAGGAAGGGCGGCAGCGAGAGGGATTGGCCCATCGTCTCGAACGGTTCGTCCACATCGAAGCCGGGCCCGTCCGTGGCCAGTTCAAAGAGATTGCCGCCCGGTTCACGGAAGTAAAGCGACCGGAAGTAGAAGCGTTCCACCTCGCCTGAATTCGGGATGCGGAAACCGGCAATATGGCGCGCCCATTCCGTCAGCGCCGCATTGTCCGGCACGCGGAAGGCGACGTGATGAACCCCGCCCGCGCCCTGACGGGCCTGCGGCAGGCCCGGCTGGACCGCCACATGCAGTTCGGCGGCGGCACCGCCCGGGCCCATCTCGAACACATGGACCTGACCCTCGCCGTCGGGGCTGGCATAGTCGCGCACCCGCCGCATGTTCATCACGCGGGTCAGCACCGCCTCGGTGGGCGCAAGGTCATGGACGGAAATCGTGATCGGCCCCAAGCCGCGGATCTGGTGCTGGGCGGGGATGTCGGTGCCCTGCCAAGGCTGCCCCTGCGGATCGGGGGCGGCGACAAGGCGCAGGCGCTGGCCCTCGGGGTCTTCGACATCCAGGGTCGCGCGGCCATCCAGCGTCGTGATCTTGCCCGCCAGCCCGTTCAGGCGACTGGCCCAGTAATCGAGGCTGTCCTCGGCGACGCGCAGCCCGGTGCGGGTGATCGCGTTCGTGCCGCGCCGCTCGCGAGGCGCGGGCCAGTCGAAAAAGGTAATGTCGGTGCCGGGGCTGCCCGCCCCATCGGCGAAGAACAGGTGATAGGCCGAGGTGTCGTCCTGGTTCACCGTCTTCTTGACCCGGCGCAGGCCGAGCGTTTCGGTATAGAAGCGGTTGTTGGCGGGCGCATCGGCCGTGATCGCCGTCAGGTGATGGATTCCGGTCAGTTCCATGGGGGCCTCCTGTGCGTGCTTGCCCTTGAATATGGGGCAAGGCGGGCGTTCGCGGCACCCGTCAGGCTGACAACGCCGCGTTCGGTTCTTGCGAACTCATCCGGTCGTGATAGGGTTTCCCCATGGGCTGGGACATCGCGGATATCGAGACCTTTCTGGCGGTTCTGGATGCGGGCAGCATCTCGGGGGCGGCAGCGCGGGCGGATCTTTCGAAATCCGTGGTCAGCAAGCGCATCAGCGATTTCGAGGCCGCCTTGGGCGTCGCGCTGTTTACCCGTCATGCCGGGCGGATCACCCCCACGGACAGCGCCCTGGCCCTGGCCGAGCGGCTGCGCCCGGCGCTGGCCGAGTTGATCGCCGCGACCGAAAGCGCCTCGGACCCCGAGGCCGAGCTGCGGGGGCGGCTGGCCATCGCCGCGCCGATGAGTTTCGGTATCCGCCATCTGGGGCCAGTCATCGCGGATTTCGCGCGCGCCCATCCGCGGTTGGAGATCGTGCTGGATTACGACGACCGCCATACCGATCTGGGCCGGTCGGGTTTCGATCTGGGGCTGCGGATCGGGCATCTGAAGGACAGCAGCCTGATGGCGCGGCGTCTGTGCGAAGATCCGCGCGTGCTGGTCGCCAGCCCCGATTACCTGGCGCTGCATGGCGCCATCGAGACGCCCGCCGATCTGGCCGGGCATGAGGCGATCGGCTATCTGAATGCACGACTGGGCGAGATCTGGCCCTGGGCAGAGGGGGTCGCGCCGCCGCGCAGCGGGCGCGTCTCGGCCAATAACGGCGAGGCGATCCGCGACATGGCGGTGGGCGGGCTGGGGCTGGCGCTGCTGCCCTTGTTCATCGTGCATGATGCGCTGCGGACGGGGCGGCTGGTGCAGGTTCTGCCGGAACTGGTGCGTGAGCCTCTGCCGATCAGCGTGGTCTGGCCTCAGATCCGGCCCATGCCGCGCAAGACACGCGCCTTTGTCGATCATATCGCGGCGGCCTTCGCCGCCGACCCGCCATGGCAGCGGGGTCTTTTGCGTCCCGCGACGGCCGGGGGGCCAGCCCCCCGGCCCCCCGGGACATTTGAGCCAAGGCAAGGGAAGGATTGCACATGAAGCTGGTCGATCCCGAGGCACCGTTCTTTCGCCCGCTCTGGGTGCGGGTTCTGTGCGTCGTGCTGCCTCTGGCCTGGGCGGGGGTCGAGTTCTGGTTTGCCAGCCCCTTCTGGGGGATGATCTTTGCGGCGGCGGGGCTGTATCTGGGATTTGCGCTATTCGTGCGGCGGCCCGGCGGCTGAGCGCCGGACCGGACGTGATGTCAGACCGAAAGCCTGGGTGCGCCGGCGAGCCAGGCAAAGCCGTTGGCCGGCAGGTCGAGCCGTTCGCCGCTCAGCGTGGCGGCCGAGGGGCCGGTCAGCGCGGTTTCGTCCTTGACCGTCAACGCGACCGGGTCCGGCGAGAGGTTGAAGAGCGCCGTCAGCCTCTGCCCGTCATGGGCTCGGGTGAAGCCGAGGATCGGCTCGGGCAGGTCGAGGAAGGTCGTCGCGCCATAGCGCAGGGCGGGCTGCGATTTGCGGAAGGCCAGCGTGTCGCGATAGGCGGCGAGAACGCTGTCATTTGCCGTCTGGCCCGCTACCGCGCGCGCGGCCTGTTCGGGTTTGATGGGCAGCCAGGGCTTGACGGTCGAGAAGCCGGCATGGGGTTCGCTTGCATCCCAGACCATCGGCGTGCGGCAGCCGTCGCGGCCCTTGACCTCGGGCCAGAAGCGCAGGGCGGGCGGGTCGGTCAGCTCCTCATAGACCAGGGTGGTTTCGGTCAGGCCCAGTTCCTCGCCCTGATAGAGGCAGATCGTGCCGGGGAAGGACAGCAGCATGGCCGCCGATTGCCGCGCCAGCGCGTCCTGGTCGCGTGCATGAGCCGACCAGCGCGTGACATGCCGGACCACGTCATGGTTCGAAAAGGACCAGCAGCTATGGCCATCCGGGGCGCCCTTGTGCACGCCTTCGATGCAGCGGCGGAAATGCGCGGCGGTGAATTCCGGGCTGAGCATCTCGAAGCTGTAGCACATGTGCAGCCGGTCGCTGCCCGCCGTGTATGCGGCCATGATGTCGATGGCCGACTGGCCGCTATCGCCCACTTCTCCGACCATCATGCGGGCATCGTATTCGTCGGTCAGCGCCCGCATCCGCTTGAGGAAGGCGATGTTCTCGGGGCGGTTCTTGGAATAGACATGGCGCTGGAAGCCGTAGGTTTCGGGGCCCTTGTGGTCGGGATTGGGCGGGTTGTCGCGCAGCTTGTCGTCATGGAAATAGTAGTTGACCGTGTCCAGCCGGAAGCCGTCCACGCCGCGTTCCAGCCAGAAGCGCATCGTCTTCAGCAGCGCGTCCTGCACATCGGGGTTCCACAGGTTCAGGTCGGGCTGCTCGATCAGGAAATTGTGCAGGTAGTATTGCCGGCGCCGCGGCTCCCATTCCCAGGCCGGGCCCCCGAAGACCGAGGGCCAGTTGTTCGGCGGCGTGCCATCGGGTTTCGGATCGGCCCAGACATACCAGTCGGCCTTGGGATTGTCGCGCGACTGGCGGCTTTCCTGAAACCACGGATGCTTGTCCGAGGAATGGCTGAGCACCTGGTCGATGATGACCTTCAGCCCAAGCTGATGCGCACGCGCCACCATCGCGTCGAAATCGGCAAGCGTACCGAAGAGCGGGTCCACGTCGCAGTAATCGCTGACATCGTAGCCCATGTCCTTTTGCGGCGAGGTGAAGAAGGGCGACAGCCAGATCGCATCCACCCCCAGCGCCGCCACATGGTCCAGCCGGCGCGTGATGCCCGGCAGATCGCCGATGCCATCGCCGTTGCTGTCCTGAAAGCTGCGTGGATAGATCTGGTAGATCACTGCATCTCGCCACCATTCCACCATCATTCGACCTCCTGCCGCGGGTGATTCCCAGTGCCAGGCCGCGACTATAGCGGGAGGCAAGGCAAGGTGTTAGCGTTCACGAAAAGCAAGTCCGGATCTGCGTTCCGGTTTCTGCATGTTGAGCGTGAAAATGATTTCTGAACAGGGTCTTGGTGCTATCAGCCGGTCGGGCTCTATGCGCAGACGATCCGGTTCGAGAGCTTTGAATGGGGCTGAGCGATCCCGAACAATCGAGACTGGCTTGGGGGCAGGCAGGTTGTGGCCGAATCTTTGGCGACCTTGCTGCTGACGGGAAGGGCGGGCGGTCTGGAGCTTCTGGCGAGCAATGCGCCGCATCTATTTGTGCCGCCGGACAGACCCTATCTGGGACCAGACGGGCGCGACTGCCCCGGCAATCCGCAGCGTTTCGCGGCGCTCTCCTGGATCGCTGCCCGGATCGGCGCCGAAAGCGCAGGCGGCTGGCCGCCCGACATCCTGCACGGCCATGACTGGCAGGCGGGGCTGATCAAGGAAGATCGCCGCACCGATCCTGGTGCCCCGCCCTTTCGGCTGATGATGCCCCATGACCGGGACGGTGATCTGAATGGCGCATGTGAAGGGCCTGACCGCCGGGCGCAGCGACATCCCCGACGCCGGAGCCTATCCGGCCTGGCCTCGGGCCCGGTGGATCATCTGACCGGACTGGGCATCACCGCAATCGAGCCCTTGCCGTTCTTGCCTTTGGCGATGATCGCTTCCTGATCGACAAGCCCGCCAAGCGCGTCGCGGTATTTGCGGTGCGGTTCGACCATGACGGGCGGCCCGCGACCTTCCGTGTGAACTTCGTCGTGGCCATGACGGGTTTCACGCTGATGGACATTGTCAGCGACAACGACAGGCACAACAAGGCTCATGGCGTGGATCATCGCGACGGACACAACCATGACTTGTCCGATAACAGATAACATGGGTGCCGAAGGGCCGATCGGCGATCCCGTCATCCTGGCACGCCGCGACCGCTGCCGCGGCAACCTGACGCCACGCTGATGCTGGCCCAGGGCAGGCCGATGCTGCGGGCGGGCGATGATCTGGGCAATTCGCAGGGCGGTAACGACAATGCCCATGCCCAGGATAATCCGACCGGTTGGGTGAACCGGGGCAGGGCTGATCCGGATCTTCTGGCCTTTCTTCGCCGCGTCATCGCCTTTCGCGCGTCCCATCCGGTCCTTGCGGCAAAAGCGGTTCCTGCACAGCCAGCCATGTCCACAGGACGGCTGCCCGACATCTTCTGGCGCCGCGAGGACGGCGCGCCGATGCAGCCCGAGGACTGGACGACCCGAATCGTCGCCTTCTGACGGTCGAGATGCGGATGGCCTCGGGGACAGCGGATGACGCGGCCTTGCCCGGCACGGCCTTTGTGGCGATCCGCAACGGCCTTGAAACACGGGCGCGCCTGCCCGAAACGACGCTTGGCGGGCGCTGGCACCGCCCTCTGGACAGGGCAAGCGATGGTGACGTGGCCAAGCCCGCCGATGCCGATGCCGCTGCCGAAAAGGCCCGAACCCGCCATGCCCGCCATTTCATCGAGGTTTCCGAGGATATGAGGATCGCCCTGAAGCTGATCGCCGAAGAGCGGCTCGGTCGGGCCGAAAGCCGTTATTTGTTGCTGGACCGGACCAAGGAACAACAGTCTGTTCCGGGCGCCTCGGATTTCGACGCCTGTTTCGCCGCGCAGCGCGATGGGAACCGTGCCTGTCGTGACGCTGCGGGGTGTGACCGGATGGCCGTCCTGACATCGCCGGCTCGGGCTATTGCCTGTGCGACTGCACGATCCGGGGCTGAATGCGCGACATCCGGGATGTGCAGCCGTCACGGGCTAAGCCGCACCGGCCCGGCGGGCCGCGATGCGTTCGGCCCGCTGGAACCCCTCGTGGATCATCACGGCCAGGATGCCCACGATCAGCCCGCCTTGCAGCACAAAGGCCGTGTTGCCCGACAGAAGCCCCGCGATGATCACCTCGCCCAGAGTGCGGGCCGCGACCGTCGATCCGATCGTCGCCGTGCCAAGCGAGATCACCGCCGTCAGCCGCATCCCGGTCAGGATCACCGGCAGGGCCAGAGGCAGCTCGATCTGCCATAGCCGCTGACGGGCCGTCAGGCCCATGCCTCGGGCGGCTTCTCGCACGGGGGCGGGCAGGCCGGTCAGCCCGGCCAGCGCGTTCTCGAAGACCGGCAAAAGGCCGTAGAGAAACAGCGCCAGCAACGTCGGTCCGGTGCCGAACCCCATCAGCGGCACGGCCAGCGCCAGCACCGCGACGGGCGGAAAGGTCTGGCCGACGCTTGTGATCGTGCGCGCCAGGGGCAGGAATTCGCGCCCCGCAGGCCGTGTGACCAGAACCGCCAGCGCCAATGCCACGATGGTCGAGGCCAGCACCGCCAGCGCGACCAGCGCCAGATGCGACAGCGTCAGCGCCAGAAGCGGGGTCTGCGTATAGATCGCGGGCGCGCCGTTGCGGGTGAAGGGCTGGAACAGAGGCGCGAAGGCCTGGGGCTGGACCAGAAAGGCCAGCAGCCCGATCCCGGCCAGCGCCAGAAGGATGCGCCCCGTCATGCCGTCCCTGCCTCGGGCCGGGCGGCCGCGCGCAGGGCGGCCAGCGTGACGATGCCGCCCCCGGCCACGGGCAGCGCCTCGGCCCCGCGCCACAGGCATTCGGCCAGCGCGTCGCGCAGGCTGGCCTCGGGCGGGATCGGCGCGCCCGAGGCATGGCCTGGGCTGCGCAGGGCATCCACCTGCGACAGCGAGAGCAGATAGAAGGGCCGCTGCTTGTCGCCGATCAGGTCGCGGACGAAATCCGAGGCCGGCGCGGTCAGGATCTCGGCCGGGGGGGCATATTGGACAAGCCGCCCCTGATCCATCACCGCGATGCGGTCGCCCAGACGGATCGCCTCGTCCATGTCATGCGTCACCAGGATGACCGTCGTCCCAAGGCGGCGCTGGACGGCGCGCAGATCCTCTTGCGCCTGTGCGCGGATCACCGGGTCCAGCGCCCCGAAGGGCTCGTCCATCAGCAGCAGGTCGGGCCGCGCGGCCAGCGCCCGCGCCACGCCTACCCGCTGTTGCTGGCCACCCGACAGATCCTGCGGCATCCGGTCCCGATAGGCGGCGGGGTCCAGCTGGAACAGGGTCAGCAGCTCGTCCACCCGCGCCGCGATCCTGTCGCGCGGCCAGCCCAGAAGGCGCGGCACCGTTGCGATGTTGCGCGCCACGCTCTGATGCGGGAACAGGCCGTGGCCCTGGATCGCATAGCCGATCCGCCGCCGCAGCAGGTGGGCGGGCTGGTCGGCCGTGTCCTCTCCGTCGATCAGCACCTGTCCGGCGCTTGGCTTGACCAGCCGGTTGATCATCCGCAAAAGCGTCGTCTTGCCGGAACCCGACGTGCCGACCAGCGCCGCGATCTGGCCGGTCGGCACGGTCAGACTGACATCATCGACGGCCAGAACCTCGTCGAAACGGCGCGTCAGGTTGCGGATCTCGATCATGGGGCGGTCCTTTCGCGGCGGCTGGCGCGGGTCAGCAGATCCAGCGCGATGCCTGCGACCAGCGCCAGCGCGATGGTGGGCAGCGCGCCCAGAAGGACCATATCCATCGCCGTCTGATTCAGGCCCTGAAAGACGAAGGTGCCGAAGCCGCCGCCCCCGATCAGCCCGGCGATCACGGCCAGGCCGATGCTCTGGACCAGGACGATCCGCACCGCCGCCAGCAGCACGGGCAGCGCAAGCGGCAGCATCACCTGCACCAGCACCTGCGCGCGGGTCATGCCCAGGCCGCGCGCAGCCTCCAGCGCAGCCTGCGGGACCGAGGCCAGCCCCGCCAGGGTATTCGCCACGACCGGCAACAATGCGTAAAGAAACAGCGCGACCAGCGCGGGAAATGGACCGATGCCCGAGATGCCTGCCTGCGCCGCGCCGGGGATGGTCGCCGCGATCCAGCCAAAGAGCGGGATCATGATGCCGAACATGGCCAGCGAAGGAATTGTCTGCAGGATATTCAGCGCCGACAGGACCGGCCCGCGCATCCGCATACGGCCATGCAGCAGCACGCCAAGCGGCAGACCCGCCGCCAGCGCCAGCGCCAGCGAACCGAAGGCCAGCGCCAGATGCGCCCGCGCCTCGCGCAGAAAGACCGCCTGACGCGCCTGATATTCCCGCATGACCGAGACCTGATCCAGCGCGCCCGAGGCCAGAACCGCGCCGATCCCCGCTATCGCACCGCCGAGGATCAGCCAGCGCAGTCGCAGGGGCGGGTTCAACCGCGCGATGGCATCGGCCAGCATCAGCGACAAAGCCAGACCCGCCAGCCAGAACCCGGTTGATGGCGAAATGCGGGCCATCCGGTCGCCCTCGGGTGTCAAGACCGCAGCCGCCGCGCCAAGGGCCAGCATCAGCCCCAGCACCCCCGCCAGCGGCAGCGCAATCCGCGCCCGCAGGGGCAGGCGCGGCGCGACCAGAAACAGTGCCGCCAGCGCAGCCGTCAGCGCCCAGCCCCAAGGCAGGGCCTGATGCAGGGCCAGACCCTCTCCGGGCAGGATGCGGTTCGGCCGGAACTGCACCAGCGGCAGGGCCAACCCGGCCAGGCCGATCAGCGCGAACAGCAGGCCGGGGCGGTCCAGCCGGGCGATCATCCGTCGATGAAGCCCGCTTCCGTCAGCCACTCACGGGCGACCGCGTCCGAAGGCTCGCCGCCGACCTGGATGCGGCCGTTCAGTTCCTGCAGGGTCTCGAGATCCAGCGCCAGGAAGATCGGCTCGAGGATTTCGGCGATCTGGGGATGGGCCTCAAGCACCTCGGCCCGGACGATCGGGGCGGGCTGATAGACGGGTTGCACGCCCTGGTCGTCCTCCATCACGACCAGGCCTGCGGGGGCGATGCCGCCATCGGTGCCATAGACCATCGCGGCGTTCACGCCCGAGGTCTGCTGTGCTGCCGCCGCGATGGTCGCCGCCGTGTCGCCGCCCGAAAGCTGGATCAGCTGGTCCGGCGCGAGGGTGAAACCGTAGGTCTGCTGAAAGGCCGGCAGGGCGGCGGGCGAGGTCACGAACTCGGTCGAGGCGGCCAGCACGATCTGCCCGCCGCCCGCGATCCAGGCGCCCATCTCGGACATGGTGGTCAGCCCGTTCTCCTCGGCCACGTCCTGCCGCAGCGCGATGGCCCAGGTGTTGTTGGCGGGCGAGGGGGTCAGCCAGACGATGTTGTTCTGTTCCAGGTCCAGTTCTGCCACGCGGGCCAGACCCGCCTCGGCATCCTTCCAGACCTCGCTGTCGGCCTCGTTGAAGAAAAAGGCGCCGTTCGCGGTATATTCGGGATAAATGTCGATCTGCCCGGTGGTGATCGCATCGCGCATGATCGGCGTGCCGCCCAGTTGCAGGCGGTCGCGCACCGGCAGGCCCGCATCCTGCAAGGCCATCAGGATCATGTTTCCCAGAAGCCCGCCTTCGGTGTCGATCTTCGAGGAAACGGTAATATCCTGAGCCGAGGCGCCCGCGGCCCCCATCGTCAGGATTGCGGCAAGGGCAAGGTGGCGTCGGCTCATCGGAAACTCCTGTCCTGGTCGTGGCCCATGTGCCGGGAACCCTTCAGAATCAGGCAGGGCCTTGGCTTAATGCACGAAACGCGGTCCGGTTCCCGGATATCCGAAGCGCCTGACCGTCAGCCGCCGAAGCTGCGGGTCGCGCCGCTGCCGGTGCCGCCGAAACCGCCCCTGGATGCGGCGGTGGCGCGGGTCATGGGCGGCTGTCCGGCAGTGGCGGCGGGGCGGGTGAATTGCTGCCCGCTGACCGTCGCGCGGCCCGTATTGCTGCCGAAATTCGTGGTCCGTGCGGCGTTGGTATATCCGCCTTGCGCGTTGCGATACATCGGTTGCGCGGCGGCCTGACCGGCACTTGCGCGCCCCAGCATCGAGCCAATCAGGTAGCCTGCCAGAAGCGGCATGAAGATGCTGCCCGAACCGCCCGCCTGCTGTGCCTCGGAACTGCAATTGCCGACGCCATGCTGTTCCTCGCAGACTTCGAGACTGTCATAGCGGGGCGCGGCCTCGACATGCAGGGCCTCGGCCTCGGCAAAAGCCGCCTCGCATTCGGCGGCGGTGAACAGCCCGCCCTGCGCGGCGGCGGCCTGACAGCTTGCCAGATCGGGAAAGGCCTGCGCCTCGACCTGTTCCTCGCGGCAGCCGGCGACGGTAAAGGCGGCGGCGCCGAGAATGGTCAGCGCGACGGTTCTGGAACGTTTTCTCATATCCCCTCCTTGGCGCATCGCTACGCCTGACGTTTCGCGGGTCAATCCGCGATGAAATGCGGCTTGAAGCGCGACAGATCCTGCGTGATGCGCGAACGGTCCTCGCGCAGGCCCATGCCGACGCAATCATGGCCCGCGATCCAGGCGCCGATTACCGGGTGGAAGCCGTCGAACGCGGGCAGAGGGTGATAGGCCTGCACGATGCGCGGGTGGCGGTCGTAATCGCCCGCCGGGCTGGATTCCGAGACTTCGCCCGCCTCGACGATGCTGACGCCTGCCCCTTCGCGCGAAAAGAGCGGCTTGACCACATGGCCCCGGCGCAGCGTCGCGGCCGCCATGTCGAAGGCACGGGCTACCTCGGGCGCGGGCCGTCCGCCCGAGACCAGCGCATCGGCCACGTCATCGGCAAAGAAGGCGGGCAGCAGGTTCGGATGGCCGGGGAACATCTGCCACAGGACCGGCAGAAGCCCCTTGTTGGACACGACCGCCTTCCAGGCGGGTTCCAGAAACAGGCAGCCCGAACCGGCAATATGGCGGGCGTAGTCGTCGGCCAGCATGTCCTCCCACGGATAGAGCTTGAAGAGCGTGCCGATCACCCGTCCTTCGGCGTCGAGGAACTGGCCGCCATGGCTGACGCCGATCTTGTCGAGATCGCTGTAATGGGCGCCCATCCCGGCCTCGCGCGCGGCCCAGGCCATGGATTCGACGGTGGCGTAATCCTCGGGGTTGCCGGCGATGGCGGTGAAGTGGATATCGGTATCGGGCGCGAACAGGCCCCGGAAGCGTTCGACCAGCGCCTCGTGGATGCCATTGAACTGGTCGGCGCCTTCGGGCAGGTGGCCGGCCGCGATCTGATCCTCGAGCCATTGCCACTGGAAGGCTGCGCTTTCGTAAAGCGAGGTCGGGGTGTCGGCGTTGTATTCCAGCAGCTTCGCCGGGCCGGTGCCGTCATAGGCCAGATCCATGCGGCCATAGATTTCGGGCTCGTTGCGCGCCCAACTGTCGGCGATCAGGTCGAAATGCGCCGGGGGGATGCCTAGCCGCGCCATCAACCTTTCCGAGCCGACGATGGCGGCCACGGCCTCGCGCGTCATGGCGTGAAGCTGGGTCGCCGGATCTTCGATATCCTGTTCGATCTGGGCCAGCGTGAAGCGGTAGGCCGAGCTTTCATCCCAATAGGGCTCGCCATGCATGGTGGCGAAGGTGAAGCCAACGTCTTCGGCCTTTGCGGCCAGGTCGGGGCGGACGGGCAGGGCGATCTTATGCATGGCCTCTGACATAGGGCGAAGGGCGCCCGAGAACCAGAGGAAAGGGCGTCGCGGGGGGGCGCCGGGCAGGGGGCGCTGCCCCCCATCCCTGTTCCGGGGATTGCCCCCGGGATACTTGGCCCAAGGCAAAGGGCTCAGGCGGCTTGCCAGTCCAGCGGGTGCGGGGCTTCACGATGGGCAAAGCGCAGCAGGTGGCTTTCGACGACGCCGCGCAGCATGTCCAGCGGTTCGGCCTCGGGCGCTTCGACGGTGAGGTGCAGGCCGGTCGGGGTCAGCGCGATGGTCGCAGTGCCTGCCGCGAAGTGCAGCCTTGCCCGGGTGTCGGAGGCCTCGACCTGGATCTTGTGGCCGAAATGCTTGGCCATCGTCCCCATCAGGGCGGGGCCGCGTTCCGTCGGGAAGGTGGCGGTGAGTTGCATGGGAACTCCTGTCATGCGGTCCTGCAGGGCGGGTAGCGAATGTTGATGCAATTTGTCAACAAACAGACCTTATAACCTGACAAAAATGCACTGTTATTCTTTACCCTGCGATGATGACGCGCTAAGCCGTGCAAGCGGCCGGGGCGTAACCAGAAGCCCGGCTTTGACCCGAAAGGAAATGACATGCGACTTCTGGCAGTTGCTGTTCTTGCAACCCTTGGCCTGTCCTCGGCGGCACTGGCCGATACCGTCGTGATCCCCACCGCCCAGGGCGAGGTGTCGCTGGAGGCCGCGCCCGAACGGGTGGCGGTCCATGACATGGCCGCGCTGGACACGCTGATCGCGCTTGGTGTGACGCCTGTGGCCACGATCGAGCGCGTGACGGTGCCCGCTCTGGCCGAGGCCGTGGCCGGGGCCGAGCGCGTCGGCACGCTGTTCGAGCCCGATCTGGAAGCGCTGGCCGGGGTCGGACCGGATCTGATCATCGTCGGCGGCCGATCGGCGGCGCAATTGCAGGCGGTGTCGCAGGTGGCGCCCGCCATCGACATGACGCTGGAGGAAGACCTGATGGCCAGCGCCAAGGCGCGAATTGCAGGCTATGGTCGGCTTTTCCAGCGCGAGGCCGAGGCCGAGGCGCTGACCCGCGAACTGGACGCTGCGCTGGAGCGGTTGCGGGCGGCCTCGGAGGCGAAGGGGCGGGCGCTGATCGTGCTGACCAACGGCACGCGCATGTCGGCCTATGGGGCCGGGTCGCGCTTCGGCTGGATCTTCGATGCGACCGCGCTGGAAGAGGCCGCGCCTGGGCTGGACACGGCCACGCATGGTCAGGCGATCACCCATGAATTCATCGCCGAGGTGAATCCCGACTGGCTGATCGTCGTCGATCGCAGCGCCGCGATCGGCGAGGAAGGGCAGGGGGCCGAGGCGACCTTGCGCTCTGGTCTGGTCGAGCAGACGACAGCCTGGTCGCGGGGGCAGGTGGTCAATCTGGACCCTGGCGCGGCCTATATCTCGGCCGGGGGATACGGTGCGATGATGACGCTGATCGGCCAGCTGACCCAGGCGCTTGAGGGCGCCGAAACCCGCAACTGATGCGCATCCTGCCAGCCCTGTCATTGGCACTGATCGCGCTGATGCTGGCCAGCCTGACCATCGGCGCCGCGCAGGTCGATCTGCGGATGCTGCGGCAGGATCCGCTGGCGATGCTGGTCCTAGTGGAATCGCGCCTGCCGCGGATGCTGGCCGTGGCCCTGACCGGGGCTGCCCTTTCGGTGGCGGGCGTGCTGATCCAGGCGCTGGTGCGCAACCGTTTCGTCGGGCCGGACACGTCGGGCACGGCCGAGGGCGCGGCCCTGGGCCTGCTGGCCATCACGATCTGGGCACCGGCAAGCCCGCTCTGGCTGCGGATGGTGGTGGCCAGCCTGGCCGCAATGGCCGCGACGGCGCTGTTTCTGGCGGTGATCCGCCGCCTTCCCGCGCGAGAGGTGATGCTGGTCCCCATCGCGGGGATCATCCTGTCGGGCGTCGTCGGCTCGGTGGTGACCTTTGTTGCCTGGCAGCATGATCTGATGCAGTTCGTTGGCACCTGGCTGGGCAGCGGCGAATTTTCGGGCGCCATTGCGGGGCGGTATGAGTTGCTGTGGATCGCGGGCGGAGCGGCGGTGCTGGCCTGGCTTGCGGCCGATCGTTTCGCGATTCTGGGGCTGGGCGATTCAGTGGCGACGGGACTTGGTCTTTCCGTCGATGCGGTGATGCGTCTTGGCCTGCTGGCCGTGTCGGTGGTTACGGCCATGGTCGTGACGACGGTGGGGATGCTGCCTTTCGTAGGGCTGGTGGTGCCCAATCTGGTCGCGCGGCTGATGGGCGACAACCTGCGCCAGACGCTGCCGGTCGTGGCGCTTGCCGGGGCTGTGCTGGTTCTGGCCTGTGATCTGGTCGCGCGCGTCGTGGTGGCGCCCTACGAGCTGCCCGCCGGACTGATCCTGGGTGTTCTGGGCGCGGGTCTGTTCCTGTGGCTTCTGCATCGCAGGCCCGCGCATGGCTGAGGCACTGACGCTTGCGGCGCGTCCCGCCGCCTTGCGCCCCGTTTGGGTGCTGGCGGGGCTGGCCTGCCTGTTGGCAGCGGTGTCGGCGCTGTGGATGTGGCAGGGGCTGGGGGGCGGCGGCAATCGCGGCTTTGTCCTGGGGCTGAGGGCGAACAAGCTGGCTGCACTGGCGCTGGTGGGCGTTTCGGTCGGGGTCTCGACAGTGACGTTCCAGACCGTCGCCGCGAACCGGGTGCTGACACCCTCGATCATGGGGTTCGATGCGCTTTACGTGCTGTTGCAGACGGCACTGGTGGCCTCGCTGGGGATCGCGGGCTTCGCCGGGCTGCCCGCCACCGCCAAGTTCCTGTCCGAGATCGCGCTGATGGTGCTGCTGGCCTCGGCGCTGTTCGGAACGCTGATGTTGCAGGGCGCGCGGGACATTCCACGCATGATTCTGACCGGGGTGATCCTGGGCGTGCTGTTCCGGTCGCTGGCGGGCTTCATGGGCCGGGTCATGGACCCCGCGCAATACGCGGTGGTGCAGGCCGCCAGCTTTGCCAGCTTCAACCGGGTGAACGCCACGCTGCTGCCGGTTGCCGGTGCGGTCACGTTGCTTGCGGTGCTGGCCGCCTGGCGGATGTCGGCGCGGCTGGATGTGCTGGCGCTGGGGCGCGACGCGGCGGTCTCGCTTGGGCTGAGGCACCAGGCGGTGGTCATCGCCGCGTTGTCGCTGGTCGCGCTGCTGGTCTCGGTCTCGACGGCCGTTGTGGGGCCGGTCGCCTTCTTCGGACTGATTGTCGCCGGGTTGGCGCATGGGTTGACGCGCAGCGCCTCGCACGGCGTGCTGCTGCCTGCGGCGGGGTTGATCGGCGCCACGATCCTGATTGGCGGTCAATGGCTGTTCGAGCGGCAATTGGGCCAGGCTGCCACCCTGTCGGTCGTGGTCGAATTCGCGGGCGGGTTGTTTTTCCTCTATCTTCTTCTCAAGGGACGCATCCGATGATCGAGATTCGGGCCGTCAGCCATCGGATCGCGGGAACGCCGATCCTGCATGACATTACCACCCGCCTGCCCGAGGGGCGCCTGACCGCGCTGATCGGGCCGAACGGGGCGGGCAAGTCCACGCTTTTGCGGCTGATCGGGCGGCTTGAGCCGCTGCAGGCGGGCCGGATTCGCGTGGCGGGGCACGACATCGCCACGACGCCGACCGACAGGCTGGCGCAGGTCATGGCGGTCCTGGGCCAGCAGACGCTGATCGCCAGCCGCCTGCGCCTGGCCGAGCTGGTGGCCTTCGGGCGCTGGCCGCATCACAAGGGCCGCCCCACAGCCGCCGACCGCGCCCATGTGGCCGAGGCGATCCGGACCTTCGCCCTTGATCCGCTGGCGGATCGCTTCATGGACGAATTGTCCGGCGGTCAGGCGCAGCGCGCGCATATCGCGATGGCCTTCGCGCAGGACACCGAATGGCTGCTGCTGGACGAGCCGCTGAACAATCTGGACATGAGCCATGCCCGCGCGCTGATGGCTCGCCTGCGCGCGCTGGTCGATCGGCAGGGCCGCAGCGTGGCCGTCGTGCTGCACGAGGTGAATTACGCCGCGGCCTGGGCCGATCACATCATCGCGCTGAAGGATGGCAGTATCCTCGCCGAAGGCGCGCCCGATGCCGTGTTGACCGAGGAGCTTCTGTCGCGGCTCTATGACGCGCCGATTGCTATGGGCCGCCATCAGGGTCGTCCGCTGGTCCTGCACCACGCCTGATTGCCGCCCCCCGGTCGGGCCGGGATCGGGGGCGCAGCCCCCGGCGAAATCCGCCCCTTCGATGGGGGCGGCTTTCGCGGCTTGCCGGATCACCGCTGGACCATGATCGGCAGTTGAAACGAATAGCGCGCCTCGGTCAGGCCCGCCGGTGCTGCCGGGCATCGTCCGGCCCGCTGCGCCGCCCGCAGGATGGACTGGTCCACGTCGTCTTGTCCCGAAGACGAGGCGACCGCGATAGCATGGATCGTCCCGTCCCGCCCGACCGACAAGGCCAGCACGACCCTGCCCCCGCGCGCGCCGCGCGGCGTGTCGGCCCGGCGGCTGATGCAGTTGCGGATCTGGCCGCCCCATTGGCTCATCAGGTTCGTCCGCTGGTTCTCGCTGATGCCGCCGGCCCCGCCGCCGCCGCTGTTCGGGCTGGGCGCGCTGCCACCCTGTCCGGCCTGCTGCGGCGGGGGCTGGGATTGCGCCTGCTGGCGCACCGGAGCTTCGAGGGCACGTTGGCGCGGCTCGGCGCGCTGCTGCTGTGGCTCGGGTCGGCTGCGATCCGGGCGGCGCTCGGGCCGGGCTGAGACTTCCAGCGTCAGCGCGGGTTCGACAGGAATCTCGGGCGGATCGAGGCGCCGGATCTCGGGCAGGTTCATCTCGGCCGCCTCGATCCGGGGCGGTTCGGGCGCCTCGGGCAGGTTCGGCGCGGCCATCGGCATGTCGGGTGCGGCCAAGGCCGGAGGTGCCTCGGGCAGGGCGGTCATCTCGACCGGCTCGGGCTGCGGCACGGGCTGCATCTCGGGCGGGGTCTCGGGTTGCGCCAGATCGGTGGGTGTGGCGATCTCGGGCGCATTTTCCCATTGGGACACCATCGACTGCACCTCGACACCGCCCGCGGCCAGAGCGGTCGGACCCAGATTGCCCATCTCGCCGCGCTGCAACCGTTCGGGCATCAGGATCGCGGCCGCCGAGACATGCAGCGCGGCGGCGATGGTGATGAAGCCGGCGGTTTCCAGAACGCGTCTCTGGATCATGTTCACCCTCCGCTGACGACAAGGCGCGCGCCCTCGGGGGCGATCTCGCGCAGGCGTTTCAGATGCGCCGCCACGATGACGGCCGGGGTCGCGCGGTCGGCGCGGATCTCGACCGGCTGTTCGGGCGCGGCCAGGGCGATGGCCTGCCAGACATCATCGCCGCGCGCCTCGTTCCAGGCCAGATCGCCCGAGGCCGAGACGTAAAGCACGTCACGCGATTCGGCCCGCAATTCGGCGTTGCCGCCCTCGGGAGGCGTCACGTCGAACGGGGTCGAGGGCGCGATCTGCGAGGTCAGCAGGAAGAAGATCAGCAGCAGGAACACCACGTTGATCATCGGAATGATCGTTTCGCCGCGCGGGCGTCGGGGGGGCATGTCGATCCGCATGGGCTACTCGATCAGGATGAGGTCGGCGAAACCCGCCTCGCGCAGCAGGTCCATCACTTCGACCAGACGTTGCAGGTCGGCCTCGTCGCGCGGGCGCAGGATGACGGCGCCGCCCTCGGGCATGGTCTCGACCGGCATCAATTCGGCCAGCGCGGCGGGCAGGGCCTCGGGCGTGATTTCGGCGCCATTCAGGCGCAGCGCGTCGGGCGCAACGTCCAGCAGGCGCGGCGGCCCCTGCCATTCCGTCCGGGCGCCGCCGGTGCCGCCCGCGACCGGCAGGACCGCATCCATCCCGAAGCGGGAGGCCAGCATGAAGAAGATCAACAGCAGGAACACCACGTCGATCATGGGCGTCAGAGACATCCGCCGCGGATGCCGCCTTGGCCCCAGATCGAATCTTTCGATGTCGTCCGTGCGGCTCATTCCGCGGCCTGCCGTTGCCAGTCCTCGCCCGCCCGCGGGTCGGGTCGTGTGACGGCGCGGGGGGCCGCGACGAAGACGCGGGTGGCCAGATCCTCGAGATCCGCCTGAAGCCGGTCGCTGATGCTTTCGAACCAGGACAGCGCCACACCGGCGGGGATCGCCACCGCCATGCCCGCCGCCGTGGTCAGCAGCGCGACCCAGATGCCGCCCGCCAGATCGGCCGGATCGGCCTGATTGCCCGAGCTTTGCAGCACCTGAAATGCCGCGATCATGCCCAGAACCGTGCCAAGAAGGCCCAGAAGCGGCGCGATCGTGGCAATCAGTTCCAGCGCCCGCAACCCTTCGCGCGCGCGATACAGCGCCTGTCGCGCCACCCGCGCGGTTTCCTCGCGGGCGGCCCTGTCGTCGAAGGCGGGATCAAGCGTGGTGCCGATGGCCGCCTGCACGACGCGGGCGCGGGCCGAGGGGCGACTGCGCACCTCGGCCATGGCCTCGCGCCAGCGACCTTCGGACCACAGCTGGATGGCGCGGCGCGAGTGGCGCCCGCCCCAGACGCCGAGCCGCCACAGCGACCACAGCTTCCACAGCACCACCGTCAGCGTCAGCACCGACAGGGCCGCGATCAGCCACATCGTCCAGCCGCCATCCCGGATCATGCCGATCAGCGGCAGGGCGGACAGGGTCTGGGTCATCTGGTTCATTCGGTGGCTCCTTGTCTGCCATCCCGCCATGCAGGGCGGATCAGAACGCTCTGGTCAGCGTCAGTTTGACATTCCGCCCGGCCGCAGGACCGGTCAGCCATGTCGCCGGGGTATAATCGCGATTCGTCACGTTATCGACGCCGAAATTGACCTGAAGCCCTGGCGCGATGCTGTCCGGCGCGGTCCAGGTGGCGTAGATGTCGTGGACGCCGTAGCCCGACCGATGCGTGCCATCGGCCTTTTCGCGGCCATCGGCCAGGGTGCTGCGCGCGCCGATCTTCCAGTTGTCGGAAAGCTGATAGCTGGCCTGCAGCATCAGGCGGTTGTTTTGCAGCGTGTCCAGCGTGGCGCCGTCCTGATCCTCGCCCTCGACCACCGAGACCGAAGCGCCCAGTTGCCAGCCCGCGCTGGCATAGCTGGCCTCGATCTCGCCACCGCGAAGATAGGCCCGGTCGATGTTTTCGTAGGCCGGGGTGGGCGCGCGGCCATTGGTGCGCACGATCATGTCGCGGATATGGTTGCGAAACAGCGTGACGCGCAGCGCCGCCTCGTCGCCTTGGGCGATCAGGTCGCCTCCGCTGTAACTGAAGCCGATTTCCAGGTTGCGCCCCTTTTCGGCCCGCAGATCGGGCGAGGCCGCGCCGCCGGCAAAGCCGTCGTAAAGTTCGTCCACGGTCGGGATTCGGCGCACATCGGCGGCGGATCCGAAGACGCGCCAGCGGTCGTTCAGCCGGTAGATCGCGGCAATCTGCGGCTCGGCCGCGTTGGTGGACACGCGGTCGTCGCTGATGGTGACGGTATCCTTCGGTTCGGTCCGCTGCCAGGTCTGGCGCAGGCCGGTATTCACGGTCAGCGCGCCCAACGTCACCTCGGACAGGGCATAGATCGCGTTCTGCCGGGTGAAGGCCTCGGGATGCGAGGACGAAATCGTCGTCGAGGACCGGTCCTGCCGCGAGGTTTCCGCGCCAATCGTCAGGTAATGCTCGTGGCCCGCGCCCGACAGGTCCGCGACGTTCCTCACGTTCAGCTTCCACAGCGCGTAATCGCGCCGCCCCAACAGGCTGGGCATGATGGGTTCCGCCGGGTTGGAACCCTGTTGCACATCCTTGATCGTGTTCGTGTAGGACAGCGTCACGCGGGTGTCGATCAGCGCAGTGTCGGCGGGGTTGTAGCCCCAGACCAGGCGCGCAGTCTGGTCGCGGGTCAGGATGTTGCCCACGCCCCAGCCCGGAAAATTGGGGAACAGCCCGACCTGCGGGCCGTCGATCTGGTTGAAATCCTGATCCCGGCCATCGGCCTCCAGATGCAGATAACTGGCCTCGACGTAATGGTCGCCCAGTTGCTGACGGGCCTTCAGCAGCAGGTTCGGCGTTTCCGAATTGGACCGGACGATGGTGTTGCCATCGGCATCCTCGGTCTCGCCCAGCTTGCGCCAGGCAAGTCCGGCGACGGCCTCGAACCCCTCGGTCGGGCGCCAGCCCCAGACCGCGCTGGCCAAGGCGGTGTCGGGGTTGCTGGCATAGCCCAGACGCACGCGCCCGCCGTTGGTCCGGCCCTGGGCGATCAGGTCGTCCGCCTCGATCGTCTCCATCGCGATTACCCCGCCAAGCGCGCCCGCGCCGTAAAGCGTGGACGAGCCCGGCCCGCGCAGCACTTCGACCCGTTTGAGGAAGTCGGGCTCTACGAACAAAGACCCTTGGCGATAGCTTTCGTAGTATTTCCGCTCGCCGTCGATGATCTGGACGATCCCGGCCTCGGAGGCGGCCGATCCGGTCGCGCCGAAGCCGCGGATGTTGAAGCCCTGCCCGAAGAACCCGGCCGAGCCCACGCCCTGCACACCCGGCACATTGGCCAGCACGTCCCCGATCGTGCCGGGGTTCAGGTCGTCAAGTTGATCCTGATCCACCACCGTCACCGATTGCGGCACCGAAGAGGCAACCTTTTCGGTGCCCGCACGCAGCACGATCGGGTCCAGCATCAACCCGCGTGCCTGTTCCTGCGCCAGAAGCGGCGTTGTCATCAGTGTCGTTCCCAGAAGGGCGGCCAGGGCCGTCAAGTTTCCACGCATCTTTGTCCCTTTGCGTCGCTTGTTCGCGCTGGCATCGGGCTGGCGTCTTGCGCCGCGTAAGGAATCTGACTAAAGATGTCAAGAATAGCGTCCAGCCTGTCGCCAGATGCCCCCGAATTTCACAGGATCGAGGCATGACATGAACGACCTGACGCCTGCGCGCCTGCGCGAACTGAAACGCGACGCGGCTCTGCGCCCCTATGACCTTGCTGCGCAGCTTGGTCTGTCCGAGGCTGCCCTGGTCGAGGCCGAGCTTGGCCATGGCGCGACCCGCATCGACCCGAGGCCGGGGCGCCTGATTCCCGCGGTGCAGGCCCTGGGCGAGGTGATGGCCCTGACGCGCAACCGGTCCTGCGTGATCGAGAAGATCGGCACCTACAATCACTTCCATGACGGCGATCACGCCGCGATGACGCTGGACACGGAAATCGACCTGCGGATCTTTCCACGGCATTGGGTCCATGCCTTCGCGGTTCAGGCGGACACGCCATCGGGCACGCGGCGGTCGGTGCAGGTCTTCGACGCGGCAGGCGCCGCGGTCCACAAGGTTCATCTGCGCGAGACCAGCGATCTGGCGGCGTGGGATCGGCTACGGACCGATCTGGCGCTGGCCGATCAGCACAGCCTTTCGGACTACGCCCCCGCCCCCGCCCCTGAAGGCGCCCGCATCGCTCCTGACCGGGCGGACGCCTTGCGGGCCGAATGGGCGGCGATGACCGACACGCACCAGTTCAACACGCTGGTGCGGCGGCTCAAGATGAACCGTCTTGGCGCCTATCGGCTTGTGGGCGCCCCCTGGGCGCGGCCCCTGGCAGCGGCAGCCTCGGATGCGATGTTCCGCGCCTTGCTGGACCAGGGTCAGCAGGTCATGCTGTTCGTCGGCAATATGGGTTGCATCCAGATCCATTCCGGCCCGGTGCAAAGCCTCAAACCGATGGGGCCGTGGCTGAACGTGATGGATGCGCGCTTCAACCTGCATCTGCGCGCCGATCATGTGGCCGAGGTCTGGGCGGTCGAGAAACCCACCAGGCGCGGCCCGGCTTTGTCGGTCGAGGCCTTCGACGCGGCGGGCGAACTGATCTGGCAATGTTTCGGCATGAGACCGGACAAGGGTGGCGATTCCGAGGGCTGGGCCGCGCTGGTCTCGGCTCTGCCAGCGGCCGAGCGTTCCGCATGAGGGGTGTGGCGCTTCTGCTGGCGGCACTGATGCTGCCGCAGGCCGTGCTGGCCGACCGGGTTCTGGCCCTTGGCGGCGCGGTGACCGAGACCATCCATGCGCTTGGTCAGGGTCACAGGCTGATCGCGCGTGACACGACCTCGAGCTATCCGCCCGAGGTGCTGGAGCTGCCCGATGTGGGCTATGTCCGCGCGCTCTCGCCCGAGGGCGTGCTGTCGGTGCGCCCCGATCTGATCATCGCCGAGGAAGGCGCAGGCCCTCCCGAAACGGTGGATATCCTGAAGGCGGCGGGCATCCCCTTTCATCAGATTGCCTCGGGCGAGGATGAGGATTCGGTCATCGCCCGGATCGAGGCCGTCGCCGAGGCGCTTGGCACGCCCGAGGCCGCCGCCACGCTGCTGGCGGCGATTCGCGCCGATTTCGCCGCGCTTGCGGCGGCGCGCGATGCGGTCGATCGGCCCGCGCGGGTCATGTTCATCCTGTCGCTGCAAGGCGGGCGGGTTCTGGCCGCGGGGCAGGATAGCGGCGCAGATGCGATGCTGCGCCTGGCCGGGGCCGAAAATGCGGTCGCGGGCTTTTCCGGCTACAAGCCCCTGACCGACGAAGCGATCACCGCCGCGGCGCCGGACATCATCCTGATGATGAACCGCGGAGAGGCCGACAGCGATCACGGTGCCTCGGACGCGGCGCTTCTGGCCATGCCCGCGATCGCCACCACGCCTGCGGCCCGCAACGGCAGGGTGATCCGCATGGACGGGCTGTATCTGTTGGGCTTCGGCCCCCGCACCGGGCAGGCCGCGCTGGACCTGCACCGCGCCCTCTACGAGGTGCCATGATGGTCGCCACCGAAATGGGCCTGCGCCTCGAAGGAGACCGTCGTCATATCGGGCGCATGGTCGGCATCTGCCTGCTGGCGGCGCTGCTGGTCATGTCGGCCTTGTCGCTGATGCAGGGGGCGTCGGGCGTGTCGGGGCTGGTGGTGCTGCGCGATCTGATCGCCGGGCGCGAAGTGGCAGTGACCGACCGGGTCGTGCTGTTGCAGATCCGCCTGCCGCGTCTGCTGACGGGCATTCTGGTCGGCGCAGGTCTGGCCGTGTCGGGCGCGGTGATGCAGGGGCTGTTTCGCAACCCTCTGGCCGATCCGGGCCTCTTGGGCGTCAGCGCGGGCGCGGGTCTGGGCGCGATTGCGGCTATTGTGCTGGGCGGGATGCTGCCGCCCGCCATCGCGGCCCTTGCGGGCTGGCATCTGGTGCCGCTGGCGGCCTTTTCGGGAGGCTGGGTCGCGATGCTGGTCCTTTATGCGGTGGCGACGCGGGGCGGGCGGACCTCGGTTGCGACGATGCTGTTGGCGGGGATCGCGCTGGCCGCGATGGTGGGCGCGCTGTCGGGGCTGATCGTCTATTCCGCCGATGACGCGCAGCTGCGGGATCTGACCTTCTGGGGGATGGGCTCGCTGGCAGGGGCCAGCTGGACCAAGCTGGCCGCCGCCGCGCCGGTCATTCTGGCCGGACTGGCCTGCGCGCCCTTTCTGGCGCGCGGCCTGAACGCGCTGGCTTTGGGCGAGGCCGTGGCCGCGCATACCGGCATCCGCGTCCAGCGCGTCAAGACGGTGGCTATTCTGGGAACCTCGGCCGCGACAGGAGCCTCGGTCGCGATCTCGGGCGGGATCGGCTTTGTCGGCATCGTGGCGCCGCATCTGCTGAGGCTGATCCAGGGACCGGATCATCGCTGGCTGCTGGTCAATGCGGGCCTGCTGGGCGCAACCATGCTGATCGCCGCGGACATGGTCAGCCGCAGCATCGTGGCGCCCGCCGAATTGCCCATCGGCATCATCACCGCCGTCATTGGGGGGCCGTTCTTCCTGTGGGTGCTTTTGTCCAACCGCAAGGTGCTGGGATGAGCCTTTCCGCCTCTGCCCTGCATGTGGCGCTGTCGGGGCGCATGGTGCTGCACGGCGTCGATCTGACGGCGCGGGCCGGGCAGGTCACGGCGATCATCGGGCCGAACGGCTCGGGCAAGACGACGCTGCTGCGCGCCCTGACCGGAGAGGTCGCGCCCAAGGCGGGCCGCGTCACGCTGAACGGCGCCGACATCGCCGGCCAGCCGCCCGAGGCGCTGGCCCGCCAGCGCGCTGTCCTGCCGCAGCACAGCGCCCTTGGCTTTGCCTTTACCGCGTCCGAGATCGTGGGCATCGCGCTGGAGGGCCTGCCCATCCCCTCAGCCGAACGCGCCGTGCTGATCCGTGCCGCTCTGGCCGAGGTCGGGCTGGCCGGCCATGCCGGCCGTCTGTGGCAGGACATGTCGGGCGGCGAACAACAGCGCGCGCAACTGGCCCGCGCGCTGGCCCAGATCCGCGCGCTGCCCAGTCCGGACGGCCCGCCCCGATGGCTGATGCTGGACGAGCCGGTGAGCAGCCTGGACATCGCGCACCAACTGGCCGTGATGCGGCTGGCGCGGGACCACGCGCAGGCGGGCGGCGGCACGGTCGCGGTGATGCATGACCTGAACCTGACGGCGATGGTCGCGGATCACGTGCTGCTGCTGCAAGCGGGCCGTGTCCTGGCCGAGGGGCCGCCCGATCTGGTCCTGACCGACCGCCTGCTGGAACGCGCCTATGGCTGCCCCCTGCGGGTGCGTCATGCGCCCGACCAAGGCGTCTGGCTGCTGCCGCAAAGTGCCGCATGATCGAGGGCTTGCCCTTGGCGCGGACCTTTCCCAATCTGGCGACACGACACAACCCGCGCCCCTTTCCGTCGCCCTGCACCAAGGCCCTCTTTGCCGCTGTTCGACCGCATCCTGATTCTCGACTGGTCGGCGGCGGGATCGCCGAAACGGGGCCGCGATTCGATCTGGATCGGCGGCGACCGCAGTCCCGCCCGGAACCCCGAGACGCGCCGCCGCGCCTGGAAGCTGCTGGGCTGCGCCCTGTCGCGGGCGCGCAAGACGGGCGAGCGCGTGCTGGTCGGCGCCGATTTCGCCTTTGGCCATCCGGCGGGGCTGGCGCAGCGGATCACCGGACAGCCGGGTGCGTTGGCCTTGTGGGATCATCTGGGCGCGGCGCATCGGGACGATGACCGCAACCGCAGCAACTACCGCGATCTGGCGGCGGCGATGAACCGCGCGCTTGGACAGCCGGTCTTCTGGGGCGACGGGCGCAAGCTGCCCACGCCCGACCTGCCGCGCCTGAAGCCCGCACCGCATCCCGACCTGTCCCAGCGCCGCGCGACCGAGACCGCCAGCGGCACGGCACGCCCGAAATCGGTCTTTCAGCTGGCGGGTGCAGGGGCGGTCGGTGCCCAAAGCCTGACCGGAATCGCCTGGCTGAACCGTCTGCGCCGCGTGCCGGGCGTCGCGGTCTGGCCCTTTCAGCCCTGCGACGAGGCGCGGGCCGTTCTGGCCGAGGTCTATCCTTCGCTGATCGGGCAAGGCGTGCGGGCGGCGGAGGGCTTTTCCTGCCGCGACGAGGCCGAGGTGACAGTGCTGGCCCATGTCCTGCGCCATCTGGACGATGCCGACGCGCTGGCGCCCCTGTTCATGCCGCATCCGGCGATCACGGCGCTCGCCGATGAAGGGCAGATCCTCGGTTTCGGACACCAGCCTGCGTTGGAGGCCGCCGCAGAGGCCGTGCTGGCCGCGCGGCCCTGGGGCGATCAGCTGCCGGATCAGCGACCGGGCGGCGCGGTGGATCGGCCGACGACCAGTTCGGCCTCGAGCAATTCCTGAACGGGGGTCGGGTCGCCGGTCTCGATCCGGTGGATCAGCATGGCGGCAATACGCTGCCCCGCCAGTCGGACCGAGGACCGCATCGCCGTGAATTCCGGCACCGCGTCGCGGTTGCTGTAATAGGACAGGTCGTCATCGAAACAGACCACCGACAGGTCGCGCCCCAGTTGCAGCCCCGCTTCCTGCGCGGCCTGACGCACGCCCTCGGCGATCATGGTCGAGGAACACAGGATCGCTGTCGGGCGCGGATCCAGCCGCAACAGGTGCCGCGCCGCACCATATCCATGCGCAACCGTCATTTCGCCGCCCGGCATGTCCGGGCCGGGTGTCAGCCCCGCATCGCGCAGCGCGTTCAGATAACCTTCGCGGCGGCGAAGGGCGAAATCCATCCGTTCGTCCCCGTTGATCAGGGCGATGCGCCTGTGGCCCAGCTGGATCAGGAAGCCGGTCGCGCGCTCGAAGGCGCGGCGATTGTTCACATCTACCCAGGAATAGGGCTCGGACCGACCCGAAACGCGGCCATGCACGACATAGGGCATTCCCAGCCGATCCAGCAGCGCGGGGCGCGGGTCGTCATGGCGGGTGAATTGCACGATCACGCCGCCGACCATCTGTCGCGACTTGAGGCTGCGATAGGCGGCTTCCTGTTCGTCATCGGGCAGGACGGTCAGGTTGATCTCGTATTTGTTCCGGGCGCATTCCTCGCCCACCCCGGCCAGGAAATCGGCATAGATCGGGCTGACGATCTCGTTACGGCCGGTGATGGGAATGACGCAACTGATGACCGGCGCGCGGCCCGTCGCCAGAAAGCGTGCATGGGCATTCGGGCTGTAGCCATGTTCGCGCGCGGCGGCGATCAGGCGCGCGCGCGTCTGTTCGTTCACCTCGGGATGGCCGTTCAGCGCGCGGCTGACGGTGGTTTGCGACATGCCCACCAGCCGGGCGAATTCCTTGAGCCTCATGTCCTGCTTGCCGTTGGGCCGGGGTCGTTATGGCGGTGGCGGAACCGCAGACGCGCCGCGATCGTGCCGCCGCATGGCGCGGCACGAAACATCATAGACGCCACACGCTTACCGGCGCAAGCATCGCGGCACGCGGCGGGAACGCCCGGCCTTGTGCCTTCGTTGGACCATGCCTCATGCTGCAAGGAGATTTCATGAGCAACCGCGCCCTGGCCATTGCCGTCCTGATCGCCGCCATCGCCTTTGCCGCATCGCCGGTGATCTTCCCCGAATTTGCGGGCTACCGTCCCGACCTGTTCCCGATCCCGCAAGAGAACCCACCTGTGCAGCCCGCGGGCTGGGCCTTTTCGATCTGGGGAGTGATCTATGGGTGGCTGATCCTGGGCGCAGGCTACGGGTTGTGGCGCCATGCCGATGATGGCGACTGGCGTCCGATGCGGCTGTGGCTGCTGGCCAGCCTGGCCGTCGGCTTCTTCTGGATCCCGGTTGCAAACCGTCTGCCGGGCCTGGCCACGCTGATGATCCTGGCGATGATGGCAACGGCGGTCACGGCGATGATCCGGGGCGGGCGCGGGCATCCCTGGCTGGACTGGCCCGCCGAACTTTATGCTGGCTGGCTGACGGCGGCTTCGGGCGTGTCCATCGGCGTCTGGCTGGGCGGGCATGGCTGGCTGTCGCCACAGGTGGCCGCGATCCTATGCCTGATCGGCATTGGCGCGGCCGCCCTGGCGATCCAGTCGCGCCGACCGCTGGAATGGGCCTATCCGGCGGCGGTGATCTGGGCGCTTCTGGGCATCATCGCCGCGAATGCGCCGCGCGGAAACTGGGTGATCGTCGCCTTGGCCGCCCTGGCCGCGATTGCGCTGTCCGGGCGCATCTGGCAGGCTTACGCGCGCAGATAGCCTTTGCGCTTCAACGGGGGCTTTGACGTGTCACCTTGTGTTGCCTGGACTGGCCGCCGCGATAAGAGTGCCGACCGGCCGGCGGGTGCTGCCGAGGCGCCGGGCCTCACCTTCCCCTTGATCGACGGGGGCGTTCCAGACAGCATGACGTGGCGCGGGCAACCGGTTCCGGTGGCGAACACCGCCATGCGGCTTTTACGGCCAGTTGCGCGAGATGAAGTCCCTGCACGAGACCCACGGCACGAAGGGACTGGCCGTGCCGTTCGATGATTTCGGGGCATTTCGATTTTTTGCTTTTCGGGGTCGGCTCGGCGGGCTGAAGCCTACAGGACGCGGCTTGGCGTGGGGCTTCCGCGGTGGTCGTTTCCCCGCCGGTGGTGTAGCTGACGGGTAGCCCCGCTGGCCGCACGCGCGCTTTCCCATAGCGCCGTAGCG
>NZ_JAHYSR010000019.1 GCF_019431455.1 Paracoccus bogoriensis
GTCTTGCCGTGGTCAACGTGACCGATCGTGCCAATGTTGACGTGCGGTTTCGTCCGTTCAAACTTTGCCTTTGCCATGGAATGGCTCCTTGTTCGTCAATGCGTGTGGGTTAGCGGGGCCGAGGCCCCGCTGCAAGGTCAAGATCAGGCGTATTTCTTCTGGATCTCGTCCGAGATGTTCTGCGGCACGGCCTCGTAATGGTCGAACAGCATGGTGAACACCGCGCGACCCGAAGACATCGACCGCAATGTGTTGATGTAGCCGAACATGTTGGCCAGCGGCACGAAAGCGTCGATGACGTTCGCATTGCCGCGGGTGTCCTGTCCCCGGACCATGCCGCGACGGCTGGTCAGATCGCCGATGATCGAGCCCGTATATTCCTCGGGCGTGACCACCTCGACCTTCATGATCGGTTCGAGCAGTTTGGCGCCGGCCTTGCGCAGGCCTTCACGCATGGCCGCACGCGCGGCGATCTCGAAGGCCAGGACCGACGAGTCGACATCGTGGTAGGCGCCGTCCACCAGCGCAACCTTGAAGTCGATCACCGGGAAGCCTGCCAGCGGACCCGAATCCATGACCGACTTGATGCCCTTTTCGACGCCGGGGATGTATTCCTTCGGCACCGCACCGCCCACGATCCTGGACTCGAACGAATAGCCCTCGCCCGGCTCGGTCGGGGTGATCTCCAGCTTCACGCGCGCGAACTGGCCGGTCCCGCCGGTCTGTTTCTTGTGCGTATAATCGATCTCGGCCGGCTGGCTGATGGTCTCGCGATAGGCCACCTGCGGGGCGCCGATATTCGCCTCGACCTTGAATTCACGCCGCATCCGGTCAACGAGAATGTCCAGGTGAAGTTCACCCATACCCTTCATGATCGTCTGCCCCGATTCAAGATCGGTCTCGACGCGGAACGAGGGGTCTTCGGCAGCCAGACGCGCAAGAGCCAGGCCCATCTTCTCCTGGTCGGCTTTCGACTTCGGCTCTACGGCGATCTCGATGACCGGCTCGGGGAAGGTCATCGTTTCCAGAACGACCGGGTTCGACGGATCGCAAAGCGTGTCGCCGGTCGTCGTCTCTTTCAGACCCGCCAGCGCGATGATGTCGCCCGCGAAGGCTTCGTCGATCTCTTCGCGGTTGTTGGAATGCATCATCATCATCCGGCCGACGCGTTCGCGCTTGCCCTTGGTCGAGTTCAGCATCTGATCGCCCTTTTTCAGCACGCCCGAATAGATGCGCGTGAAGGTCAGCGAGCCAACGAAGGGGTCGTTCATG
The DNA here is from genome assembly GCF_019431455.1 of Paracoccus bogoriensis. GTDB lineage: Bacteria > Pseudomonadota > Alphaproteobacteria > Rhodobacterales > Rhodobacteraceae > Paracoccus > Paracoccus bogoriensis. The sequence continues at coordinate 1,273 of NZ_JAHYSR010000019.1, forward strand.
ATCTTGAACGCCAGCGCCGAGAAGGGCTGCGCGTCATCGGCGCGACGCTCGATATTGCGGGTCTCGGTCTCGTCACCCGGCGCAAAGCCCATGTAGGCAGGCACATCCAGCGGCGAGGGCAGGAAGTCGATGACCGAGTTCAACAGCGGCTGCACACCCTTGTTCTTGAACGCGGAACCGGCGGTGACGGGGAAGAACGACAGCGACAGCGTGCCTTTGCGGACAAGGCTGCGCAGGGTTTCCTCGTCGGGCTCGTTGCCCTCAAGATAGGCTTCCATCGCAGCATCGTCCTGTTCGACGGCCAGCTCGATCAGTTTCGAGCGCCATTCGTCGGCCAGATCCTTCAGCTCGTCGCGGATGGGCTGACGAATCCAGCTTGCGCCGAGATCCTCGCCCTTCCAGACCCATTCTTCCATCTTGATCAGATCGACGATGCCTTCCAGCTTGTCTTCGGCGCCGATCGGGAGTGCGATCGGGCAGGGAGTGCCGCCGGTGCGATCCTTGATCATCTTGACGCAGTTGAAGAAATCTGCGCCGATCTTGTCCATCTTGTTGACGAAGACGATCCGCGGAACCTTGTAACGATCGGCCTGACGCCACACGGTTTCGGTCTGGGGCTCGACGCCCGCATTGGCGTCCAGCAGGCAGATCGCGCCGTCCAGAACGGCCAGCGAACGCTCGACCTCGATGGTGAAGTCCACGTGACCGGGCGTGTCGATGATGTTGAACCGGAACTTGGCATCCGACGTCCCTTCGGTGGTCGGATCTTCCTGGCGCTGCCAGAACGTGGTGGTCGCGGCAGACGTGATCGTGATGCCGCGCTCCTGCTCTTGCTCCATCCAGTCCATGGTCGCGGCGCCGTCATGCACTTCGCCGATCTTGTGCGACTTGCCGGTGTAATAGAGGATACGCTCGGTCGTCGTCGTTTTCCCGGCATCAATATGGGCCATGATGCCGAAGTTGCGGTAACGCTGCAGCGGATATTCGCGTGCCATGGTCTGAATCCTCTTGCCTTACCAGCGATAGTGGCTGAACGCCTTGTTGGCGTCGGCCATCTTGTGCGTGTCTTCGCGCTTCTTCACGGCAGTGCCGCGGCCGTTGACGGCATCGGCCAGTTCGCCGGCAAGGCGCTCTTCCATCGTGTTCTCGTTGCGCTTGGCCGCGGCGGCGATCAGCCAGCGGATCGCCAATGCCTCGCGACGGGTCGGGCGCACTTCGACGGGAACCTGGTAGGTGGCACCGCCGACCCGGCGCGAACGCACCTCGACCGAGGGCTTCACGTTGTCCAGGGCTTCGTGGAAGACCTCGATCGGCTCGCGCTTGAGACGGGCCTGAACGCGGTCCAGCGCGTTATAGACGATCCGTTCGGCAACCGATTTCTTGCCGTCAACCATCAGGTTGTTCATGAATTTGGTCAGCACGCGATCGCCAAACTTGGCGTCGGGCAGAACTTCGCGCTTTTCAGCGGCGTGACGACGGGACATTGATGCCTCTCCTTACTTCGGACGCTTGGCGCCGTATTTGGAACGACGCTGACGACGATCCTTGACGCCCTGTGTATCCAGCACACCACGCAGGATGTGGTAACGCACACCCGGAAGGTCTTTCACCCGGCCGCCACGGATCAGCACGACGCTGTGTTCCTGCAGGTTGTGCTTCTCGCCCGGGATGTAGGAGATGACCTCGAAGCCATTCGTCAGGCGGACCTTGGCCACCTTCCGCATGGCGGAGTTCGGTTTCTTCGGCGTCGTGGTGTAGACGCGCGTGCAGACGCCGCGCTTCTGCGGGCAGCCCTGAAGGTGCTGCGACTTCGAGCGCTGCACTTTCGGCTGCCGCGGTTTGCGGATCAGCTGTTGGATCGTCGGCATTCGGTTCCCCGTCTTGCTCTGTCAATACTCGCAACCAGCCGGTTGCGCCACTTCTCGACCGCATCCTGCGCGAATCGCAAAATGCCAAACCCGTCCGGCCCATGAAGGGCTGACGGGCATCATTCCAGAGGATCGGGGCTTTGCAGGGCCCGGATCGTGACCGCATTTGGTTCTGGCACCCGGACAGTCGCCTTCCGGGTAGCGGCGCTATATTGGGAATCGTGCAGAGTGTCAACCGCGCGCCCTGCCCCGCCAAGCTAGCGCAGATCGCGCGCCATTTGCCTGAGATCCGAACGCCGCAAGCCGAAGCGTTGGCGCAACTGGCGCCCTTGCTGATCCTCTGGCAGGTTCCAGGGAAGGCCCGGGCCCATCGAGCCGCTATCGCTGTCACAATGGATCGAACGGATGAACATCAAAGGCCGGTTGATCTGGACCCCCGGCATCCATTGCGCCAGCCTGGAATGGTCGTAATGCAGCGCAGTTTCGGGCGCGTCGGGGCGCAGGAAGATCGTCAACGCCACCCCCATATTGTGGCACAGACGCGGTGTCACGCTGATCTGCCCGGCCTCGACCTTCAGCATCAGGCCGCGCCCGTAATCCAGCGACAATCTGCCTTCGGCCTGCCAGAGGCCCTGGACAAGCGCGAAATCCTCGCGCGTGCGGGCGACGTAATCCAGCGCAACGGCGTCGTCGTCGTCATGCCGGAAATGCCCGATCACCTCGGCCGAAGGGTCGATATGGGGCGCAATCGCCGCATGGCAGGCCGCCAGATGTCGTTCCATCGGGGGGACGAGTTCCAGCCGCAGCTGCGGAATCTGTTGGCACAGATCGCGCAGACGCGACAGATAGGGCTCGGGCAGATCCGGTCCGGTCATCACGACCAGCGTGAAATCCGGGTCCGTCTGCGCGCGCCAACCCGGCAGGGCCAGCCGGGTGAACCAATGCCAGCGCCGCTCCAGCCGGGCGGAATCGTAGAGATAGGCCCGCCTTTCATCGTAACTGGAATGTTCGACCTGATAGCCGCGCAGACCCACATAGGAAAAACGGCACAGGCCCAGCATCTGCACCTTCATGCGCGTCGCCCCAATCTGCCTTCGCGCCAGATCGTGTAGATCCCCGCGCCCACAACAAGCGCCGAACCGGCCCAGGTCCAGGCATCCGGCCATTCACCAAAGACCAGCAGCCCCAGGATGATCGCCGCCAGCAGCGAGGTATAGCGAAAGGGCGCCACGGCCGAGATCTCGCCCACCCGCATCGCAGCGACCGCCGTGACATAGCCGACCGACAGGAACAGCCCGGACAGGCCCAGCAGTGCAAGCTGGCGCAGGCTCGGCGCCTGCCATCCCTGGAACAGGCTGAGCACGAGACCCATCGCCGTGACGGCGGCGGCGGCGTAGAAGGCGATCGTCGCCGAGCCGACCTGCGCGCCGAAGTTGCGCGTCACCAGATCGCGCAAGGCGACCAGCAGCATCGCCCCCAGCGCGACCAGCGACCAGATGCCAAAGGCCCCGGTGCCGGGCCGCAGGATCAGCAGCACCCCCGCCATGCCAACCAGCACCGCCGTCAATCTGCGCCAGCCGAGGCTTTCGCCGAAGAACAGCGCCGCCCCCAGCATGACCGCCAGAGGCAGGGCCTGCATGATCGCGGTCAGGTCCCCGATCGCCATGTGCTGCAAGGCGTTCAGGAACAGCACGGTCGAGCCCAGTTCGCCCAGCAGGCGCAGGCCCATCGGGCGGCGGGCCGTGCGGTCGATCCGCAGCCGCAGCCCGCCCTGGCGCTGCGCGAGCAGCGCGATCAGCGCCATCACGACCATCCCGCGCAGCGCGATCACCTGATAGAGCGGCAGGTCTTGCGACACGAGCTTGACCACCGCGTCATTGCAGGTGAACGCCACCATCGAGGCGCACATCAGCGTGGCCCCGCGCAGATTGTCTCCGGGCTTCAACGGCTCGGGGCGGATCGAGGCGGGCCGCACGCGGCGCAGGGGCGAGATGAGGGCCTTAGCCATTCCTGCCCTGCCCCTGCGCTGCGGCCGCCTTGGAGCCCTCGCCAAGCGCGGCAGCCAGCGCCGCGCGGTCCAGCCCGAAACGACGGCCAAGGATGTCGTCGATCTCGGCATCCTCGGCCTTGAGCCGGTTGCGACCGATCAGATGCCCGCCGCTGTCATTGACGTCGTGATGTCCCCTGATCCACATGGGGCGGTCCGGCATGGACAGGGTTGCGACCTTGGCCCAGACCTTGTCGTGCCGGTAGTTCATCGCGGACCGGACCGTGCCGCCGGTGAAATAGAAGCTCTGCGCCAGCCCCCAGTTCGGGGCCATCTCGCGGTGCAGGCGCAGCCCGCCATGCCGCCATTCGGCCACCAGACCGTTGGTGTAGTTTACCACGACAGGATGATGCGGGTTCAGCAATCGCTCGACCAGCCGGAAATCGGCGCGCACGCGGCGAACATAGTCCAGGGCGACCGCATCGTCGTCGTCCATCCGGAACTGCGCCACCACATCGGCCGACAGATCGGTATGGCGCGACAGGGCTTCGCGGCACATGGCGGCCTGACGGTCCGGGGACAATTGCTCCAGCCGGATCTGCGGGACGGCTTCGGCAATGGCGCGCAGGCGGCCGATCCACGGCTCTGGCAGATCAAGGCCGGTCGCCACGACCAGGGTGAAGTTCTGGTCCTGCTGCCAGATCAGAGGAGGAAGGCACAGGTTCTCGAACCAGGTCATCCGGCGCGACATGCGGTGGTCGTCGTAGAGGATGCGCCGGTTCGCGGCGAGATCGGTGCCCGTCGTCTGGAAATCGCCAGACGCCAGCATCGAGAAGCGGCAGAGCCCCAGAACCTGAATGCGCATGACTCCTCCGCCCTTGTGGTGGCGAGTATTGTCAGCGCGGCCCGAGGGTCAAGACGGGACCGCCGCAACGATAACGAGCCCCTTTCCGCCCGGCCGGCGCGCGACGGGGGTCAGCGAAAAAGGCCCGGCGCGGGGCCGGGCCTTTTGGCATATCCTGACGCGATCAGGCTTCGCTGTCGCTGCCAAACCCGGTCTCGGCCGGGGCCGCCAGAGCCGCCGCGGCCTCGGCCTCGGCGCGGCGCGCCTCGATCACCTTGGCATCGCGCTCCGCAGCGATCCGGCGCACACGGTTGGTCGCGCCGCCTGTGCCCGCCGGGATCAGGCGACCCACGATCACATTCTCCTTCAGGCCCACCAGCTTGTCGCGCTTGCCCTGGACGGCAGCCTCGGTCAGCACGCGCGTCGTCTCCTGGAAGGACGCCGCCGAGATGAAGCTGCGCGTCTGCAGCGACGCCTTGGTGATGCCCAGCAGGACCGGTTCGCCCTGGGCAGGACGCCCGCCGCGGGCCTCGACCTTGGCATTCTCCTCGGCGAACTCGTCACGCTCGACATGCTCGCCCTTCAGCAGCGTGGTGTCGCCGCTGTCGAGGATTTCGATCTTCTGCAGCATCTGGCGAACGATCACCTCGATATGCTTGTCGTTGATCTTCACGCCTTGCAGTCGGTAAACGTCCTGCACCTCGTCGATGAGATAATCGGCCAGGGCCTCGATCCCCATGATGCGCAGGATGTCATGCGGCGCCGGGTTGCCGTCCATGATGTAGTCGCCCTTCTGCACGAAGTCGCCTTCCTGCACCGGGATGTGCTTGCCCTTGGGCACCATGTATTCGACCGGCTCGACACCTTCCTCGGTCGGTTCGATGGTGATGCGGCGCTTGTTCTTGTAATCCTTGCCGAAGCGCACATAGCCATCGACCTCGGCGATGATGGCGTGGTCCTTGGGCCGACGAGCCTCGAACAATTCCGCCACGCGGGGCAGACCCCCGGTGATGTCCTTGGTCCGTGCGCCCTCGCGCGGGATCCGCGCGACAACGTCGCCCGCCCTGATTTCCTGCCCATCATCGACGGAAAGGATCGCATCGACCGACATCGGATAGCTGACCGGGTTGCCCTGGTCGTTGCGGACCGGCTCGCCGTTTTCATCCATGATGATGATTTCGGGCTTCAGGTCGCTGCCGCGCGGCGCGGAACGCCAGTCGGTCACGATCTTCTGGGTCATGCCCGTGGCTTCGTCGGTCTCATCGCGGACCGACAGACCCGACAGCAGATCCACGAAGCGCGCGATCCCGGCCTTTTCGGCGATGATCGGCAGGGTATAGGGATCCCATTCGAACAGCTTGAGCCCGCGCGTGACCTTGTCGCCTTCCTTCACGAACAGCTTCGAGCCGTAGAACAGCTTGTGACTGGCGCGCTCTTGCCCCTGCTCGTCAAGGATCCGCAACTGCATGTTGCGCGACATCACGATCTGTTCGCCATTGGCGTTGGTCAGAACGTTCTCGTTGCGGAAGGCAACGGTGCCTTCGTGCGAGGCGCTCTGGAAGGATTGCTGGCCGCCCTGCGCAATGCCGCCGATGTGGAAGGTCCGCATCGTGAGCTGGGTGCCAGGCTCGCCGATGGACTGGGCGGCGATGATGCCGACAGCCTCGCCGATATTGACCAGCGTGCCGCGGGCCAGGTCGCGGCCATAGCAGAGCGCGCAGATCCCGTCCTCGGATTCGCAGGTCAGGGCCGAACGGATGCGCACGCTCTGCACGCCCGCGGCCTCGATGGCGTCGGCCTTGCGTTCGTCGATCAGCTCGTTGGCGCGAACGATAATCTCGTCCGTGCCGGGGACCAGAACGTCCTCGGCCGCCGTTCGGCCCAGAACACGTTCGGCCAGCGGGCTGATCACCTCGCCGTCATTGACCGCCGCCGAAGCGGTGATCGCACGGTCGGTGCCGCAATCATGTTCGCGGATGATGCAGTCCTGCGCCACGTCCACCAGACGCCGCGTCAGATAGCCCGAGTTCGCCGTCTTGAGCGCCGTGTCCGACAGACCCTTGCGGGCGCCGTGGGTCGAGTTGAAGTATTCAAGAACGGTCAGACCCTCCTTGAAGTTCGAGATGATCGGCGTCTCGATGATCTCGCCCGAGGGCTTGGCCATCAGACCACGCATCCCGCCCAACTGCTTCATCTGGTTGACCGAACCGCGAGCGCCGGAATGGGCCATCATGTAAACCGAGTTCGGCTCCATCTCGGCGCCGTTCTCGTCCTTCTTGGTGGCCGAGATCGTCGCCATCATGGCCTCGGTCACGCGGTCGTTGCATTTCGACCAGGCGTCCACGACCTTGTTGTATTTCTCGCCCTGGGTGATGAGACCGTCGAGATATTGCTGCTCGAATTCCTTCACCTGCTCCTGGACTTCCTCGACGATCGACCACTTGTTGTCGGGCACGACCATGTCGTCCTTGCCGAAGCTGATGCCGGCGCGGAAGGCCTCGCGGAAGCCCAGACCCATGATCTGGTCGCAGAAGATGACCGATTCCTTCTGACCGCAATAGCGATAGACGGTGTCGATGACGTTCTGGATGTCCTTCTTGCGCAGCAGGCGGTTGACCAGATCGAAGGGCGCCTTGGCGTTCAACGGCAGCAGGGCACCCAGACGGATGCGGCCCGGCGTCGTCTCGTAGCGCTTGAGCACCTCGTTGCCGTTCTCGTCGATCTGCTTGATGCGCGCGGTGATCTTGGCGTGCAGATGCACCTCACCCGCGGCAAGAGCGTGTTCCACCTCGTCGATATTGGCGAAGGCCATGCCCTCGCCCTTCATGCCCTCGCGCATCATCGTCGTGTAGTAGAGGCCCAGAACCATGTCCTGCGACGGCACGATGATCGGCGCGCCGTTGGCGGGCGACAGCACGTTGTTCGTGGACATCATCAGGACGCGCGCTTCCAGCTGCGCTTCCAGCGACAGCGGCACGTGCACGGCCATCTGGTCGCCGTCGAAATCGGCGTTGAAGGCCGAACAGACCAGCGGGTGAAGCTGGATGGCCTTGCCCTCGATCAGGATCGGCTCGAAGGCCTGGATGCCAAGACGGTGCAGCGTGGGCGCCCGGTTCAGCAGGACCGGATGCTCGCGGATGACCTCGTCCAGGATGTCCCAGACCTCGGGGCGTTCCTTTTCGACCAGCTTCTTGGCCTGCTTGACCGTGCTGGACAGACCCTTTGCCTCAAGCCGCGAATAGATGAACGGCTTGAACAGCTCCAGCGCCATCTTCTTCGGCAGACCGCACTGATGCAGCTTCAGTTCCGGGCCGGTCACGATGACCGAACGGCCCGAGAAGTCCACCCGCTTGCCCAGAAGGTTCTGGCGGAAGCGGCCCTGCTTGCCCTTGAGCATGTCCGACAGCGACTTCAGCGGGCGACGGTTGTTGCCGGTGATGACGCGGCCGCGACGGCCGTTGTCGAACAGCGCATCGACCGATTCCTGCAGCATCCGCTTTTCGTTGCGCACGATGATGTCGGGCGCGCGCAGTTCGATCAGGCGCTTGAGGCGGTTGTTGCGGTTGATGACCCGGCGATAGAGGTCGTTCAGGTCCGAGGTCGCAAACCGGCCGCCATCCAGCGGGACCAGCGGGCGCAGTTCTGGCGGAATGACCGGAATGACCGTCAGCACCATCCATTCCGGACGGTTGCCCGACTCGAGGAACGACTCGACGATCTTCAGGCGCTTGATGATCTTCTTGGGCTTCAGTTCGCCCGTGGCCTCCTTGAGATCCTCGCGCAGTTGCTCGGCCGTGGCCGCCAGGTCGATATTGGCCAGCATTGCGCGGATCGCCTCGGCGCCGATATCCGCCTGGAAGGCGTCGGCGCCATACTGGTCCTGCGCGTCAAGGAATTCTTCCTCGGTCAGAAGCTGGCCATAGGTCAGATCGGTCAGACCCGGCTCGATGACAACGTAGTTCTCGAAATAGAGGATCCGCTCGAGATCGCGCAGCGTCATGTCCAGCATCAGGCCGATGCGCGAGGGCAGCGACTTGAGGAACCAGATATGCGCGACAGGCGCGGCCAGTTCGATATGGCCCATGCGCTCGCGGCGGACCTTTTGCAGCGTGACTTCCACGCCGCATTTCTCGCAGACGAGGCCGCGATACTTCATGCGCTTGTACTTGCCGCACAGGCATTCGTAATCCTTGATCGGGCCGAAGATGCGCGCACAGAACAGGCCGTCACGTTCGGGCTTGAACGTGCGGTAGTTGATGGTCTCGGGCTTCTTCACCTCGCCATAGGACCAGGCGAGGATTTCCTCGGGCGAGGCCAGCGAGATCTTGATTTCGTCGAACTGCCGCGGTTGGGCCAGCGGGTTCAGCGGATTGGTGGCAAGTTCCTGGTTCATTTTTCAATCCTTGAAAGGGGGCAGAGGGGGGTGGAGGAGGGCCTGCGCCCTCACTCCTCTTCCTCCGCATCCAGGAGTTCCATGTTGAGGCCCAGACCCCGGACCTCCTTGACCAGCACGTTGAAGCTTTCGGGGACGCCGGCCTCGAAATTGTCCTCGCCCTTGACGATGGATTCATAGACCTTGGTCCGGCCGGCCACGTCGTCCGACTTGACCGTCAGCATCTCTTGCAGCGTGTAGGCGGCGCCATAGGCTTCCAGCGCCCAGACTTCCATCTCACCCAAGCGCTGACCACCGAACTGCGCCTTGCCGCCCAGAGGCTGCTGGGTGACCAGGCTGTAGGGACCGGTCGAACGCGCGTGCATCTTGTCATCGACAAGGTGGTGCAGCTTGAGGACATATTTCATCCCCACCGTCACCTTGCGCGCGAACTGCTCGCCCGTGCGGCCGTCGAAGACCACCGACTGGCCCGAGGTGTCGAAGCCCGCCCGCATCAGCGCGTCGTTGACGTCCGCCTCCTTGGCCCCGTCAAAGACCGGGGTGGCAATGGGAACGCCCGTCCGCACGGTTTCGGCGTGCTCGCGTAGCGTCTCGTCATCCATGTCCGCGAAGGTTTCGGCATACATTTCGTCGCCGTAACCGTTCCGCATGGCGTCGCGCACAGGGGTCATGTCGCCGCTGCGCCGGTATTCCTCCAGCGCCTCGTCGATCTTGATTCCCAAGCCGCGCGATGCCCACCCCATATGGGTCTCAAGGATCTGCCCGACATTCATCCGCGAGGGCACGCCCAGAGGGTTCAGCACCAGATCGACGGGCGTGCCGTCGGCCAGGAAAGGCATGTCCTCGATCGGCACGACCTTGGAGACGACGCCCTTGTTGCCGTGACGACCCGCCATCTTGTCGCCCGCCTGCAGCTTGCGCTTCACGGCGACAAAGACCTTGACCATCTTCATCACACCCGGCGGCAGGTCGTCGCCCTGACGGACCTTCTCGACCTTGTCCTCGAAGCGCGCTTCCAGCAGCTTCCTCTGGGTGTCGTATTGCTGGTTCAGCGCCTCGACTTCCTTGGCCACATCCTCTTCGGAGACGGCAAGCTGCCACCACTGGCCGCGCGACAGCGTGCCCAGCAGTTCTTCGGTGATCTCGCTGTTCGGCTTGACGCCTTTCGGTCCCTTCACCGCAGTCTTGCCCAGGATCAGCGACTTGAGGCGCGCATAGATGTTGCGGTCCAGGATGGCCTGCTCGTCGTCCCGGTCACGGGCCAGACGCTCGACTTCCTCGCGCTCGATCTGCAGCGCGCGCTCGTCCTTGTCCACGCCGTGGCGGTTGAAGACGCGAACCTCGACGACCGTGCCATAAGCCCCCGGCGGCAGACGCAGCGAAGTGTCGCGCACATCGCTGGCCTTTTCGCCAAAGATGGCACGCAGCAGCTTTTCCTCGGGCGTCATCGGGCTTTCGCCCTTGGGGGTGATCTTGCCCACCAGGATGTCGCCCGGGCCGACCTCGGCGCCGATATAGACGATGCCGGCCTCATCCAGATTGCGCAGCGCCTCTTCGCCCACGTTCGGGATGTCGCGGGTGATCTCTTCCGGCCCCAGCTTGGTGTCGCGGGCCGCAACCTCGTATTCGTCGATATGGATCGAGGTGAACACGTCGTCGCGGTGGATCCGCTCGGAAATCAGGATCGAGTCCTCGTAGTTGTAGCCGTTCCACGGCATGAAGGCCACGACCACGTTCCGGCCGATGGCAAGCTCGCCCTGATCGGTCGAGGGACCATCCGCGATGACCTGACCCTTGACGACCTTTTCGCCCACCTTGACCAGCGGACGCTGGTTGATGGTCGAAGACTGGTTCGATCGCTTGAACTTCCGCAGACGGTAGATGTCCACGCCCGCGTCACCGGCGCCCAGATCCTCGGTCGCGCGCACGACGATCCGCTGCGCGTCTACCTGGTCGATGATGCCGCTGCGGCGTGCCATGATCGCGGCACCCGAGTCGCGGGCGACAATCGCCTCCATGCCGGTGCCGACAAAGGGCGCCTCGGCCCGCAGCAGCGGGACCGCCTGACGCTGCATGTTCGAGCCCATCAGCGCACGGTTGGCATCGTCGTTTTCGAGGAACGGGATCAGTGCTGCGGCCACCGAGACAAGCTGCTTGGGCGAAACGTCGATCAGATCGACGGCATCGACCGGATTCAGCATGAATTCGCCCGCCTGACGGGTCGAGATCAGCTCATCCACGAAGCGGCCTTCGGCGTCCAGTGTCGCGTTGGCCTGCGCCACCGTGTGGCGCATTTCCTCGGTCGCGGACATATAGACGACCTCATCGGTCACCCTGCCATCGACCACCTTGCGGTAGGGGGTCTCGATGAAGCCATATTTGTTCACGCGGGCATAGGTGGCCAGCGAGTTGATCAGGCCGATATTCTGCCCTTCCGGCGTCTCGATCGGGCACATCCGTCCGTAATGGGTCGGGTGCACGTCGCGGACCTCGAAGCCCGCGCGCTCGCGCGTCAGACCGCCCGGCCCAAGCGCCGAGAGGCGGCGCTTGTGCGTCACCTCGGACAGCGGGTTGGTCTGGTCCATGAACTGGGACAGCTGGCTCGAACCGAAGAATTCGCGCACGGCGGCCGCCGCGGGTTTGGCGTTGATCAGGTCCTGCGGCATGACGGTGTCGATCTCGACGCCCGACATGCGCTCGCGGATGGCGCGTTCCATGCGCAGCAGGCCGACGCGATACTGGTTTTCCATCAGTTCGCCGACCGAGCGCACCCGGCGGTTGCCCAGGTGGTCGATATCGTCGATCTCGCCCTTGCCGTCACGCAGTTCCACAAGGCCCCGGATACAGGCCACGATATCCTCGTGGCGCAGGGTGCGCTGCGTATCGGGCGCATCCAGGTCAAGCCGCATGTTCATCTTGACCCGACCCACGGCCGACAGATCGTAACGCTCGGCATCGAAGAACAGGCTGTCGAACAGGGCCTGCGCGGCTTCGACGGTGGGCGGCTCGCCCGGGCGCATGACGCGATAGATGTCCATCAGCGCGCCATCGCGGTTCATGTTCTTGTCGGCCGCCATCGTGTTGCGGATATAGGGGCCGACATTGACATGGTCGATGTCCAGAACCGGAACCTCGGTGATGCCGTTATCCAGCAGCACCTTCAGCAGGCCGCCCGACAGGTCGCCGTCCTTGTTGAATTCGGCGGTGATCTCATCACCGGCCTCGGCGTAGATAAAGCCGGTCTGATCGTTCACGATGTCCTTGGCGATGAAGCGGCCGACAATGCGGTCGAAGGGCAGCAGCAGGTTCACCTGCTCGCCCGAATCCAGCAGCTTCTTGACCAGACGCGGCGTCACCTTGTCGCCCGCCTTGGTGATCACCTCGCCGGTATCGGCATTGACCAGGTCAAAGGCCGGACGGGTGCCGCGCACGCGCTCGGGGAAGAAGCGCGTGACCCAGCCCTGCTCGCGCCCCGCGCGGCGCAGGGAGTAGTTCACCGTCTGATAGAAGGCATCCATGATGCCTTCCTGGTCCATGCCCAGGGCATAGAGCAGGGTCGTCACCGGAAGCTTGCGGCGGCGGTCGATGCGCGCAAAGACCAGATCCTTGGCGTCGAACTCGAAGTCCAGCCACGAGCCGCGATAGGGGATGATCCGGCAGGCGAACAGCAACTTGCCCGAGCTGTGCGTCTTGCCGCGGTCATGGTCGAAGAACACGCCGGGCGAACGGTGCATCTGGCTGACGACGACCCGTTCGGTGCCGTTCACGATGAAGGTGCCGTTCTGGGTCATCAGGGGCATGTCGCCCATATAGACATCCTGCTCCTTGATGTCCTTGACCGATTTGGCGCCGGTATTCTCATCCACATCGAAAACGATCAGACGCAGCGTGACCTTCAGCGGCGCGGCATAGGTCATGTCGCGTTGCTGGCATTCGTCCACGTCGTATTTCGGCTTTTCCAGCTCGTATTTCACGAATTCCAGAACTGCGGTCTCGTTGAAGTCCTTGATCGGAAAGACCGACTGGAAGACACCCTGGATGCCCTCTCCGTCGTGGTGGCCCGTGCCCTCGCCCGAGTTCAGGAACAGGTCATACGAGGATTTCTGAACCTCGATGAGGTTCGGCATCTCGAGAACTTCGCGGATATTGCCATAATAGCGCCGGATGCGCTTCTGGCCGACATAGGACTGCGCCATGGGGTCTTGTCACCTTTCGTCTTCGCGCGGCCGGGTCGGGGCCCCCGGAACGCGCCTACGAATGCAGGGTTGAGGTTCCATTCGTGCCGCGCGTCCCACCGCGAAGCTCCCGAACCTCGAACATGCCCTGAAGGGAGGTCTGTGCGCCAGACCGACCTTCAAGACAGGTTCGGCAGGGACCGGGAAATCCCGGACCCTGCCCATTTCATGCGATCTCAGCGACCGGCCAAGGGCCGATTACTTCAGTTCGACCTTGGCGCCGGCGTCTTCCAGCTTTTTCTTGAAGTCTTCGGCCTCGGCCTTCGACACGCCCTCTTTCACCTTGCCACCGGCTTCGACCAGGTCCTTGGCTTCTTTCAGGCCCAGACCGGTGATGCCGCGCACTTCCTTGATCACGTTGATCTTGTTGGCGCCGGCGTCCACCAGAACGACGTCGAATTCGGTCTTTTCTTCGGCCGCTTCACCAGCGCCCGCGGCGGGGCCGGCAACCATGACGGCGCCGCCAGCGGCGGGCTCGATGCCATATTCATCCTTCAGGATGGTCTTCAGTTCCTGGGCTTCCAGCAGGGTCAGGCCCACGATTTCTTCGGCGAGTTTCTTCAGATCAGCCATTTTTCCGTTCTTTCCAGTTAGTGTTCCAACATCGGGTCATCGACCGCACGAAGGAATGGGGTTGCTTACGCAGCCTCGCGCTCTTCCAGAGTCGTGAGGATGCTCGCGATGTTCGAGGCAGGCGCGCCAATGGCGCCGGCGATGTTGCTGGCAGGCGCACCGATGCAGGACACGATCTGAGCGATAAGCTCTTCACGCGACGGCATCGAGGCGACGGCTTTCACACCGGCCGGATCCAGAGCCTGATCACCCATTGCACCGCCCAGGATCACGAACTTGTCGTTGTCCTTGGCGTATTTGTCGGCGATCCGGGCGGCAGCCACGGGATCTTCCGAATAGGTGAGCACGGTCATGCCCGTCAGGTAGTCGGCGATGCTGGCGCAAGGCTTACCTTTCAGGGCGATCTTGGCGAGCTTGTTCTTGGCAACGCGAACCGAACCACCCGCTTCGCGCATCCGCGCGCGGAGGTCCTGCATCTGTGCAACCGTCATGCCTTCGTAGTGGGCAACCACCACGACGCCAGAGCTTTCAAAGATCTGGCCGAGTTCTTCGACCACCTGTTCTTTTTGTGCTCTATCCACGGTTTCACTCCAAGTAGGGGGTATCCCCCCGGCTCTCACTTTTCCCACGGCCGGGGCCGCAGGTCGGGTCCGCTAGGGCAAGATCACCCGAAGGGCCGCAGCGCGGTCTTCGGAAAAATGCTTCCCCATCTCGGGAAGGATATTAAGCGGGTCTCCCCACACCCTCCGTCTCGGACAGGACGGGGCGACTGGCGCCCCGCCATCCCCGGCCACCCGCAAGGACGGCCAGGAAATTCTTCGGACTCAGGCCTGGGTCGCGGACGCAATGTCCACCGACACGCCCGGCCCCATGGTCGAGCTGATCGAAACCTTCTTCATGTAGGTTCCTTTCGCACCCGAGGGCTTGGCCTTCTGGACCGCATCGACAAAGGCGCGCAGGTTCTGCGCCAGCTTGTCCTCGTCGAACGAGACCTTGCCGATGCCGGCGTGAACGACGCCTGCCTTTTCGGCCTTGAACTGGACTTCGCCACCCTTGGCGGCTTCGACGGCGGCTTTCACATCCATCGTCACCGTGCCGACCTTGGGGTTCGGCATCAGGTTGCGCGGCCCGAGGATCTTGCCCAGACGGCCCACCAGCGGCATCATGTCGGGGGTCGCGATGCAGCGATCGAACTCGATCTTGCCGGACTGGATGGTTTCCAGCAGATCTTCGGCGCCGACGATATCGGCACCGGCGGCCTTTGCTTCGTCAGCCTTGGGACCACGGGCGAAAACGGCGACGCGGACATCCTTTCCGGTGCCGGCGGGCAGCGTGACGACGCCGCGGACCATCTGATCGGCATGGCGCGGATCGACGCCAAGGTTCAGTGCGATCTCGACGGTCTCGTCAAACCTGGCCGAGGCGGTGGATTTCACCAGCTTGACGGCCTCTTCGACGCTGAGGTTGGCCTTGCCTTGAAACGCGGCGCGGGCGGCGGCTTTCTTCTTGGACATCTTTGCCATGACTTAGCCTTTCACCTCGATGCCGATCGAACGGGCAGAGCCGACAATGATCTTCATGGCCGCTTCGATGTCGTTCGCGGACAGATCCTTCATCTTCATCTCGGCGATTTCACGCACCTGCTTGACGGTGACAGTGCCCGCGACGGCACGGCCCGGCTTTTCGGAGCCCTTGGCGCGGTTGCGCTTGCCCACAGGCTTCAGACCAGCCGCCTTCTTCAGAAGGAAGGACGCCGGGGGGGTCTTCGTCTCGAATGTGAACGACTTATCGGCGTAATAGGTGATCACCACAGGAACGGGCGAGCCCTGCTCCATATCCTGCGTCTTGGCGTTGAACGCCTTGCAGAATTCCATGATGTTAATGCCGCGCTGACCCAAGGCCGGGCCGACGGGAGGCGACGGGTTTGCCTGACCCGCCTTGATTTGCAGCTTGAGGCTGCCCACAACTTTCTTGGCCATCTGGCCTACTCCTTCATCATCAAGCCCGCGAACGGGGCCGATTTAGCGGTGCGGCCGCGCCCGTGGGGCGAACCTCCCGCAGCCAATCACGAGATCTTGCTGACCTGCGTGAATTCCAGCTCGACCGGCGTCGGCCGGCCGAAGATCGAAACCGTCACCTTGACGCGCGACGAGATCTCGTCCACCTCCTCGACCATGCCCGAGAAGCCCTCGAACGGGCCGTCGGTCACGTTGACCTTTTCGCCCACGTCGAAGCGGATCAGGCTGCGCGGCGCCGCGGCCTCGCCCGTGCCCGATCTCTTCAGCATCGCGTTCACTTCGTCGTCGCGCATCGGCATGGGCTTGCCATGAGCGCCAAGGAAGCCCGTCACACGGTTGATCGAATTGACCAGGTGATAGGTGCGGTCCGACATCTCCATGTGAACCAGCACATAGCCGGGCATGAATCGGCGCTCGGACGTGACCTTCTTGCCGCGCCGGATCTCGATCACTTCTTCGGTCGGGACAAGAACCTCGTCGATCTGATCCTCGAGACCCTTTTCGGCGACGGCCTGGCGAATCGCCTCTGCGACCTTCTTCTCGAAGTTCGACAGGACGCTGACCGAATACCAACGCTTTGCCATGTCTCGATCGACCCCTGTTCGTGTTCCGGGAATCGCGCCCGGACGACGCCAACCCGCTGAATTCCAAAGATGTCCGTCAAAATCGAAATCGGCGCGCACGCGGATTGGATGCACGCCGGTCGATGGACAATGCGGGGCTATTAACGCCCTCGCCCAGCGAATGCAACCCCTGGCATCAGCCGCTGATCAGTCGCAGACCCTGCGTCAGCCCGGTGCGGATCGCCAGATCGACAAGGAAGAAGAACAGACTGGTCAGCGAGGCGAAGATAAAGACCATGATTGTGGTCGTCACAACCTCGCGACGCGTCGGCCAGGTGATCTTGGCGGCCTCGGCGCGGACCTGATTGATGAACTGGACGGGATTGGCCACGGCTGAGGCTCCTTGTTTGCTGGGCATCATCTAGCGGGGAAAGGCTCGGCTTTCAAGCCGAGGCCGGGCGATTGCACAGCGCCAGGGCCAGCGATGCCGTAAAGAACCTGGCAGGGGCAGGGGGACTCGAACCCACGACCCTCGGTTTTGGAGACCGATGCTCTACCAACTGAGCTATACCCCTGTGGTCGCGCATGATTAGAAGCTCGCCGCCGCGGCGTCAAGCGGATAACAGCAGCGGCGTTCAGCATCGCCAGGCGACGCATCGCGCGCGCCCCGCCCCGAGGCAGTCCGGATCAGGCGTGCCGCGGGAACTCGATCTTGGGGCAGCGGTCCTGCACCACGGTCACGCCAGCACGACGCGCCCGATCGGCGGCCGCGTCATCGCGGACGCCGAGCTGCGTCCAGATCACCGACAGCCTGGGCAAATGGGCCAGCGCCTCATCCACGATGGAACCGACCGCCTCGGAACGGCGGAAGATATCCACCATCTGCACGCCGGCATCGGCAGGGATCGCGGACAGCGACGGATAGACCGTCTCACCCAGGATCACCCGCCCCGCATGGCCCGGATTGACGGGGATCACACGGTAGCCCTGCGCCTGGAGGAACCGGGCCACACCCCAGCTGGGCCGCTCTTGGTTGGGCGACAACCCGACCATTGCGATCACCCTGACCTCGCGGGCGATGCGGGCAATCTCTTCGTCTTCGGTCATCGACATTTCCATGGGTTCCTCCTGCCCATACATCCGAAGGTTGAGCCGACGCTGCCACAGAAAAAGCGCCCGGTCCAGAATCTGGCCGGGCGCAAGTGCGGAACGAGGGACAGTGATCCGAACATGACCGTTCCGAGGCCATGTTCTAAGATGCAAATGTGCATCACCCCCCGGATGTTCCAGTGAAATCACGAAAAGGTGAATTGAATCGAGCCAAGCTCAGTTTCCGTCCCATGCCGCATTGAATCGAGCCAAGCTCAGTTTCCGTCCCATGCCGCACGGGCGCGGGCGATGATCTCGGCCGGGGCCTCGCGCAGGCGACGCTCGGCCGAGGCAGAGCTCAACAGGTAGAGATTGCCGCCAATGACGGCAAAATGACGCGGATCGCCCCGCTCGCGCCGCCCTTCGGACAGGGCAACGGGGCAGTAACCGTCCAGCGCGGGGGCAAAGGCCCAGGGATCGGCCTCGAATCGGGCGCGATTCTCTTCCGACGAAAAATGCCACAATTCGCCCTTCCACAGGGTCGCGATGTCGCTGCGTCCGGGAACGGCCTGCCCTGCCTGAAGCGTTCCGACAGGGTCATGCCCGCCCAGGGCCCAGGTCTGGGCAAGGGACGGGCTGGCCAGCAGGATGCCGGACAGGGCAAGGGGAATCAGCTTGGGCATCGTGGCTCGGGTCATGGTGGCTGCCGCTCATTTGGCAGGACGATCCGCGAATCTCAACGGAGGGGTGCGCCATGTCGCAGCGTTGTGATGCCCTGGGACAGGCTTTCAGCGTCCTGCCGCATAGAGCGCGACGGCCGCGGCGTTGCTGACGTTCAGCGATCCGAAATCAGCGGCAAAGGGTATCCGGGCGATATGGTCGCAGGTCTTGGCGGTCAATTCACGCATACCCGGCCCCTCGGCGCCCATCACCAGACACAGCGCGCGCCCCCGCAGCGTTTCCAGCAGATCGGGCAACGGCACCTCGCCCGTCCCGTCAAGGCCGACCAGGATGAAGCCCATGTTCTTCAGCTGCACCAGGGCCTCGGCCAGATTCGGGACGCGCAGATAGGGCTGGCGTTCCAGCGCGCCCGAGGCGGTCTTGGCCAACGCGCCGGTCTCGGGCGCGGAATGGCGAGCGGGGGCAATGACGGCGCGAGCACCGAACACCTCGGCCGATCGCAAGATCGCGCCGATATTGTGTGGGTCGGTCACGCGGTCCAGCGCCACCAGCAGCGGGCGCGATTCGCCCGGCGCCTGCCGCAGCGCGACTTCGGACAGGCTGCCCCAATGCAGCGGCTTGACCTCCAGCGCGGCGCCCTGATGGACGCTTTCGGGCGCCAGCGGCACGGCCTTGTCGAAGACCCGCGCATCGGTGATCTCGGGCGTCATGCCATGCAGATCGCCCAACCGGGCCAGCGCATTGGCGGTCACCACCAGACGCAGCTTCTGGCGCGCGGGATTGGCCAGCGCATCGCGCACCGCATGAAGGCCGAACAGCCAGACCGTCTCGGCCGCGGCGGCGCGGCGGGCGCGCTCTTTCTCGATCACCCAAGAGGGTTTCCGGCTCTTGCGGGTCTTGTCGTTCATCGCGGGCTCCTTTGTCCCTGCCTGAATGCGCCGCAGGGGAATTTCGCGCAACCCCCCGAGGCCCGCGCCGGAAATGCGCTTGACGCCCCCGGCGCGGGCCGCTAATCACCGCCCCACGCCGAAAGCGTTCGGCGGGCGACGTGCTGCAAGGTGCGGCAGCGGACTGTAACTCCGCCGGGGAGACCCATGCCTGGTTCGATTCCAGGGTCGCCCACCATTTTTCCTCCCTACCCTTTTCTCATCGTGGTATCGCTCCGAAGGGCGCCGACTTTCCGCAGCACGCCCGCCTTCCTGGGCTTCCGCCCCGAGGCCCCGGGGCCTATCCTGCGTGCGGTGTCACCAACCGCCGAGTTACCGCAGCATGAAGCAGTCAGTTCACGCGAACATTCTGGCCATCACCCAGTCCGGGCGGCTTGAATTCGAGGCGATCATCCTCATGGCCAGCCTTCGCCGGGCCTCGCCGGACTGGTGCGGGCGTGCGATTCTGGCCGAGCCGCGCCCCGAAGGCGCATGGGCTGGCCACCAGACGACCCTGTCGGATGCCGGTCGCGCGATCCTGACGGATCTGGGCGCCGAGATCCTGCCCTTTACCGCGACCACATTCGGCGCGGCCTATCCGCAGGGCAACAAGATCGAGGCGCTGCCGCTGCTGCCACCGCACGAGCCATTCCTGTTTCTGGACACCGACACGCTGATCACCGGCCCGCTGGACGCCATCAAGGCGGATTTCAGCCGCCCCGCGGCCTCGATGCGGCGCGAGGGAACCTGGCCGCAGCCCCCGCTTTACGGCCCGGGCTATGGCGCGATCTGGAAGTCGATCTATGACCGCTTCGGGCTGGATTTCGACTCCAGCCTGGATCTGACCCAGCCGGACGAGCATTGGGAACGCTATCTCTATTTCAACGCCGGCTGGTTCGTCGGCAATGACCCGGTCGAATTCGGACGCCGCTATCTGGAATGGGCGCGCGCGCTGCGCGACGACCCGCATGACGAACTGGCCTGCCAGGTGATGGACCCCTGGCTGGATCAGGTCGTGCTGCCCCTGGTGATCCACAGCTTCGGCGGCGGCAGGCCGGGCGCCGATCTGGCCGGGCTGGATGGCGAGATTACCTTTCACTATCGCAAGCTGCCGCTGCTCTATGCGCTTGGCACCGAGACACAGATCGCCCAACTCGAGGAAGCGGTCGCCGACAAGGCGATCCGCCGCCACCTGCGCGAATGGGAACCCGCCCGCAAGCTGATCTATCAGCGGAAGGGGCGCGAAAAGGTGCGCCCCCTTTTCGAGGGGCGACCCCTTCCGCGCCAGGAACGCGCGATCCGCAACCAGATCCGCGCCAAGGGCTGGTGGCTGGTCTAGCGGTCCTCGTCCGCCTCCTGCAAGGACGGTGCCCAGATGGTCACGTCGCCCTTGGGGACACTTTGTCGATCCGGCCAATTCCACGGGGCTGGCAATCGCGCAGCTCCAGCGCGCCCTCGCAATCGCGCACCGTCTCGGCCCGCAAGTCGCCGATCGGCCGCAAGTCGCCGATCGGCGCGCGGGTGACGGGCCCGCTTGCAGCGCCATGGCGACGGCCATCTGGGCCAGCCTCTGCCCGCGCAAGACCGCCAGAGCGTTCAACCCGCTCAGAGCCCGTTCATGTCATCGCTCGCCAGTCGGGGACAATGGCCTGCCCCGTGCAGCATGGGCCTCCTGCGGGATACCGCGCACAGACCAGCCCGTCAGATCCCCTGCACCAGAGACGCGAGGCAGCACTGGCCGCCCCCACCCTCAGGCATATTCGGCCACCGGCACCGTTCCATCCGGCAGTTCGGTATCTTGCCGCCGGGCTGGCGGATCGCGCAGGATGGCCGCCGCCTGCCGGGTCCGAAGAGCCGCAGCCGGGCAACCCGCGCGGGCAGGCTCGCGCGGGTTGTCGCCATTCATCCAAGGACCGAGTCGCAGCGCGCGCAGGTGCCGGGATGCCTGTGGCTGCCCACATCCGGCAGGATCTTCCAACAGCGCTGGCATTTCTGACCCTCGGCCATCTCGAAGACCACGCCGATGCCCGGGGTCTCGGCCATGCGGAAGGCCTCGGCCGGGGCGGGATCGGCGGTCAGCACCAGATCCGAGGTGATGCAGACATCCGCGAAGGCTACCGATTTCAGCGCGGCCAGCATGGCCGCATCCTCGACATGGACGACCGGCGCGGCCTCGAGGCTGGCGCCGATGGTCTTGTCGGAGCGCTTGACCTCCAGCGCGGCGGTCACGACACGGCGGGCGCGGCGGACATGGTCCCATTTCGCAGCCAGGGGTTCGTTCAGCCAATCCGCCGGGGTCTGGGCGAAGTCATGCAGATGCACGCTGTCATCCTCGGACGGGAAACGCGACAGCCAGACATCCTCCATCGTGAAGGGCAGGATCGGCGCCAGCCAGGTCACAAGGCGATGGAACAGCAGGTCCAGCACCGTCCGCGCCGCCCGGCGGCGCTCGCTGTTCAACCCATCGCAATACAGCGCGTCCTTGCGGATATCGAAATAGAAGGCCGACAGATCGACGGTGCAGAACTGGAACAGCGTCTGGAAGACGCCCTGGAAATCGAAGGCCGCATAGCCCTTGCGGACCTGGTGATCCAGCTGCGCCAGACGGTGCAGCACCCATTGTTCCAGCTCGGGCATCTGCGCGGGTTCGATACGTTCGGCCTCGGACCAGTCAGCCAGCGAACCCAGCAGGAAGCGCAGCGTGTTGCGCAACCGGCGATAGCTGTCGGCGGTGCCCTTGAGGATCTCGGGGCCGATGCGCTGATCGGCAGTATAATCCGCCTGCGCCACCCACAAGCGCAGGATATCGGCGCCGTATTGTTCGACCACCTCGGCCGGCACGATGGTATTGCCAAGCGATTTGGACATCTTCATGCCCTTCTCGTCCAGCGTGAAGCCATGCGTGACCACATTGCGATAGGGCGCACGACCCCTGGTCGCGCTGGCTTGCAACAGCGAGGACTGGAACCAGCCGCGATGCTGGTCGGTGCCCTCCAGATAGACATCGGCGATGCCGTCGGGCGCGCCATCCTCGCGGTCGCGCAGCACGAAACTGTGGGTCGAACCGCTATCGAACCACACATCCAGAACGTCCATCACCTGTTCATAGGCTTCGGGATCCACAATGCCGTCGAGAATCCGCGCCTTGAAGCCCGCGCTGTACCAGACATCGGCGCCATTCGCCTCGAAGGCCTCGACGATACGCTGGTTCACTCGCGCGTCGCGCAACAGGAAATCGTCATCGGTGGGGCTGGCCCCCTTCTTCACGAAGCAGGTCAACGGCACGCCCCAGGCCCGCTGGCGCGACAGGACCCAATCGGGCCGGTTCTCGACCATGGCATGGATACGATTGCGCCCGGACTGGGGCCACCATTTCACCAGCTTGTCGATGCTGTTCAGCGCCCGCCTGCGGATCGTGTCGCCATATTGGCCCAAGCCGTCATCCAACGGCTTGTCGATGGCCGCGAACCATTGCGGCGTGTTGCGATAGATCAGCGGCGCCTTGGACCGCCAGCTATGCGGATAAGAGTGCTTGATCTTGCCCTTGGCCAGCAGCGCCCCCGCCCAGGCCAGTTGCTTGATCACGCTGACATTCGCGGGGCCGTCCTTGCCATCGGGCGCGATGATCGCTTGCCCCCCGAAGATGGGCAGATCCTTGCGATAGCTTCCATCCGGTTCGACATTATAGGTCATCGGCAGATTAAAGCGCAGCCCCAGCTGATAGTCGTCATCGCCATGGCTGGGCGCGGTATGCACAAAGCCCGTCCCCGCCTCGTCGGTGACATGATCGCCGGGCAGCATGGGCACGTCGTAATCCCACTCGCCCGCGCCCCCCTCGACCCCGCGCAGGGGATGGGCCAGGATCAGCCCCTCCAGATCGGCGGCGGTCACATCGGCCACCCGGCTGAAGCCCGTGATCCTGGCCTGTGCCATGACGCCCTCGGCCAGCGCATCGGCCAGCACCAGACGCTCGCCGACCGCAGCGTTAGAGCCCTCGGCCACGCCATCGACCTGATAGAGGCCATAGGCGATCACAGGATTGAAGGCGACGGCCCGGTTCTGCGGAATGGTCCACGGCGTCGTGGTCCAGATCACCACCGCCGCGGATTTCTCCGTTGCAAAAATACCCGCTCCGCTGACCACCCCGAACCGCACCCAGATCGTGTGGCTGGTATGGTCGTGATACTCGACCTCGGCCTCGGCCAGGGCGGTCTTTTCCACGGGCGACCACATCACGGGCTTCGACCCCTGATAGAGCGAGCCGTTCATCACCAGCTTCATGAACTCGGCCGCGATCACGGCCTCGGCATGGAAATCCATCGTCAGATAGGGCCGGTCCCAGGCCCCGGTCACGCCAAGACGCTTGAACTCCTCGCGCTGGATGCCCACCCATTCATCGGCGAAACGACGGCATTCCTGACGGAACTCGACCAGATCGACCGCGTCCTTGTCGCGGCCCTCCTTGCGGTATTTCTCCTCGATCTTCCATTCGATGGGCAGGCCGTGACAATCCCAGCCTGGAACATAGCGCGCGTCATAGCCCATCATCTGATGCGACCGCACCACGATGTCCTTGATCGTCTTGTTCAGCGCGTGACCGATATGCAGATGGCCGTTCGCATAGGGCGGGCCGTCATGCAGCACGAAGGGCCTGCGCCCCGCCGCGGTCGCGCGCAGCCGGTCATAGACGCCGATGCGCGCCCACCGCTTTAGCCATTCGGGCTCGCGGGCGGGCAGGCCCGCGCGCATGGGAAAGTCGGTGCGGGGCAGAAAGACGGTGTCGCGGTAATCGGGGGTCGCATCGCTCATGGGGGCGGTCCTTTGTCGGTCGTTCGGGCACAGGCAAACCCGGCGGCGCGAAACCTCACGCCGCCGGGCTGCTAATTCGGATGCCGAACGCCCTGAAAATCATGAACCCTCTATAGAAACGGACCCGCCGCGCCGCAAGCCGCCTCAGCCGCGCCCGCGATAGGTCGGCACACCCTGATCGGGCAGCCACAGGCCCGCAGGCGCGGCCCCCGTCTGCCAGAAGACATCGATCGGCATGCCGCCGCGCGGATACCAGTATCCGCCGATGCGCAGCCATTGCGGCTCCAGCAGGTCGGCGATGCGGCGCCCGATGCCCACGGTGCAATCCTCATGGAAGGCGCCGTGATTGCGGAAACTGCCCAGAAACAGCTTCAGCGATTTCGATTCCACCAGCCAGTCGCCGGGGACATAGTCGATCACCAGATGCGCGAAATCGGGCTGGCCGGTCAGCGGGCAGAGGCTGGTGAATTCGGGCTGGGTGAAGCGCACGGCATAGCTCTGGCCGGGCTGGGGGTTGGGGACACGCTCCAGCACGGCCTCGTCGGGGTGCTGCGGCAGGGTGGTGGCGCTGCCCAGCTGGGTCAGCGCGTCGGTGTAATGGGCCATGGGATGCTCCTGTTTTGTCCGGGTGGGCTGCGACCGGGTGCGCCCGCATAGCGCCGCGCGGCCCCCCTTGCAACCGCCCCGCCGCCGGTCCATCTGGCCCGGATGGAGCCGCGTTTCGACATCACCGAACCCGAAATCGCCCGCACGGTTGCCGTCTTCTACGCCGCCGTGCGCCGGCACGAGGTGCTGGGCCCGATCTTTGCCGAACATGTCGGCGACTGGCCCGCGCATGAAGCCCGCATCACCGCCTTCTGGGCAGGCGCGATCCTGAACAAGGCGGGCTATAACGGCAGCCCGATGCGCGCGCATCTGTCGGCGGGCAATGTCCGCCCCGAACATTTCGAGATCTGGCTGGCGCTGTTCGACGAGGCCCTGCGCCGCACCCTGCCCCCCTGGTCCGCGCGGGCATGGTCGCAGCTGGCGCATCGGATCGGCCAGGGGCTGCGCGGCGGAGTCCAGAACATGCGGCCGGGCCGCGAAGGCCCCCCGGTCCTGCGCTAGCGCCGCGGCGGGCGCGGCCGATAGAGCGGCAGCGCCCAGCCAAAGGCCAGGCTGCCCGCCCGCAGCACCCAGACCACCACCGCACCGGCGATCAACGCCTCGGCCCGGTCCAGCCCCAGCCAGACCAGCACCACCGCGGCCACCGCACCGCCGAAGGCCGCGGTCAGATACAGCTCGCCCTGCTTGAAGACCAGCGGCACCTCGTTGCCCACCACATCGCGCATCAGCCCGCCGAAAGTGCCGGTGGCGATGCCCATGATGACCACGATGACCGGGGGCGATCCCATCTCCATCGCCACGCCCGCGCCTGCCGCCACCGCCACGGCCAAGGCCACGCTGTCCAGCCAGACCAGCCAGCGCTGGCGGCTCTCCAGCAGATGCGCGGTCCAGAACACGACCAGCGCCGCCCCCGCCGCCAGCAGCACATAGGAGGGGTTGGCCACCCAGAACACCGCCTCGCGGTTCAGGATCAGGTCGCGCAGCGTCCCGCCCCCCACCGCCGTCAGCGCCGCCATGAAGACGAAGCCCACAGGGTCCAGCTGCGCCCGGCTGGCCACCAGCGCCCCGGTCAGCGCAAAGATCAGCACCGATCCGTAATCCAGCACCGTGACCAGCGCATCCAGCGTCATTTGAAGGGCGCCATCCCGGCGCGCGCCAGCTCATCGGCGCGCTCGTTCTCGGCATGGCCCGCATGACCCTTGATCCAGCGCCACTCGACCTGGTGCACGGCCTGAGCAGCGTCCAGCCGCTGCCACAAATCGACATTCCTGACAGGCTTCTTGTCAGCCGTCTTCCAACCGTTGCGCTTCCAGCCGTGGATCCACTGCGTTACGCCGTTCCTGACGTAATTGCTGTCGGTCACGATCACGATCTTGCTGGGCCGGGTCAGCGCCTCAAGCGCGCTGATCGCGGCCATCAGTTCCATGCGGTTGTTGGTGGTTTGCGCCTCGCCCCCCTGCAGCTCGCGCTCCTTGACCACGGTCGCGCCGTCCAGCGCACGCATCAGCACGCCCCATCCCCCGGGGCCGGGATTGCCACTGCAGGCGCCGTCGGTCCAGGCATAGAGATCAGTCATCCAGCCCCACATATCCCGGCAAACCAGCAACCCGGTCCAGCCATGCCCCGATCGCGGGGAAACGCTCCATCGCGAACCCGCCCCGGCGGCCTGCGCTGTGCGTATAGGCATAAAGACAGATATCGGCCAGGCTCGGCCCCGCGCCCACCAGCCAGTCGCGCCCGTCCAGATGCGCCTCCATCACCCCCAACAGCCGATGCCCCGCCTCCAGCAGCGCCGCCATCCGCTGGGGCGTGGCCTCGGCGGCGCGATGCGGATAGCAGGCCAGCGCACCCCGGACGGCGATCACGCCCTCATGCTGGTTCTGCTCCCAGAACATCCAGCCCATCATCCGCGCCCGGTCCAGCGGATCCTCGGGCCAGAACGGCCCGCCTTCGCCCAGCCAGCACAGGATTGCATTCGATTCCGGCAGCAACGCCCCCTCCGGCAATTCCAGGACCGGAGCCTTACCAAAGGGCAGCCGCCCCTCGCGATGCGCGGCCTCCAAAGCCGGACTTCCATATTCGACATCGACGCGCGGACAGTCCCGTCCGGTCAGCGCCAGCAGCAGCCGCACCTTGTAGCTGTTGCCTGACGAAGGCATTGAATAGAGCCGCACCCCAGAACCTCTTCTTCGTTGTCCCAATACCCCGGGGGTCCGGGGGCTGGCCCCCGGTCAGGCGGTCTCGCGCAGCACGCGCGGCACCTTGAACTCGACCCGCTCGACGGCCGTCTCGACCACATTGATCGTCACGTCATAGCGATCCCGAAACGCGTCGATAACCTCGTCGATCAGCACCTCGGGCGCGCTGGCCCCCGCGGTCACGCCAATGCTGGCGATACCGTCCAGCGCGCGCCAGTCGATCTCGGCCGCGCGCATCACCAGTTGCGCATAGCCGCAGCCGGCGGCCCGCCCTACCTCGACCAGCCGCTTGGAGTTGCTGGAATTCTCGGCTCCGATCACCAGAAGCGCCTCGACATGTGGCGCCACCGCCTTGACCGCAGCCTGGCGGTTTGTCGTGGCATAGCAGATATCTTCCTTCGCCGGTCCGACGATGGCCGGAAACCGTGCCTGCAAAGCCTCGACCACGGCAGCCGTGTCATCGACCGACAGGGTGGTCTGCGTGATGAAAGCCAGACGCTCGGGGTCGCGGACCTCGATGCGGGCGACATCGGCGACATCCTCGACCAGGATGACCTCGCCCTCGGGCAACTGCCCCATCGTTCCAATCACTTCCGGGTGTCCCGCATGTCCGATCATCACCATCTGCAACCCGGCGGCGTGGTGGCGTTCGGCCTCGATATGGACCTTGCTGACCAGCGGGCAGGTCGCATCCACATAAAGCATCTGACGGCGCTGCGCCTCGGCCGGCACCGCCTTGGGCACGCCATGGGCCGAGAAGATCACCGGCCGGTCATCGGGGCATTCGTCAAGCTCCTCAACGAAAACAGCACCTTGTTCGCGGAGCTGATCGACCACGAACTTGTTGTGGACGATCTCGTGGCGGACATAGACCGGGGCGCCCCATTTCTGCAGCGCCATCTCGACGATCTTGATCGCGCGGTCCACGCCCGCGCAAAAGCCGCGCGGCGCGGCGAGGTAGAGCTTCAGGGGCGGCTTTGCATGTTCCATGCCCATCAGGTAGCGCGCCTGCCCGGTTTCGTCCAGCACCACAAGGTCACAAGCCCTGCACCGCGCGCCGCGTTGACGCTCAGCGCGCGACAGCCAGAAGGCCGGCCACATCCAGATGCGTCTCGAGATGGTCGGCCAGATCGTTCAGCGTGGCCTCGACCCCCGCCCCATAGCCCGGCTGCGAGGACGCCCCCAGACGCGCCAGAAAGGCCGCGCGGAACCCGTCATCCTGGAAAAGCCCGTGCAGATAGCTGCCCATCGCCCGCCCGTCAGGGCTGATCGCGCCGTCCGGTTCGGGGATATGGGCGAAAGGCCGCGCGCAATCGGGGCCACGGGTCCGGCCCATATGGATCTCGTAGCCCAAAACCATCTGACCGAGCGCGGTGCCCGCCGCACGGGTCATGCGCTTGTCGGGCGCCATCACCGTCGTCACGTCCAGAAGGCCCAGCCCCTCGACCTGACCCGCCTGCCCGTCAGCGCCCGAGGGATCGTCGATCAGGCGGCCCAGCATCTGGTAGCCGCCGCAAATGCCCAGCACATGCCCGCCCCGGCGATGATGGGCGGCAAGGTCGATATCCCAGCCCTGCGCGCGCAGAAAGGCCAGATCGCCCAATGTCGATTTCGTGCCGGGCAGGATCACCAGATCGGCATCGCCCGGAATGGCCCGGCCCGGCGGCAGCATGGTCAACCGCACGCCCGGTTCTGCCGCCAGAGGGTCCAGATCGTCGAAGTTCGCGATGCGCGACAGGGTCAGGCAGACGACATGCAGCCCCTCGCCCCGCCCGCCGCGCAGGTCCATCGCGTCCTCGGCGGGCAGGCGATGGGCGCCCGGAAACCACGGCAGGACACCGAAGCCGGGCCAGCCGGTCCGCGCCTCGATCATCCGGTAGCCGTCATCGAAAAGGCGCGGATCGCCCCGGAACTTGTTGATCAGGAAGCCGCGGATCATGGCGGCGTCCTCGGGGTCGATCACGGCCTGCGTGCCGACGATCTGGGCGATCACGCCGCCCCGGTCGATGTCGCCCGCCAGCACGACCGGCACGCCGGCGGCGCGGGCGAATCCCATATTGGCGATGTCGCGGGGGCGCAGGTTCACCTCGGCGGGGCTGCCCGCGCCCTCGACGATGACAAGATCGTGCGCGGCGGACAGGCGGGCGAAGCTGTCCAGAACGCCCCCCAGCAGGCGGGGCTTCAGCGCCTGATAATCGCGCGCCTCGGCCCGGGCGATGGCGCGGCCCTGCAGGATCACCTGCGCGCCGCGATCGGTCTCGGGCTTCAGCAGGACGGGGTTCATGTCGGCCTGCGGCTCGATCCCCGCAGCCAGCGCCTGAAGGGCCTGGGCGCGCCCGATCTCGGCCCCATCCGGGGTGACGGCTGCGTTGTTGGACATGTTCTGCGGCTTGAAGGGGGCGACACGGATGCCGCGCCTGCGGGCCGCGCGGCAGAGCCCCGCCACCAGCAGCGATTTGCCGACATTCGAGCCGGTGCCCTGGATCATCAATGCCGTCATGTCACGCCTCGCTGGTCCGGGGACAGTCTTGCTTGCCATCACCCCGACAGGTGACTAGATAGGCGCGTCCGCAAATGAAAGGCCGAAAGCCGTGGAAAACGTCATCCTGACCGTCCATCTGATCCTTGCCGTGCTGTTGACCGGGGTCGTCCTGCTGCAACGCTCGGAAGGGGGCGGTCTCGGCATGGGCGGCGGCGGTGGTGGCGTCATGTCGGGCCGTCAGGCCGCGAATGCTCTGACGCGGATGACCTGGATCCTGGGCGTGGCGATCTTCTGCACCTCGCTGGCGCTGACGGTGATCGCGGCGCGTCAGGCCTCGACCGGGTCGATCATGGACCAGATCGGCGTGACCGGGGGCGACCAGCCCGCCACGCCGGCCGTGCCGAACATGCCGCTTTATACGCCCCCGCCTGCGACGGGCGGCAACCCGCTGACCCCGCCCGCGCCGGACGCACCCGAGGCGGCGGCACCCGAGGCGGCGGCGCCCGATGTGGTCGCGCCGGCCGCGCCCGAAGCGGCGCCCGAGGCGGCGCCCGGCAATGCAGGCGATGCGGTGGCGCCGCCTCCGGCAAACTGAACCGACACAACGACTTGGGGGCGGCCTGAGCCGTCCCACATGAACTTGGGGTCCGTTGCGGCCACGGGGCGAATCGGCTATTGTCCAAATCCCGTGATACCGGTTGTGCGCAACGGCCAGCAGACAGACGAATTGCAGATCACGGGGGCCTCATGGCGCGTTATATCTTCATCACCGGCGGCGTTGTGTCCTCGCTTGGCAAGGGCCTTGCCTCAGCGGCGTTGGGGGCGCTGCTGCAGGCGCGCGGCTTCACCGTCAGGCTGCGCAAGCTCGACCCCTATCTGAACGTCGATCCCGGCACGATGAGCCCGTTCGAGCACGGAGAGGTCTTTGTCACCGATGACGGCGCCGAAACGGATCTGGATCTGGGGCATTACGAGCGGTTCACCGGCGTCGCGGCGCGGCGCACCGACAGCATCAGCAGCGGGCGCGTCTATTCCAACGTGCTGGAGAAAGAGCGACGGGGCGAATATCTGGGCAAGACGATCCAGGTGATCCCCCACGTGACCAACGAGATCAAGGACTTCCTGGCCATCGGCGAGGACGAGGTCGATTTCATGCTCTGCGAGATCGGCGGCACGGTCGGCGATATCGAGGGCCTGCCCTTCTTCGAGGCAATCCGGCAATTCATCCACGAGCGTCCGCGCGGCGAATGCATCCTGATGCATCTGACGCTGTTGCCCTATCTGGCGGCCTCGGGCGAGCTGAAGACCAAGCCCACGCAGCATTCGGTCAAGGAATTGCAGTCGATCGGCCTTGCCCCCGACGTGCTGGTCTGCCGGTCCGAACATCCCATCCCGGAAAAGGAACGCGCCAAGATCGCGCTGTTCTGCAATGTCCGCCCAGATGCCGTGATCCCGGCCTATGACCTGAAGTCGATCTACGAGGCGCCCCTGGCCTATCACCGCGCGGGGCTGGACCGGGCGGTGCTGGACGCGTTCCAGATCAGCCCGGCGCCGCGCCCCGACCTCTCGAAATGGGAGGATGTGATGGACCGGCTGGAGAATGCCGAGGGCGAGGTGCGGATCGCTGTCGTGGGGAAATACACCCAACTGGAGGACGCCTACAAATCCATCGCCGAGGCGCTGACCCATGGCGGGATGGCCAACCGGGTCCGCGTGCGGGCCGACTGGGTGGACAGCGAGAAGCTGGAGGGCGAGGGCGCGCATCTTCTGGACGGCTATCACGGCATCATCGTGCCGGGCGGTTTCGGCGAGCGCGGGACCGAGGGCATGGTGGCCGCCGCGCGTTACGCGCGCGAGAAGAAGGTGCCCTATCTGGGCATCTGCCTAGGGATGCAGATGGCCGTGATCGAGGCCGCGCGGAACCTGGCCGAGATGCCCGATGCGGGGTCGGAGGAATTCGACCACGAGGCCGGACAGACGCGCTTTACCCCAGTTGTCTATCACCTCAAGGAATGGGTGCAGGGGAACTATACTGTCAAGCGCAAGCCTGATGACGACAAGGGGGGCACGATGCGATTGGGGGCCTATACGGCAGTGCTGTCGCAGGGCTCACGCATCTCGGAGGTTTATGGCGGCGCGACCGAAATCGAGGACCGCCACCGTCACCGCTACGAGGTGGACGCCGCCTATCGCGAGCGGTTGGAAGCAGCCGGGCTGCGGTTCTCGGGCATGTCGCCCGATGGAAAACTGCCCGAAGTGATCGAATATCCCGACCATCCCTGGTTCATCGGCGTGCAGTCGCATCCCGAGCTGAAATCGAAGCCCTTCGAGCCCGCGCCGCTATTCGCGGGCTTCGTGCGGGCCGCCATGGAGCAAGGGCGACTGGTCTGATCTGTCTGCGTTCCGCGAACGCCGGGGGCGCTTCGCCCCCCGACCTGAGGATATTTGGACCAGGGCAAAGACCAGGCGCGCCCTGCCCCACGGGGCGGGGCGTTTTGCCATTGACCATGCGGCCGGGACGGCTTGCACGTTCGGCGCGCGGCCGAGCCGCTCTGACAGGATCGTCGATCTGGTGGAGGATCGCGCGGCGTTCGGGGCTGCGCCTTGAAGTCTGTCTCACCTTCCGGGGGAAAGTGGTGCCGCTGAAGGGACTCGAACCCCCGACCCCATCATTACGAATGACGTGCTCTACCAGCTGAGCTACAGCGGCATCCAGACTGTGGAGGGCGGATTAGCACCTTCGGTGGCGGGGGGGAAGGGGGCGCGGGCGGATTTTTTCGTCTTGCGGTCGTTTCGGGGCGCACGGGTCGCCGCGCCCCGGTCGGGGGCGCGGCGGGTGGTGGCATGGACGGTCAAGGGCGGGTCTTGCCCTCGGTCCAGTCGGCCTCTTCCGGGGGTTCCACGTCGGGGCGGACCATGCGGGGCTCGGGCTCGGGCTCGGGCTTCGGCGCCGGTTCGACCAGGGGTTCGGCGGCAGGTCGGGCGGTGGGCTCGTCGGCGGGCTCCGGGGCTTGCGCGGTCGCGGGAGGCGTTTCGGGGATCACCAGCGGCGGGGCGTCGCGGGCGGGAGAGGCCTCGGCCTTGCCGGTGAGGTCGGGGACGGGGCCCGATCCGGCGGAGGGTTCGGTGATCGTGCGGGCCGGTTCGTAATCGTCGTAATCCGATTCGCGCGGCACCATGCCCGGTGCGACCCGGGGCACGTTGCGCGACGCGGGGGCCGGGCCGGGTTCGGCACGCGGCGCCGTGCCCTGCGGCGCCCGGGAGGGCGCCACCGGCGCCGCCGGCTTTTCCGGGGCCGGCGCGGAGGCGCCAACCAGAAGCGGCAGCATCTCGGCTCCGGCCGCCGAGGCGGGGGCCGGGCTGGCGCGCGGGCCGTCCGGTTCGCGCCAGGTCAGCGTATCGAAGCCATTGCAGCTGTCGCAAACCGGCGCCCATTCGGGCATCACGTTGTGACATTTGTCGCAGCACCATTGCGGGCCGCGCGAGGCAGTCAGCGCGCGGGTCAGCCAGCCGCGCACGACGCTGTCATCGGCCCCTTCGCCCCGTTCGATCGCCGCCATGATCGACAGCGTCCGGACGGTCGGATGTTTCGTCGCCAGGTCGCCGAGCGCGCGCCGGGCGCCGGGGAAATCCTCGGCAGCAAGCAACAACTCCGCCTGAAGCAGGCGCGTTTCCTCATGGTCGGGATTCTTGCGGATCAGCGCTTCGAAACGGCGCAGCCGGGCCTGGCGCGATTCGTCGGGGGCGATTTCGGCATAGGCGGCGGCGATGTCGGGATGGGGCCGCACGCTCCATGTCTTTTCCAGGATGCGCGATGCGTTGCGGTAATCCTTTTGCGCGATATAGCTGCGCGCGGCCAGGACCGCCGCCGGGATCAGGTCGGGAGAGGCCTTGGCGGCCGAAATTGCAGCCTCGCGGGCGCTGATGGAATTGCCCTTGGCCAGAACCTCGGATGCCTCTTGCAGGGCAAGGACCGCGTCGCGGCGCAGCGCCACATCCTTGGGAAGATCGCCTTGGGCCTTCTTGTCCCTGAGGGTGCGGCGCGCGCCCTTCCAGTCATGCTCGCGCGTTTGAAGTTCGAGCAGCGTGTCCTGCACCTCCTTGTGGCGGGGTTTCAGCGCATAGGCCTTTTGCGCCAGCAGCAACGCCTTATGGGTGTCGCCTTCGGCCAGTTTCTGGCGCATCAGGCCGCGGATCCCGACGAAGCGGGTGCGGTCGTCTCCCAGAAGCTCGCGATAGACGGCGATGGCCTTCTGGCGGTCGCCCGCTGTTTCCGCCGCCTGCGCGGCCAGAAGGTTCGTCAGATGCGGTTGGTTCAGATAGCGCGCGGCCTTGGCAGCCTTGTCCTGCGCCAGCTTGCCCTCGCCCGATGCGACGGCCAGCATCCCTTCGGCAAAGGCGGCATAGCCCTTGCGTTCGCGCGATCGGGCAAAATAGCGGTTGATCGCGGTCTCGTCGCCCGCGAGAAAGCGCAAGAAGGCGAGAAACAGGCCCAGAAGGCGGATCACCAGCCAGGCCAGGATGGCCAGGATCGCCAACGCCACCACGGCCTTGACCGGGGTCAGCACATATTCGACGCCGCCATATTCGATCCGCAGCAATTGCCCGGTTTCCGACAGCCAGGTGGCACCGAAGGCCAGCGCCAGCACGACGGCGAAGAAGAACAGGATTTTCAAAAAGGACAACAGCATCGGGCGGGCCTCAGTTCTGGTCCGGGGACAGGTCGGACAGGGCCGCCTGCGCGTTGGCGTGGGCCTCGGCCTCGGCGCGCCATTCAGCCATGGCGGGTGCGGCAAGGGCGGGTTGGGGCAGGGCCGCGATCTCGGCCAGGGCTTCGGCGACGCGGCCTGCCTGAAGCGCGGCATCGGCGCGCGACAGGATCGCGTCCGGGTCCGTGCCCTCGCGCGGCGTGACCGAACGCGCACCCGTCTGCGCGCGCAGGAAGTTCGTCACCAGATTGCCCTGACCTTCCGCGCTGGCGGCGGCCAGGCTGGCGCGCAGGGCCGCGCGGGCGGCTTCGGGGAAGCCGGCCTGAAGCTGGGCCAGGCTGGGGATGGGCGCTGCCAGCGCCTCGGGCGTCTCGAGCCCGGCGGCCGTCAGGGCATCGCGGGCCTGATCGGGGGTGATCCCTTCGTCCAGCGCGGCCTGAAGGGCGGCGATGGCGGCGACGGCCTCGGCGCGGCGGGTGCTTTCGGCGGCAGCCTGCTGGAGGGCGTCGGCCTCGGCCTGCGCGGCGGCCAGGCGTTGTTCGGCCTCGGCGGCAGCCTGTTCGATCCTGGTCTGCAGGGCGGTGGCAGCTTCGGTGTCGAAGGCCGGGCGGGCGGCCAGTTCCTCAAGCCGTGCCTGCTGTTCCTCAAGCCGCGCCTGCTGTTCCTCCAGACGCGCCTCAAGCGCGGCCAGCGCCTGAGGGTTGGCGCCTTCGGGCGCGTCGGGCTGCTGGGCCAGGGCCTGTTCCAGCGCGTCGAGCCGCGCAGACAGATCCGGCTGGCCCGCGGCCTGTTCCAGCGCGTCGAGCCGCGCCGCCAGATCGGCAGGCAGATCGACGGGCGCGGCTTCCGGGGCAGGCGCTTCGGCCAGCGCATCCAGCGCGGCCTGGCGGGCGGCCTCGCGGGCGGCGGCCTCGGCGGCGGCCTCGGCGGCGGCGATCAGGGCGGCCTCGTCGATGGGCGGCGGGGCCTCGGCCGGCGGGGCAGAGGCGGCGGGCACGGCAGCCGTGACGGGGCGCCATTCGGGGGGCAGATGCGGCAGCGCCCAGATGGCGGCGGCGGCACCCAGACCGGCGGCGACCGCGCCGCCAAGCGCCAGCGGCAGGAAGCCACCACGACGCGGGGCGGAGTCCGTGACAGGTCGCGGCGCAGCGCCGGTTGCGGGTGGGGTGGAGGCGGCGGCCTCGGTTCGCGCGGACCGGGACGGAGCGTCGCTGCGCGGGCTGGCAGCCGGTAGTCCGGTCGAGCCGTCGCCCACGAGGCTGGATTCGATGGGCCGGATCTCTCCGGGTTGGCCGGCCTGGGCGGGCTTGCCCGCGCCGATCTCGGTCGAGGCGATCACGCCGGGCTTGGCGGGCTGGGGCCGCGCGCCGGGCGCGGCTTCCTCGGTTTTCTGATTGGTCGTCACGTCTTGTCCCCGTATGGTGGCAGGGCGGCAGCCCTGGGCGGCGCGCCCCACGCAGCCTAGTCGTGAGAGTGCCGTTGCTCAACCCGCCCGCTATCCGCTTTGTTCCGCCCGTGCGATCTGCGTGATTGCGGCGACCAGCGCGGATGCTTCGGGTCGGGAGGCCACCACGGTCCGGGCGGCGGGGGCGCCAAAGGCTGCCAAGGCGGCATCGCTGATCGCCACCACCCAGAGCGGCGCGACCGCCCCCGCGACCGCCTGAGCCAGAAGCCGGGCAGAGCGCGGCGAAAAAAGCGGCAGCACCACCGGGGCGGGGCGCGACAACAGCTCCAACGCCTGGGGCGTCAGCGGCTGCGGCAACTGGTCATAGACCACCACGCCCGGCACCGGCAGGCGGCGCGCCAGATGGCGGCCATGCGGATGGATCAGCGGTCTATCCGCTGTGGCGATCAGGGGCAGCAGGCTTTCGGCAAAGCCGTCCCCCTCGCGCACGTCGAACCCGGCGGCGCGGGCCAGTTCGCCGGTGCGCGGCCCCACGCACAGCGCCAGCCGCCCCCGCCCCGGCCCGGCGCTGGCCACAGCATGGCCCGAGGTAAAAACCAGCCCCGGCGCGGCCTGCAGGATGGCGGCGTCATGAGGGACGGGCTCGATCCGCAGGATGGGCGCGATGACGGCTGGCCAATCGGGCAGCATTGCCGCGATGCGCTGCGAATCGGGCAGCGGTCGAGTCAGAAGCAGCGTGGCGTGCGGCGCGGTCGGCATTGGCACTTTCCTTCGCCGATGCTAGGCCCGACATCGGTAATCAAGAGGGCGGCTCTGGGCAAGCATGGATGATCTGATCTTTCTGGGCATCGAGAGCAGTTGCGACGACACCGCCGCCGCCATCGTGACGGGCGATCGCCGCATCCTGTCGAATGTTGTTGCCTCGCAGACCGAGCTACATGCCGATTTCGGCGGCGTGGTGCCGGAAATCGCCGCCCGCGCCCATGCCGAACGGCTGGATCTGGTCGTCGAACAGGCGCTGGCGCAGGCGGGGCTGGGTCTGGGCGACCTGAGCGGGGTGGCCGTGACGGCCGGGCCGGGGCTGATCGGGGGGGTGATGGCGGGCGTGATGTGCGCCAAGGGCATCGCCGCGGGGGCGGGCCTGCCGCTGGTGGGCGTGAACCACCTGGCGGGCCATGCGCTGACGCCGCGCCTGACCGACGGGGTGGATTTCCCCTATCTGATGCTGCTGGTCTCGGGCGGGCATTGCCAGTTCCTGATGGCCCATGGCCCCGAGGATTTCACCCGGCTTGGCGGCACGATCGACGACGCGCCGGGCGAGGCCTTCGACAAGCTGGCCAAGCTAATGGCCCTGCCCCAGCCCGGCGGCCCCCATGTCGAGGCCGAGGCGGCGCTTGGCGATCCGCACCGCTTCGACCTGCCCCGCCCGCTGCTGGACCGACAGGGCTGCGATCTCAGTTTCTCGGGGCTCAAGACGGCGGCGCTGCGCCAGCGCGACGCGCTGATCGCCGAGGCGGGCGGCTTGCGCGCGGCTGACCGGCGCGATCTCTGCGCCGCCTTCCAGCGCGCCGTGACCGAGGTGCTGGCCGAAAAGTCGCGCCGGGCGCTTGCGGAAAGCGGCGCGCCGCTTCTGGCCGTGGCGGGCGGCGTGGCTGCGAATGGGCCGATCCGCGCGGCCCTGCA
This sequence comes from Paracoccus bogoriensis, assembly GCF_019431455.1. GTDB lineage: Bacteria > Pseudomonadota > Alphaproteobacteria > Rhodobacterales > Rhodobacteraceae > Paracoccus > Paracoccus bogoriensis. The sequence continues at coordinate 38,342 of NZ_JAHYSR010000019.1, forward strand.
AGAGGTCGCGGCGCGCGCGGGGGCGGGCTTTCTGGCACCTCCGCTGCGGCTTTGCACCGACAATGGCGCGATGATCGCCTGGGCGGGGATCGAGCTTTACCGCGCCGGGCGGCGCGACGGGATGGATCTGTCGGCGCGCCCGCGCTGGCCGCTGGATCAGGGGGCCGTGCCGATGCTGGGCGGCGGCAGGAAAGGGGCCAAGGCATGATTTCGGTTCTGGGTGCAGGCGCTTTCGGCACGGCACTGGCCGTAGCGCTGGCCGAACGCGGTGCGGTGACGCTGTGGGGGCGCGCGATCGGCTGGCGCGGCGAGAACCCGCGCCTGCCCGGCGTCACCCTGCCCGAGGCGGTGGAGGCGACCGAGGATCTGGCCCGCGCGCTGCGGGCCGATGTGGTGCTGCTGGCCCTGCCCGCGCAGGCGCTTGGCGGGTTTCTGGACCGCCACGGTGCGGATCTGGCAGGCAAGCGGCTGGTCAGCACGGCCAAGGGCATCGACCTTGCGACGCTGCGCGGCCCTTCGGCGCTGATCGCGGCGCGTGCGCCGGGGGCGGTGGTCGCGGTGCTGACCGGGCCGTCCTTCGCCGCCGACATCGCGCGCGGCCTGCCCACCGCGCTGACGCTGGCCTGCACCGACGCGCTGGCGGGCCGCGCCCTGCAAGAGACGTTGTCCACACGCACGCTGCGGCTTTACCGCACGACCGATGTGATTGGTGCCGAACTGGGCGGGGCGCTGAAGAACGTCATCGCCATCGCGGCGGGGGCGGTGATCGGCGCGGGTCTGGGCGACAGCGCGCGCGCCGCGATCATCACCCGCGGCTTTGCCGAGATGACGCGACTGGCGGCCCATCTGGGCGCCCAGCCCGAGACGCTCACCGGGCTTTCGGGGCTGGGCGATCTGACGCTGACCTGCACCTCAAGCCAGTCGCGCAATTTCCGCTTTGGCGCGGCGCTTGGCGCGGGCGAGGAGTTCGATACCGCAACCACGGTCGAGGGCGCCGCGACCGCGCAGGCCCTGGCCCGCATGGCCGCGGCCGAGGGGCTGGACCTGCCGATCAGCGCCATGGTCGCACGGCTTGCGACCGGCGCGATTTCCGTCGAGAACGCCATGACCTATCTGCTCAGCCGACCCCTGAAGGAGGAATGATGCCCCTTTTCGCCGTGATCTGCCGGGACAAGCCCGGCGCCCTGCCCATCCGCCTGGCCACCCGCGAGGCGCATCTGGCCCATATCCGGGACACCGGCATCGTCGCCCAGGCCGGTCCGCTGATCGAGGCGGGCGAGATGGCCGGATCGCTGGTGATCCTCGATTGTGCGGACCGCGCCGCCGCCGAGGCCTGGGCCGAGGCCGACCCCTACCGCGACGCGGGCCTTTTCGATCACGTCGAGATCGTCGAATGGAAGAAGGTGATCGGCTGATGGCCTACTGGCTCTTCAAGTCCGAACCCGATGTCTTTGGCTGGGACGACCTGGTCGCCAAGGGCGATGCGGGCGAGGAATGGGACGGGGTGCGCAACTATCAGGCGCGCAACATGATGCGGGCGATGAAGGTCGGCGATCTGGGCCTGTTCTATCACAGCAATATCGGCAAGGAGGCCGTGGGCATCTGCGAAGTCATCGCCGAGGCCCATCCCGACAGCACCTCGGACGATCCGAAATGGGAATGCGTGGATGTGCGCGCGGTCCGCAAGCTGCCGCGCCCCGTCAGCCTCGAGGAAGCCAAGGCCGATCCGCGCCTGAAGGACATGGTGCTGGTCAACAACACGCGCCTGTCCGTCCAGCCCGTGACCGAGGCCGAATGGGCCGTCTTCATGGAGCTTTCGGGCGACAAGGGCGCGTGACGGGGGGCGTGACGGTATCACGCCCCGGAAAAATCATTCCGGGGCCGTGATCGCAACAGGGCGCGGCGCGCTCAGCCGCCGATCGCGATGCCCTCGCGGCGGGGATCGGCGCCGCCCTCAAGCCCCTCGGGGGTGATGACGATGCCCTGCAGGCCCGAGGTCAGCGCGGTTTCGTTCAGCTCGAACCCCATCGCGGCCAGACCCTCGGTCAACGCCGCCGGCAGGCCGGGCTCGACATCCATCGGGCCGAAGCGGTTGACGATGTTCGGCGCGGCCACGGCCTGCTGGATGTCCATGCCCCAATCGAGATGCGCGATGATCGCGCGGGCGACATAGCCGATGATGCGGCTGCCGCCGGGCGAGCCGATCACCATGACCGGCGCGCCGTCGCGCAGCACGATGGTCGGCGCCATCGAGGACCGGGGCCGCTTGCCCGGCGCGATGGCATTGGCGATGGGCCAGCCCGCCGCGTCATGCGTCTCGAAGCTGAAATCGGTCAGCTCGTTGTTCAGCAGGAACCCCGCCGCCATCACGCGCGAGCCGAAGCCGTTCTCGATGGTCGTGGTCATGGACAGCGCATTCCCGTCACCATCCACGATCGAGATATGCGAGGTCGATGGCAGTTCCAGCGCGTTGTCCTGCCCCCATAGCATGGCGTGACTCCAGCCGGGATTGCCGGGCGCGACCTCGGGCAGGCTGTCATCGCCCGCCAGAAGGGCCGCGCGTTCGGACAGATAGGCCGGGTCGATCAGCCCCTCGGTCGGCATGGGCACGAAATCGCTGTCGGCCATGTAGCGGCCCCGATCCGCGAAGGCCAGCCGCGAGGCGTCCCCGATCAGGCGCCAGGCCTCGGGGCTGTCGGAGCCCATCCCGGCCAGGTCATGGCCGCTCAGCATCCCCAGGATCTGCCCCACAGTCAGCGCCCCCGACGAAGGCGGCCCCATCCCGCAGACATCATGGGCGCGATATTCGACGCAGATCGCCGGGCGCTCGACCACGCGGTAGATGGCCAGATCCTCAAGAGACAGAAGGCCGGGATTGTCCTCGGCCCCCGTGACCGCATCGACGATCTCCTGCGCGATGCGGCCCGTGTAGAAAGCGTCGGCGCCGCCTTCGGCCAGGGCGCGCAGCGTGTCGGCATAGGCGGGGTTGGTCAGCGTGGCACCCTCGGCCACGGGCTGGCCTTCGGGGAAAAAGTAATCCGCCGTCGCCGGATAGCGCGACAGCGCGTCGCCCTCGGCCGCGACCAGCGCGGCAAGGCGGGGCGAGACGGAAAAGCCCTCATCCGCCAGCCGGATACCCTCCTCGAACAGACTGGCCCAATCGGCGCGGCCCCATTTCTGATGCGCGACCTCCAGCAGGCGCGGCGTGCCGGGCGTGCCGACGGAACGGCCACCCACGACCGCCTCCATGAAGGCCAGAGGCTCGCCCTCGTCATTCTGGAACAGGGTCGGCGTGGCGCGCAGGGGCGCGGTCTCGCGGCCGTCCAGCGTCGTCACCTCGCCGGTCTCTGCGTCATACCAGACGAGAAAGGCGCCCCCGCCAAGACCCGAGCTTTGCGGCTCGACCAAGCCCAGCACGACCTGCACGGCGACCATCGCATCAGCGGCATTGCCGCCTTCGCGCAGGACGCGCGCGCCTGCCTCGACCGCCAGCGGATGCGCGGCGCTGACCATCCAGTCGGCCCCGCGCGCCACCCGGCCGGCAGCCTTGTCGGCCAGGGCCTCCTGCGCGGCCTCGGTCAGGGGGCCGAAGCCGCGGGCCGTCACTTCGGTGCCCGAGGCGCCCTCGGGAATGACGGCATCCGTCGCCTGCTGCGCCGCCGCCATGCCCGCACCGCCCAGAAGCAGCGCCAGAACCAGAACCTGTCTCATCCTCGCCCCCATGAGATTGCAGTCAGAGCAATCCTGAAGGCCGGGACGGCGCTTTACAACCCCCGGTTTCGCGGGTGGCGTGTTACTGCGCCTCGGCGGCCAGGGCGCGGTCCAGTTCGGGGCGGAATCGGGTCTGATAATCGGCGCCCACGATGGGGCCGGCAAAGCGGTAGAGGATGCGGCCATTGCCATCGAGAATGAAGGTCTCGGGCGGGGCGGTCACGCCCCAGTCGATGGCAGTGCGGCCGCGCGGGTCGTCTCCGATGGCGTGATAAGGGTCGCCGCCCTCGGCCAGAAAAGCCAGCGCATTATCGGGATTGTCGCGCAGCGCGACGCCATAGACCGGGATTTCCTGCGACAATTCCATCAGGACCGGATGTTCGACCCGACAGGGAGGGCACCAGCTGGCCCAGAAATTCACCAGCTTGACACCCGGTTCGCGCAGCATCGCATCGGTCAGCTGCACCTTGTCGGGCAGGGTCTGGGCGGGCACGGCGGGCGCCTCGCGTCCCGCCAGTGCCGAAGGATTCTCGCCGACATTCTCGCGGTTCATGCCCCAGAGAAACATCGCGGCCAGCCCGGCGAAGATCGCGGGAGGCAGCACGACAAGCGGCGAGAGCCTAGCCATCCTTCTTCCCTCTTTCGTGGTCCTCCAGCGCCCGGCGGGCGCGGGCATTGGCGACAAGCGTCTGCCAGATCAGCCCCGCCAGCAGCGCCAGCGATACGCCATAGGATGCCAGCACGGCAAATGCGTATTTCCCCAGGTCGATCATGCGCGCATCTCACGGGCTTGCAGGGCGGCAAGGCGCCGTCTGCGGATTTCGGTGCGCGTGCGGATGATCAGCAGCGCCAGGAACAGCAGGCCGAAGCCCACCATCGCGGTATAGAGCGGGTAGCGATAGACATGGCTCATCCGCTCGCCCGACTGGACGGACAGACTGGCCCCTTGATGCAGACCCTGATTCCAGAACAGCACCGCATAGCGCGACAGAAGCGCAAAGACCGATCCGACAAGGCACAGCACTCCGGTCAGATCGGCCGCGCTGTCGGGATCCTCGATCGCGGCCCAAAGCGCGATATAGCCGATATAGAACAGGAACAGGATCAGGAACGAGGTCAGCCGCGGATCCCATTCCCACCAGGTTCCCCACATCGGCTGCCCCCACAGCGCCCCGGTCGCCAGCGCGATCAGCGTCATCACCGCGCCGATGGGGGCGGCGGCCTTGGCGGCCAGTGCGCTGACATGGTGGCGGCGGATGATCCAGACGAGGGACGCGACCAGCATCATCACCCAGATATTGATGGCCATCATCGCGGCGGGCACATGCAGGAACACGATCTTGACGGTCGAGCCCTGCCGGAAATCGTCCGGCGTCAGAAAGCCCCAGACCACGCCCGTGACCGAGAACAGCACCGCCCCGCCCACGACCCAGGGCAGCAGCCTGTCGGTCATGCGCATGAACCGGACGGGATTGGCGTATTCCCAGATCGACATGGACTTTCCCCTAACCAAGGCGGGGTTGCGGCTCAAGCCCGCTCACCGCAGATTGACCCTCAGCGCGGCGGCTGCGGCGAAAGGTATCAGCGCCAGGACCGCCAGCGTGATCCCGGCCTGAAAGACAAGCGGCGTGACGATGGCCGCGCCCTCGGCGCCGCGGCGGGTGATCTCGGCCCCGAAGATCAGCGTAGGGATATAGAGCGGCAGCACCAAGAGCGACAAAAGCAGCCCCCCCCGGCGCAGGCCCACCGTCAGCGCCGCCCCGAAGGCGCCCAGCATCGACAGGGCTGGCGTGCCGATCAGCAGCGACAGGACCAGCCAGGGCATGGCGGCGGGCGGCAATTGCAGCAGCACCCCGAAGAGCGGCGCGGCCAGGACCAGCGGCAGGCCGGTGGTGATCCAATGGGCAAGCGCCTTGATTGCGACCGCGCCTTCCAGCGGCATCGGCGCGGTGGCCAGCAGGTCGAGGCTGCCATCCTCGTGATCCAGCGCGAAGATGCGGTCCAGCGACAGAAGGCAGGCCAGAAGCGCGCCGACCCACAGGATGCCGGGCGCAACCGGCGCCAGTGCCGCACGGTCGGGGCCGACCCCGAACGGGACCAGCGCCGACAGGATCAGGAAGAAGGCCACGCCAAGGCCGAATCCCCCGCCCGCGCGCACGGCCAGCCGCAGGTCGCGGGTCAGCAGCGCCAGCATGACGGACCCCCGATCATGCGAAAGCCTCGTTGAAGCTGGCGGGACGGATCGCCGCGCCCGGCTGGGCGCGATGGGGGGTGAGGTCCAGAACCCGCGCCTCGGACAGGCCAAGGTCGATATGGGTGGCCATCAGCGCCGCCCCGCCAAGCGCCAGATGCGCGCGGATCACCACGCCAAAGGCCGTGACCGAGGCCGCGTCCAGCGACACGGTGGGCTCGTCCAGCACCCAGAGCGGGCGGCCCGTGACCAGCAGCCGCGCCAGACCCAGACGGCGTTTTTGCCCCGCCGACAGCGCGCCCGCCGGGCGATCGGCCAGAGCGATCAGGTCCATCGCAGCCAGGGCGGGCTCGATCGGCCTGCCGCCGAAAATACGCGACCAGAAGGTCAGGTTCTCGGCCACCGACAGGGTCGGCTTCAGGCCGTCGGCATGGGCGGCATAGGCGACGCTGTCCTCGGCCGCGTCGATCCGGCCCGCGACCGGGGCCTGAAGCCCCGCGATGCAGCGCAGAAGCGTCGTCTTGCCGATGCCGTTCGGGCCGCGCAGGATCAGTGCCTCGCCCGCGTCCAGCGTGAAGCTGACGCCCTCGACCGCCCGCAGCCCGCCGCGCGAGACGGTCAGGTCATGGACGGCCAGATGCCTCACAGCGGCAGAAGCGCGCAGGCGACGCGGCGGCCTTCGGAACGCGTGACGTTGTAGGTGCGCGCGGCGTTGGGCGAGGGCATGGCCTCGGCGCGGATGCCCGCCTGGCCCAGACGGTCGAAGAGGCCGCGCGGCGGATAGGCGGGCTGGGCGCCTGTGCCCAGAAACAGCACATCGACGCGGCCTGCCAGCGCCAGCAGCGCAGCCTCATCGCCCAAGCCGCCCCAAGGCTGGCCCTGATCGCCCTCGACCAGGACCGGGCCGCGGATCACTTGCCCTGCGACGCGGAAAAAGCCCGGGCCGTATCCCTGAATGATGGCGTCGCCGCTGAAATCGCTGGGACTGAGGGCCATCAGACCTCCTCGGCGCCTTCAAAGGGCGATTTCACGCGTTTCTTGCGGCCTTCCTGGGTTTCGGGATCATCCTTGTTCCAGTTGCGCTTGACGCCCAGCCACAGCACGAAGTTCTTGGCGACGTAGATCGAGGAATAGGTGCCGATCAGGATGCCGAAGGTGATCGCAAAGACAAAGCCCCGGATCACGTCGCCGCCCAGGACCAGAAGCGCGATCAGCGCCAGAAGCGTGGTGCCCGAGGTCATGACCGTGCGCGACAGAGTCTCGTTCACGGACAGGTTCATCACCTCGCGCAGGGCACGCTTCTTGTATTTCATCAGGTTCTCGCGCAGGCGGTCGAACACGACGACGGTGTCGTTGATCGAATAGCCCACAATGGTCAAGAGCGCCGCCACCGTCGCCAGATCGAAGCGGATCTGGAACAGCGCGAAGACGCCCATCGTGATCAGCACGTCATGGACCAGCGACACGATGGCCCCGACCGAGAACTGCCATTCGAAGCGCAGCCAGATGTAGATCGAGATCGCCACCAGCGCCGCGAGGACCGCGTAGATCGCGGTGCGGATCAGCTCGCCCGAGACCTTGGGACCAACCGATTCGACCGACGGGAAGGTGATCGAGGGATCGACCTGCTGCAACGCGGCCTCGATGGCGCGGATCGTCTCGGGCGAGACGGATTCGACGCCGTCCTGCGCGCTGATGCGGACCTGAGCCACATGCTGGTCGGCGCGGAAGCCCGGATCGAAGACCTGCGTGATGGACACGTCACCCAGATCCATCCCCGACAATGCCGCGCGATAGGCGGCGACATCGACGGGCTGGGTCGCCTCGGTCCGGATGGTGGTGCCGCCGCGGAAGTCGATGCCGAAATTCAGCCCGTTCACGAACAGCACGATGACCGAGGCGATCATCATCAGCGCCGACAGGCCGAAGGTCAGCTTCTGCCAGCGGAAAAAGTCGATGCGCGTGTCCGAGGGGACCAGTTTCAGACGGAAGCCCATGTTACACCTCGATCGTTTTCGGGCGCGCGCGCTCGAACCACATGATGGTCAGAAGGCGCGTGACGAACAGCGCCGTGAAGACCGACGTGATGATCCCCAGGCTGAGCGTCACCGCGAAGCCCTTGACCGGACCCGAGCCCAGCACGAACAGGATCGCCGCGACGATCAGGGTGGTGATGTTGGCGTCCACGATGGCCGACATCGCCTTTTCATAGCCCAGTTCGATGGCGCGGGCGGGGCCTTTGGCGGTCCGCAATTCCTCGCGGATGCGCTCGAACACCAGCACATTGGCATCGACCGCCATGCCGATGGTCAGAACGATCCCTGCAATGCCCGGCAGGGTCAGCGTCGCCCCGATGACCGAGAGCAGCGCGAACAGGATCGCCATGTTCACGGCCAGCGCGACCGAGGCAAAGACCCCGAAGATGCCGTAGGACATGATGACCAGAACGATCACCGCCAGAAAGCCAACGGTGGCCGCGACCTTGCCCGCGTCGATGCTGTCCTGCCCCAGTTCGGGGCCGACCGTGCGTTCCTCGAGGAAGGTCAGTTCCGCCGGCAGCGCGCCCGCGCGCAGCAGGATCGCCAGTTGGCTGGCCTGTTCAAAGTTCATCGAGCCCGAGATCTGCCCCGACCCGGTGGTAATGGCCGAGCGGATGACCGGGGCCGAGATGACCTCGTTATCCAGAACGATGGCGAAGGGCTGGCCGATATTGGCCGAGGTATAGGCCCCGAAGGCGCGCGCGCCGGTCGGGTTGAAGCGGAAATTGACCGAGGGTTGGCCATTCTCGTCCGTGCCGGGCATGGCATCGACCAGATCGTCCCCGGTGACGACGGGGCTGTCCTCGAGGATGTAGTAGAGGCCCGGATTGTCCAGCGAGGGCGCGATGATCTGACCCACGCCCGGCACGGTTTCGGGGTCCGAGGTCGTTCCGAGGACCGGGTTGAAGGTCAGCTGCGCCGTGGTGCCGATCAGCGCCTTCAGCTCGTCGGCCGAACCGATGCCCGGCACCTGGATCAGGATACGGTCCTCGCCCTGACGCATGATCGTCGGCTCGCGGGTGCCGACCTCATCGACACGGCGGCGGATGATCTCCAGCGATTGCTGGATGGTGCGGTCGTCGGTCATCGCCTTTTCGGCGTCCGACAACTGGATCCGCATGACCGCCCCTTCCGAGGCGATGGCCAGCGATTGCTGGCCCGCGCCGGTCAGCGTGGTGACGGGCGTCGAAAAGCCGCGCGCAATCTCCAGCGCACGGGCCATCTGGTCGGGATTGCCGATCTCGATGGCCAGGACGCCGTCGGGCGCCTCGACCCGGCGGATCGCGCCGATCGTCTCGCGTTCGGCGGCCAGCGCCCGGCGCAGTTCCGGCCAGAGCGCATCGACGCGGCTCTTGTGGACCTGCTCGACCTGAACCTCGGCCAGAAGATGCGCGCCGCCGCGCAGATCGAGCCCCAGATTGACCAGGCTGGAGGGCAACCAGTTCGGCCAGCCTTCCACCGCCGCCTGCAATTCCGGCGTGGTGACGCCGGTCGCCTCGATCCGGGCCTTGGCATCATTATGCGCCTCGACGCGGGCGTAAAAGGCGTTGGGCATCGCGTAAAGCAGCCCGAGAAGGCAGATCCCGAGGATCAGGATGCGCTTCCAGCGGTCGATCTGAAGCATTTTGGCTTGAGCCTTTTTCAGGAATTCGCGGTGACAGGCTCGGTCTTGTTGACGACCTGCGCGATGGTGCTGCGCACGACGCGGATGCGGACGCCCTGCGCGATCTCGACCTCGAGTTCATCGTCGCGCACGCTGGTCACCTTGCCCAGAACCCCCCCCTGAGTGACGACGTGATCGCCCTTTTTCAGCGCGCCGACCATCTCGCGATGCGCGCGCAGGCGTTTCTGCTGCGGGCGGATCATCAGGAAATACATGATCAGGAAGATCAGGATCAGCGGGATGAACTGCGCGAAGGCGGCTCCGGCACCGGGGCTGCCGGCGGCCTGGGCATAGGCGGGGGTCACGAACATGCACGATCCTTTCGTCTGTCGGGACAGCGCCCCGATGGCGACGCCCCTGTCTGGATTGGCGCGCAACCTATCCGCGCCGCCCGCCCTTGGCAAGAAAGCGCCACCCCGCGCCGGGACAAGGCCCGCAAACGGCTTCGTGAACGCCCGTCAGCCGAAGTCAGCCATCTTCGGGGTGCAGCGGCTGTCCGCGTTCCACCAGACGCGCGAAGAAACTGGCCCCGACCGGGGACACGGCGTCATTGAAGTCATAACCGGGATTGTGCACGCCCGGCCCCTCGCCCTGGCCCAGGAACAAATAGCAGCCAGGGCGGGCATTCAGCATGTAGCTGAAATCCTCGGCCCCCATCTCGCGCCCGGCCTCGGCATCGACGCGCGCCTCTCCGGCGATCTCGCGCGCGATCTCGGCGGCGAATTCGGTCTGTTCGGCGTCGTTCACGGTGGCGGGATAGCCCTGCTGGTAATCGAGGAGGATCTCGACCTCGTGCGCCATGCCCGCGCCATCGCAGATCTGCGTCATGCGGCGACGCACCATGTCGCGCACATGCGGCGCGAAGGTCCGCACCGTGCCGCAGATCCAGGCCGTATCCGGCACCACATTGTCGGCGCTGCCGGTATGGATCTGCGTGACCGAGACGACAAGATCCTCCAGCGCGTGGTGGTTGCGGCTGGTGATGGTCTGGATGGCCTGCACGACCGCCACGGCGGCGACGACCGGATCGGCGGTCAGATGCGGCAGCGCGCCATGCCCGCCCCGGCCCTTGATGTGGATGTCGAAGCGGTCCACCGCCGCCATGATCGGGCCAGGCCTGGTCTGGAACGTGCCCTCGGGCTGGCCGGGATTGTTGTGCAGCGCAAAGACGCGGGCGATGTCGAAGCGGTCCATGATCCCCTCCTGGACCATGGCGTCGCCGCCGCCGCCATCCTCCTCGGCGGGCTGGAAGATCAGCGCAACCCGGCCCGCGAAATTGCGCGTCTCGGCCAGATAGCGCGCGGCACCCAGCAGCATCGTGGTGTGGCCGTCATGGCCGCAGCCATGCATCCGCCCCGGCACGGTCGAGGCCCATTCGGCGCCCGTCGTCTCGTCCATGGGCAGGGCGTCCATGTCGGCACGCAGCCCGATGGTCGGGCCAGGGGCCTGCCCGTTGATGATCGCAACGATACCGGTCCGGGCGATCCCTTCGTAAAGCTCATCCACGCCGAATTCGCGCAGGCGTTCGGCCACGAAGGCCGCGGTCTGGTGGCAGTCGAAGCCCAGTTCCGGGTGCTGGTGCAGGTGGCGCCGCCAGGCGGCCATGTCGGGGGCGAAATCGGCAATGCGGTTCAGGACGGGCATGTGGACTTGCGCCTTTCTGTATGGCAGTCGGGGGGCCATTGTCCTCTTGCCGATGGGAATTGCAATGGCCGCCGCTCGTGACCCCGAAGCCGAGATCACCCGCCTCTTGGGCATCATGGCCGCCCTGCGCGACCCGCAGACCGGCTGTCCCTGGGATATCGAGCAGGATTTCGCCTCGATCGCGCCCTACACGATCGAAGAGGCGCACGAGGTCGAGGACGCGATCCAGCGTCAGGCCTGGGACGAGCTGCCCGGAGAACTGGGCGATCTGCTGCTTCAGGTCGTCTTTCACGCCCAGATGGCGCATGAGGCCGGAATGTTCGACTTCGCCGATTGCGCAGCCGCGATCAGCGACAAGCTGATCTTTCGTCACCCGCATGTCTTCGGAGATGAATCCCGCGACAAGTCGGCCGAGCAGCAGGTCAGGGACTGGGAGGCGATCAAGGCCGCCGAGCGCGCCGGCAAGGCCGAAGGCGGCACGCTGGACGGGGTCGCGCTTGGCCTGCCGGCGCTGACGCGGGCGCTGAAGCTGCAGAACCGCGCCGCGCGGGTGGGCTTCGACTGGCCCGATGCGGGCGACGTGCTGGAGAAGATCGCCGAGGAAGCCGCCGAACTGGTCGAGGCGCGCGACAGGCTTGGACCCGAGGCGATGGAGGAGGAATTCGGCGATCTTCTGTTTGCGATGGCGAACCTTGCGCGGCATCTCAAGGTCGATCCCGAAGCCGCCCTGCGCCGCGCCAATGCCAAGTTCACCCGCCGCTTTCAGGCAATCGAGGCCGCCCTTGCCAGGACCGGCCGCCGCCCCGAGGATAGCGACCTGGCCGAGATGGACCGGCTGTGGCAAGAGGCCAAGGCCGCCGAACGGACCTAGCCCATCAGCGCCTTTCGCAGCATGTTCAGGCCGACCAGCAGCAGAAAGATCGCGAAATAGCGTTTCAGCCGCCTGGCATCAGTGCGATGCGCCAGCGCCGCGCCCATCGGCGCCGTGATCAGCGTCATCGCGATGGTCAGGAAGAACGCGGGCAGGTTCACTGATCCAAGCGTGTAGGGCAGCGCATTGCCGGTGGGCATGAACAGGAACAGCGCCACCGACGGCACCGCGATCAGCACGCCAAAGCCCGCCGCCGTGGCCACCGCGCGGTGGATCGGGCGGCCGTGCAGCGTCATCAGCGGCACGCCGATGCTGCCGCCGCCGATCCCCAGCAGCACCGATACGAAACCCGTGAAAGGCGAAAGGATCCAGCGCCACAGACCCCCGGGCATCTCGTCGGCCAGCCGCCAATGGGGGCGCGACACCGCCATGTAGAGCGCGATGACCGCGATCAGGACGCCAAAGATGATCTGCAGCGTTTCGGTCCGCAGCGCGCCCACGGTCAGCGCGCCAAACCCCGCGCCAAGGGCGATGCCCGGCGCCCAGCTGCGCAGGATGTCCCAATCGACCGCGCCCTTGCGCTGATGGGCCATCACGGACCGCGCCGAGGTCACGATGATCGTCGCCAGCGACGTGGCCAGCGCGATCTGCATCACACCCGCACCGCCAAAGCCCGCCAGCGTGAAGACGTAGAAATAGGCCGGGACCAGCACGATGCCGCCCCCAACCCCCAGTAGGCCGGCCAGGATGCCCGCAAAGGCTCCGGTCGCGGCAAGGCCGATGACGGCCGGGATCAGTTCGCTCATGGTGACTGCCTAGCCCGGCATTGCGGCGGATGCCAGCGCCTCGTTGCCGGCCGCCTGAACCTGAGCCAGGGCGGCGTCATAGACCTCGATCCCGCCCTTCGCCGCACCCTCGGAAAGCGTGCGTTTCCAGCCACGCGCGCCGGGCCGCCCGTGGAACAGGCCCAGCATGTGGCGGGCGAAGTGGTGCAGCCGCCCCCCCTGACTTAGATGCTCGGTGATGATCGGCCGCATCGCCTGCGCGGCCTCGACCGGGTCGGCAAAGGGCGGCGCCGCGCCCCACAGCGCATCTGCTGCGCCAAGGATCGCCCAGGGCTGGTGATAGGCCGCGCGTCCTACCATGACGCCGTCCATGATCCTCAACTGGTCGCGCACCATGTCCATATCCGCGATGCCGCCGTTGATCGACAGGTGCATGTCGGGAAAAGCGCGCTTCATCGCATGGACCAGATCATAATCCAGCGGCGGCACCTCGCGGTTCTCGCGCGGGCTGAGGCCCTTCAGCCAGGCCTTGCGGGCATGAATCGTCATGCGCCTGATCCCCGCCGCGCGCATCGTGGCCACGAAGCCGGGCAGCACTTCGCCCGGATCCTGGTCATCGACGCCGATGCGACATTTGACCGTGACCTCGACCGGGCTGACGGCCTGCATCGCCGCGACACATTCGGCCACAAGTTGCGGCGCCTTCATCAGGACCGCGCCGAAACAGCCCGATTGCACACGATCACTGGGGCAGCCGACATTCAGGTTGATCTCGTCATAGCCCCAATCCGCGGCAATGCGGGTCGCCTGGCGCAGTTCGGCCGGGTCGGACCCGCCCAGTTGCAGCGCGACCGGATGTTCGGCCGCGTCGTGATCCAGAAGCCGCGCGCGGTCGCCATGGATGACCGCCGCTGCCGTCACCATCTCGGTATAAAGTAGCGCTCGGCGTGACAACAGGCGGTGAAACCGGCGGCAGGCGCTGTCGGTCCAGTCCATCATGGGCGCCACGGATAGCCTGTATGATTGCTTGTCGGTCATGATCCTGCTTCCATGATCCCGCAGGCCGCCTGATCCCGTTCAGCGACCTGGGTCACCATCCTATAGCCGATCCCTGCGCCGCAGGGAAACCGCCGCGCCAGAACAACGCGGCGACGCCGGGACGCGACCGGCCGCACAGAAGCCTCGGAACCGGGAAAAACCCCTGGCAGGTCCTTGGCAGCCCGCCTTGGCTCTGCAATATCCGCCCGCCCGCACTCTGACCGTATCGGACCTCGGGCGGGGCCGCACAGGGCATGTCGGTCGCTGGAGACCAGGCCGGAACGCCTCTGACCCATCGAAACCACGTCTGGCGACAGGGGGATGTGACGCGGGTCAGCCTCCTTGCCGCCGCCCTGACGCCGCGGAGGGGCAAGCGCCTGCCATTCGCACGGAAACATCGTCCCTGCACAGGCCAACAGGCCGCCCCTGCCCCAGGGTCAGGGTCCGCACAAGCGATCCCGGATCAGCTTGCGCAGCCCGACGATCATGCGCAGAAGCGACAGGCCCCAAACGACAGCCGCCCCGCCATCCCGGTCGGCGGCGGTCATGACCGCGCCCTGTCCCGACGGACCTCCGATCAGGCCGCCGTCACCCGCCAGATCACGTCGCCCACGTCATCGGCCATCAGCAGCGACCGCCCATCGGCGCCGACGGCCACGCCCACTGGCCGGCCAAAGGCCAGCTTCTCGTCATCGGACAGGAAGCCTGTCAGGATGTCGCGTGGCGGGCCGCTCGGAGCGCCCCCTTCGAAAGGCACGAAGATCAGCTTGTAGCCGCTGAGCTTCGAGCGGTTCCACGATCCATGCTGGCCGATCACCATGCCCGCGCCGAAACCGGGCAGCGTGCCCTCGGGCATCCAGCACAACCCCAGCGAGGCGGTGTGACCGCCAAGGGCGTAATCGGGCCGGATCGCGCGGGCCACCATCTCTGGATCCTGCGGCACGCGGTCATCGACAATGTCGCCCCAATAGCAATAGGGCCAGCCATAGAAGCCGCCGTCCTGAACCGAGGTCAGGTAATCGGGCGGCGTCTCGTCGCCCAGACCGTCGCGCTCGTTCACGACCGTCCACAGCGCGCCGGTCGACGGTTCCCATGCCATGCCGACCGGGTTGCGCAGGCCGGATGCGAAGATGCGCGCATCGCCCGTCTCGAGGTCCAGTTCCCAGATCGCGGCGCGACCTTCCTCGACCTCGATCCCTTCATCGGCGATGTTGCTCAGCGAACCGACGCCGGCATAGAGCTTGCGCCCATCGGGCGAGGCCAGCAGGCTACGGGTCCAATGGCCATGTGGCTTGAACGAGACCAGTCGCCGCCCTTCGCCCTGCAACGCCGTTTCGCCGGGTTTGTAATCGAAGGCCAGAACGCCATCGGTGTTGCCCAGATAGAACCGATCGCCCACCAGGGCCATGCCGAAGGGCTGGTTCTGGTTCTGCACGAAGGGGGTGCGGAACTCGGCCACGCCATCATGATCTGAGTCGCGCAGCAGCGTCACGCGATTGGCACTGGTGCCGATGGCGCGGGCGCGGCGCATCACGGCCTGCGCGGCATGATCCATCAGCGTTTTCGGCGGGCCGGGCTGTTCCTTGGATTCGGCCACCAGCACATCCCCATTGGGCAGAACCTCGATCCAGCGGGGATGGTCCAGCCCGGTGGCAAAGGCGTTGACGCGCAACCCCGGCGCAGCCGTCGGCACATGCCCATCGACCCAGCCATGCGCTGCTGGCATCTTCAGCGTCATGATGCCCTGCTTGCGCGGCGCGGGGATCTGCGGGCGCGGGCCCATGGCCGGCTGATCCGGCGCGCCCACGCGCCGCATCAGCGCGACGGCACCGCCCACGGCGACGGCGGCCTTGGCAAGAAACTGCATTCCCTTCCTCCCTGTTGTCCGATGCTGGCAGAGACAATCCAGACCAGCAGCAGAAGCCGCAGGCCAACAACGCCTGACCAGCCGAGTGGTTCAGCGCATGGCATCCCTTGCGCGCATGGCGCGGCGACAGCGTCGCAAAGGCCGCACGCTGCCTTGCAGAAGCAGCTCTTCTCGAGACAGGCCGGCGATGGTCTGGATGGAGAATGGCGGACCCGGAGCGATTCGAACGCCCGACCCCCAGATTCGTAGTCTGGTGCTCTATCCAGCTGAGCTACGGGTCCGTCTTGAGGCGGTCAACTAACCGTCACGTCCAAGGAGTGCAAGGGCAAAAAACCACAAAAGGCATCCCGGCTGAAAAAAAGCGCCCGGGGTCAGCCGGTCGGCGCCAGTTCGGCACGCAGAGGCAGGACCGCCATGTCGCGCGGGATGAGGATACAGAACTGGCTGCCCTCTTCGTCGCTGCGGATCAGTTCCAGCCGTCCGCCATGGCCGCGCACCAGATCGGCCGCGATGCTGAGACCAAGGCCCGTGCCGCCCTTTCGCGCACCGCCGGTGAAGGGCTGGAACAGGTATTCGCGCGCCTTGCTGGGCAGTCCTGGCCCGGTATCGCCGACCCTGATCCACCACTCGCTGTCGTTCTCGCCTGCGCCGATCTCGACCGTGCCGGGCCGCCCCGTGCCTTCGATCGCCTGCCGCGCGTTGCGGGCAAGGTTCGACAACACACGGTAAAGCTGGTCGCGGTCTGCGCGGATGGTCAGGCTGGGCGGAACATCGGTCAGGAACTCGACCGCGCCGGCGGCCTCTCCGGCGAGGCTCTCGGCCTCGACCACTTCGGCGACCAGCTTCGCCAGGTTGAAGCGCGACAGAGTGGGCGAAGGTTCCTCGGCCTTGCCGAAGGCCAGCGTCGTCTCGCACAGGTTCACCGCGCGGGTGATCGAATTCACCAGCTTGGGCGCGGCACGGCGCACCTTGGGGTCGGCGCTGTCCTCCAGCCGGTCGGCAAAGATCTGCGCCGTGGTCAGGATATTGCGCAGATCGTGGCTGATCTTGGCAACCGCCTGCCCCAGCTGGGCCATCCTTTCCTTCTGCTTCAGCGACGAAGTGACGGTCTTCTGCATGGACTGCAGCGCAGTCTCGGCCTCGTGCAGTTCGACCAGCCGGGCGTCGGGGGTGATGATGTGGCGCGCATCCTCGGGCGCCCTGGCATAGGCCGACATGTGGCTGATCACCCGCCGGATCGGCACCAGGATCAGACGCTGCGCCGCGATGAACAGAAGCGCCGCCGTCAGGATCGAGAAGGCGGCCGACACGACCAGCAGCCGCAGCGCGTAGTCGATCATCGCCTCGCGCAGCGGGGCGGTCTCCATCGTGATCTCGATCAGCTGTCCGGCCTGATTGACCGGCGCGCCGATCACCCGGATAACGCGGTTGTCGCGCCGCAACAGCGTCGCCAGCGCGTCGTCGATGGATTGCACTACACCGTCATCGCGCAGGTCATAGGTGGCGGCAACCGGACCAGGAATGGGCGAGGACAGAACAAGCTGGCGGATATCGTTACGCCGCAGGACGACGTTGAAGACGCCCGCATTCCGAAGCAGCTCGGCTTCCAGGTCTGCGGCCAGCGATTCGTCGGTCGCCAGCAGCGCAAGGCTGGCGATCTGCGCCCGTTCAAGCCGCGAATCCAGATAGTCCAGCCGGAAAGCGGCCAGCGAGGGCAACAGGATGAAAAGCTCGGCCAGGATGACGAACATCATCGTCAGCAAAGCGAATCGGCCAGAGATCGTGTTCAGTCGCATGTGTTGGGGTTATGTTGTGAGGCCGCGCTGTTGTCAGCCAGCGGTTCGGGCAATCCTGTTCAAACGAATGTGATGTTGCCACGGTTCCCTGTCACCTCCCGAAGGATGCAGAACGTCGAAATGTGACCGGCGCGAACGGATCAGGGCTGTCCTGCCACGCGGCAGACTCGGGTTGACGAGGCGCGTCATCTGCATTAGTTGGCGGGTTTCAAATGACCGGCGCGTTTGCGCGGGGTGTCGGTATGCACCGTCTCCCGTCCCCGCGTCACCCGCAAGATACGACCCGGAGACCGACCATGAAGCGCACTTTCCAACCCTCGAACCTCGTTCGTGCGCGCCGTCACGGCTTTCGCGCCCGCATGGCCACCAAAGGCGGCCGCCTGGTGCTGAACCGCCGCCGTGCCAAGGGCCGCAAGCGCCTGTCGGCCTGACATCGCGCCTGGCGGGATGACCCGCCACAACAAGGCTGTCGAGATGCCGCCTCTGCCCCATCCCATCGCTGATCCGCAGCCAGGGGATGTCGGCATGGCGGCATTTCGTATTCCCGAACGCCGCCTGCCACCTGTCATGACCAGGCGTGCCGATTTTCTGGCCGCTGCGCGCGCGCGACGCCAGACGATGCCCGGCCTTCTGCTTCAGGCGCGGGCGCGGGGCGACGCAGGGCCGCCGCGGATCGGCTTCACATGCTCGAAGAAGATCGGCAATGCGGTCGCCCGCAATCGCGCCAAGCGCCGTTTGCGCGAAGCGGCGCGCCACGTGCTGCCCGCCTTGGCGCGCCCCGGATGGGATTATGTCCTGGTCGGCCGCCCCGAGGCCACTGTCACCCGGCCCTTCGAGGCCCTGTGTGACGATCTGGCCCGCGCGCTGCGGAAGATCCACACATGAGCCCGCTGGCGCACGCGCTCGCCTTGCCGGTGCGAGCCTACCGGCTGCTCGCCTCGCCCTGGGTCGGGCATGGCTGCCGGTTTCAGCCGACCTGCTCAGCCTATGCGCTGGAGGCTCTGGCGCGGCATGGCGGGCTGCGCGGCGGCTGGCTGACCGCCCGCCGGATCTGCCGTTGCCATCCCTGGGGGGGCCATGGCTACGACCCGGTGCCAGGCGCCGATCCCGACCATGACCGCGCCCGCGCGCACCAACAGAAGAAAACGCCGTGATGCTGGACAATTCCGACGAAACCGAGATCCATCCGCTTTTCGCAGGCGCCCCGGACACGACCGAGTTCCGCAAGCTGCGCAAGCGCCTGGTGCGCGAGACCCGCGCCGCGATCGAGGATTACGGCATGATCCGCCCCGGCGACCGCTGGCTGGTCTGCCTGTCGGGCGGCAAGGACAGCTATGCGTTGCTGGCGGTGCTGCATGAATTGCAGTGGCGCGGCCTCTTGCCCGTGGACCTGCTGGCCTGCAACCTGGATCAGGGGCAACCCGGCTTTCCGGCGACGGTCCTGCCCGAATTCCTGGCGGCGCGCGGCGTGCCCCACCGGATCGAGTATCAGGACACCTATTCCATCGTGAAGGAAAAGGTTCCTGCCGGCCGGACCTATTGCGCGCTCTGTTCGCGCCTGCGGCGCGGCAACCTTTACCGGATCGCGCGTGAAGAGGGCTGCTCGGCCGTGGTGCTTGGCCATCATCGCGACGACATCCTGGAAACGTTTTTCATGAACCTCTTTCACGGCGGCAGACTGGCAGCGATGCCGCCCAAGCTGCTGAACGAAGAGGGCGATCTGACCGTTCTGCGCCCCCTCGCCTATGTGGCCGAGGCCGATTGCGAGCGCTTCTCGCGCGCGATGAACTATCCGATCATTCCCTGCGATCTGTGCGGCAGCCAGGAAGGGCTTCAACGGATGCAGGTCAAGCAGATGCTGGACGAGTGGGAATCACGCAGCCCCGGCCGACGCCAGGTCATGTTCCGGGCGCTGATGAATGTGCGCCCCTCGCATCTGCTGGATAGCGGTTTGTTCGATTTTTCAGGACTTTTCCCCGGAAAACGGGGCGAAGTGGCGGAAGCCCCCCCCGACTTGCGCGTTGATTCAGGCGAACATTAACGGAACAGAAAACATTTCGGCCTAAACCCGATCCTCGGTGGTTGTGTGAAAGGCCCGGCATGTTTGAAAAACTCCCTCGTTTCCTGTCGCCATTGCGGCTTATGCTGGTTCGCTCCGCCTCTGCCGCCCCGGTCCAGCGCAGTCGTAGCCTGCTGCTTCTGCGGCTGGAGAATGCCGAGACGCTGGGCGAATATCTGGGCAAGGCTGCGATGGGACACCTGGTCGTGCGCCTCTCGATGACGCTGAGCCGGGCGATCCGCCCCGACGACCCCGTCGAGATCATCGCGCCTGGCCTCTTTGCCGTGACCTTGAACGAGCGCGACGAGCTGGATGCGATCGGCGTCGGACGGCGGCTGCTGGAGCAGGCACAGACGCCCATCGCAGTCGCGGGGCGCGACATCCTGCCGGTGCTGACCGGCGTCCTGGTCCATGCCGAAGGCGCCTCCCTGCCCGATCTGGCCGATATGACAGAAAACGCGCGTCAACGCTTCGAGGGGCTTGCCGACGATGCGCTCGGCCGCGTGACCCTGTTCCCTTACGATCCGGCGCTGACAAGGGGCGGTCAGGGCGCCAGCGTGGCCGAGGCCGCTGCCGCCGGCGAAATCCAAGCCTATTTCCAGCCGCAGGTCTGCTGCAACACCGGCGCGGTCCGCGGGTTCGAGCTGCTGGCCCGCTGGAACCACCCCCAACGCGGCCTGCTGCTTCCTGGCGCGTTTTTTGGGCGCATGTCGGCCGAGGATCACGGAGCGCTGACCCTCGCCATCCTCGATCAGGGGCTGCGCGCACTGAAGACATGGGACCGGGCAGGCTGGGATGTGCCTCGTGTTGCGCTGAACATCTCGAATTGTGAACTGGCCAACCCGGATTTCGCCGCCGGCATCCTGTGGGAGCTCGACCGCCACGACCTGCGCCCCGAGCGCCTGACGATCGAGGTGCTTGAGACCGTCGGCCCGATCACCAGCAATGCAGAGGCAAGACGCAACCTGCTGGCCTTGGCCCGGGCGGGCTGCAATATCGACCTGGACGATTTCGGCACCGGCTATGCAAGCCTCGACGCTATTCGACAATTCGGCGTGCAGCGTATCAAGATCGACCGCAGTTTTGTGACCGGTTGCGACATCGACCCCGGCCAGCAGCGCATGATTCTGGCGATCCTGGCCTTGGCCGAACGCCTGGGCATTGCCGCCCTTGCCGAAGGAGTCGAAACGCGCGAAGAATACTCCTTCCTTGCCCAGATGGGGTGCGACGAGGTGCAGGGCCATGCCATCGCCCGGCCCATGCCGCTGGAAGACGTGGCCTCCTATCTGGCGCGCCATGCCGAGAGCGGGCGGACAATCGGTCGGCTGCTGGGCTGAAATACGCCTCGGGCCGCGACTGAGGGCCTTGCGTGACTGCGCGTCGCGGCAAATCTGCTTGACCTTTGGGGGGCGCTTCTGTTGAACCGGCGCGACTGACGCGATGACAGTGGTGACGGCATGGAAGACAACAACAGAAATCTGATCCTGGCGACGGTCCTGTCGTTCCTGGTGATCCTTGTCTGGTACACGGTCTTTGCGCCCGAACCCGTCTCGGACCAGCCCTCGGGTCAGCCTCTGGCGCAGCAAGGCATCGGCGACCAGCCGCTGGCGCCAGCGGTGCCGGTGGGCGAAGCCGCCCCGGCGGATCTGGCCGCCGCGGACGAGCCGTCGGAGCCGCTCGGCCGCGTCGCGATCCGTTCCGGGGCATTGGAAGGTTCGATCTCGCTGCTGGGCGGCCGGATCGACGACCTGATGCTGACCCGCTACAGGGAGACGCTGGACGAAGGCTCGCCCAATGTGCGCCTGTTGTCGCCATCGTCGGCGACGGCGGATGAGCGCGTCAACGTCAACCTGACCAAGCCCTATTACGCAGTCTATGGCTGGACCCCAGGGCCGGGCGTGTCGCCGGATCTGGTGCCCGGCCCGGCGACCATCTGGACGGTGGAATCCGGCGACACGCTGGCGCCTGGCAAGCCCGTCACGCTGGCCTGGGACAACGGCGCGGGCCAGACCTTCCGCCGCACCTTCGCGCTGGACGAGAACTACCTGTTCACCGTCAGCCAGAGCCTCGAGAACAGCGGCAGCGCCGCCTTCTCGGCCGCCCCTTACGGCATCATTGCCCGCCACGGCCGCCCCGACACGCAGAACTTCTTCATCCTCCACGAGGGCGTCGTCGGCATGATCGACGGCAGCCTCGTCGAGAAGAAATACCGTGACATCGCCGGTCTGGACCCGATCGCCCGCGAGGGCCGGGCCGCGATCTTCGAGGTCGGCGGCAATGGCTGGATCGGCTTCACCGACAAATACTGGATGACCACGCTGGCCCCCGCGCCCGGTCAGGCCTTCACCGCCGTCGTGAAATATGCCGAGGGGGCCGACATCTACCAGACCGAGGCGCGCTTTCCGATGCAGACGGTCGCGCCGGGCACGCAGCTGACCGCCGAAAGCTACCTGTTCGCCGGCGCCAAGGTCTGGGAAGTCATCCGCAGCTACGAACGCGACCCGGGCATCCAGCGCTTTGTCGACTCGATCGACTGGGGTTGGTTCTATTTCCTGACCAAACCGATCTTCCAGCTGCTGCACTGGCTGCACGGGCTCATCGGCAACATGGGCTGGGCGATCATCGCGCTGACCTTCGTGCTGAAAACACTGGTCTTCCCGCTGGCGCGCAAGTCCTACATCTCGATGGCCAAGATGAAGGAACTCCAGCCCCAGATGGAGGAGATCAAGGCCCGCGCCGGCGACGACCGCATGAAGTTCCAGAAAGAGGTGATGGAACTTTACAAGCGCGAGAAGGTAAACCCCGCCGCGGGCTGTTTGCCGATCCTCTTGCAGATCCCGATCTTCTTCTCGCTCTACAAGGTGATCTTCGTCACGATCGAACTGCGCCACGCACCGTGGTTCGGCTGGATCCAGGACCTTTCGGCGCCCGATCCGTCGAGCCTGCTGAACCTCTACGGCCTGCTGCCTTTCGGCGTTCCGGCGCAAGGCACGCTGCTGCATTCGCTGACCCTGCCCGCACTGGCCATCGCGCTTGGCGTCAGCATGTGGATGCAGCAGAAGCTGAACCCTGCCCCGACCGATCCGGTGCAAAAGACGATCTTTGCCTGGATGCCCTGGGTGTTCATGTTCATGCTGGGCGGCTTTGCCTCGGGCCTCGTGCTCTACTGGGTGACGAACAACATCATCACGATCGTCCAGCAATACACGATCATGTCGATGCACGGGCACCGGCCGGACTTCTTCGGCAATATCCGCGCCTCGCTGCCGTCACGGGCCAAGACCCGCGAGGGCAAGGGCAAGTGACCGCGCGGTTGGCCCCGATCCGCCGCCATCCGATCGAATCGGTCGGCGGAGAAGGGCCGGACGCCGTAACGCTGGCGCCAGCCCCACGCCTGCCCGGCGCGTGTGAATGGGCGGCGCTGACCGAGACGGGCGCCAAGACGCGACCTCGGCCGCCATCACAACCCGCCAGTGCGACAGCGACATGGACGAAACCCTGGACCGCCTGTATGGACATACGGATTTCGGCGTCTTTGCCGAGGTCGTGACCGGAGGCGATATCCGTATCGGAGACGAGATCACACGATGAAGGTCGCCTTCCCCCTTGCCACCGAACCCGATGCGGAGACTGCCGAAGCGGCACGCCTGCTGTTCGCCGGTCCCGTTGATTTTCTCAAGGGCGTAGTCGCGATGGAAGGCCTGCCCCCGGCTGACCGGCCGGAAATCTGTTTCGCCGGGCGCAGCAATGTCGGAAAGTCAAGCCTGATCAACGCTTTGACGGGCCGCAAAGGGCTGGCGCGTGCCTCGAACACGCCGGGCCGCACGCAAGAAATCAACTATTTCACCCTGGGCGAAAGATCCTATCTGGTTGACCTTCCCGGCTACGGTTTCGCCAAGGCGCCGGTCGCCGTCGTCGCCAGATGGCAGGCGTTGCTGAAGACCTATCTGGCGGGTCGGCCGACGCTGCGCCGCGCCTTCTGCCTGATCGATTCGCGCCACGGTGTGAAGGATGTCGATCACGAGATCATGACGCTGCTGGACAAGTCCGCCGTGCCCTTTCAGGTCGTGATGACCAAGACTGACAAGCTCGGCCCGAACGCCCTGAAACCCGTTCTCGCCCAGGTCGAGGATGCGTTGCAGAAACACCCCGCCGCCTTTCCCGAGATCGTCGCGACCTCTTCGGAAAAGGGCTACGGCATCGCCACCCTGCGCGCGATCATCGCCGGGCTGGACTGATCCGCCCGCGCGTCCTAAGTGTCCGCCCGTCAGCTTGGGGCCTCGAGGATGAGAAGACAGAACATGAACCGTGACTGGATCGCCACCGCCCGCACCCTGTCCGAAGCCCTGCCCTACCTGCAGCGCTATTCCGGCGCGGTGGTCGTGGTCAAGTTCGGCGGCAACGCGATGGGTGATGACGAGGCGATGGCCGAATTCGCCCGCGACATCGTGCTGATGAAGCAGGTCGGACTGAACCCGGTCGTCTGCCATGGCGGGGGCCCGATGATCAACGATCTTCTGGCCCGGTTGGGCATCGAAAGCCGCTTCGTCCGAGGCAAGCGCGTCACCACCAAGGAGACCGTTGAGGTGGTCGAAATGGTTCTGTCGGGCCTGGTCAACAAGCGCATCGTGCAGGCGATCAACGACGCGGGCGGGCGCGCGGTCGGGATTTCCGGCAAGGATGACGACATGATGGTCTGCGAGGCGGACGATCCCGAACTGGGCTTCGTCGGCCGCCCGGTCGAGATGAACGTCCAGATCATCCGCGACCTCTACAGCGCCGGCATGATCCCCGTCATCGCGCCCGTCGCGACGGGGATGGAGGATAACGAGACCTTCAACGTCAACGGCGACACGGCGGCCGGGGCGATTGCCGGGGCGCTCAAGGCCGACCGGCTGCTGCTGCTGACGGATGTAGCGGGCGTCAAGGATGCCTCGGGCGAGGTTGTGACGCAGCTTCACCCCGATCAGGTGCGCGCCATGATTCAGGATGGCCAGATCGCCGGCGGCATGATCCCCAAGACCGAAACTGCGCTGAAGGCGCTGGAGGATGGCGTCCGGGCGGTCGTGATCCTGGACGGGCGGGTTCCGAATGCCTGCCTGCTGGAATTGTTCACCGAACATGGCGCGGGGTCGCTGATCCGCTCGACCGAGCCGCGCGTGAAGCCGCGGGGATTGCGCCAGGGCGATACCGGCCTGTAAGGCCCATGGGCGGGCTTGCAGCCCTGTCGAAGCCTGTGGCACGGTAGCGTTGAACCTCATGGGAAGGGGGCAGCGCCCAGATGACTCCGCTTGGATACCGCAGGTTGATCCTGACCCGACATGCCAAATCGGCCTGGGACGATCCCACACTGGAGGACCATGACCGCCCCCTGAACGCCCGCGGCCGACGATCGGCACGCGCGCTGGGGGATTGGCTGGCCAGCAGGGGCTACGAGCCTGAGGAGGTTCTGTGCTCGACCGCTGCCCGCACGCGCGAGACCTGGGAAGGCGTGGTGCGAACCGCGCTTGGCACGCGCCCCATCCTGAGGCTTGAGCCCGCGCTCTATCACGCCAATGCCGAGCGGATGATGACCGTGCTGCGCAGCGCGACTCACCAGACGGTGATGATGCTGGGGCATAATCCGGGAATTTCGGAGCTTGCCGCGATGCTGCCATCTCGGCCGCCGCTGGACCCGGATTTCAGGCGCTATCCGACGGCGGCAACGCTGGTCCTGGATTTCCAGATCGAGGATTGGTCACAAATCAGGCCAGGCGAAGGCAGCGTGCTGGATTTCGTCCGCTTCGACGGGCGCAACTGACAGCGAAGCCGGGGGCCAGTCCCCCGGCCCCCAGGATATTTGGACTAAGGCAAGTTCCTGGATTATTTGCGCAATCGGGCGAAGGCATTTTGTCGCGTGGGCGTGGTTCTGGTTCCAAGTCACGCACTCATGAATACCTGGCGGCGCTTGGGGTCTGATGATTCACTCTTTGCGGAGATGAGAGCCCACGACACAGCGTTGCTTTGATCTGACTGATTTCGAGTGCTCGATCATTGAGCCGCTTTTGCCGAACATGAACTGCCCCTGGTTTACCGGAGAGTAAGACACTCAAGGGATGAGCCCTATGAGCAGGCAGAGATTCACCCCCCGCCTATCCGGCCGAGCTTCGCGAACGCGGTGTTCGGCTTTTTCGAGAGAACCGCGCCGAATACGCGAGCGACACGGCCGCCTACAAGGCGATCGCGCCGAAGCTTGGCTGCTCCCCCGACAGTCTGCGTGTCTGGTGCCAGCAAGCCGAACATGATGCCGGGCAGCGGCCCGCGGTCATGAAGAAGCGGATCGGCCGCCCCTTCGCATCGGTGACGGCGTGCTGAGGTGGTCCCCATAAACTGGACAGTTTGCCAAGCTTGCCGCCAAGGAAGACGAGGACGAACAGCGTGGCCGGCAAACGGGAGAACGACAGCGCAGCCTTCAAGGCGAAGGTGGCGCTTGAAGCCATTCGTGGCGAGGCGACGATCGCCGAGCTGGCGGCGAAGCACGGCGTGCATCAGACGGTGATCCATTCCCGGAAGCGTCAGGCGCTTGAGGGCATGGCCGCGATTTTCTCGGGCAAGGCCGAGGCGAAGGCGGCCGAGAAGGAAGGCGCGATCGAAAAGCTGCATGCCAAGATCGGCCAATTGGTGGTGGAACGGGATT
>NZ_JAHYSR010000001.1 GCF_019431455.1 Paracoccus bogoriensis
TCGAAGCTCGCCCCGACCGCGTCGCGCGCCTCCTCGACCGCCGCGTTCAACTCGGCCGTGCTGGCCAGCGCGACCGGAGATGTGGTAGCTGTCTTCATGGTGCTGCTCTCCGTTTGGATTGGACACCCCGAGCCTACGGCTCAGCGAGAGCAACGCCACCCCTCACCCCACGAAGTTCAACATCGGGCGGGACATTCCCCGAGGAAGGTTAAAGCCCATAACGCTGAAAAGCGTCTTCTCGCACCGCAAGACGATGCGGCGGAGGTTCGATCCTTTGGAAGCAGTTTTCGACCTTGTGACGCTCGACATAAAGGTCGAGATCGAGGAATGGCTTGACCGCGCGGGATGGCTGGCTTGGATATGGGCCTGTGCTCCACGGCCTCCTTTGATCTTCTTGCGCAAGGCGGCCGAGTCATGGGCGGCATCGGCAATAATGTGGCAAACGCCCTCGAAGCCGTCGATCAGCGCGGTGGCCTGTGAGCAATTGCCACGCTGCTCGGTCGTCGGGATCAGTCTCACCGGCAACCCCAGCGCAGCGACGGCAGCGTGGATCCTGATCGGCAACCCACTATGCCGACCTCCGAGGCCGTGATTTTGAGCCCCTCTTCCGTCCGCCCCGTCCGCGAGGGCTGTGCATTTTGCATGTGGTGCTATCAATCAGGACATATTCCAAGTCGGGTTTTTTGCCTAATGGCTTGAAAAAGACGATCCCAAGCCCCGTCATGGCCCGGCGTCGGAACCGCGATGCACGCCTGTTCGCCTGACGAATTCAGTAGGCCGTCCGCGTTAACCACAGGACCGCATCCGCAACCGGCCGATTGTCCGCACGGCGGACCTTCGCGCACCGGAAGGTGCCCCTCGATCCGCACCCGTTGTTCATCGTTCAATGTCCGCAAGAGGCCTCTGTTTTTCGATCTTGAAGCACAACTCGCCTCACATGGGGCCCTGAATGC
Source organism: Paracoccus bogoriensis (assembly GCF_019431455.1). Taxonomy (GTDB): domain Bacteria; phylum Pseudomonadota; class Alphaproteobacteria; order Rhodobacterales; family Rhodobacteraceae; genus Paracoccus; species Paracoccus bogoriensis. Next base: position 954 of record NZ_JAHYSR010000001.1, read on the forward strand.
AACAAAACCTAGCCGAGCTTGGCCGCTCCGCTCAGATCGGTCGCCTGGTCCAACGCCAGCAGCGCTTCCGGCGCGGTCAGGCTTTCGACGGCGGGCTGGCGGAAGCGCAGCATCACGCGCCCCCCTCCAAGATGCGAAACCGCCCAGCCCAGAAGCTGACCCTGTGGGCCAGCCAACGCGCCGCTGGCGCGCGGCGCATCCTTGTCCTGCAGCGCCGCACACAAGGCCGCATGACCCGCACCGGCAGCGCGATTTCCGGCCCAGAGTGTCATCGCCTCGGGCAGATCGGTCGCAGCATCGCCCCAAAGCGCGCGATAGGCCTGGTTCGCCATCACCATCTTGCCACCAGGGGCAAAGACGACCAGAGCATCCTCGATCCCGTCCAGCACATGGCTGCCCAGCATCAGCTCAGCCCGGAATTTGCGGGTCAGGCTGACCTCGGACGTGATGTTCTCGAACAGGAATGCCACTGCACCATCAGGATGCGGGCGGCCTGTCACGCGATAGGTCTGGCCGCCGGGAAGGGACCAGGTCTCGACATGGTGGCCGGTCGCGGCGGCGCTTTCCAGGTTGGCCATGTGCTGACGCCAGCTGCGGTAATCCCTGGGCTCGGGGACCATGCGCTGTTCACGCAGTTGGTCGAGAAAGTCGAACAAGGTCGGGCGCGCGGTCAGAAAGCCTGTCGGCAGGCCGGTCAGGTCGATCAGCGCCGGATTGAACAATTGCAGGTTTCGCTGCCGATCAAAGATTGCAAGCCCGATCGGCAGATCGGCAAAGGTCTTGGTCAGGGTCTGCACGAATTCACGCAGGCTGCGTTCGGCACGCACCGCCGCATCGGCGGGCAGGGCGAACATCATCACCTCGTTCCCCATCCGGTGGCTGTGGCAATCATACCAGGAGACGATGCCGTTATCCTCGAGCGCGGCGCGGCGGGTCGCGGTCCCGGCGCCGGGAACGGGCTTCGGCGCGTCCAGAAGGCGCGGCAGGGGCCAGCCCAGAGCGCCGTCGGCCCGAGCCTCGGCACGGCGCAGATAGGCGGCGTTCGCCCAGGTGATGCGCTCGTCCTCGTCCTGGCGCCAGACCAGCATCGGTGTCTGGTCCAGCGCGCGGCGCAGCAGGTCCAGCTCTTCCTCCATCGCATGAAGCGACATCGAATCGACCACGATGCCCGCATGTTCGGCCTGGGGATCGGTGACGGTCAGCCGCCACATCCGGTCGCCCAGATCCTCGGCCACCAGCCGCAGGGTCGCGCTGCCCCGCCCCTCGGTCCCGGTCATTTCGATCCGGCCCAGCCGTTCAAGCTGACGCATTCGGGCGGGCGCCTCGGGGAAGCGGGGACCAAGCCATTGCTGCAGCCGCGACCAGTCGTCGCCCGGCGCGCCGATCCGGTCCAGAAGCCCGCGCGCGGGGGGCGTGGCGTCGATCAGGCGAGTCTGGCGAAACAGGAACACCATTGGCTGGATCGCCGCATCCAGACGATCGCGCGCCCCGGCGCCAGAGCCGCGGTGCACGCCTGCGACATTCCACAATCTGATCGTTGCCACCGCCAGGATCACAGACAGGGTTCCTGCCAGAACTGCCGTGGCGACCAGACCGATTCCTTCGCTCAACATGCCCAGCCCTCGTGCCTGTTGCAGACCGCTTTGCGGCGAATGTTGCACAGCTTGCTTAAGAATGGGTTAAGCGATCAGCGGTCGATATGCGGATTTTCCGCCAGAGCAAGTCGGTCTTCGGCCCGGATACGGTCCAGAGGCCAGCGGACAGAGACGATGGCGCCCGGTCCGCCATTGCCGAAACTGAGCCTTGCGCCCGACCGTTCCAGCAGCGTCTTGGCGATGAAGAGGCCAAGGCCCATCCCTTCGTAGCTGCCGCGCTGCGCCTCGGCCCGGCGCGAGAGATAGGGATCGCCAAGCCGGGACAACAGCGCAACGGGAAAGCCCGGACCATCGTCGCGAATCGTCACGCCAAGGCTGGTCCGGGTCATCTGGGACTCGACCACCACGCGGCTTTCGGCGAAATCGACGGCGTTCTGAATCAGGTTCCGCAGCGCGTGGATCACCGCCGGATCGCGCCGGATCACCGGACCGTCGGCCTTGATCTCGACCACGGGGCCGCGTTCGGCATGAGGGGCTGCGGCATCCTCGATCACGGCGCGCAGCGGGGCTGCGCGCATGTGCAGGTCGTCCTTGCCCGCCCGGCCCATGCTGCGCAGGATCTCGGCACAGCGATCGGCCGAGGCCTTCAGCGCTGCGGCATCGGCGCACAGGTCGGGGCGGTCCTGCAATTCGTCGGCCAGTTCGCCCGCGATCAGCTTGATTGTGGCCAGCGGTGTGCCCATCTCATGCGCCGCGGCCGCGACGACCCCGCCCAGATGTTGCAGCCGCTGCTCGCGCGACAGCGCCATCTGGGTGGCGAAAAGCGCGTTCGATGTCGCCTGCAATTCCGCCGTCACCCGGTGCGCGTAACCCGCAAAGAACACGACGCCGATGACCAGAGCGACCCAATGGCCCAGCGCCAGGATCGGCTCCATCCGCAGGATCTCTCCGTCGGGGCCACGCAGGGGCAGGCCGAACAAGGCCGCGACCGAGATCAGCGCCACCGTCGCCAGGCCCAGCGCCAGGACCTGCCGCCCCTTCAGCGAGGCCGCCGCAATCGTCACCGGCGCCAGCACCAGCAGCGCAAAGGGATTTGCCATGCCGCCGGTCAGCGCCATCAGCGCCGAGTTCTGCACCAGGTCGAAGCTGAGCTGCGCCACTGCTCGCCCCGGCGAGGTGCGTTTCGGCGGGCGCAGAAACAACCACAGGTTCATCGTGATCGAGGCCGCGATCAGCAGCAGGACCGGCGTCTTGACAAAGCCGATTCCCATGAGCCACGCCACGATGACCGCCGCCATCTGGCCGCCGATGGCAAACCAGCGCAGCAGCACCAGCGTGCGGATACGGATGGGTTCGGCCTTGTGCTGGTCGGTCATCACGACCGGCGCTTCAAGACTGGCCGCGGCCTGGGCGTTTTCCGTCATCGTGATGTCCCTGCGGCGGTCTGTGCCTTGATAACGGCGGCACGATCAGCCATCAATGCGCCGAATTGGCGCGCAAGGATGGTGAAAGTCATGGCTGATCGCAAGATCCTGATGTTCGGCGCTGCGGCGGCAATCGGCGTTCTGGCGGCCGGGGGGCTGTTTCTGACCCAGCAGCGCGCCGGTGATCCCCTGGCGCAATGCCGGGGCAGCGCCGTGGCCGGAGGCATGGACAGTTTCGGCACCGACTTCACCCTGACCCGCCATGACGGCCAGCGCGTCACCCAGGACGAGGTTTTCACCAAGCCCTCGCTTCTCTATTTCGGCTATACGTTCTGCCCGGATGTCTGCCCCCTTGATACGGCGCGCAATGCCGAGGTGGAGCAGATCCTGGCCGCGCGCGGCGTCGATATCCAGAATGTTTTCGTTACTGTCGATCCGCGTCGTGACACAGCCGAGGTTCTGGCCGATTATACCAGCCTGTTTTCCGACGACATGATCGGCCTGACCGGTTCGGACGAGGAAATCGCGCGCATCAATCAGGGCTGGCGAAATTACTACAAGGCCCATGACGAGGAAGATCAGCAATATTATCTGGTCGATCACATGACCAATACCTATCTGGTCATGCCCGGAAACCGGACGGTAGAGTTCTTCTCTCGCGAGGCAACGGCCGAGCAGATGGCCGACCGCGTGGGCTGTTTCGTGGATGCCCTGTCCTGAGGAACCGCGCAGGCGGCGCCCGAAAAGAGGATCGGTCGCAGCGGCCCTCTGGCACAGGGACGACGTTTTGTCGCAACTCTTTGCCTTGCAGGTCGTGGGTCACTACATCTCGTTTCTATCATTCAGAGGCGCGCGATGGACAATGTGACCCACCCGATTGGACCCGATCCCAGTCTGCTGCTGGTCGATGATGACGAGATCTTCGTGACACGCCTGGCAAGGGCGATGGAAAAGCGTGGCTTTCAGACGGAAACCTCGCTCAGCGTTTCGCAGGCCTTGCGCCAGATCGAGCGCAAGGCCCCGGCCTATGCCGTGGTCGATCTGCGTCTTGAGGACGGGAACGGCCTGGACGTGGTCGAGGCCGTGCGCGAAAGGCGCGAGGATGCCCGGATCATCGTGTTGACCGGGTATGGCGCCATCGCGACGGCCGTTGCGGCAGTCAAAATGGGCGCCACGGATTATCTGGCCAAACCCGCTGACGCGAATGACGTGACTTCGGCGCTTCTGGCCAGCGGAGAAGTTTTGCCTCCGCCGCCCGAGAATCCCATGTCTGCCGACCGTGTGCGGTGGGAGCACATCCAGCGCATTTACGAGCAATGCGATCGCAACGTCAGCGAAACGGCGCGCCGACTTCACATGCACCGCCGCACGCTTCAGCGGATCCTGGCCAAAAGAGGACCACGCTGATTCAGGCGGATGGTCAAATTACCACGTCCTGAAATATAAGAGCAGGACGTTTTGGGGGCAGCCGGTTCGGGGGCCTGAAGCCTTCAGAAAGCGGCTTGGCGGGGGGCGGCGCGGGGGGCGGCGTCTGATGGCGAAGCGTTCTTTCTGGCTGTGGCGGGCTTCGGTTCCTGCGGCCTGAACGTCGCACCGCAGTCACGCCGACCAGAACTATTTTCGTCGGGGCCCTTCCATCAGGAACTGGCGACGGGGGGCAGAGGTCTGCGGCTATTGCCAGGTGGAATACCGCATCGACCTGCCGATCACCGATATCCTGCCAATTGCGCGGGGCGAGGTTCATCCGTTCCGTGCCCGGGTTCGCCAGCAAACGGGCTTCGTGCCGAGATGGAACCTTGCCAAGGTTCTGCTGAGGCCGGACGGGCAGATCATTGTCATCTTGAGTTCCTTTGCCCAGCCGGGCGCAGAGGCGATCCCTCAGCGATTCGCGCCGCATCTGCGCGGCAGAGCCTCTACCACGGCACTGTCTGACCCTTCCAGTCGCGAAAGCTGCCCGTATCCTCGGGGGTCAAGGTCTCGATCACGCCCAACAATGCGCGCGCGCTTTCATCGGGGGTGATCGTCGGATAGCGCGCGGCATATCTTGCAGTCAGTGGCGTGGCCACCGTGCCGGGATGCAGCGCGACCAGCACGGCGCGGGGATTGCGCCGCCGCCACTCGATCGCGGCGGTGCGAATGATCTGGTTCTGCGCGGCCTTGGCGGCGCGATAGGAGACCCAGCCCCCCAGGCCGTTATCTCCGATCGAGCCGACTCGCGCCGAAAGCGAGGCCAGCACGGGCCGCCCCTCGCGCGACAGAAGCGGCGCGAAGTGGCGGATGACCAGCGCGACACCCGTGGCGTTCAGCGCGAATTGTGCGGCCATGGCATCCGGGTCCAGCGCGTCCATGGTCTTTTCCGGCTGATGCCCGTCGATCACCAGCGCCCCGGTTGCGTTGAAGATCAGGTCGAATCGGCGATCCGCCAGCGCCTGCGCATGGGCAGCAACGCTTTCGGGGCGTGTCAGGTCCAGCCCGTCACCGCTGCGCGACAGCCCCGTGACCGCCACCCCCGAGGCGCGCAGGCGATCCATCAGCGCCGCGCCGATTCCGCCCGAGGCCCCAAGGATCAATGCCCTTTCCATTCTGCCCTCTCCTCTGTCAGGATTTCAGCTGCTCGTAGGCCGTCAGCGCCCGCGCGCGCCCCTTCTCCAGCGAAATCGAGGGCATGGCCCGCCGCGTCAGGTCGATCTGCCACGAACGCGGCGCGGCGTCGGCGAAATCGCGCGCGCCCTGGCCTGTCGGTTGCATCCAATGGTCGCGATAGGCGCATTGCGGATCGAACTTGTCGCCCTGACTTTCGGGATTGAAGATCCGGAAGAAAGGTGCGGCATCCGGCCCGCAGCCCGCCACCCACTGCCAGTTCATCGCATTCGAGGCCGGATCCCAGTCGGTCAGGCAGCGCGCGAACCAGTCCAGCCCGACGCGCCAATCGGTCAGCAGGTGCTTGGTCAGGTAGCTTGCGGTGATCATCCGTACGCGGTTGTGCATCCGCCCCGTTGCGTAAAGTTCTCGCATCCCGGCATCGACCATGGCGACGCCCGTCTGGCCGCGCCGCCAACATTCCGCATCGGCATTGTCGCGCTTCCACGGGAAGCGGTCCCATTCCTCGCGCCAGCATCGCTGATCCATCTGCGGCGATTCGTGCAGCAGGTCGCGGGCGAATTCGCGCCAGGCGAGTTCCGACAGAAAGCCTTCGGCGCCCGCCCGGCCGTCCTGAAAGGCGGGCAGGGTGCGGTGCCAGACGCGCCGGGCGCTGATCTCGCCCACGGCCAGCGCATCGGCCAGACCGGATGTGGCGCGGGGCCGGAAGGGGTGATTGCGATGGGTGTGGTAATCCCGCAGCGGGCCATCCAGAAATTCCGACAGCCGTTGATGCGCCTCGTCCTCGCCGGGGCGGGTATGGCGGGCGACCACGTCCCAGCCTCGGTCCATCGCCGCCCGCGCCTCGGGCCAATCCAGGCCATCGCTGTGGGGCCAGTCGTCGGGCGAGGACAGGCGGGGCGCTTCCTGCGGCGGAGCGATGTCCTGCTGGCGCAGCGCCTTCCAGAAGGGGGTAAACACCTTGTAGGGTCCACCCGTCTGCGTGCGCAGGCTGGCCCGTTCCACCAGATCGGCCAGCGGATGCAGATGCAGGCTGGCGCCGCCGCGCTCGACCGCCGCCCGAAGCCCGTGATCCGAGGCAAAGGGAAAGCCGGTGCTGGCATGAACCTGCCTCGCGCCGGTTTCGCGCAGAACGGCCTCGATCACCTCGGCGGGGGGGCCGCGCCGGACGATCAGGCGGCTGCGGCGCTGGCGCAGACTGGCGTCCAGACGCGGCAGCGACAGGGCCTGTCGCATGGCGCTGGCCGGGTGGTCCGCGGCTTCGGCCGGATCGAGGATCACCAGCGGGATCACCGCGCCCGCCTGGGCCGCCGCGATCAGCGCGGGGTGATCGTCAAGACGCAGGACGCGCCGGAACCAGCAGATGACCGTCATGTTTGCCCCCTTCCGTTGCATCACCACGCCCGAAAGCGTCGAAAAGTTTCCCGATCACGCCCTGCTTTCGGCGGCAAGGGGATGCGTGCCATTGTCACACCGGGCTGGGCTGCTATAGCTGTCGGCCTGACAAGGCCAGCACAAGGATGCCCCACAGCGTGACCGAAACGCCGCCAGGAACCGGGCTTGTCTCGCTGGTCTCTGCCGGGCCGGGCGATCCCGAATTGCTGACGCTGAAGGCCGCGCGGCGTCTGGCCGAGGCCGAGGTGGTCCTGTTCGACGACCTTGCCTCTGGCCCCGTGCTGGATCACGCCAATCCGGATGCCGAACTGATCGCGGTGGGCAAGCGCGCGGGCCGTCCCTCGGCGCGGCAAGAGGCCGTGAACCGCCTGATCCTGGACCACGCCCGGTCGGGGCGCCGCGTCGTGCGGCTGAAATCGGGCGATGCGGGCATTTTCGGGCGGCTGGAGGAAGAGTTGGTCGCGCTGGCGCAGGCCGGTATCCCGTTCGAGATCGTGCCGGGCGTCACAAGCGCCAGCGCGGCGGCAGCAGCAGCAGGGATGCCGCTGACGCGGCGCCTGACCGCGCGGCGGCTGCAATTCGTCACCGGCGCCGATGTGACCGGCCAATTGCCGCAGGATGTGAACTGGGCGGCGCTGGCCGATCCGCAGGCCACGACGGCCGTTTTCATGGGTCAACGCAGCTTTCCCGCGCTGGTCGCGGGCCTGCGCGCGCATGGCCTGCCGGGCGATACGCCTGCCCTGTTCGCCGAGGCGGTAGGCCATCCCGGACAGCGGCTTGAGCCGACCACGATCGAGGCACTGGCCCGGCGGCTGGAGGGTGTCGTACCCGACCAGCCCGCGCTGATTCTCTATGGCCCCCTTGCCTTGGCCGAGGCGGGAAAACAGGCTTGACCCTGCAAGATCCTCCGATCTGCTAAAATGCAAGCAAAAGCGGGTCTGTTCAGCCTGCGGCGATGCCCCCATCCTGTGAGTGCCTGGCCGGTTCCGTCCGGGTTCATCACGGGCATTGAACACCATGATTGCCTATCGCCACGTGACAACCTTCGGTGTCACGCAACAACGTTGGCTGTCCAAGGTCACCGATCTGGCGATTGCTGGATCGGATGGGCGGTTCATGCTGTTCGCCGCCACTCATATCGGCGGCGGAGTGACCAGCTATGCGATCAGCGATCCCGACTTGCCGCTGCAATTGCTGCGAAACCGGGCCTATCTGGACAATTTCACCTATTCCGGCGCGCCCGAGATCACGCTGCTGTCGCTTGGCGGGCGCAACCTGCTGCATCTGGGTCAATTGGGCGGCGCGACCAATCTGGGGCTGGCCTATCGGATCGACAATGGCGCGTTGCCCAATTTTGGCACGGCCTTCCCCTCGGGCCTGCCGCCGGGCCGGATCACCGCGATCGAACAGCTGTCGCTGCCCGGGGGCGAGTTCGTGCTGATCGCGCAGGGCGGGCTGACGCTGAGTCTGCATCGCGTCGCTGCGGATGGCGCGCTGACGCGGCAATCCTCGCTGACGATCCCGATGCCGGACCGGGCCATGCCCGGCGCCCAGATCGACCGGCTGGCCGTGGCGCAGGCCGAGGGCCAGACCATCGTCGTCACGATCTCGGGGAAGGGCAATTTCCTGTCCACGCATCTGGTTTCGGATAGCGGGCATATCGGGCCGGGGAACCTGCATGTTGCGGCGCGGGGAATGGGATACGACCAGCCCTCGCAGTTGAAGGTGGTCGAGGTGGGGGGCAGCACCTTCGTCATTCTGGGCGGGGGCGGGTCAAGCTCGATTTCCGTTTTCCGGCTGGATGGGCAGGGGCGTCTGACCGGCACCGATCACATCATCGACGAGCGCACGACCCGCTTTCAATCTGTTACCGCCATGGAAAGCGTCGTGGTGGACGGCCGCAGCCTGCTTTTCGTGGGCGGTGCGGATGACGGGATTTCGGTCTTCACGCTGATGCCCGACGGGCGGCTGCTGCACCTGCTGACCATCGAGGACACGAACGGCACCACGTTGGCCAATGTCAGTGCGATCCGGGCGCTGGTGGTCGAGGGGCGGGTGATGCTGTTCGTAACCAGCGCGACCGAGACAGGGATCACGCAATTTGTCTTTGACCCCGGCCGGATCGGTCTGACGCGCCAGGTCGGCGCGGGCGCCCAGAATGGCACCAGCGGCAATGACCTGCTGTTGGCGGGCGCGCAGACCACGCGCCTGTCGGGCGGCGCGGGCGATGACATCCTGGTGTCCGGGGGGCGCCCCATCAGTCTGACGGGCGGCGCCGGGGCCGATCTGTTTGTCGTGACGCGCACGCGCGGCACCGTTACGATCACGGATTATGAACCGGGTATCGACCGACTGGACCTGTCCCTGCTGGGCAATATCCGCAGCATCTGGCAGTTGCGTTTCATTCCGACCAGCACCGGCGTCATGATCGTGGCGGGCGACATGGTGATCGACGTGCAGACCCGCAACGGCCGGTCGCTGACCATCGCCGATTTCTCGAACGAGATGCTGTTCCCGGTCGCGCATTACCTGCTGCCGGAAGTGGACCCGTCCCGTATCCGCCCCGAGGACACGCCCTCGGATATGCCCGAATGGATCTTTGGCACCGAAGGCCCTGACCTGCTGCTGGGTGGTGCCCGTCCCGAGATGATCAACGCGGGGGCTGGCAACGACACCGTCTCGGCCGGGGGTGGCAATGACACGGTGCGCGCGGGGGCGGGCAATGACGTGGTGCGCGGCGGGGACGGCAACGACCTGATCTTTGGCGGACCGGGCAACGACACGCTGTTCGGCGATGCAGGCAATGACACGCTGCACGGGGACGAGGGGAATGACACGCTCTATGGCGGCGACGGTCATGACGTGCTGTATGGAGGGGCCGGGGACGACCTGCTTTATGGCGGCAACGGCAATGACCGGCTGTTCGGCGGCAGCGGCAACGACACGCTGTCGGGCGAGGACGGAAACGACTACCTTGAGGCGTTGCAGGGCAACAACCGCCTGTTGGGCGGGCCGGGCAACGATACGTTGGTCGCGGGGGCGGGGGCCGATTACCTGAACGGCGGCAGCGGCAACGACCTGCTGCGCGGCGGCGCCGGCAATGATACGCTGTTGGGCGGGGACGGCAACGACACGCTCGAAGGCGGTGATGGCAATGATTCGCTCGAAGGCGGCGCGGGCGATGACGTCCTGTTCGGGGGGGCGGGCCGCGATACGTTGCACGGCGGGGACGGCAATGACGTGCTGTGGGGCGGGGATGGCGACGATCTGTTGTTCGACGATCAGGGCAACAACCTCTTTTACGGTGGCGAGGGGAATGACACGATCCGCGCAGGGGCTGGCCGCGACCGGATCTTTGGCGGCGAGGGGAATGACCTGGCTTTCGGCGGCGACGGCAACGATGTCATTGATGGCGGGCCGGGTGACGACACGCTGCATGGCGGGGCGGGCAATGATCGCCTGATCGGCGGGGCGGGCCATGACCGGCTGTTCGGCGGACCGGGGCATGACACGCTGTTGGGCGGCTCGGGCAATGACACCTTGATCGGCGGAATTGGCAACGATCTCTTGCAAGACCTGATCGGCAACAACCGCCTTGAGGGCGGGCCGGGCAATGACACGATCCGCGCCGGGCCTGGGCGCGACACGATCCTGGGCGGGACGGGGGCCGATCTCATCTATGCGGGCGGCGGCAGTGACCGTGTTCTGGGCGGGCCGGGCAATGACACGATCTATGGCGGTCCCGGGGATGACACGATCGAAGGCGGGATCGGCAATGACCGGATTTTCGGCGGCGCCGGCAACGATCGCCTGTTTGGCGGGCCGGGCGAGGACCGCATCCTGGGCGGTCCGGGCCATGATCTGCTGATGGGCGGGCTGGGCAACGACACCTTGGAGGGCGGTCCAGGACGGGACACATTACGCGGGGGGCCGGGCAACGACCTGCTGCGGGGGCAGATGGGGGACGATTTGCTGGACGGCGGCGACGGAAACGACACGCTGGTTGGTGGTCCGGGTTCCGATACGTTGATCGGCGGGCGTGGCCGCGACATCTTTCGCGTGCTGGACCGCAATGACAGCCGTGTCGATGCGCCCGACCTGATCCGCGATTTCACCCGCGGCGAGGATCGTCTTGACCTGTCCTTTCTGCGCGTCAGCTATGTGGGACAGGGGGGGCATTCGGGCGAACGCTCGGTCCGCTGGCAGGTCTCGGGCAACGAGACGCAAGTCTGGATCGACCTGGACGGCGACCGCCGCCCTGACATGCTGATCCGGCTTGAGGGCGTGACGGGTCTCGGCGCCGAGGATTTCCTGTTCTAGGCCTTGTCCAGCCGTGTGCAGGCCCACTGCGCGGCATCGGCCACCGTCGGATCCGGATCCTGCAGCAGCGCCGCCGCCACGGGGTGCAGCTTGGGCAGACCGGAATTGCCGATGGCATACAGCACGTTGCGGATGAAGCGGTCGCGCCCGATACGCTTGATCGGACTGCCCGAGAAACGTGCTCGAAAGGCCGGGTCGTCCAGGCCTGCCAGGTCTGCCAGCAAGGGGGCATCAATGATCCCGCGATAGCGCATCTCGGAGCCGGCCTGCGCGAACTTGTTCCAGGGGCAGACCGCCAGGCAATCGTCGCAGCCATAGATCCGGTTGCCCATCAGCGGTCGAAGCTCGGGATCGACCGGTCCCTTGTGCTCGATCGTCAGGTAGGAAATGCAGCGCCGCGCATCCAGCCGGAAAGGCGCGGGAAACGCACCGGTCGGGCAGCTATCCAGACAGCTGCGGCAGGAACCGCAATGCTCGCGTTCGGGCTGGTCGGGCGGCAGGGGCAGGGTGGTGAAGATTGCGCCCAGAAAGAACCAGCTGCCCAGGTCGCGCGACAGAAGATTGGTGTGTTTGCCCTGCCAGCCCAGTCCCGCCGCCTGCGCCAGGGGCTTTTCCATCACCGGTGCTGTGTCCACGAAGACCTTGATCTGATGCCCCGGCGCGCGCTCCAGCATCCAGCGACCCAGCTGCTTCAGGCGTTTCTTGACCAGGTCGTGATAATCGCGCCCCTGCGCATAGACGCTGACCGCCGCCCGCTCGGGCTGGTCCAGCACCGCCAAGGGATCGGTCTCGGGGGTGTAAAGTTCGGCCAACATGATGACCGAGCGCGCCTCGGGCCAAAGGGCGGCAGGGTTGGCGCGCCATGAAGTGCGTTCGGCCATCCAGCCCATCTGCCCATGATGACCCGCCTCCAGGAAAGCCGCCAGTCGCGCGGGCAGTTCGGGCAGAGCGTCGGGCCGGGTGACGCCCACCTTGGCAAAGCCGATCGCGCGGGCCTGGGCCTCGATCTCGGTGCGGGCCTGGTGCCAGCCGGTCGGCGCGGCGCCGTCCGGGGGGGTCCGGGGGGCCGGCCCCCCGGCGGTCGCGGGACGCAATTGTCCCGCCGGCGGCTTACCCGAAATCCAGCTCGGCATAATGGGGGGCCGGATGGATGCCCGGCACCTGATCGGCCAGAACGGAACGGAAGGCCGGCCGCGACTTGATCGTCGCATACCAGTCGCGCAGCGTCTCGGACCGGTCCCAGTCCACGTCCGAGATGTAATCGAGGCACGAGAAATGCGCCGCCGCCGTGAAATCGGCAAGGCTCAGCGTGTTGCCCGCCAGCCAGCGCCGTGTCTCCAGCAGGGTGGTCAGATAGTCGATATGCTCCTTGATGGCACGCAGCCCGTCCTTGACGACCCGGCTGTCGGGATAGCCCTGCCGGGTCAGCTTCTTCCAGACGCGCTCGCCCAGGATGGGCTGGGTGACTTCGGTGTTGAACTTGTCGTCGAACCAGGCGCAGAGGCGCCGGACCTCGTGGCGTTCAAGCGGCGTCTGCGGCATCAGCGCGGGCGCGGGCACGGCCTCGTCCAGATATTCGATAATGGCCTGGCTTTCGGCCAGCATGTTGCCCCGGTAGCGCAGCACCGGCAGCTTGCCCGCCGGGTTGCGCCGCTTCAGGTCGGGCGGATTTTCCCAATAGCGTTCCTCGACCAGTTCGACCTCGATCTTCTTCTCGGCCAGAACCAGCCGCACCTTGCGCGAAAAAGGCGAAAGCGCGGTGTGGTAGAGTCGCGTGGTCTGGGTGCTTGTATTCATTGACTGCTCGGAACCCCTTCGTGTCGCAACGGCGCCTTGATACGCGTGCCCCCCCGGCCTTTCAACCGCCGGACCGTTCGCGGCCGCGCGGCTGGAAGCAATCTGCCCGCCCGTCGCGCAGGATCGTGGCCGCCCCGTCCAGGATCGCCCGCGACCGGGCCGAGGCTTGATCCGTCCGCCGTGTCTTGGGCGCGGGCAGGATCGCGGCCAGCCGTGCGGCCTGCGCAGCGGTCAGCCGGTCCGGCGTTGTGCCGAAGTGATGGGCGGCGGCTGCGTGGATGCCGAAGACGCCCGGCCCGAATTCCGCGACATTCAGATAGACTTCCAGGATACGGCGCTTTGACCATAGTGCCTCGATGATCGGGGTGAGGCCCGTTTCCAGCGCCTTGCGGACCCAGCTTCGTTGCTGCCACAGGAACACGTTCTTGGCCGTCTGCTGCGTGATGGTCGAGGCTCCCCGATTCGACCCCGAGGCCACGACCTTGCGGATCTCGGACATGTCGAAACCCCAATGCAGGCAGAAATTCGCGTCCTCGGCCGCGACGACGGAACGCTGCATCACCGGCGCGATCTGGTCCAGGGGCACCCAACGGCGTTCGGCCAGCGGGTGGTCGCGCCGTTCGGCCAGCATCGTCCAGGTGACAGGCGGGTTCACAAAGGCGAAGATCGCGACCAGCCCCAGCAGGACAAGTGCCAGCCGCGATGCCAGCCAGCGCAAGGCCCGCCATCCAGCCGCCATCCAGCCGCCCCGGCGTGGGGCGGTGTCATCCGGCATATCCTCTTGCGGAACCGTGTGGGATCGGCGCAGGCGCATGAGAGCGTGTCTCACGCGCCCCGCGCCTGCGTCAAGCGTGGCGTGCTCAGCCCTGACGATGTTCGGGCAGGCGTTTCAGCTCATCCTTCGTATGGCGCGTGAGGCCGTGAACATCGCCGTTCTCGTCGCGCATCATGTCCAGATCGCGCAGCGGCACCAGGACCGGCTTGGAGCCGATCCCCAGGATTCCGCCGACATCCACGACAACGCTCATGTCGGGTCCGGCGCCGTGCGTATCGGCAATGGTGCCCACGGTCTGCCCTTCGGGGTCGTAGATCGGAGCCCCGGTCAGCACGGCCTCGGTCATCTCGTCCGGGGTCAGGCGGGGGTGATTGGCGTGGTCCATGGCATCTCCTTGTGTCTTGTCCTTTTTGTCCTGGGGCGGCCCTAACCGGGGCGCGGCGTTCTTGTTCCCGATCAGGGGGGCGAAATGCGACAATCGGCCCTGTGTTGCGCCAGCCTTTCCGCGCTATCTATCATTTCAGAAATTTCCGAAATAGCCGGAGAAACGATACATGAACATTTCTCCCCTCAGGCAGGAATTCATCCTGCACTTCGGCGAGATGGGGTCGCGGTGGGGCATCAACCGCACCGTGGGGCAGGTCTATGCGCTGCTGTTTCTGGCCGATGATCCGCTTTGCGCCGACGACATCGTGGCCGCGCTTGGCTTCTCGCGGTCGAACGTGTCGATGGCGCTGAAGGAATTGCAAAGCTGGAACCTGGTCCGGCTGCGCCACCGCCCCGACGACCGGCGCGATTTCTTCGCGACCCCCGACGATCTGTGGGAGATCGTCCGCACCCTTGTCGCCGAACGCCGCAAGCGCGAGATCGACCCCACCCTGACCAAGCTGCGCGAGCTTGCCATGACCCAGCCCGCCGAGGGCGATCTGGCCGCCCGCGCCCGCATCGACGAATTGCGCGCCGTCATCGAACAGATGACCCATTTCCATGACGAACTGAACCGTCTGGAGACCGAACGTCTGGTCGCGCTGCTGAACATGGGCGCCCGCCTCAACCGCATGATCGAAGGGGCCGGGCGCCTGATCCCCTTCCGCAAGGCAAAGGAGTAAAACAATGGATCCCCTCATCCTGTCGCGGATCCAGTTCGCGGCAAACATCTCGTTCCACATCCTGTTTCCGACCATCACCATCGCGCTTGGCTGGGTGCTCTTGTTCTTCAAGCTGCGCTTCAACAAGACCGGAGACGAGAAATGGATGGATGCCTACCGGTTCTGGGTGAAGGTCTTCGCCCTGTCCTTTGCGCTTGGCGTCGTGTCGGGCATCACCATGTCCTTCCAGTTCGGCACCAACTGGCCGGGCTTCATGGAGGTCGTGGGCAATGTCGCAGGCCCGCTGCTGGCCTACGAGATCATCACCGCCTTCTTCCTCGAGGCCGCGTTCCTTGGAATCATGCTGTTCGGCTTCCGGCGCGTGCCGGGCTGGCTGCACACGACGGCAACGGCGCTGGTCGCCTTTGGCACCACGCTGTCGGCCTTCTGGATCCTGGTGCTGAACAGCTGGATGCACACGCCTGCCGGGTTCGAACTGCGTGACGGCGTTGTGCACGCGACCGACTGGTTCGCCATCGTCTTCAACCCGTCCATGCCCTATCGCCTGGTGCACATGCTGCTGGCCTCGGGCCTGACGGTCGCGTTCCTGATCGCGGGTCTTTCGGCCCTGCGCTGGATCTGGGGCGACCGGGGGGCCGAGGTGCGCACGACGCTGCGCTTCGGCGTCATCATGGGCGCGGTGCTGATCCCGTTGCAAATCCTGGCCGGCGACTTTCACGGCCTGAACACGCTGGAGCATCAGCCCGCCAAGGTTGCCGCGATGGAAGGAAACTGGGAAACCCAGTCCCGCGTGCCGCTGGTCCTGTTCGCCATCCCCGATGAGGAAGCGCGCGAGAACCGCTTCGAGGTGGCGATCCCCGGCATGGCCTCGCTGATCCTCAAGCATGACATCAATGGTGTCGTGCCGGGCCTGAACGATTTCGTCACCGAGGACGGCGTGGTCGAGCATCCGCCCGTGGCGCCGGTTTTCTTTGCCTTCCGCCTGATGGTGGGTCTGGGCTTTGCGATGCTGGCCCTGTCCTGGTCGGCCCTGTGGTTCATGCGCCGCAAGCGCGGCGTCGAGGGTCTGCCCAAGGTCTATATCTACGCCTTCGCGGGCATGGCCTTTTCGGGCTGGATTGCCACGCTGGCAGGCTGGTATGTGACCGAGATCGGGCGCCAGCCCTGGCTGGTGACAGGCGTTCTGACCACTGCCGAATCCGTGGCCGACGTGTCGGGCGGCATGGTCCTGTCCACGTTGCTGGCCTATCTGGCGGTCTATGCCCTGCTGACGGCGGCCTATCTGGGCGCGCTGACCTATCTGGCGCGCAAGGCCAGCCATGGCGGCCGCACCACCCCCGACCCGGCGCCCCGCGATGCCGGCGTCGAAATCATGACCCCTGCGGAGTAGTGTGATGATGACCCTGTTCGGAGACCCCGCCATCTGGCTGCCCTTCGCCTTTGCGGTGCTGATGGGCATCTCGATCCTGGTCTATGTTGTCCTGGACGGCTTCGACCTTGGTGTGGGGCTGCTGTTTCCCTTCGCCGAAGCCGACGAGCGCGACCGCATGGTCGCCTCGATCGGCCCCTTCTGGGACGCCAACGAGACCTGGCTGGTCATGGCCATCGGTATCCTGCTGGTCGCCTTTCCGGCCGCACATGGCACGATCCTGACCGCGCTTTACCTGCCGGTCGCGGTCATGCTGATCGGGCTGATCCTGCGCGGCGTCGCCTTCGAGTTCCGCGTCAAGGCGCCCACGCGCCACCGGGGGGCCTGGAACCGGGCGTTCTTCGCGGGCAGTCTGATGGCTTCGCTGGCGCAGGGCTTCATGCTGGGGCTTTACGTGACGGGCCTGGTCATCACGCCTGCGACCATCGCCTTTGGCATCCTGACGGCGTTGTTCCTGACGGTGGGTTACAGCTATATCGGCGCAAGCTGGATCATCGCCAAGGCCGAGGGCGATCTGCAGCGCAAGGCCGTCGCCTGGGCGCGTGGCGGGATCTGGGGCGTGCTGTTCGGGATCGTCGCGATCTCGATGGCGACGCCGCTGGTCAGCGGACGGATCTGGGACAAGTGGTTCTCGTTCCCGGCGATCCTGTATCTGTCGCCCTTGCCGATCCTGTCGGCGGTGCTGCTCTTTGTCTTGTGGCGGGTGCTTCAGCGTCTGCCCCTGCCGGGCGACCGGTGGGCCTGGGCGCCTTTTACCATCGGCACGGGGCTGTTCATCATGGCCTTCGGCGGGTTGGCTTATTCCTTCTATCCCTATGTTGTCCCCGAGCGGATGACGATTTACGAGGCCGCCTCGGCCCCCGAAAGCCTCATCATCATCCTGGTGGGGGCGCTGATCGTCATGCCGATCATCGCGGCCTACTCGATCCTGGCCTATACCGTGTTCCGCGGAAAGGCGACGCAACTGACCTATTACTGAGCTCCGGCCCTGTCAGCCTAGCGGCCCGGCAATAGGCCGGGCCGCATTGCGTTTTCAGTTCGCGAAGGCGTCGATCAGTTCGACCACCGCCAGCACGCGCCGCGTTTCCGGGTCGATCCGATAGGCACGGTTCCCGTCGCGGTAATAGCGCCAGTCCGGGCTGGTGCGCAGGTCATGGCGGGCCGGGTCGCGGATCAGGACGTAATCGCCGATGCGCAGCACATCGCCCACGCGCGGGCCTGATGCGCCTTGGCGCGCCTGTCCTGGCGGCACACAGGGCGGGTTCTTCTTGGCCAGACCCGGCGGGCAATGCCCCGCCTGCGCCAAATGGGCGTGATGTGGCCCCTTGCCGTTTCCCTTGCCCGGACCCGCCAGCGCCGGGGGCGCGCTAAAGGCCAGGGTCGCCGCGACAAGGGTGGCGACGGAGGACATGGTCAGCCTGGTCATCTTTCTCTCCGTATCCGGACAAGCTGTGGCAAGGATAACCCCTGCGGGTCGCCACGGTCCCGTCACGCTTTCGCAATCGGCGGGGTTTTGCCGGATTTCTGGCAATCGTGCGGCGCTGTGCCTATCTTGCCGGACAGCCCATTCCAGCAAGGACAAGCCCCGCATGAACTCTCAGGATATGGCCGCTCTGCGCCTTGTGGCCAGGTCCGGGGGCGCGCTTTGCACGCTGATCGGGATCGAGGGCAGCTTTTCGCGCGCGGTGGGTGCTCATCTGGCGGTGGCATGGGGCGGGCGGATACGCGGATCGCTGGCCGATGGCTGTCTTGAACAGGAACTGGCGCTTCAGGCGCAGCGGCTGCGGGGACAGGCTCCGCGAGTCCTGCGTTATGGGCGCGGTTCGGACATCATCGACTTTCGCCTGCCCTGCGGCAGCGGGCTGTCCATCCTGATCGACCCTGCCCCGGACCGCCGCGCGATCCGCACGGTGCTGTCGGCCCTGCGCGACAGGCGGCCTGCGCTGCTGGCTCTGCCCGACCCGGCCGGAACGCAGCATGTGTGCCTGCCGCCTCTGCGGCTGGAGGTCTTCGGCGCCGAACCCGAATGTCAGGCAATGGCGCGTCTGGCTCGCGGGATGGGGATTGCTTGCGCGCTGAACCCGTCAGGCCGCCCGCCGGCCCGCCGCCCCGATCCCTGGACCGCGGTCCTGCTGCTGTCGCATGAGCACGAGCGCGACGAGCGCATCCTGGACTGGGCGCTGGACAGCGATGCCTGCCACATCGCCGCCATCGGCGGGGCCCGCGCCCGCCAGCGCCGGACCGCACGCCTGGCTGACCGGCATGACCCGGCCAGCCTGTCGCGCCTGCACAGCCCCGCCGGCCTGATCCCCGCCGCCCGCGATCCCGCGACGCTGGCCTTGTCGGTGCTGGCCGAGGCCGTGGCCGCCCATCAGGCGCATGTCACGGCCGCGACGACCTCGCAAGGGGCCACCTTGACCGGGGGTTAAGGCTATGGTCCTTGCAGCAGAAGGCCCGGACAGGAGACGCGGATGAGCCAGAGCACGCTGCCGGTATCGGCATTCCTCATCTGCCAGAACGAGGAAAAGGTGATCGAGCGCTGCATCCGCAGCGTCGCCTTCTGCCGCGAGATCGTGGCCGTCGATTCCGGCTCGACCGACCGCACGATCGAGATCTTGCAAGCCCTGCGCGCCGAGGGCCTGCCGCTTCGCATCATCCACGAGCCCTGGCGCGGCTTTGGCGCGCAGAAGCAATTCGCGCTGGACCATTGCACGCAGGATTGGTGTTTCAGCATCGACAGCGACGAACGGGTCAGCCCGCGCCTGTCGCGTGCCTTTGCGGGGCTGCTGGACGATCCCGCCGTCGATGGCTGGCGGATCACCCGCTACGACTATATCAACGGTTACGGCTACGTGCCCCCCGCCGCGCGGGAACGCTATCACAACCGGCTGTTCCGGCGCGGTAAGGGCCGCTTCGACACGGATGCGCTGGTCCACGAGGGCATCCTGATCGAAGGCAAGGTTCGCAAGGCGCGCGAGGGCGGCCTGCTGCATTACAGCCCGATCCCGCTGCATGACCAGATGCTCAAGGAAAACCGCTATTCCAGCCTCAAGGCGCAGATGCGTCGGCGCGATGGCAAGGGCGCGCGGCCGTGGAAGATGATCGCCAGCCCGCCGGTCTTTTTCCTGCGCTGGTATCTGGGGCACGGGATGTGGCGCTGCGGCTGGCCGGGTTTCATCCACTGCGCCAAGGGGGCGGTCTATTCCTTCCTGACCGAGGCCAAACGCTACGAGGCCGAGGCGGTCGAACGTGTCCCGGTGATCGAGCCCGTCGAGGGGCTCGATCGTTACTAGCGCCGCTCAGGCCGGATCCTTGGCATAGCGCAGATAGGGCAGCTTGATGTCGAGGGGGCCGAACTTCTCCTCGGCGGCCCTGTCGTCAAGCGACAGTGCCACGATCACGTCCTGACCCGGCACCCAGTTCGCGGGCGTCGCCAGCGGCACGCCGTCGGTCCTGCGAACCGCATCCAGCGCGCGCAGGATCTCGGCAAAGTTGCGGCCGACCGACATGGGATAGGTCATCGTCAGGCGCACCTTCTTGTCGGGGCCGATGATGAAGACGGTGCGAACCGTCGCCGAATCGGCAGGCGTGCGGCCCTCGGTCGGCAGGTAGTATTCGGCGGGCAGCATGTCATAGGCCTTGGCTACGGTCAGGTCGCGATCGTCAATGATGGCGAAATTGGCGGGCACGCCCGCGACCTTGGCAATATCGGCCTTCCATTTGCGGTGGTCGTCCACGCTGTCCACCGAAACGCCAAGAACCTTGGTGTTGCGGGCCTCGAATTCCGGGGCCAGTTGCGCAACAGCGCCGAATTCGGTCGTGCAAACCGGCGTGAAATCGCGCGGATGACTGAAGATGATGGCGTAGCTGTCGCCGATCCATTCGTGAAAGCGGATCGTGCCTTCGGTCGATTCGGCCGTGAAGTCGGGGGCGATGTCGTTGATGCGCAGGGACATGGTCTGTCCTTTCGGTTGGTTGCTTCGGGCTGAACATAAACCGCCCGCGCAGGAATACCAGAGCGGGGCAAGGTGCCCCGCGAATGGGCAAGTTGCGCTGGAACCGGCCTTGCGGTGGACGGCTTGCGGTGACAGGCTTTGCACGAAACGAAGATGGAGGGTCACATGGCCGAAGTGATGGACAAGCGCAGCTTCTATATCGACGGCAGCTGGGTGGCACCCGCCGCGCCGCGCGACCTGGAAGTGATCGACCCCTCGACCGAGGAACCGGTGGCGGTGATCTCGCTGGGCGATCAGGCCGATACCGACCGCGCCGTGGCCGCCGCCAAGCGCGCCTTTCCGGCATGGGCCGCGACGCCGCCTGCCGAGCGTCTTGCCCTGGTCGAGAAGATCCTGGAAATCTACGAGCGCCGTGCCCCCGGCATGGCGCGCGCGATCACGATGGAGATGGGCGCTCCGGCCGACATGTCGCTGGGCGATCAGGTCGAGTCGGGCAGCTATCACATCCGCAACTTCATCACTGCCTTCCGCGATTTCCGCTTCATTCGCCCGCTGGGCGATCACGCCCCCACCAGCATGGTCGCGTGGGAGCCCGTGGGCGTGGTCGCTCTGATCACGCCGTGGAACTGGCCGATGAACCAGGTCACGCTGAAGGTCATCCCGGCATTGCTGGCGGGCAATGCCTCGGTGCTGAAACCCTCCGAGATCGCGCCGCTTTCCTCGATGATCTTTGCCGAGATCCTCGACGAGGCCGGGGTGCCCGCAGGCGTCTTCAACCTGGTCAATGGCGACGGCGCCGGTGTGGGCAGCCAGCTTTCGGTCCATCCCGATGTCGAGATGATCAGCTTCACCGGCTCGACCCGGGCAGGCATCGCGATCAGCAAGGCGGCCGCGGACAGCCTGAAGAAGGTCTGTCTGGAACTGGGCGGCAAGGGCGCCAATCTGATCTTTGCCGATGCCGATGACAAGGCGGTCGTGCGCGGCGCGCGCCATTGCTTCTACAACAGCGGGCAGTCCTGTAATGCACCGACCCGGATGCTGGTCGAGCGTTCGGCCTATGATCGCGCCGTCGAGATCGCCGCGCAGGTCGCCAACGAGACCGCCGTTGCCAGCGCTCACCAGCCGGGCCGCCATATCGGCCCCGTCGTCAGCAAGCAGCAATGGGACAAGATCCAGGGCCTGATCCAGGCGGGGATCGACGAGGGCGCGCGTCTGGTCGCGGGCGGGACGGGCCTGCCCGAGGGCGTCAATCGTGGCTATTTCGTCCGGCCCACGGTCTTTGCCGACGTGACGAACGACATGACCATCGCGCAGCAGGAGATATTCGGCCCGGTCCTGTCGATTATCCCCTTTGACAGTGAGGAAGAGGCCGTTCGCATCGCCAATGACACGCCCTACGGCCTGACGAATTACGTCCAGTCGCAGGACGGCGCCCGCCGCAACCGCCTGGCGCGGCGATTGCGGTCTGGCATGGTCGAGATGAACGGCGTCTCGCGCGGGGCGGGTTCGGCCTTTGGCGGGGTCAAGATGTCGGGCCGTGCGCGCGAGGGCGGCGTGATGGGGCTTGAGGAGTTCATGGACAGCAAGGCGATCAGCGGCTGGGACACGGACGCCTGATTGCCTGCCCTGACGGGCAGGCGAAGCCGGGGGGACTTAACGTCCCCCCGGACCCCCCTGCGGGATATCTTCGCCAAGGCAAAGGGGCTTTGTGGCGCGCCAGGCCCAAGGGGGCGAGGCGGGGCATGGCCCCGCGCGAAAGATGGTCCCCTCAATGGGGACCGGCTTTCGCTGCCACCGCCCGGCAGGGCAATTTCGCAAGCTGTTCGTCCAGGGCTGTGGTGGCGGAGGCTCAGCCGATTTCCGCCAGGAAGATGTAGCCCGCGCCGTAGATCGTCTTGATCAGGCGCGGGTTCTTGGGGTCTTCGCCCAGTTTCGTCCTGAGCCGCGAGATGCGGACATCCATCGCGCGGTCGAAGCTGTCGCCCGCGGCCCCACCGAGGGCTTCCAGCATCTGGGCGCGGGTGATCAGGCGGCGGGGATTGTCGGTAAAGAGCCGCAGCACTTCGGCCTCGGCATGGCTGAGGGGTGTTTCCGTGCCGTCGGGCGCGGTCAGCATGTAGCGGTCGAAATCGGCCTGCCAGCCCGCGAAGCGGATATTCTGGGCGCGGGCTGTCTGGCCCTGGGCCGGGCGGCGCAGGCGGGCGCGGATGCGCGCCACGACCTCGGCGGGTTCGAAGGGCTTTATGATATAGTCGTCCGCGCCCAGTTCGAGCCCCGTCACGCGGTCCTGCACCTGCGCGCGACCCGAGATGATGATGATGGCGGCGCCCGTGTCGCTGGCCAGGCGGTGGACCAGTGCCAGCCCGTCGCGGTCGGGCAGGCCCAGGTCGATGAGGCAGGCATCGGGGGTGATGCGGCGCAGCGCGGCCTCGAATTCGGTGGCGCGGGCGAAGGATTGGGTGCGGAAGCCTGCATCTTCCAGCGCCGCCGACAGCAGGCGGCGGATGTCCGGCTCGTCGTCGAGGATCGCGATCAGGGGCGTGTCGGTCATGGCAGGGCCTTTGTTGCGGCGGCCAGCGCGGCGGCGAGCCGGGCGGGCGGGAAGGGTTTCGTCAGCACCGGCCCGTCGGCCCTGTCGCGAAGGGCGTCGCCCGCCGGCAGCGAGGTCATCAGCACCAGCGGAAGGCCGCGTCCGGCCAAGTCGTGGCCCAGCCCGTCGCCCAGCTGGATGTCGGACAGGATCAGCGTCAGGCCCGGCAGGTCAGACAGCGCGCGCGCCTCGGCCAGCGACGCGGCTTCGATCACCGAGTGGCCCAGCCCGGTCAGCTGGTCGCGGACTTCGGCCCGGATCGCGTCGTCGTCCTCGGCCAGCAGGACCATCTGCGGTGCGACTGGCCGCCAGGGCAGGCGCAGCGTCACCCGCGCGCCGCCTTCGGGGTTGTTGTCCAGCCGCAACGTCCCGCCCGCCAGCTTGGTCTGGTCATAGACCATGGACAGACCCAGCCCCGTTCCACGGCCCTTCTTGGTGCTGTAGAAGGGTTCGGTCGCGCGTTTCAGCGCCTCGGGGGTGAAGCCCGGCCCGGTATCCGAGACGGTCAGCTCGAGCCAGTCGCCATTCTGGCGTGCGCTGAGCGTGATCCGTCCCGGTCCGGCCATCGCCGCATCGGCGTTCAGGATCAGGTTCAGCAGCGAATCCTGAAGCGCGCCGGGGTCCAGAAGCACCTGACTTTCGGGCAGGTCCAGATCCAGCTGCAGTTCCGTCCCTTCGGACAGGCTGGGGCGTGCCAGCCGCGCAAGTTGCGGCAGCAGGCGCGACAGCAGCGTGGGTTCGGCCGTCAGATCGCGCGGGGCACTGATTCGCGACAGCCCTTCCAGAAGCGCGACGCCACGGCGGGCCGCGGCCAGGGTCGCCTGGACATCCTCGGCCGCATCCGCAGGCAGGTCGCGAGCGGCCAGGCGGGATTGCAGCCCCAGGATGATGGTCAGCAGGTTCCCGAAATCATGCGCCATGCCGGAGGTCAGCTGTGCGGCCAGGTTGCGGCGGCTGGCATGGGCCAGCGCCTCGCGGGCCTGCACCTCGGCCGAGACATCGGTAGAGAGGATATAGACGCCCTGGCCCTCGCGGTCGGGCGTCAGGGCGATACGGATGCGCCGCCCCGATCCGGGATGCGTG
The DNA here is from genome assembly GCF_019431455.1 of Paracoccus bogoriensis. Classification (GTDB taxonomy): domain Bacteria; phylum Pseudomonadota; class Alphaproteobacteria; order Rhodobacterales; family Rhodobacteraceae; genus Paracoccus; species Paracoccus bogoriensis. The sequence goes on from NZ_JAHYSR010000001.1 coordinate 25,028, forward strand.
ATCTCGAAGACCTGCGCATCGCCGGCCAGGGCGCGGCGCATGCGGGGTTCAAGCATCGCGAAGGTTTCCGGACCATGCGCCTGTTCCACCGTCTTGCCGACGATGTCGCTGGCCGCACCGGGAAAGACCGAGGCCAGCCTGCGATTCGAGAAGGTATAGCGGAACTGTGCGTCGATATGGGCGATATGGGCGGGGACCATCTCGGTCACCTGCCGGGTTCGGGCCTCGGTCCGGGTCAGGATGCGCTGCGCCTCGGACAGGGCGGCGTTGGTGGCGGCCAGCTTGCGGTTCGCCGCCGCCAGCCGTTCGGCATGGTGCAGCACCTGTTCGGACAGGGCGTCCGAGCGCGCCCGCAGCAGCGCCTCTTGCTGCTTGATGTCGGTGATGTCGGTATAGACCGTAACCCAGCCGCCCTGCGACAGGGGCGCCCCCTCGACCGCGACCCATCGTCCGTCGGCACGTTCGCGTTCGAAGTAATGCGGCCGGAAGGCGCGGGCCTGTTCGACGCGGAAGGCAACCGCCGAATCGGGGTCCGGCTGAGGGCCATATTCGCCGCGCAGGACCAGAAAGCGAATCGTGTCCTCGAACCGCGTGCCGGGGCGGGTCAGCGCATCGGGCAGATCGAACATCGCCTGATACTGGCGGTTCGCCACCCGCAGCCGCAGATCGGCGTCAAAGATCGACAGGGCCTGACCGATCAGGTTCAACCCCGACCGGATCAGTTCCGCCTCGATTTCCGCCTGTGTCAGCGCCGTGTCGATCACCGGCTGGTGCATGGCCCCGTCCCCTCTGGCTGCCCCCTTGTCGGGGATAGCACCCTGCGTCACGCGCCGAAAGCGCCGTAACATTTCGTTGGAATCCGGCAAAACTGCGGCAAGGATTGCGGACAAGACTGGGCCCGTTCGCACAAGGGCGGGGAGGCCCGGCGAACAGGCGCGATCCGCGCATGAGGGAGGAAACATGGCAGAGCGGCTGACGCCTTCGGGCGAATTGCGATCTGTGCCTGCGCTTCTGGCGCGGAATGTGGCCCGTTTCGGCAACCGGCCCGCCTATCGCGAAAAGGAATTCGGGATCTGGCAAAGCTGGACCTGGGCTGAGGCCGCAGACGAGATCCGGGCCTTGGCCCTTGGGCTTCTGGCGCTTGGACTGAAGCCCGGCGACCATATGGCGATCGTCGGCCGGAATCGCCCGGCGCATTACTGGGGCATGATTGCGGCGCAGATGTGCGGCGCAGTGCCTGTGCCGCTGTATCAGGACGCGGTCGCCGACGAGATGGCCTATGTGCTGGAGCATTGCGGCGCGCGCTTCGTTCTGTGCGGCGATCAGGAGCAGGTGGACAAGGTGCTCGAGGTCAGCCAGACCGTCCAGGGCATCGAGCAGATTGTCTATACCGACAAGCGCGGGCTGCGGAAATACGATCATTCCAGAATGAACGCGTTGGCCGATGTTCAGGCCGAGGGTCGCGCCGCCGCGCAGCGTCTTGGGCCTGAACTGGACCGGCGCATCGCCGCGCTGGATTACGATTCGACCTGCGTGATGCTTTATACCAGCGGCACGACCGGCAAGCCCAAGGGCGTGGTCCTGTCCAATCGCAACATCATCGAGACCGCGAAGAACAGCGCCGAATTCGACCGGTTGGACCACCGAGAAGAAATCGTGGCCTATCTGCCGATGGCCTGGGTGGGCGATTTCATCTTTTCGATGGGCCAGGCGATGTGGTGCGGCTTTACCGTGAACTGCCCCGAGGGCGCGCATACGATGATGACCGACCTGCGCGAGATCGGGCCAACCTATTTCTTTGCGCCGCCCCGCGTCTTTGAGGGCCAGCTGACCAGCGTCATGATCCGCATGGAGGATGCCGGCCGCATCAAGCGGGCGCTGTTTCGCCATTTCATGGGCGTCGCGCGCCGCGTCGGCCCCGCGCTTCTGGACGGCCGCCCGGTCGGCGCGATGGACCGGCTGTCTTACGCGCTTGGCAGGCTTCTGGTGATCGAGCCGCTGAAGAACGCGCTTGGCTACAGCCGGATCCGCGTGGGCTATACGGCCGGCGAGGCGATCGGCCCCGAGATCTTCGACTTCTACCGGGCGCTTGGCATCAACCTCAAGCAGCTTTACGGCCAGACCGAAGCCTCGGTCTTCATTACCCAGCAGCCCGACGGTCAGGTTCGGTCGGATACGGTGGGCGTGCCCTCTCCGGGTGTCGAAGTCCGTATCGCCGAGTCGGGAGAGGTGTTCTATCGCAGCCCCGGCACTTTCGTCGCCTATTACAAGAACCCCGAAAGCACCGCCGCGACCAAGGATGCCGAAGGCTGGGTCGCCACAGGCGATGCGGGTTTCTTCGACAAGGAAAGCGGCCATCTGCGGATCATCGACCGCGCCAAGGATGTGGGCCGCATGGCCGACGGCTCGATGTTCGCGCCCAAATACGTCGAGAACAAGCTGAAGTTCTATCCGAATATCCTCGAGGCCGTGGTCATCGGAAACGGGCGCGATTTCTGCACCGCGATGATCAACATCGACCTGACCGCCGTGGGCAATTGGGCCGAGCGGAACAACATCGCCTATGGCAGCTATCAGGAACTCGCCGCGCATCCGCAAGTCTATCAGACCATCCGCGAGCATGTGGCCGAGGTGAACCGTTCGGTCGCATCGGACCCGATGCTGTCGGGTTGCCAGATCCATCGTTTCCTGGTGCTGCACAAGGAACTGGACCCCGATGACGGCGAGATGACACGCACGCGCAAGGTGCGCCGCGCCGTCATCAACGAAAAGTTCGCCGACCTCGTGACCGCGCTCTATGACGGATCGACCAGCGTCCATACCGAAACCGAAGTGACATACGAGGATGGCCGCAAGGGCAGCATCAAGGCAACCTTGCGCATCGAGGATGCCCCGGTCTTCGGCGACAAGCGCCAGCAGAAGGTTGCCGCGCAATGAACGATATGACCAGCCAAGGTTACGTCACGCCTGATGGCCGCCAGATCGGCGGCACGCTGATGGAGCTGAAGAACATCACCTTGCGCTTCGGCGGCGTGGTGGCGATCAAGGATATCAGCTTCGACATCCGCCAGGGCGAGATCCGCGCGATCATCGGTCCGAACGGAGCGGGCAAGTCCTCGATGCTGAACATCATCTCGGGCTTCTACACCCCGCAGGAGGGAGAGGTCTGGTTCAAGGGCTATCGCCGCGGGCCGATGAAGCCCTATCAGGTCGCCCGGCTGGGCATCGCCCGCACCTTCCAGAACATCGCATTGTTCGACGGGATGTCGGTTCTGGACAACATCATGACGGGGCGGCTGAACCGCATGAAGGCGGGCTTTCTGGCCCAGGCGATGTGGTGGGGCAGCGCGGCGCGCGAAGAGGACGAAAATCGCGAGGCTGTCGAGAAGATCATCGACTTCCTCGAGATCCAGAACATCCGCAAGACGCCTGTCGGCCGGCTGCCCTACGGCCTGAAGAAGCGCGTGGAACTGGCCCGCGCGCTGGCCGCCGAGCCGAAGCTTCTGCTGCTGGACGAGCCGATGGCCGGCATGAATGTCGAGGAAAAGGAGGACATGTCCCGCTTCATCCTCGACGTGAACGACGAGTTCGGCACCACGATCTGCCTCATCGAACACGACATGGGCGTGGTCATGGACCTGTCCGACCGGGTCGTCGTGATGGATTACGGCAAGAAGATCGGCGACGGCACGCCCGCCGAGGTCCGCAGCAATCAGGCGGTGATCGACGCCTATCTGGGGGTGGCCCATGACTGAACGCGCCACTGATGCAGCCAATCGGGGGACCGAATGATGGACCAGCTAATCTTTGCGGCCGAAGTGGTGCTGAACGGGCTTATGGCCGGCGTGATGTATGCGCTTGTCGCCCTGGGCTTCGTGCTGATCTTCAAGGCCTCGGGCGTCTTCAACTACGCCCAGGGGGTTATGGCGCTTTTCGCGGCGCTGACGCTGGTCGGCATCCAGAACGGGCAGGTGCCCTTTGCGCATCTGATCAACGCGGCCTTCGGCACCTCGCTGCACCATTTCGGCTGGACGGTGCCTTCGGTGCTGGCGATCCTGCTGACCGCCGGGGTCATGGTGCTGCTGGCCTTCCTGATCGAGAAACTGGTCCTGCAGCACCTTGTCGGTCAAGAGCCGATCATCCTCTTCATGGCGACGATCGGCCTGGCCTATTTCCTCGAAGGTCTGGGCGACGTGATGTGGGGCGCCGACATCAAGACGCTGGATGTGGGTCTGCCGCAAGGCATCTCTGACACGGTCGAGCAAGTGACGGCCAACTGGTTCGGCTACGGCTTCTTCATCGACCGGCTGGACATCTGGGCAACTGTTATTGCGGCACTGCTGGTCGCAGCCCTGGTGGCCTTCTCCCAATACACCAAGCAAGGCCGCGCCATGCGCGCCGTGGCCGACGACCATCAGGCCGCCTTGTCGGTGGGCATCTCGCTGCGCTTCATCTGGGTGATGGTCTGGTCGATCGCGGGCTTCGTCGCGCTGGTCGCGGGGATCATGTGGGGCACCAAGTCGGGCGTGCAGTTCAGCCTCTCGCTGATCGCGCTCAAGGCGCTGCCGGTCCTGATGCTGGGCGGCTTCACCTCGATCCCCGGCGCTATCGTGGGCGGGCTGATCATCGGCGTGGGCGAGAAACTCTTCGAATTCGCCATCGGCCCGATGGTCGGCGGCGCGACCGAGAACTGGTTCGCCTATGTCCTGGCCCTCGTCTTCCTGGTCTTCCGACCGCAGGGCCTGTTCGGCGAACGCATCATCGAGCGGGTGTGACCATGGAGCTTCTTCGTTGCACAAATACCCCGGGGGTGCGGGGGCTGGCCCCCGCCGACGGCGCTGAAAGGAACAGCCGATGATCTATCGCGAGGCAGGAGACTTCAAGACCAGCTACCGCGACGACAGCCAGACCTTCCCGATTCGGCTGGACCGTTGGGGCTACTACATCACGCTGGCGGTGGCTTTCGGGATCATCCCCTTCGTCATCAACGATTACTGGGCGAACGCGGTGCTGGTGCCCTTCCTGATCTATGCGATCGCGGCGCTCGGGCTGAACATCCTGACCGGCTATGCGGGCCAGGTCAGCCTGGGGACGGGCGGCTTCATGGCAGTGGGCGCCTATTCGGTGTACAAGCTGATGACCGCCTTCCCAGAGGTAAACATCGTCATCCACATCCTGCTGGCGGGCGGCATCACGGCGATGGTCGGCGTCATGTTCGGCCTGCCCAGCCTTCGGATCAAGGGCTTCTACCTTGCCGTTGCGACGCTGGCCGCGCAGTTTTTCCTGGTCTGGCTCTTCAACAAGGTGCCGTGGTTCTACAATTACTCGGCTTCGGGGCAGATCAACGCGCCGACGCGCACAGTGCTGGGCCATGCCGTCACGGGTCCGGCCGCCACGGCCCCGGCGAAATACCTGATCTGCCTGGTCTTTGTCTTCGTCCTGGCCTGGGTGGCGCGCAACCTCACGCGCGGCACGCTTGGCCGCAAATGGATGGCGATCCGCGATATGGACATCGCGGCCGAGATCATCGGCGTGAACCCGCTTGGCGCGAAGCTGTCTGCCTTCGCGGTCAGCAGCTTCTTCATCGGCATCGCCGGCGCGCTTCTCTTTGCGGTCTATCTGGGCGCGGCCGAGGTCGGCGAGGCCTTCGGGATCAACAAGAGCTTCCTCGTGCTGTTCATGATCATCATCGGCGGGCTAGGCAGCATCTTCGGCAGCTTTGCGGGCGCGGCCTTCCTGGTCCTGCTGCCGGTCCTGCTGAAGAACCTGCTGGTCGGCGGGCTTGGCTGGCCGACCGATCTGGCCGCCCATATCGAATTGATGATCGTGGGCGCGCTGATCGTGCTGTTCCTGATCGTCGAACCGCACGGCCTCGCGCGGCTCTGGAGCCTGGCCAAGGAAAAGCTGCGCCTCTGGCCGTTCCCGCACTGACTTTCACTGCAAGAACCGGGCAACCGGCATCATCTCTGGGAGGAGACCCCGCAATGAAACTGAGCTTCACCACCCTGGCCGCCGCCATTCTGGCCGCCAGCCCCGTCCTGGCCGATCTGGTCGTGCCGAACATGTCCTATCGGACCGGCCCCTACGCGGCCAACGGCATCCCCTATGCGGACGGGTTCAACGACTACTTCACCCTGCTGAACGAGCGTGATGGCGGCATCGGCGGCGTGCGGGTGTCGGTGCCGGAATGCGAGACGGCCTACAACACCGAAAAGGGCGTCGAATGCTACGAGGCGCTGCGTCCGCAGAACCCGCTGGTGCTGAACCCGCTGTCCACCGGCATCACCTATCAGCTGATCCCGCGCGTCGCCGTGGACGGAATCACGCTCTACACGCCGGGCTACGGGCGGACCTCGGCCAAGAACGGCTCGGTCTTCGAATGGGTCTTCAACGCGCCCGCCAATTACTGGGACGGCGCCTCGGTGGCGATCAAGCACATCCTCGATCAGGAGGGCGGCGACCTGTCGGGCAAGAAGATCGCGCTGGTCTATCACAACTCGGCCTATGGCAAAGAGCCGATCCGCACGCTTGAGGAATTGTCACAGAAGCACGGTTTCGAACTGAGCCTGCTGCCTGTCGATGCGCCGGGCCAGGAACAGAAGTCGCAATGGCTCCAGATCCGCCGCGACCAGCCCGATTACGTGATCATGTATGCCTGGGGCGTGATGAACCAGGTCGCCATCCAGGAGGCCGTGAACATCCGTTTCCCGATGGACAGGTTCATCGGCATCTGGTGGTCGGGCTCGGAAAACGACGTGCGTCCCGCGGGGGCCGGGGCCGACGGCTACAAGGCGCTGACCTTCCACGGGGTGGGCCGCGACTACCCGCTTTACGACGACATGCAGCAATATGTCTTTGATGCGGGCAAGGCCTCGGGCGCGGGTGACCAGATGGGCAGCGTGCTCTATTCGCGCGGCGTCTATGCCGCCGTCGTCATCGCCGAGGCGATCCGCACCGCGCAGGAACTGGCCGGCACGCCCAACGTGAATGCAGCCCAGGTCCGCGACGGGTTCGAAGCGCTGAACATCACCGCCGAGCGCATGGCCGAGCTGGGCCTGCCCGATTTCGGCCAGCCCATCAGCCTGTCTTGCGAGAACCACGGCGGCGACGGCCTTGTCCGGCTTCAGCAATGGAGCGCAGGCGACGGGCAGTGGTCGCTGATCACCGACTTCATCGAGCCGGATGCGGATATCCTGAACCCGCTGATCGAGGCTGACAGCGCCGCCTTTGCCCAGGAATCGGGCATCACGCCGCGCTGCAATTGACGCCTTGGCCGGCGGCGGCCCCGCTGCCGCCGGTCCCACGCCATCACGGGGGATGCCCATGTTCGACACCGAACACCGCGAGACGCTTCTGGATGTGAACAATATCGAGGTGATCTACAACCACGTCATTCTGGTGCTGAAAGGTGTCAGCCTGTCGGTGCCCAAGGGCGGCATCACTGCGTTGCTGGGCGGTAATGGGGCGGGCAAGACCACCACGCTCAAGGCGATCTCGAACCTTCTGGCTTCGGAACGGGGAGAGGTGACGAAGGGCAGCATCACCTATCGCGGCAAGCCAGTCGCCGCCGCCGATCCTGCCGCCCTCGTGCGGCAGGGCGTCATCCAGGTGATGGAGGGCCGCCACTGCTTCGAGCATCTGACTGTCGAGGAAAACCTGCTGACCGGCGCCTATACCCGCCGCGACGGGGCCGCCGCGATCAAGCGCGACCTGGATATGGTCTATGAATACTTCCCCCGCCTGAAAGAGCGCCGCAAGAGCCAGGCCGGCTATACCTCGGGCGGTGAGCAGCAGATGACCGCGATGGGCCGCGCGCTGATGTCGCGCCCCGAGATGATCCTGCTGGACGAGCCCTCGATGGGTCTGGCCCCGCAGCTGGTCGAGCAGATCTTCCAGATCGTGAAGGCCGTGAACGAGGGCGAGGGCGTCACCTTCCTTCTGGCCGAACAGAACACCAACGTCGCGCTGCGCTACGCCCATTACGGCTACATTCTCGAGAATGGCCGGGTGGTGATGGACGGCCCCGCCGATCAGCTGCGCGAGAACCCCGATGTCAAGGAATTCTACCTGGGCATGTCGGATGCGGGACGCAAGTCCTTCCGCGACGTGCGCAGTTACCGCCGCCGCAAGCGCTGGCTGGCCTGAGGAGCCCGGGATGGCATATTACGACGCATTGGAAACCCGTGATGCCGAGGCACGGGAGCGGGATCTGGCAACCGCTCTGCCCGCCGCGATCCGCCGCGCCAAGGCCGCGCCCGCCCTGGCCGAGGCCCTGGCCGCGGTCGATCCCGACGACGTGACCGACCGTGCAGCGCTGGCTGGCCTGCCCGTGATCCGCAAGGCGGATCTGTCGGCTGCACAGAAGGCCCGGCCCCCTTTCGGCGGCTATGCGGCCCGACCTGTGACACAGTTCGACCACATTTTCCAGAGCCCCGGCCCGATCTACGAGCCCGGTATGCGCGAGGGCGATTGGTGGCGTCTTGGGCGGTTTCTGCACGCGGCGGGCGTGGGGCGGGGCGACATCGTGCAGAACTGCTTTGGCTATCACCTGACGCCTGCCGGGATGATGTTCGAATCCGGTGCGCGCGCGGTGGGGGCGGCGGTCCTGCCCGCGGGCACCGGCCAGACCGACCTGCAGGTTCGCGCCGCTGTCGATATCGGCACGACTTGCTATGCCGGGACGCCCGATTTCCTCAAGGTGATCCTGGAACGGGCCGACGAGACGGGCGAGGTTCTGTCGATCCGCAAGGCGGTCGTGGGCGGGGGCGCGCTGTTCCCTTCGTTGCGGCAGTTTTACACGGATCGCGGAATCGCCACGCTGCAATGCTACGCCACCGCCGATCTGGGCAACATCGCCTATGAATCCGAGGCGATGGAGGGCATGATCGTCGATGAGGGCGTGATCGTCGAGATCGTCCGCCCCGGCACCGGCGATCCCGTCCCCGAGGGCGAGGTCGGCGAGGTTCTGGTCACCACGCTGAACGCCGACTATCCGCTGGTGCGATTCGCGACGGGAGATCTGTCGGCGGTGCTTCCGGGCACCAGCCCTTGTGGTCGGACCAACATGCGTATCAAGGGCTGGATGGGTCGGGCCGATCAGACCACCAAGATCAAGGGCATGTTCGTGCGCCCGGAACAGGTCGCCGCCCTTGTCGCCCGCCACCCCGAGATTGCCCGCGCGCGCGTCATTGCCGACCGTGATGGCGATATGGACGTGATGATCGTGCAGGTCGAGACGACGGCGGATTGCGCCGATCGGATCAGCCTGTCAGTGGTGGACATGCTCAAGATGAAGGGGCGCGTGCAACTCGTCGCGCCGGGCAGTCTGCCCAATGACGGCAAGGTCATCGAGGACCGCCGCAGTTATGGTTAAGCCTTGCCGAATGGATCGTATTTGATCCGTTAACTTGTCTGGCCGCCGGGTCGGCGCGACATTGCAGCTCGACCAACAGAGGCTGCGATCATGGCGACGGGCAAGGACGGAACGAAGATCATCGTCAGGCGTGACGGTGGCAGCGGCGAAGCCGGCCATCATGGCGGAGCGTGGAAGGTCGCCTATGCTGATTTCGTGACGGCGATGATGGCCTTTTTCCTGCTGATGTGGCTGTTGAACGCGACCACGGAGGCGCAGCGCAAGGGGCTTGCGGAATACTTTTCGCCCTCGGTGACGCGCACGCCGGGCGCTTCCGGCAACGGAATCGAAGAGGGTGTCCGCCATGCGATCGAAAAGGATCTGCCAGACAGCGAGAATGCCGCGCAGTTCGAGGAACTGGCGCAGCAGGTGCAGGACGTGCTGACCGGGACCGGCGGCGAATCACAGCAGATGACCAATCTGCTGAAGCATGTCGTGACCCGCATGACTGACGAAGGGCTTGTCATCGAATTGTCCGACCTGACCGATGCCCCTCTTTTCGCGCCGGACAGCACCGCAGCCGAACCCGTTCTGGTCCAGCTTGCGCCGATCATCGCGCGTGCCTTGGGCCATACGCGCAACCGCATCGCCATTTCCGGCCATGTCCGCGCCTATCCTGAAACGCTGGTGAATTCGCCGGTCTGGCCCCTGTCCGAAGGTCGCGCTCATACAGTCCGCCAGCTTCTGGAGGGCGCCGGGCTGGACCAACGGCGGATGCACCGCGTGTCAGGCTATGCTGACCGCAAGAATCGCAGCGGCAACCCGATGGATCCGTCGAACAACCGGATCGAGGTTATTTTACTGAGATAGGCCGGTGGCCTGGCGCGGATTATCCGAATCTTAAACCTTGTCGGCCAATCTCCGGGGGACAAGCTGAATCGAAAGGGTCCGTCATGTCCATGTCCTCTGCCATGAATGCCGGCGTCGCCGGGCTCGCGGCGAATGCCTCGCGTCTGGGAACCATCTCGGACAATATCGCGAACTCTTCAACCTTCGGCTACAAGCGGATGGAAACCGAATTTACCTCGGTCGTGTTGAACCAGCAGCGCGTGGCGGGGATCTACTCGGCGGGCGGTGTGCGCGCCACCACTTCGCGCGTGATTGATACCGACGGCTCGCTGGTCACGACCTCGAATCCGCTGGACATCGCGATATCGGGACGCGGCTTCCTGCCCGTCACCTCCATCGTCGATCTGAACAACAATTCGGCGAATCTGCCCTTCATGATGACCCGGACCGGGGCCTTCGACACGGATGCGAACGGTATCCTGCGAACCAGCAGTGGTCTGGTCCTTCTGGGTTGGCCAGTTGATGCCAATGGTAACATCCCGACCGTCTCGCGTGACACGATGGGCCAGTTGGAGCCTGTGCGGATCCAGGCAAACCAGACCTCGGGGGATCCGACGACGCGGATCTCGCTTGGTGTGAACTTGCCCGCCAGCGAAACCGCTGCTGGCGCGACGGGCGTGACCCTGCCGATGCGTGTCGAATATTACGGCAACCTTGGCACGGCCGAGTCGCTCAGCTTCACCTTCTCGCCCGACACGACAGCGACCGTCGGAACCTCGAATACCTGGACCATGGTCATCAGCGACAGCGCGACCGATGCGGCGCTGAACCCGATTGCCAGTTACCGGATCGTCTTTGACGGCTCGCAGGCGCATGGTGGCAGTATCTCATCCATCACGACCCTGACAGGACAGGCCTACGACCCCGCGACAGGCAACATCCCGATCCAGGTCGGCGGCGGAATGCTGGACCTGTTCGTCGGAACCCCCCTCGGCAATGCAGGCCTGCGGCAGTTCGCCTCAAGCTTCTCGCCGACCAACGTGATCAAGAACGGATCGGCTGCGGGCAACCTGCTTGGGGTCGAGATAGATGCCGACGGTTTCCTGACAGCTTCCTATGACAGCGGTTTCACGCGGCGGCTCTATCAGGTTCCGCTCGTTGACGTGCCCAACGCCAACGGACTTGCGACTTCAGATGGCCAATCCTACCGCATTTCGCCCAATTCAGGCAGTTTCTTCCTGTGGGATGCGGGCGACGGCCCGACGGGAACGATCCTTGGTTACGCGCGCGAGGCGTCCACGACTGACATTGCGCAGGAACTCACAAACCTCATCACCACCCAGCGCGCCTATTCGTCGAATGCAAAGATCGTTCAGACCGTGGACGAGATGTTGCAGGAAACCACCAATATCAAGCGCTGACGCCTGATGGGAGACGCAGATGAGCATCACCCGCGCCTTGTCGAACGCCATGTCCGGTCTGACCGCCACCGCACGCGGGACCGAGCTGGTATCGGCCAACATCGCCAACGTCATGACACCGGGCTATGCGCGGCGCGAATTGGCAATCAGTCCACAGGCCATGGGCGGCAATATGGGGGGGGTGCGGATAGATGGCGTGGTGCGCGCCGTGAACCTGTCCTTGCTTTCGGAAAGTCGCTTGGCAAGTGCCGGTCAGGGGGAGGCCGCGACAAGGGCAGCCTTTCTGTCCCTGATCGAAAATGTGATCGGAATACCGGGACAGGCGGATGGCCTGGCTTCGCGCCTGTCGGATTTTCACTCCTCGCTGGTCTCGGCCGCCGCGCGGCCGGATGACGACCTGCGTCTGCAGCAGGTACTGTCCTCCGCCACGGCGCTTGCGCGCGCCTTTGCGACGACGACCGATGCCCTGCAATCCGCCCGGACAGAGGCCGACCGTGCCATCGCCTCGGAGATCGCGACGTTGAACGACGGATTGCAGCAGGTCGCGACCCTGAACCGTCGGATTTCTGCGCTGGAAGCTACTGGCAAGGATGCCGCTTCCTTGATGGATGAGCGGCAGAGGGTCGTGGATCGCCTCGCGACCATAATTCCGGTGAAAGAGGTAGCGCGCGAGGGCAGCAAGATCGCGCTTTTCACACGAGAGGGGCTTGCCCTACTTGACGGAACGCAGCCTTTGCAGCTGGGCTTCGCGTCCTCGCCGGTGATTGGCGCGCAGTCCGATGTTGGAAGCCCGCTTTCGCTGGTTTCAGTGGACGGAACCGAACTGGCGCCTGCGCAGATGAGCCTGCTGGGTGGCGGTAGTCTTGCGGGGCATTTCGCGATCCGCGATCAGATTGCGCCCGTGCTCCAGCGCGATCTTGATCTACTGGCGCTGGACCTCCTGTCAAGGCTGTCAGAGGCTACGGTCGATCCGACCCTGGGCGGGGGGGCCGGGCTTTTCACCGATGCGGGCGGCGTGGCCACGGCTGCCGGGGTGACCGGCCTCGCGGGCCGCATCACGATCAACGCTGCGGTTGATCCGTCGCAGGGGGGAGCGCTGTGGCGGATGCGTGCGGGCATGGGCGCACCGACGTCCGGCCCTGTGTCTGAGTCCGCGCGCCTGAACGCGATGGCGGCAGCGCTTGATGCCGTGCTTCCGGCGGCTGGTGGTCCCGTGACGGGCGCAAGGGCGTCCTTAGCGGATCGGATGGCCGAGTTCAGCGCGATCGTAACAAGTCGACGGGTCGGCTCCGAGGCAGAGCTGGCCACGAGGAACGCTCGATTGAACACGATCGGCGAACGCATGTTGACCGGCAGCGTGGACAGCGATGCCGAAATGCAGAAGCTGCTCCAATACGAGCAGGCCTATGCCGCCAATGCAAGGGTGATCCGCGCCTTGGACGACATGATCGACCAGCTTCTGAGGATCTGAGATGACCATTTCAACGATCGGAGATCAGGCCCGCTTTTTCGCGCAAAGCCTTGCTACAAACCGGCTGAAGCAGTCGTTGCAGGCCCTGACACAAGAAATGTCCAGCGGCGAGGTCGCCAATATCGGGACCAGGTTGCATGGCAACACGCGCCTGCTCGGCACAATCGAGGCGCGGATTGGCGCATTGCAGCAGTTTCAGCGCAACGCGCTGGATGCCGCCATTTTGCTGGACGGGGTTCAGCACGCGCTTGATGGTGCGCGCGAAGTTGCTTCGGGACTCGGCATCGAACTTGCGACCGAGCTTTTCGCCCATGACGCGCTATCGCTGCGCAACCGTTCGGACCGTGCCGCCACAGCGCTGAACCAAGTCGTCGAGCGGCTGAACTTTGCCGTAGGGGGGCGCTTTGTGCTGTCGGGTCTGGCCAGCGACCTGCCGCCTCTGGTGTCAGGCTCGCAGATTGTCTCCATGCTGTCCGCGGTCACGGCCGGGTTGACCAGCGCGGATGACGTGCGCCAGGCCGTCAGCGCGTGGTTCGACGCCCCGCCGGGCGGGGGCGGCTTTCTGGATCATGCCTATCACGGCACGGTCGGCGAGCCGCAGATCATCCCGGTCTCGGGTGACAGAGCCATCGCTCTCCACAGCTCGGCCGCAGCACCCGAACTTCGCGACCTGCTCAAGGCGCTGTCACTTGCCGCACTGCCCGCACAGGGAGCGCTGGCGGGAAGCCCGGCCGAGCAGCGGGCACTGATCCTCGACGCGGGCTCCGCGATGATCGAGGCCGACCGCAATATTGTCGCGGAAATCGCACGCGTTGGCCTCTTGCAGCAGTCGGTCGAACAGGCTCAAGTCGCGAATGCTGCGGCCTTGACGATCCTCGGGGCACGGAGAAACGACATGCGTTCGGCCGATCCGTTTGAGACCGCAGCCGCCCTTTCCGAGGTCCAGAGTCAGATCGAGGCCATGTATGCGGTCACGGCACGGCTGTCCAAGCTCAAGCTGGTGAACTTCCTCAGATGATCAGGTTTCTTATTTCCACGCTTGTCGTGCTTGTTCTGGCCGGCTCCGCCACTGCGGTTCCGGTCAGGATAAAGGATCTCGCAGACTTCGACGGGGTCCGAGGCAATGACCTCGTCGGTTACGGCCTAGTGGTGGGTCTTGATGGCAGCGGGGACAGCTTTCGCAATGCGCCCTTCACCGAAGAGATGCTGGCCAGTCTCCTGGAGCGTCTTGGCGTGAACGTCACCGACGAAGCGCTTCGATCCAAGAACGTGGCGGCAGTGATCGTAACGGCGACGCTGCCGCCCTTTGCACGGTCAGGCAGTCGGATTGACGTGAATGTCTCGGCGATCGGTGATGCCAAAAGCCTGCTAGGCGGCACACTTGTGATGACGCCTCTGAAGGCCGCAGACGGGAACATCTATGCCGTCGCACAGGGCTCGATCATCGCCGGCGGTGTTTCAGCCGCGGGCGAAGGTGCGCGCGTTGTCGATGGTGTGCCCACGACCGGCAAGATCCCGGTCGGCGGTCGCGTCGAACGCGAAGTCGAGTTCGACTTTGCCGGGATCGACACGATCCGCATTGCGCTGCGGAATGCCGATTTCACCACAGCCACGCGGGTCGAGGATGCAATCAACCGCGACTTTCAGCGCCAGCTTGCTGTCACGCTGGACAGCGGGACGGTGCTTGTGAATTTTCGCAACTTGGGCGCGGTCAATCCGGCCCGAGTGGTCGGCCGGATCGAGAACTTGCAGATCGAGCCCCAGGACCGGGCAAAGGTTGTCATCGATCACAAGTCCGGCACGATCGTGGTCGGCGAAAGCGTTCGCATCTCGCGGGTGGCGGTTTCGCAGGGTGGCTTGACCTTGAGGGTGAGCGAGGCGCCCGTCGTGTCCCAACCCAATCCTTTTGCAGCGGGGGAAACGGTCACCGTTCCCCGCTCGCGTGCCGAGATCGAGAACCGGCCGGGCATCGGCTTTGTCGAACTGTCGTCCGAGGTCAGTCTTGGCGATTTGGTGGATGGGCTCAACGCATTGGGTGTTCGGCCTCGCGACATGATCGAAATCCTCAAATCCATCCATACGGCAGGGGCGCTGCATGCTGACTTGATCATCGAATAGGCGATCATCGCCGCCGCGACGTTTCCGGACATGGCAGGCTTACGGGCGATGCAAGAGATCGGATCTCACAGACTTCAAGCCAGTCGGGCGGGACTGAATCTCTGCGCGGTCACAGTGTTCGGCCCCGGCATCTTGTGGAACGGGTTTCCCCGCCATCACATGCGCCTTGGCCGCCTAAAGCCGCGCTTGGCCCTGCCGTGGAACATCCGTCCGATCTGTCTGTTATGACGGCCGATCCGCAACCTGAACCCGGCGGGCTCGATGCAGGAGACAGCGCATGACCGACTATCCGCACCCCCCTTTTCCCGAACAGCAACAGGATCTGCCCGGCAGCTTCCGCAAGATGGACCCCGTGCCCGACCACGGTGAGGACAGCTGGCGCGGCTCGGGCCGGCTGGAGGGGCTGGTTGCTCTCGTTACCGGCGCCGACAGCGGCATCGGACGCGCTGTCGCCATTGCCTATGCCCGTGAAGGTGCCGATCTGGCGTTGGTCTGTCTGAACGAGACCGAGGACATGCAGGACACCGCGCGGCTGGTCCGCGAGGCGGGCCGCGAATGCCTGGTGATCCGGACCGATCTGTCCGAAGCCTCCAATTGCCGCGACGCGATCACGCAGACCGCAAAGCGCTTCGGTCGTATCGACATTCTGGTGAACAACGTCGCCCACCAGCGCAGCTTTGCCAGGATCGAGGATATCGACGACGAGGAATGGCGTTACACCTTTGCCACCAATATCGACGCGATGTTCTACCTGACCAAGGCGGCGCTGGCATACATGGGCAAGGGCGCCTCGATCATCAATACATCGTCGGTCAATGCCGACCAGCCCAACCCGGAGCTGCTGGCCTATGCGACGACCAAGGGCGCGATCCAGAACTTTACCGCCGGTCTGGCGCAGATGCTGGCCGAGCGTGGCATCCGCGCCAATGTCGTGGCCCCCGGCCCGGTCTGGACCCCATTGATCCCTGCCAGCTTTCCGGGCGACAAGGTCAGCACCTTCGGGCAGAACTACCCGATGGGCCGCCCCGCTCAGCCGGTCGAGCTTGCTTCGGCTTTCGTCATGCTGGCCGAGCCGATGTCCAGCTACATCTCGGGCGCGACCATCGCCGTCACGGGCGGCAAGCCGATCATCTGAGGGGCGCGCTGGACGGATTCGCCTTGCGCGGCGCCGGTCCGGGCGGAGGCGCGCCGCGCCTGGTTCCCGCCATGGCAGGCGGGCGCATCTTCGACCCGCCCGGCGCCCTTCCGCGGCCTGCCCAGCCCCCTGCATGACGCGGCCGGGCGCCGCCACGTTGCGCCCGCCGCTTTTTGCTGGAATGCGCGCGCCGTTTCTGGTCTGAGAGGACGAGGCCGGCGCAACGCAGTCCGGCAAGTGGTCCGAGGCAGCAGACGATGAGCATTCACCTTTATCCCAACGATCTTCCCGATGATCTGGACCTCGGTCCGGTCGTAGCCATCGACACCGAGACGATGGGTCTGGATCCCCGCCGCGACCGTCTGTGTCTGGTGCAGCTGTCGTCGGGCGATGGCGAGGCTCATCTGGTCCAGATTGATCGTGGCCAGACCGAGGCGCCGAACCTGACGCGCCTGCTGACCGATCCCCAGGTGCTGAAACTGTTCCATTTCGGTCGTTTCGACATTGCCGCGCTGGAAAACGCCTTCGGTGTCGTGACCTCGCCGGTCTGGTGCACCAAGATCGCCTCGAAGCTGGTGCGGACCTATACCGACCGGCATGGTCTGAAATATCTTCTGAACGAGCTGGTCGGCGTCGATGTCAGCAAGCAGCAGCAGACCAGTGACTGGGGTGCCGCCGATCTGAGCGACGCGCAACTGGAATACGCGGCGTCTGACGTGCTGTATCTGCACCGCCTGAAAGAGGCGCTGGAAGAGCGTCTGAAGCGCGAGAACCGGCTGGGTCTGGCGCAGGCCTGCTTTGACTTTCTGCCCGCGCGCGCCCATCTGGACCTTCTGGGCTGGAGCGACGAAAGCGACGTTTTCCGGCATTGAACGAACGGATCGGCCCGGACAGGATTTGACGACCAGACGCAGGAGCAGGCGCGTGACGGATTACATCGAAACGGCGCGGCGGGTCATCGCCACCGAGATCGCGGGCCTGAAGGCGCTGGCTTCGACCCTGGGCGACGAGTTCTCGCGCGCGGTGGCGATGATGCTTGAGGTGCGGGGTCGGGTAATCGTCTCGGGCATGGGCAAATCGGGCCATGTCGGACGCAAGATCGCGGCCACTTTGGCCTCGACGGGGACGCCGGCGCAATTCGTCCACCCCGCCGAGGCCAGCCACGGCGACCTGGGCATGGTGACCAAGACCGATCTGGCGCTGGTTTTGTCCAACAGCGGCGAGACTCCGGAACTGGCCGATCTGATCGCCCATACGCGGCGCTTCAAGATCCCGCTGGTGGGCGTGGCCTCGCGGCCCGGCTCGACGCTGCTCAGGCAATCGGACGTGGCGCTGGTCCTGCCACAGGCACGGGAAGCCTGCGGCAACGGGATCGTGCCCACGACCTCGACCACGATGACGCTGGCGCTTGGCGATGCGCTGGCCATCGCCCTGATGGAGCATCGCCGCTTCACCCCCGAGCATTTTCGCACATTTCATCCCGGCGGCAAGCTGGGCGCGCTTCTGGCGAAGGTCGGCGACCTGGCCGGCCGCGACCTGCCTCTGGTCGCGCAGGACGCCCCCATGTCCGAGGCGCTTCTGGTCATCAGCCAGAAAGGCTACGGCGTCACCGGCGTCACCGATGAGGACGGACGCCTGGTCGGGATCATCACCGATGGCGACTTGCGCCGCCACATGGAGGGCCTGTTGTCGCGCCGCGCCCACGAGGTGATGACCCGCAGCCCCCGCGTGATCGAGCCCGAGGCTCTGGCCGCGGCCGCCCTGGCCGAGATGCAGGCCCGCAAGATCACCTGTCTTTTCGCGGTCGAGGATGGTCGCCCCGTCGGCATCCTGCACATCCATGACTGCCTGCGCGCCGGGTTGGTGTGACGCATGGACCGCACGCGCGTCGTCCGGTCGTTGCGTGTAATCCTGCCTCTGGCGGCGCTGGCGATGCTGTCCACGCTGTTCTTGTTCTCGCGCGGGTCCGAGACCGAATCGCGCATTCCCTATGCGCAGGTCGATGCCGAGGCAATGGCCCGCGATCCGCGCCTGGTCGCGCCCGAATATGCCGCTGTCACCGAGGACGGCACCCGGATCAGTCTGATGGCCAGCACCGCGCGCCCCGACGGCGAGCGCGCCGAAGCCGAGGCGCTGCGACTGGACTGGCAGCGCCCCGACGGCTTGGGCGCGATGCTGGTCGCGCCGAACGGCGGGCTGGCCGATGGCCGCATCCGGCTGGACGGCGGGGTCCGCATGACGACCAGCACCGGCTGGCAGATGGACGCGCCGCGCATCGACGCGGCCACCGACCGATCCGAGATCATCGCCGATGACGGGATCGAGGCCAAGGCGCCCTTTGGCCGGATCAGCGCCGGCCGGATGCGGCTTGAGCCCGGCGATGACGGCGAAACGGGTGCCGCGGTCTTGAATTTCTCGGGCGGCGTGCGTCTGATATACCAGCCCTGAGCCGCCCGGAGGATGACGAAGATGCTGCGCTATCTGCCCGCTCTGGCCCTTGTGGTCGCGCTTCCGGCCTGGGGCCAGAACCTGACCTTCGGGGGAATGCGCGCCGATACTGCCGCCCCGGTCGAGATCGCCGCCGACGCGCTGGCTGTGAACCAGTCCGATGGCACGGCGGTCTTTACCGGCAATGTCGTGATCGGGCAGGGCCCGATGCGGCTGTCGGCGCGCCGCGTGGACGTGACCTATGCCGAGGGCGGCACGAGCCGCATCCGCCTGCTGCGTGCCGAAGGCGACGTGACGCTGGTCTCGGGCGAGGATGCGGCCGAGGCGCAAGAGGCGCTTTACGATGTCGAAGCCGGGCAGGTCACGCTGATCGGCGATGTGATCCTGGCGCAGGGCGGCAACGTGCTGACCGGCCAGCGGATGGAGGTCGATCTGGCCACTGGGGCTGCCCGCGTCGAAGGCCGCGTCCGCACCATTCTGCAACCTGGCCAGCAGGGCGGGGGGAACTGATGCCCGACGCGCCCCGGGACGGTCTTCAGGTCCGCAAGCTGCGAAAATCCTACCGCAACCGGCTGGTCATCCGTGAGGTGTCGGTCGATCTGCGCCGGAGCGAGGTCGTGGCGCTGCTGGGCCCGAACGGCTCTGGCAAGACGACGTGCTTCTACTGTATCGCCGGGCTGGTCGTGCCCGATGCGGGGCAGGTCATGATCGACGGCCAGGACGCGACGCGCCTGCCCATGTTCCGTCGCGCCCGCATGGGCATCGGCTACCTGCCGCAGGAAATGTCGATCTTTCGCGGCCTGACGGTCGAGCAGAACATCATGGCCGTGCTGGAGGTTGCGCTGGACGACCCCCGCCACCGCCGCGACCGGCTCGAGGAATTGCTGGCCGATTTCTCGATCACCCATCTGCGCGGCGCGCAGGCCCTGGCCCTGTCGGGCGGCGAGCGGCGGCGGGTCGAGATCGCGCGCTGCCTTGCCTCGAACCCGGCCTTTCTGCTTCTGGACGAACCTTTTGCGGGCGTCGATCCGATTGCCGTGGGCGAGATCCGCGCGCTGGTCCATGACCTGAAGTCGCGCGGGATCGGCGTGCTGATCACCGATCACAACGTGCGCGAGACGCTTGGCATCGTGGACCGCGCCTATATCCTGCATGACGGGCATGTGCTGATGTCGGGCACGACCGACGAGATCGTCGCCGATCCCCGAGTCCGCGAGGTCTATCTGGGCGAAGGCTTCCGCATGGCCTAGGCGTGCCCCCGTGCGCAAGGCACCGCTTTTTCGATCACGCCGCCGTGGCTGGCCGTTGACACAAGGGGCGCGCTGTCACCAAATTGAGATATGCAGGGGTGGCCCCGGCCCCCCTGCGCGCACCCCGCGCCGGCGCGTGGCAACCGCAAGGTCGCCCCTGCGGGGCGCGGGCAACCGAAGAGGAGGCATGATGCGCTACACGATCAGCGGAAAACACATCGATGTCGGGGACGCCCTGACCACGCATGTCAAATCCGAACTGGGCGAGACGATCGAGAAATACTCGCAGCGCCCCACCGATGCGACAGTCACCTTCTCCAGGGACGCACATCAGTTCACTTGCGACGCGGTGGTGCATTTGTCCACCGGCCTGACCGTTCAGGCCAAGGGCGCCGCGACCGAGATCTATGCCGCCTTCGAATCCTGCCGCGAGCGGATGGACAAGCAGTTGCGGCGCTACAAGCGCCGGCTCAAGGACCATCACAAGGGCCGCGTCGAGCCTGTTGTCTTCGGCGAGGCCGGCAGCTATGTGCTGGCCGCCGACGAGGATGAGTGGGAATCGACGGGCGACAGCCTCGAACCCATCATCATCGCCGAGATGGAAAGCCGCGTCCCGACGCTGTCGGTGGGCGACGCGGTGATGCAGATGGAACTGGCAGGGGCGCCGCTTCTGGTGTTCCGCAACGAGAAACATGGCGGCGTGAACGTCGTCCACCGCCGCGACGACGGCAATGTGGGCTGGATCGACCCGCGCGGAAACGGCTAGTCCGCCTCGCGCCGCAGACAAAGGAAACGCCCCCGTCCCCGTGGCGGGGGCGCCTATCTTGGGAAAGTCGCGACCGCATGCAGATTGCCGAAATCCTCAAGCCCGGAGCCGTCCGCTCACTTGGACAGCTCACATCCAAGAAGCGCTTGTTCCACGAGCTTGCCGAACTGGCACAAGCCGAATACGGGCTTCCGGCCCCCGAGGTGCTGGATGCGCTTCAGGAACGCGAGAGCCTGGGGCCCACAGGCGTCGGACAAGGTGTCGCGCTGCCCCATGCGCGGCTGCACGGGCTTGACAAGGTCGCGGGTCTCTTCATCAGGTTGGACAAGCCGCTGGACTTCGACGCGGTGGATCGCCAGCCCGTCGATCTGGTCTTCGCGCTACTGGCCCCCGAAACAGGGGGCGTCGATCACCTCAAGGCGCTGGCTCTGGTTTCACGCACGCTGCGCGACTCGGACCTGCGCGCCAAGTTGCGCGCCAATGACGACCCGGTTGCGCTGCACGCGGTCCTGGCTGCCGCACAGGGCATCCGGGCGGCCTGACGGGTTCCAATCGGTCCGATTCGGTCCTATACTGTCACCCCGCGACAGGAGGATCGACCATGAGGAAGCATGTGACCGACCGTCCCCGCAGCACAGGCACCGCGCGCTTGCGCGCCTTCGTCCGTCAGGACCGCGAGGCCGGCCCCCATCCCAGTATCACCAGCTTGCACAAGCGGCCGCGGACGCATGTCGGAAGCCGACGCGCGGTCGAATATGCCCGCATTCTGCGCGGCCATTCCGCCTGACGGCACCAGGACGATAGAAGAAGAGAGACTGTCTGCCCCCTAGGGCCTTTCGCCTCCCCCCGAAGATATTTTCGTCCAAGGCAAGGAAGAAACCTGTCTTTGCCTTGGTCCAAATATCCCGGGGGAATCGCAAAGCGATGGGGGCAAAGCCCCCTTCCCCGTCTCAGGCCCGCACCAGCGCCTCGTAATCCTCGGCGACCTGGCGCGTGATCCGGCCCACCTGAAAATGCCAGTCCCCGATCTGGCCGACCGGAGTGACCTCGGCTGCAGTGCCGGTCAGCCAGCACTCGCTGAAGCCCTCCAGTTCCTCGGGCAGGATGCGGCGCTCGTGGACGGTGTAGCCCTTGTCGCGCAGCATCTGGATGATCGTCTGTCGGGTGATGCCGTTCAGGAAACGGTCGGCCAGAGGCGTGTGGATCTCGCCGTCCTTGACGAAGAAGATATTGGCGCCGGTGGCCTCGGCGACATAACCCTCCCAGTCCATGAACAGCGCGTCCGAACAGCCCTTGGCCTCGGCGGCATGTTTGGACATCGTGCAGATCATGTAGAGGCCGGCGGCCTTGGCGGCAGTGGGGATGGTCTCGGGCGAGGGGCGTTTCCACTTGGCCACATCCAGCTTCGCGCCCTGCCATTTCGCGTCGCCGTAGTAGCTGCCCCATTCCCAGGCACAGACGGCCATGCGGACCGGGTTTCGCGCCGCCGAGACGCCCATATCAGGCCCCGAGCCGCGCCAGGCGACGACGCGCAGATAGGCGTTCTCGAAGCCGTTGGCGCGCAGCACCTCTTCCTTGGCGGCGTCGATCTGGTCGGCCGTGTAAGGGATCGGCATGTCCAGCAGGCGGCCCGATTCGATCAGGCGCAGCGAATGTTCGCGGCTCTTGAAGATTTTGCCATTGTAGCAGCGTTCGCCCTCGAAGACCGAACTGGCGTAGTGCATGGCATGGGTCAGGATATGCACCTTCGCCTCGCGCCAGGCGACCAGTTCGCCATCCATCCAGATCCAGCCGTCCCGATCGTCATATGCCGCCGTCATGTTCATTCTTCCTCCGCCGCCCGATTCGCACGATTCTTGCGCCTGACAGGGCAGAACAGCCCATTTGTTACGCAAGATGCTTGACGGCTAGCAATCAGCGGTTAGAAAGTCAACAACGCTGCCATATCGGCGATCCAGGATACGAGGATGTCAGGAATGCAGGAAAAGGCGCGGATTCAGGCCATGGTGGGCGAGGATCTTCTGTTCCTCACCGACGATCAGCTGCGCCGCGGGATCGAGGCGATGTTCTTCGCCTATCGCGCCTTTACCGCCGATCCCGACCTGATCCTGGCCGATCTGGATTACGGCCGCGCCCACCACCGCGCGCTGCACTTCATCAACCGCGATCCGGGCCTGACCGTGACTGCGCTGCTGGCGGTTCTGGGTGTCACCAAGCAGAGCCTCAACCGCGTGTTGCGCACGCTGATCGACGACGGACTGGTGGAAAGCCGCGTTGGCCGGCGCGACCGGCGCGAGCGGCAGCTTTATCTGACCCCGCAGGGCACCGCGCTGGAACGGCGGCTGTCGGAATCGCAGCGGGCGCGGATGCGGGCGGCCTACCGCAAAGCTGGGCCGCAGGCGGTGGCGGGTTTCCGGCAGGTGCTGGAGGCAATGATGGACCCCGAGACGCGGGCGCAGTATCAGGCTCTGAAGGAATTGCCCGAGGACCGCTGATCCGCCATGACCGCCCCCGATGCCCATATCCTGATCGTTGACGATGACGAGCGTATCCGTTCGCTTCTGGGCAAGTTCCTGCGGAAAAGCGGCTATATGGTCAGCCTGGCGCGCGATGCGGCGCAGGCGCGGCGGCTGCTGGCGGGATTGGAATTCGACCTGATCGTGCTGGACGTGATGATGCCCGGCGAGGATGGGCTTGCGCTGACGCGCGACCTGCGCCGCCGGATCGACACGCCGATCCTGCTGCTGACCGCCAGGGGCGAGACCGAGGACCGTATTGCCGGGCTGGAATCCGGGGCCGACGACTACCTGCCCAAGCCCTTCGAGCCGCGTGAATTGCTGCTGCGGATCGCCGCCATCCTGCGGCGCGTGCCGGTGGTCGAGATGACGCAGCCCAAGTTCCTGACCTTGGGCGCGCTGCGCTATGATACCGAAAAGGGCGAATTGTGGCAGGGCGACCAGCCGCTGCGCCTGACCGGAACCGAGGCCGCTCTGATGCGGCGGCTTGCCGCCAGCCGGGGCCAGCCCGTCAGCCGCGCCGAGCTGGTCGAGGATCTTGGCCGCGGCACCGGCGCCGAGGGCGAGAACAGCGAACGTGCGATCGACGTGCAGATCACCCGCCTGCGCCGCAAGATCGAGACCGACCCGCGCGAGCCGCGCTATATCCAGACCGTGCGCGGCACGGGCTACATGCTGGTGGTGGACTAGGGCGGCCGTTCGCCCTAGCCTCTGGCGGTGATGGATCAGGCGACATATCAGGGAATCGCGCTGGACGCCCATACGGCGCTGGCTTTGCTGGAATGGCAGCTTGAGATGGGCGCCGATACGCCGCTGCTGGATGATCCGGTGGACAGGTTCGACCTGCCCGCGCAGGCCGCGCCGAGCATTCCGATGGCCCCGCCGGTTGCCGCGGGCGCGGATCAGGATGACCTGCCCGCCCGCATCGCCGAGGCCGAGGCGCTGGCCTCGGCGGCCGACACGCTTGATGCCCTGGCCGCCGCACAGGAGAGTTTCGACGGGATCGAGTTGAAAAAGGGTGCCCGCCGCTTCTGTTTCGCCGATGGCCGGGCCGGGGCGCGCGTGCTGATCCTGGGCGAGGCGCCGGGCGATGAAGAGGACCGGCAGGGCCGCCCCTTCGTGGGCCGGGCCGGGCAGTTGCTGGACCGGATGTTCGGCGCCATCGGGCTGGCCCGCGATGCGGCCGATGTGGAACACGCGCTGTATATCACCAATGTCCTCGGCTGGCGTCCGCCGGGCAATCGCGACCCCAGTCCCGATGAAATTGCCGTGAGCTTGCCCTTCGTGCGGCGCCATATCCAGTTGGCGCAGCCCGATCTGGTCGTGCTGATGGGCAATGTCGCGACCCAGGCCGCCATCGGCCGGCGCGGCATCCTGCGCCTGCGCGGCCAATGGGTGCAGGCTTTCGACCGTCCCGCCCTGCCGATGACGCACCCCGCCTATCTGCTGCGCAACCCCGCCGCCAAGCGCGAGGCCTGGGCGGACCTTCTGTCGCTGTCCGCGCGTCTGGAAGCCCTTTCCGTTTAGGTTCGGTTTCCGCATCATGGGCTAACCGGAACGTCCAACAGATGGACCTGTACGTATGCGATTCCTGACGCGCAGCCTTGCCGGGCTGTTTCTGACCTTCATCACGCTCGGCCTGCTGTTTCTGGCGGTGTTCCAGCTCTGGCAGGCCGCCGAACAGCGCCGCGCGGGCGGGGGGGCGGGGTTCCGCCCCGCCGAGCAGGTCTTCACAGCCCGGCTGATCACGCTGGAGCCAGGCCAGATCACCCCGCAGATGCAGGTCTTCGGCACGATCCAGTCGCGCCGCCAGCTTGAACTGCGCGCGGGCGCCGCGGGGCAGATCGTGTTCCTCGACCCCGCCATGCAGGAAGGCGGCGCAGTCACGGCGGGGCAGGTTCTGGTCCGCATCGACCCCTCGGCGGCGCAGGCCGCCCTGGACAGCCGCGAGGCCGAACGCGACGACGCGCAGGGCAATCTGGCCGACCGCCGCCGCAGCGTGGCCATCGCCGCCGAGGATCTGGCCGCGGCTGAACGGCAGTATGAATTGCGGCAGGCCGCCGTCGCCCGTCAGCGCGATCTGGCCGGGCGCGGACTTGGCACCAGCACCGAACGCGAGGCGGTCGAATTGGCCGCCTCGACCGCCGAGCAGGCGGTGATCAGCCGCCGCGCCGCCCTGGCCGATGCCGAAAGCGCCGTCACCGCCGCCGAGAATGCGCTGCGCCGTGCCGAGATCGCGCTGGCCGAGGCCCGCCGTGCCTTGGCCGATACCGAATTGCGTGCCGGTTTCGATGGCCGCGTCACCGCTGTCAGCGCAGTCGAGGGCGGTCTGGTCGGCATGAACGAACGGCTTGCCACGATCATCGACCCCGCCGCGCTGGAGGTGCAGATCCCCCTGTCGCTGGACCAGTTCGCCCGGCTTCTGACAGGCGGGCGCGCCATCGAGGGGGTGCCCGTCCGCGTGGTGCTGGAGGGAACCGCCGGGCAGGTCGTGATCGAGGCCGTGCTGGACCGTTCCGCCGCCTCGGTGGCCGAAGGGGGCGCAGGACGTCAGGTCTTTGCCCGCCTTCTGGATACCGAAACGCCCCTGCGGCCTGGCGATTTCGTGCGCGTCCAGATCGCCGAGCCGCCACTGGAACAGGCCGCGCAGATCCCGGCCTCGGCCGTGGGGGGCGACGGCGCGGTGCTGGTCGCCGATGACGAGGGGCGGCTGTCCGCGACTCCGGTCGAGGTGCTGCGCCGTCAGGGCGACGACCTGATCGTGGCGGTCCCGGCCTCGCTGTCGGGGGCGCGGATCGTGGCCGAACGCGCGCCGCAACTGGGCACCGGCATCCGCGTCCGCGATGTGGGCGCGCGCCCATCCCCGCCCGGTGACGACGCCACCGCACCCGCCGCAGGGCGCGGCGATCCGCCTCCCGAGGGGCAGCAGGCGCGCCGCGAAGGGGCCGGCCGTGGCTGATCGCCGGGGCCTTCTGTCGCTGTTCGTGCGCCACCGCACGCTGGCCAATCTGGTGCTGGCGGTCATGGTGATTGCGGGGCTCTACAGCGCACCGAAACTGCGCGCGCAGTTCTTCCCCGACACGGTGGTGCAGCAAATCGACGTTTCCGTCCGATGGGAGGGCGCGGGCGCGGATGATGTGGACCAGTCGGTCGTCGCGGTTCTGGAACCCGCGCTGATGGGGGTCGAGGGCGTGGCCCTGACCTCGTCGCAGGCGGTGCAGGGCTCGGCCCGGCTGCGGTTGGAATTCGAGCCGGGATGGGACATGTCCCGCGCCATGGCCGAGGTCGAGACGGCCATCGCGGGGGCGGGCAACCTGCCCGAAGGTGCCGAAGAGCCGCAGATCACCCGCCGCGCCTGGCGCGACAGGGTGGCGGATGTGGTGATCTCGGGGCCGGTCGGGTTGGACCAGCTTGGACGCATTGCCGACGACATGTCGAACCGGCTTTACGCCCGGGGCGTGACGCGGCTTTCCGTCACCGGCATCTCGGCCCCAAGGACGCTGGTGCAAGTCCGCATGGCCGACCTGATCCGCCACGACCTGACGATGGAGCAGGTCGCCTCGGTCATCGGGGCGGCGGCGGCGCCGATCCCGGCGGGCGACCTGGCCTCGGGCGCGGCGCGGGTGCGCACGGGGACCGAGACGCGCGATCCGGCGGGCGTGGCGGCGCTGGTGCTCAAGGCGCTGCCCGACGGCACGCAGTTGACCGTGGGCGATGTGGCCGATGTCACCGCCGAAGGGATCGACCGGGGCACTGCCTATTTCGTCGCGGGCAACCCCGCCGTGATGCTGGCGGTCGAGCGTAGCGCCTCGGGCGACGCGATCGCGATGCAGCGCGAGGTCGAGGCGGTGGTGGCGCAGATGCAGCCCAGCCTGCCCGCAGGCGTGCAGATCGACCTGGTTCGGGCGCGAGCCGAACTGATCTCGGCCCGGCTGACATTGCTGCTGGACAATGCAATCCTGGGTCTGGCGCTGGTTCTGGGGCTGCTGTTCCTGTTCCTCAATGCCCGCACGGCGATCTGGGTCGCGGCGGGCATCCCCGCCGCCCTCCTGGGCGCGGTCGCGCTGATGTATGCGGCGGGCATGACGATCAACATGATCTCGCTTTTCGCGCTGATCCTGACGCTTGGCATCATCGTGGACGATGCGATCGTGGTGGGCGAACATGCCGATTACCGTCACCGCAAGCTGGGCGAACCGCCGCAGGTCGCCGCCGAACGCGCCGCCGCGCGGATGGGCGCGCCGGTCGTGTCCTCGACCCTGACCACGATCATCGCCTTTGCCGGGCTGGTGACGGTGGGCGGCCGCTTCGGCGAGATGATCGGCGACATTCCCTGGACGGTGATCATGGTGCTGATCGCCTCGCTGGTGGAATGCTTCCTCGTCCTGCCGAATCACATGGCCCACGCGCTGGCCCATTCCGCGCGGGAACGCTGGTATGACCGCCCCTCGGCCTTCGTGAACCGCTGGCTGGACCGCTTCGTCGCGGCGGTGGTGCGCCCGGTGGCGCGGCTGGTCCTGGCCTGGCGCTATCCGGCGCTGGCCTTTGTGGTCGTGGCGCTGTCCTGGTCGGCGGCCACGCTGATGACGGGCAAGGTGCCCTGGCGGTTCTTCGACGCACCCGAACAGGGCAGCGTGACGGGCAATTTTGCCATGCTGGCCGGATCCAGCCGGGCCGATACCGAGCGCGTCATGGCCATGGTGCAAGAGGCCGTGGACGGCGTCGCCGCCCGCTACGAAGCCGAATACGGCATCAATCCGATCACCCATTCCATGACGCTTCTGGGCGGCAATTCGGGCCGCCCCCTGCCCGGCGCGGAAACCAAGGAGGCCGACCTTCTGGGCGCCATCCAGATCGAGCTGATCGACCCCGATTTCCGTCCCTATTCCAGCTTTGAATTCGTCGCCGCCCTGCAAGAGGCGATGCCCACCGATCCCCGGCTGGAGGTGATCAGCTTCCGCGGCTTCCGGTCGGGGCCGGGGGGCGATGCGATCTCGGTCCGGATGACGGGGGCGAACGCGACCGTCCTGAAGGATGCGGCCGAGGCGCTGAAGCTGCGCCTGTCGGCTTTCCCCGAGGTCTCCGCGCTGGAAGACAGCATGGATTACGACAAGGACGAGCTGGCCCTGCGGCTGACCGCGCGCGGCGAGGCGCTTGGCTTCACCACGCAGGGCCTTGCGCGTGAATTGCGCCAGCGCCTGGGCGGGATCGAGGCCGCGACATTCCCGGTCGGCACGCGGTCGGGCGCGATCCATGTCGAATTGCCGGCCGAGGAACGTCAGGGCGATTTCCTGGACCGGATGATGATGCGCGCGGCCTCGGGGCAATGGGTGCCCCTGGCGGATATCGTCACCGTCGAGACGGCGGCCGGCTTCTCGGTCGTGCGGCGCGAGAATGGCGAAAGGATGATCTCGGTCACGGGGGACATCTCGGATGACGACCCGGCGCGGGCGGCGCAGATCACGCAGGCGCTGCAGGCCGAACTGATGCCCGACATCGCTGCCGAATTCGGCATCAGCTACACGATTACCGGGCTTGCCGAACAGGAACAGGAATTCCTGGGCGACGCGATCCTGGGCTTCGGCCTGGCGCTGGCCGGGATCTACATGGTGCTGGCCTGGATCTTTGCCAGCTGGACGCGGCCGCTGGTGGTCATGTCGGTCATTCCCTTCGGCCTGATCGGCGCGATCTGGGGGCATTACATCTGGCAATTGCCGCTGACGATGTTCTCGATCGTGGGGCTGATCGGCATGTCTGGCATCATCATCAACGATTCCATCGTGCTGATCTCGACCATCGACGAATATACCCGCAAGCGCGGCCTGCGCCCGGCCATCGTCGCGGCGGTCTGCGACCGCTTCCGGCCGGTTCTGCTGACCACGGCGACCACAGTTCTGGGCCTTGCGCCGCTGCTTTACGAACGCTCGTCTCAGGCGCTGTTTCTCAAGCCGACGGTGGTCACGCTGGTCTATGGGCTGGGCTTCGGAATGCTGATCGTGCTGCTGGTCGTGCCGGCGGTTCTGGCCATCGGCGCCGATCTGGGCCGGGCGCGGCGGGCCTATCGCCGCAGCCGCAGGGCGCAGCCGGTGGCGGGCGTGATCCGGGCGGCGACCGGCGGGGCTGTGCTGGCCTTTGCGCTGACGCTGCTGCCGGTGGCGCTGTTGCCCGCGATCGGGGTGGCGCTGCCCGGCTGGTGGCCGGTGGCGGGGTCGGTCGGTGCGGCGCTTGGCGCCTATGTGCTGGCGCTGCTGGCGGTGGTCCTGGGCGCGGGGCTCTGGGCCCTGCGCCGGGCACCTGCGATCAGGGGCTGAGTCGGCAACCCAGACTTTCGACCGCATCCTTGGCGCTGACCACGGTCAGCCGCAAGGCCGAGGGGTCAAGCGGAAAGGGCGCGGCCTCGGGGCCGACCATCTCGGCCACGGCGACGGGACCATCGGCGCGCATCTCGATCTGGGCGCCTGAGACCCAGAGGTCGGGCTTGCCCTCGACCTCGATCGCGGCCAGTTCGGGCGCCTCCGAGGGCAGCGCCATCTCGACGCGCAACCCGTCGGCGATGGCCTCGATCCGGCATTCGGGCAGATGCTCGACCAGACGCGGCGTCTCGGCCAGGGCGGCCTTGATGCGGCTGTCGGGCAATGTGCCGGGCGGCGGTGCGCTGAGGTCAAGCTGGGCTGGCACGCAGATATTGTCGCACAGGCCCAGCTCGATCTGGCTGTGCAGCGTGACGGGACGAGTGGCGTCGGCGGGGCTGGCAGTGAAGGGCAGGACCAGGTGGTCGTGATAGCCCAGTTCCTGCGTGTCTCCGGACCGGATCGCCTCGGGGGCAGGCCAATGGAAGACCACATCGCGCAGATTTTCCGATCCATCCCAGGAAAAGCTGGGCGGCAGGCCGCTATCGCCGGGGCTGCGCCAATAGGTTTTCCAGCCCGGCTTCAGCACCAGTTCCAGCGCGGCGATCCGGTTGCCCGCCTCGTCGATCCAGCCGGGCAGCAGCCGGGCATCGACCAGGCCAAGCGGCAATTCGCTCTCGGTCGGGCGCATCTGGGCTGGGGCAGGCAAGGCCAGCGCGCCCGTCAGGGCAAGGGAAAGGGCACAAGACAGACGGAGCATGACCCCGACATAGCGCCGCCCTCGTCGCTCCGGGAAGTCACAAAACCGCGCGATGCTTGCATCAAGGCGCTCTCATGCCGATCTTGTGATGAAAAGGAGACGCAATGACCGCCGCAGACAAGACCCAGAACCTGACCGGCAAGATCCTGATCGCCATGCCGGGCATGACCGACCCGCGATTCCAGCGTTCGGTCGTGCTGATCTGCGCCCATTCCGACGAGGGCGCGATGGGGCTGATCCTGAACCGCCCTCTGCCCGAGATCCGGTTTGACGATCTGCTGCGGCAGTTGGGAATCAAGGCCGATGACGGCGCCGGGGCGATCGAGGTCCGCTTTGGCGGTCCGGTCGAGCCGGGGCGGGGCTTTGTGCTGCACACGGTGCCCGAACATGGCTGCGACCCCGAGGGCCGGTTGCGCATATCGGGCAGGCTGGCGATGACCACGACGCGCGACATTCTTGAAGACATCGCCTCGGGCGACGGTCCGCGGCCGGCGGTTCTGGCGCTTGGCTATTCCGGCTGGGGGCCGGGACAGCTCGAGGCCGAGATGCTGGCCAATGGCTGGCTGACCGGCGAAGGCGCCGAGGATCTGATCTTTGCACCCTCGCACGAGGACAAGTGGACCCGCGCGCTGAAGGCACAGGGCATCGACCCTTCGCTTTTGTCAGGCGCGGCAGGCCGGGCCTGACTGGCATCCCGCGGCTCAGCCGAATTCGGGGAAGAATTTCTCGGACGGGGTGAAGATCTCGCAGCCATCGGCGGTGACGCCGACCGAATGCTCGAACTGCGCCGACAGCGACTTGTCGCGCGTCACCGCTGTCCAGTCATCGGCCAGGATCTTGGTCTCGGGCCTGCCCAGGTTGATCATCGGTTCGATGGTAAAGATCATGCCCTCTTCGAGGACCGGACCCTTTCCGGGGCGGCCGAAATGCAGCACGTTCGGGGGCGCGTGGAACACCTTGCCGATGCCGTGGCCGCAGAAATCGCGCACGACCGACATGCGATGGCTTTCGGCATGGGTCTGGATCGCGTGGCCGATATCGCCGAAGGTCGCGCCGGGGCGGACGGCCTCGATCCCTTTCATCAGCGCGTCATGCGTCACCTGGATCAGGCGCTGCGCCTTGAGTGGGGCGCGGCCTGCCACATACATGCGGCTGGTATCGCCGAACCAGCCCTCGACGATCACCGTCACGTCGATGTTCAGGATGTCGCCGTCCTGCAGGATCTTTTCGCCCGGGATGCCGTGGCAGACCACGTGATTCACGCTGATGCAACTGGCGTGCTGGTAGCCGCGATAGCCGATCGTGGCCGAGGTGACGCCCAGTTCCTGTATCCTGGTGCGGATGAAATCGTCCAGCGCGCCGGTCGTCACGCCCGGTTGGACCAGCGGCCCGACCTCGTCCAGGATCCGCGCCGCGACCCGGCCTGCCTTGCGCATCCCCTCGAAATCTTCGGGCAGGTGGATGCGGATACCCTCGCGGGTGATGCGGCCTTCGTCCATGGCGGTTCCTTTCGTCATCCCGCCTAGATAGACGTGATGCCGCACTTGTTCCAGCCCCGCACGGGCGCTTAGAAGAGGGAGCATCAGCGAAAAGGGCAGGTAATGCAGTCCGACAATCCCACCGCCGCGATCCTTGTCATCGGGGACGAAATCCTCTCGGGGCGCACCCGCGAAGGCAATGCGCATCATCTGGCGCAGCTTCTGTCGGCGACCGGGTTCGATCTGCGCGAGATCCGGGTGGTGCCCGACGACCATGACCGCATCGTCGCGGCGATCCGCGCGCTGGATAAAAGCCTGGGTGGCGCCTACGATCTGCTGTTCACCTCGGGCGGGATCGGGCCGACGCATGACGACATCACCGCCGATGCCGTCGCCGCCGCCCATGGCACCGGAATCGAGATCAACGACGAGGCCCGCGCCCTGCTTCAGGCCCGCTGCGACCGGATGGGCACCGTTCTGACCGAGAACCGCCTGCGGATGGCGCGCATCCCGGTCGGCGCGACGCTGATCGACAATGCTGTGTCGGCGGCGCCGGGCTTTTCCATCGGCAACACCCATGTGATGGCCGGCGTGCCCGAAGTGTTTCGCGCGATGGTGGACTGGCTTCTGCCGCGTCTGTCTGCCGGGCGGCCGGTCTGTTCGGCCACGGTCGAGGTGCGGCGCGGCGAAAGCGACGTGGCCGAAGAGCTGAAGGCCGTCGCCGCCGAATATGCCGACCTGTCGCTTGGCAGCTATCCTTTCCATGACGCGACCGGCTGGGGGACGAACCTTGTCGTGCGCGGGCTGGATCAGGCGCGCGTCGATGCCGCCATGGCCGATCTGCGCGCCCGGATCGGACTGTGACGCGCCTGCCCGACCCCGCCCTGGCCCATGCCTTCGAGGCAAGCTGGCCGCCCGCTCGGACCGAACGGGCGGGCGGCTTTCTGGTGGGGCTGGGCGAGGGTGCCGGAGGCCGCGTCAGTTCCGCCCGCGCCTTGCCGGATTGGCGGCCGGACGACATTCCCTTGGCCGAGGCGCAGCACCGCGAATGGGGCCAGCGCCCGGTGTTTCGCGCCTGGAATGCCGATCAGGCGCTGATCGCGGCACTGACCGACCGGGGCTATGGTCTGGAAAACCCGACACTGGTGCTGGAAGCGCCCGTGGCCGCGCTGACCGACCGGCCCCTGCCGCCGGTCACGGGCTTTGCGCTCTGGCCGCCGTTGGCCATTCAGCGCCGCATCTGGGAGGCGGGCAATATCAACCCCGCCCGTCAAGCCGTGATGGATCGCGTCGCCCTGCCCAAGGCCGCGCTGCTGGGGCGCCTGCATGACCGTGCGGCGGCGGCGGGCTTCGTCGCGGCTGCGGGCGATGTGGCGATGCTGCACGGGCTGGAGGTGCTGCCCGATTTCCGCCGGCAGGGCCTGGCCGGCTGGATGGTGCGGCAGGCCGCGTTCTGGGCCGCCGAACAGGGCGCCGCCCGGCTGGCCCTGGCCGTGTCCGAGGGCAATGCCGGCGCGCGCGCGCTCTATCGCGGCCTCGGCTTCACCGAGGCCGCGGGATACGGCTATTACGCCCCGGTCTGAGCGGCGCGCTTGTCTTGGGTCATGGTCTCGAAATCCGAGGCTGAATGCCGCTCGTGCAATTGCTCCGAGGGCTGACCCGAGATCTTGTTGACCATCACGCCGCGCTGCACGGCGGGACGGGCCGCGATTTCGTCCTGCCACCGCCGGACATGACCATAGCGGGCCGCATCGAGGAAAGTCGCCGCATCGCCATACAGCTTGCCGGCCACCAACTGGCCATACCATGGCCAGATCGCCATGTCGGCGATGGAATATTCGTCGCCCGCCATGAAACGGTTCGTCGCCAGGTGCTGGTCCAGGACATCAAGCTGGCGCTTCGTTTCCATCGTGTAGCGGTCAATGGCATATTCGATCCTGGTCGGGGCATAGGCATAGAAATGCCCGAACCCCCCGCCCAGGAACGGGGCCGATCCCATCTGCCAGAACAGCCAGTTCAGCGCCTCGGTCCGCGCTGCCGGGTCTTTCGGCAGAAAGGCCCCGAAGGTCTCGGCCAGATAAAGAAGGATCGCGCCCGATTCGAACACGCGCCGCGTCGGGTCGGTGCCGTGATCCATCAGCGCCGGAATCTTGCTGTTGGGATTGACGGCCACGAAGCCGCTGCCGAACTGGTCGCCATCGCCGATCCGGATCAGCCAGGCGTCGTATTCGGCGTCATGGCCCGCCTCCAGCAATTCCTCGAACAGGATCGTGACCTTCTGCCCGTTGGGCGTGGCCAGCGAATACAGCTGGAACCGGTGATCTCCGCGCGGCAGGTCGCGGTCGAAGCGCGCCCCTGCCGTGGGTCGGTTGATGCTGGCGAACTGGCCGCCGTTTTCCTTGTCCCAGGTCCAGACCTTGGGCGGGGTGTCATCGGTGCTCATCGCGTTCCCTCATTGCCTGATCTGCAAGATGTGAATGCGGCCGTCCAAGATCAACCCGCGTGGCGGGCTTGCAGATGTTCCGATAATGTTCTATCATGCGCCGATGCTGCCGCCTCGTGATCCCCATCTGCGCCTCAAGGCGCGCGGCGCCGCCTCGGCCCCGGCCGGGCGGTTCGACACTCAGACACGGCTGCGCGAATCCGACGGCTGGGACATCCCCGAGGACGAGACGCTGCTGCGGACCGAACTGGCCTTTGAACAGCCGCGCAGCATCATCACGCGCAACAATTCGCCCGACATTTCCTTTGACCGCTCGATCAACCCCTATCGGGGCTGCGAACATGGCTGCATCTATTGCTATGCGCGGCCCAGCCACGGCTATCTGGGCCTGTCGCCGGGCTTGGACTTCGAGACGAAGATCACCGCCAAGCCCGATGCCGCCCGCCTGCTGGAACGCGAACTGGCCCGGCCCGGCTACAAGCCCGCGCCGATCGCGCTTGGCACGAACACCGACCCCTATCAGCCGGTGGAATCGAAACTGGCGATCATGCCCGGCATCCTGCGGGTGCTGCGCGACTGGAACCATCCGGTGACGCTGGTGACGCGCGGGCGGACGGTCCTGCGCGATCTGGACCTCTGGGCGGAACTGGCCGCGCGCGATCTGGCGGCGGTGGGGATCAGCGTCACCACGCTGGATGCGGGGCTTGCCCGCGCGCTGGAACCCCGCGCGCCTGCGCCCGCCACGCGGCTGCAGATGATCCGCGCGCTGGCCCGCGCAGGCGTGCCCGTCCGGGTGATGGTCGCCCCGGTCATCCCCGTCCTGACCGAGCCCGAGATCGAGGCGATCCTGACCGCCGCGCGCGAGGCGGGCGCGACCACGGCCAGCATGATCCCCCTGCGCCTGCCGCACGAGGTCGCGCCCCTGTTCCGCGACTGGCTGGACCGCCACCGGCCCGGCATGGCCGCGCATGTGATGAATCGTGTGCAGGCGATGCGGGGCGGGCGCGACAATGATCCGCGCTTTGGCCACCGCTTTCGGGGAGAGGGGGCCGAGGCCGATCTGGCCCGCCAGAGATTCCGGCTGGCGCGGCGCAGGCTGGGCTATGCCGAGGGTTCGCCCGCGCTGGACTGCTCGCGCTTCGGGGCGCCGCCCCGTGCCGGGGACCAGCTGTCGCTGTTCTAGTTCCGGCGGCCGATGGTCAGACGCTCATCCTCGGACCCGGCGCTGAAGGCGCCCAGCCTTGCCGTGATCTGGTCCAGCGTCGGGCGTGGGCCCGCCGGGCGCGTCTCGAGCGCCTCGCGCATGGCGCGCAGATGAGCGGCCGTCGTGCCGCAGCACCCGCCGATCACCCGCACGCCCAGGTCGCGCGCCAGACAGGCATAATCGGCCATCAATTCGGGCGTGCCGTCGTAATGCAGATGCCCGCCCTCAAGCCGCGCGACGCCGGCATTGCCCTTGGCGATCAGCGGGCGTTCGTTGCCCGAGGCGACCAGCGCGGCCACCGTCCGCAACAGGTCTGATGCCCCCACGCCGCAATTCGCGCCATAGGCGACGGGCGGGTTCGGCAGACGCTCGACCGCGGCGGCCAGTTGTGCGGGGGTGGTGCCCATCATCGTGCGCCCCGCCGTGTCGAAGCTGAGCGCCCCGCACCACGGCATGTCCGCACGCTGCGCGGCCTCGGCGGCGGCGCGCAATTCCTCCAGCGAGGCCAGCGTCTCGACCCACAGGATGTCGGCCCCGCCCTCGCGCAGCGCCTCGGCCTGTTCGTGAAAGATCTCGACAGCGGCGGCATGGGTCAGGCTGCCCATCGGGGCCATGAAATCGCCGATCGGCCCCATGCTGCCTGCCACCACGACCGGGCGCCTGGCGCGGTCCGCGGCCTCGCGGCCCAGTTCGGCGGCCAGACGGTTCAGTTCGCCCACGCGCTCCGACAGGCCGTGCAGGCGCAGGCGCCCCCTGTTCGCGCCAAAGCTGTTGGTCAGGAACAGGTCGGAGCCCGCAGCCAGCGCATCTTCGTGCAGCGTCAGGATCGCCTCGGGTCGGGTCGCGTTCCACAATTCGGCAGGGCTGCCCGCGTCCAGACCCATGTTGAACAGCGCCGTGCCGGTCGCTCCGTCGGCCATCACCCAGTCGCGTTCCGCCAGAAGGCGGCTCAAGGCATCCGTCATCGCCAGGTTCCTTGCCGGGGCAGTCATGGCCTCGGCCTGTCCGATCATCATGTCCATGATAGGTCGCGCCGTCTTGTTTCACAATCTCAGGTGGTGACGGGCGTTCAACAAACGAAAGCCGCGCCGGTTTCCCGGCGCGGCGATTTGTCTGACCTTTTCAAAAGGATCAGTTGCGGTCTTTGCCGTCTTCGTCCGACGACGCGCCGCCGATATCGTCGAAAAGTTCGGCGATCTCGAATTCAGCCTCGGCATCGGCCTCGGCGGCCAGATCCTGGATCGACTTGCCCTGGGCCTGCAACTCGGCCTCTTCGGCGGAACGCGCGACGTTGAGGGTGATCGTCGCCTCGACCTCGGGGTGCAGCACGATGCTGACCTCATGCAGACCCAGTTCCTTGATGGGCGCACGCAGGACGACCTGCTTGCGATCCACCGTGAAGCCGGCTGCGGTCGCGGCATCGGCCACGTCGCGGGTGGTGACCGAACCGTAAAGCGCGCCCGAATCCGAGGCCGAGCGGATGACCACGAAAGTCTGCCCGTCCAGTTTCTCGGCCACGGCCTGCGCTTCGGCCTTGGTCTCGGCGTTGCGAGCCTCCAATTGCGCCTTCTGGCTCTCGAACGCCTTGATATTGGCGTCCGAGGCGCGCAGCGCCTTGCCCTGCGGCAAGAGGAAATTGCGCGCATAGCCTTGCTTGACGTTCACCACGTCGCCCATCTGGCCCAGCTTGGCCACACGTTCCAGCAGGATGACTTGCATCTCTCAGGCCTCCTTACTTCACGACATAGGGCAGCAGGGCAAGGAAGCGGGCGCGCTTGATCGCACGGGCCAGCTCGCGCTGCTTCTTGGCCGAGACGGCGGTGATGCGCGAGGGCACGATCTTGCCGCGTTCGGAAATGTAGCGCTGCAACAGGCGCGTGTCCTTGTAGTCGATCACGGGCGCGTTCTCACCCGAGAAGGGGCAGACCTTGCGGCGGCGGAAAAAGGGTTTGTTCGCCATGGTTCAGATCCTTTCAGTTCCGCTCGCGGCGCTCGCCGCGGTCAGCACGATCGCCACGGTCGCCGCGCGGACGGTCGCCACGCTCTTCGCGCTTCTGCATCTGGACCGACGGGCCTTCCTGATGCTCGTCCACGCGGACGGTCATCACGCGCATCACGTCGTCATGCAGGCGGGCCAGACGCTCCATCTCCTGCACGGCGGCCGAGGGGGCGTCCGAACGCAGGAAGGCGTAATGGCCCTTGCGGTTCTTGTTGATCTTGTAGGCCAGGGTGCGCACGCCCCAGTATTCGTGGTCCACGACCTTGCCGCCATTATCGGCGAGAATGGTCGAGAAATGTTCGATCAGCCCTTCGGCCTGCGTGTTCGACAGGTCCTGGCGGGCGATCAGCACATGCTCGTAGAGAGGCATGGCGATCCTTTCTGTATCCGGGCGCATTTCATCGACGGGCCAGACCTTCCGCATCCCGTCACGAGAGCCTGCGCCAGTTGGGTGAAACGCGGCGGAAGGATGCGGCTTTATAGAGGGACAAGCGGCAAATGCAAGGCGATTCGGGGGGCGCGGCCGGGATGCGGGTCGGGGGCGGGATGCGGACGCTGCCCCGGCCGCGCTGTCGCGGAAAGTCTGACGGAAGATGTCTGCGCCCAAGGCACGCGGTTCGGAATGCGCAGGGTGGGGGGGTTGAAGATCGCGCGCGCCAAAATATATTCCCATTTACGAATGTGAAGGAGGCATGGCCATGACGGTTCGGGAAAGTCTGTCGCGGGGGGCGGGGTCGCCCTCGGTCCTGGGGTTTCACGACAAGGCGACGGGAAGTTGCCAGTATCTTGTCTGGGACGAGGAGAGCCGCGATGCGGCCGTGATCGACCTGGTGCAGGAGTTCGATCCGCGCGGCGGCGCGGTCCGGCACCGGCATGGCGAATTCGTGCTGGACGAGATCGCCCGGCGCGGGTTGCGGCTGGCCTGGATCCTCGACACGCACCCCCATGCCGATCACCTGATGGACGGCGCCTGGCTGAAGGCGCGGACCGGCGCGCCCCATGCCATCGGCGAAAAGGTCGTCGAGATCGCCCGCCTCTGGGAAGACATCTACGGCACGCCCGGCGCCTTTGATCCGGCGCGCGATTTCGACCGGCTGTGGCGCGATGGCGAGACGTTTGCGCTTGGCGGTCTGACGGTGCGGGTGATGCTGCATTCGGGCCATACGCTCGGTTCGGTCAGCTATGTGGTCGGGGATGCGGCCTTCGTGCACGACACCTTCATGCAGCCCGATATCGGCACCAGCCGCGCCGATTTTCCGGGCGGCGATTCGGGGGCGCTTTACGACAGTCTCATGTCGATCCTGTCCCTGCCCGACGAGACGCGGATCTTCGTGGGCCATGATTACGGCGGGCCTGACCGCGAGGCGCCTGAATGGGAATCGACCGTGGCCGAGCAACGCGCGGCCAACAAACATGTCGGCGGCGGGGTGAGCCGCGAGGATTTCATCGCGCTGCGCGATGCGCGCGACGCGACGCTGCCGCTGCCCCATCGCATCCTGCAATCGCTGCAGGTGAACCTGCGCGGCGGGCGCCTGCCCGAGCCGGATGCCTCGGGCGTCAGGGCCTTTCGCTACCCGGTCGGGCGGTTCCCGTTCTTCGAGTGAGGCCCTTGCGGGCGGCGGGCAGAGGTCGCACTCTGACGCCGGACCGCTGAAGGGAGGGCGCGATGGCGCTGCAAGACGCGAAGACACAGGTGGATCAGGCCTTCACCCGGACCGACCGGCGCGGCCTGTCCTTCGAGAACGCCTTTGGCGGGGCTGTCAGCTTTCTGCGCCGCCGCTACAGCAAGGATCTGGCCGGGGCGGATGTCGCGGTGACGGGCATTCCCTTCGATCAGGCGGTCACGCACCGGCCCGGATCGCGCTTCGGGCCGAGGGCGATCCGCGAGGCCTCGACCCTGCAGGCCTTCGACGCGCCCTATGGCTGGGGCTATGATCCGTTCAGCCTGCTGGAGATCGTCGATTACGGCGACATGGCGTTCGATTATGCCGCCGTGGCAGAGGTGCCGGGGCGGATCGAGGCGCATCTGGGCGCGATCCTCGATGCGGGGGCGGCGCCGGTGACGCTTGGCGGGGATCACTTCATCACCCTGCCGATCCTGCGCGCGGTGGTGGCACGGCACGGGCCGGTGGCGCTGATCCAGTTCGACGCCCATTCCGATACCTGGGTGGATGACGACCCCGCGCGGATCGACCACGGGACGTTTCTCTACAAGGCGATCCGCGAGGGGCTGGTCGATCCCGCGGCCTCGGTCTCGGTCGGCATCCGCACGGACAATCCCGACACACTTGGGGTGACGATCCTCGATGCGGCCTCGGTTCACCGGGACGGGGTCGAGGCGACGCTGGCGCGCATCCGCGCGGTGGTGGGCGAGCGGCCCTGCTATCTGACCTTCGACATCGACGCGCTGGACCCGGCCTTCGCGCCCGGCACGGGCACACCGGTCTGGGGCGGGCTGGCCAGCTGGCAGGCGGCGGCCTTGCTGCGCGGGCTGGCGGGCATCCGGCTGATCGGCGGCGACGTGGTCGAGGTCTCGCCGCCCTATGACACGACGGGCGCCACCGCGATCGCGGGCGCCCATGTCGCGGTCGAACTGATCGCGCTTCTGGGCTGGCACCGGCGCTGATCTGCGTGCTGCGGCACGATATGGGGCAGGCCGGGGGGCTGGGGCGCCCCCCGGACCCCCCCCGCCGCATCATCTCGGCGCGGCTTGTCCTGCGGCAGGCCTGGTTGTAATCCGGTCCGATGTTGCCCGAAGACCGCCTGACCCAGATCGTCCAGCGTTTCGAGTTTCTCGAGGCGCAATTGAATGCCGGGGCCGCCGCCGACCAGATCGCGCGGATCAGCCGCGAATATTCCGAACTGAAGCCCGTGGTCGAGCAGATCGCCCTGTGGCGCGCCGGTCAGGCCAACCGTGCCGAGGCCGAGGCGATGCTGGCCGATCCCGAGATGCGGGATCTGGCCGCCGACGAGTTGCGCCGGCTGGAGGCCGAACTGCCGGCGCTTGAACAGGCGCTCCGCATCGCGCTGCTGCCCCGCGACGCGGCCGATGCGCGCCCCGCCATCCTCGAGATCCGCCCCGGCACCGGTGGGGACGAGGCGGCGCTGTTCGCGGGCGACCTGCTCGAGATGTATCGCCGCCATGCCGAGGCGCAGGGATGGGACTTTCAGATCCTGGAACTGACGCGGACGGAACTGGGCGGTGTGCGCGAGGCCGTGGTGCGGATCGCGGGCGAGGGGGTCTTTGCCCGGCTGAAATACGAATCCGGCGTGCACCGCGTCCAGCGCGTCCCGGAAACCGAATCAGGCGGGCGCATCCATACCTCGGCCGCGACCGTGGCGGTGCTGCCCGAGGCGGAAGAGGTGGATATCGACATCCCGGCCACCGATATCCGCATCGACACGATGCGCGCCTCGGGGGCGGGCGGCCAGCACGTCAACACGACCGATTCGGCGGTTCGGATCACGCATCTTCCCACTGGCATCGTCGTGACCAGCTCAGAGAAATCGCAGCACCAGAACCGCGCCAATGCCATGGCAGTCCTGCGCGCAAGGCTCTACGATGCCGAACGGATGCGCGCCGATGCCGAACGCGCCGCCGACCGCAAGAGCCAGGTCGGCAGCGGCGACCGCAGCGAACGCATCCGCACCTACAATTTTCCGCAGGGCCGCATGACCGATCACCGCATCAACCTGACGCTTTATGCACTGGACCGGATCATGGCGGGCGACCTGTCCGAGATCATCGACGCACTGGTTGCACATGATCAGGCGGCCCGTCTGGCCATGGCGCAATGAGGTTGTCGGACGCCCAGGCCGAGGGCGCGGCCCTTCTGCGCGCCGCAGGGATCGAGGGCGCCGCGCGCGACGCCGACCGCATCCTGGCCGCCGTCCTGGACATCGAACCGGGCGCCCTGCGGATGACCGAGGATCGCGCCCTGACCGCCGATCAGGCCGCCGCCTTCCGTCGCGGCATCGCCGCCCGCGCGCTGCGCCAGCCCGTCGCCCAGATCGTGGGCTACCGTGATTTCTGGGCGCATCGCTTCAAGGTCACGCGGGACACGCTTGACCCCCGCCCCGAAACCGAGGCCCTGGTCGAGGCCGCGCTGACCCTGCCCTGGCGCACGGTGCTGGATCTGGGCACCGGCACGGGCGCGATCCTCATTTCGCTTCTGGCCGCGCGGCCGGGGACGCGCGGCACCGGCACCGACCTTTCCGAGGCTGCGCTGGATGTCGCCCGCCACAATGCCCGCCGGATCGGTGTCGATGCCCGCTTCCGCCGCGCCGACTGGTTTCAGGGCATCGAGGGTGTCTTCGACCTGATCGTCTCGAACCCGCCCTATATCGCGGCCTCCGAGATGGCGGGCCTTGCCCCCGATATCCGCGACTGGGAACCCCATTCCGCCCTGACCGATGGCGGCGACGGGCTGTCGGCCTATCGCGCCATCGCCTCGGGCTGCCGGGCGCATCTTGCACCGGGCGGGCATGTCCTGGTCGAGATCGGCGCCAGCCAGGGCGCCGATGTGGCGGCGATCTTTGCGGCGGCTGGGGCACGGGTCTCGATCCGGCCCGATCTGGACGGGCGCGACCGGGTGGTTGTGGCCGAATTCCCCGCCTGACCCGCCAATTGCCGCCCATCTGCGCCATTTAGCCAAGTTTTCGCTTGTCTCGGGGCGACAGGCGTGATTAGTCGGCTGCGTGACGAGGGGGAAACCCCTCGCATCGGTCAGCCTGACAAAGCCGATACCGCAAGGGGCGCCCTGCGCGCCCATCGAGGGGCGAGGCAGGGCTGAGCGCATCGGCAAAGACGCCGATGCTGCCGTCATCCAACGCCGTGCGTCGAAGCCTCTGCCAAGACGACCCGACAACCTGACAGACAGACTGATGAGATCATCCAAATCACGTTCGCGCAGCAAGTCGAACCGCCAGCGTTCCCTTGGGAACATCGTCAACCGCGTGTTCGAAAGCTCGGGCCCCGAGGGCAAGGTGCGCGGCACGCCCCAGCAGATCATCGAGAAATACCTGACGCTGGCGCGCGACGCCCAGCTGTCCCATGACCGCGTGGCCGAGCAGAGCTTTCTGCAGCACGCCGAGCATTACACCCGCATGTTGGGCGAGGCTCAGCGCGAGATGGCCGAACGCCAGACCCAGCTGAACGGCAACGGGCAGCATGGCCATCAGGGCCATCAGGGCGGCCAGAACGGCGGTCATCAGGGCGGCCACGCCCAGCAGGGCCGCACCCAGGACGACGACCATCCGCGCGAGCATCATCCGCGCGAGCATCAGCCCCGCGACCAGGCACCCCGCGCGCCCGAGCCGCCCGCAGAACAGCGCCCCGAGCCCCTTCCCGAACCGGCCCCGGCCGAGGATGCGCCGGCCCTGCCCGATCCAGTGGGTGACGAGGTCGAGACCGGCCCGGTCGAGACACCCGAGGCCGCCGAGGCTCCGCACACCGCCGAAGCCAAGCCCCGGTCGCGCCGCAGCAGCCGCCCGCGCAGCGCCGGCGGCGAGGAAACGGCGCCGCGCAGCGCCCCGGCCCGCAGCCGGCGCAAGCCTGCCGCCGCCGCGGGCGCGCCCGTCGAAGCGCCGGCCTCCCCCGAAGGGTCCGGGGACTAAGCTCCGCCGGATGGCACGAATGGAAAGGCCGCAGCCCCGCGCTGCGGCCTTTTTCGTCGTGGCAAGGGAAAAGCCGTCAGGCCGGGCGGCGCGCTTCGGCCAGCGCGCGCGCCAGCGCGCAGAACCGGTCCAGCCCGATCTCTTCAGCGCGGGCGGTGGGCGGGATTCCGGCGGATTCCAGCAGGGCCTCGATCTGCGGATGCAACCCTTTCAGCGCCGCGCGCAGCATCTTGCGCCGCTGGTTGAAGGCCGCGCCCGTCACCTGCGACAGCACTGCCGGATCGGCGGGATGGCGCGGTTCGGGCAGGGCGGTCAGGTGCACCACGGCGGAATGGACCTTGGGGGCGGGCACGAAGGCCTCGGGGGGCAGGGACATGACGATCCGCGCCTCGGCCCGCCATTGCGCCAGCAGCGCCAGCCGCCCATAGGCCTTGTCGCCGGGCCGCGCGACGATGCGTTCGGCGACCTCCTTCTGGAACATCAGCGTCAGCGATTCC
Source organism: Paracoccus bogoriensis (assembly GCF_019431455.1). GTDB lineage: Bacteria > Pseudomonadota > Alphaproteobacteria > Rhodobacterales > Rhodobacteraceae > Paracoccus > Paracoccus bogoriensis. The sequence goes on from NZ_JAHYSR010000001.1 coordinate 68,701, forward strand.
CAGAAGGGCGGCCATTGCGGCGGCGTCAGCCAGCGGATCAGCAATTCCGTCCCGACATTATAGGGCAGGTTCGCCGCGACCCGGATCGGCGGGGTCAGATGCGCCAGCGGGTCGATCTGCAGCGCATCACCATGGATCACGGTCAGGCGGCCCGGATAGCGCGCGGCGATCTCGGCCAAGGCGGGCAAGGCGCGTTCGTCCTTTTCGATGGCCAGCACATGGCGCGCGCCCTCGGCCAGCAGGCCTCGGGTCAGCCCGCCGGGGCCTGGGCCGATCTCCAGCACGTCGCAGCCCGTCAGATCGCCCGCCTGCCGCGCGATCTTGGCCGTCAGGTTCAGGTCCAGCAGAAAGTTCTGTCCCAGCTGCTTCCTGGCGCGCAGGTCATGCGTGGCGATCACCTGACGCAGCGGCGGAAGGTCGTCGATCGTGCTCATGCGCGGGCCTTTGCCATCGCCTCGGCCATCTTCAGCGCCGCGATCGTGGATGAGGGATCGGCCAGCCCCTGGCCCGCGATGCCGAAGGCCGTTCCGTGATCGGGCGAGGTGCGGATGAAGGGCAGACCAAGCGTCACGTTCACGCCGCCCGCGAAATCCAGCGTCTTGATCGGGATCAGCGCCTGGTCGTGATAGGCGCAGACGGCCGCGTCGTAATGCGCGCGTGCGGGGGCGTGAAACATCGTGTCGGCGGGCAGGGGGCCGGTCACATGCAGGCCCTCGGCCCGCAGCCGCGCGATCAGGGGCGCGATCATCTGCTGTTCTTGCCGGCCCATCCGTCCGCCTTCGCCCGCATGGGGGTTCAGCCCGGCCACCGCGATCCGGGGCGCGCGGATGCCGAAATCGCGGATCAGCCCGGCATGGGTCAGCCGGATCGCCTGTTCCAGCGCCGCTTCCGTCAGCGCGTCGGGCACATCGGCCAGAGGGATATGGATCGTCGCGGGCACAACCCGGCAAGGTGGCGTGACCGTGGTCGAGACCAGCATCATCGCCACCGGCACATCGCCCGCCAGATGGGCCAGAAATTCGGTATGTCCAGGAAAGGCAAAGCCCGCCCCTGTCTGCAGCGCTTCCTTGCTGATCGGCGCGGTGACAATCGCCGCGACCTGGCCCGCCAGCGCCAGCCGGGCCGCGCGCTCGATCACCGCGACCGTCGCCGCCGCATTGGCCGGGTCGGGCTGGCCGGGACGCGCCGGGGCGGGAAAGTCGTGGCGCAGCACCGGCAGATGGCCAGGCGGCACCGGGTCCGAGGGTTCGGTGATCTCGGCCACCGGCGCGCCCTTCGGCAGGTGTCGCGGATCGCCCAGCCAGAGCAGATCGACGCCCGAGGCCAGCGCCAGCGGCGCCAGTTCCGGGCCGATCCCCGCCGGATCGCCCGAGGTCAGCAGGATGCGACCACCCATCAGGGACGCCGGATCAGCGCATCGGCGCGCAGGTCGGCCAGAAGATTGTCCGCCGCCGCCGTGATCTTGCGGTTGAAAATCTGGTTGCGGATGTCCTCGCGCGCGGGGACGCCATCGGGGGTCGTGCCGATCCCGTCGGGCTGCTCGGCCGTCACCGGCACGTTCGGGGGCGGCAGCGGCGCCAGCGCCGGCTGGCGCGAGCACAGCATCACCAACTCTGCCGTTCCGTCGCCCAGGGGCAGTGCGGTCGCCTCGTCCGGGTCCATCGAGGCCAGCCGCGTGGCGATCAGCGCCGGGATCGCCTCGGGCGCCTGGGTCTGGCGGCGGATCTGCGGGGCGGCGGCGCCCGCCTGGGTGTAAAGGTCGTCGCAATTGCGGGTGATCTGGGCCAGCCGCGCGGCCTCGGCCTCGCTCGCCAGACGCAGGGTCATGTAGTCCAGCAACTGAGCGCGCGCGCCCGGGCGCACCGTGCCAAGCGCGTCGCGCAGGAAGAACAGCACCACCGCCCCCTCGACCGTCAGCGGCTGCGTGACCTGACCCGGTTGCAGCGCCGTGATGATCGGCAGCAGCGAGGGCGGCAATTCGTTCAGCCGCACCACGTCCAGCCGCCCGCCCTGCCGGGCCGAGGGCACGGCCGAGAATTCGCGCGCGAAGGCTGCGAATTGCGCCTCGGTCGGGTTCGAGGCGACGATGCGCTGCGCGATGGCCATGGCTTGCGCCTCTTGCCCCGGAGGCGCGGGGATGATCAGTTCCGACAGGGCCACGCGGTCGATGACCGGGGTTTCCAGGATGCGGCGCAATTCCTGTTCGACCTCGGCTTCGGAGACGCTGATCTGCGGCAACAGACGCGCGCGCACGACTTCGCGCCAGACGGTGCCCGCTTCGATGAAGTCGCGAAAGACCTGCGGCTCGATCCCGCCCTGCGCCAGTCGCTGGATCAGCTCGTCGGCGGTCAGGCCCGCGCGGCCGGCGAATTCCTCCTGTCCGGCGGCAAGTCCCTCGGGGGTGATCTCGATGCCAAGCCGGCGGGCCGCCTGAAGGCGCAGCCGGTCATCGACCAGGGCCTGCTGGGCATCGGCAGCGGTCGTGTCCGTCGCGCCCAGAAAGCGCATGAACCGTTGGCGCTGCTCGACCTCGTAGCGAGTCACGGCGCTGTCATTGACGTAGATGACCGGTTGGAACAGCCCCTGGGCCGCAGCCGGGCTTGCCACGGGCAGCGCAAGCGGAAGGCCAAGCGCCGCCGCCAGGATCATGCCGGATAGGAAATGCCGCATTCGCCGCCCTCTTTCATTCGTCTTGCCGCGCAATCTAGCGCATGCAGTTGCGCCGCGCCACCGTGCCGGGACCGCCGGGCGATTGCCCGAACCCCGCCAGCCGCACGGACAGGTCCAGACTGGTCTCGGGCCGCACCAGATCCGACGAGGTGAAGCGCCGCGTCACCCCCGTCTCGACCGCCAGACACTCGTTGCGATAGGTCACCCGCAGCGAGGCCCGCTGCGCGCGGTCGGCGGCAAAGTCATAGCGCGTTTCGGCCGTGCCCCACCAGCCATCGGCGATCTGCCAGCCGACCGTCGCGGCCAGTTCGCTGGTGTCGCTGGCGCGGCCTTCCTGGGCATCGCTGGCGATCCACAGATGTCCCGCCGACAATTGCAGGTCGGGCCGCAGCCAGCCAAGCCGCAATTCGTTGCGCGACACGGTCAGCGAATCGTCGAACAGCGCCCGGTTGGCGATGGCCAGCCCCGTGCCGCTGTCGAAATGGGCCGCCAGCAGCCAGTCGGATTGCCGCCCCGCCAGCGGTCCCGCCCGCGAGAACGTTTCCTGAGAGCGCGCCCGGAAGACGCGCCCCCCCGTCAGCCCGATCGACCAGCCCGCCGGGTCCAGCCGCGTCCAGGTTGTGCCGATATTGGCGCGCAGGCCGGTCTCGCGCGCATCCCAGCCCGGAAAGCGGTTGGCGGAAAACAGGTTGCCCTCGTCGAACTCGATCAGGCGGCTGTCCTCGTTGGGGATGTCGTCGTCGCTGCCCTGCGGCGAATAGAGAAGCTGGATTACTGGCTCGACCAGATGAGTGGCCGCGCCCGTGCCGCCCGCCAGCGGCCAGCGCAGTTCGGCGCCGATCAGCGGGTCCAGCCGCCCCACGACCGGCTCGAATCCGTCATCCTGCGCGATCCGGTAAAGATCGGCCTTCAGCGCAGTCAGCGCGGCGGCTACCACGCCGCCCGGCAGGATCGCATGGCGCCGCCAATCCACCCCGACCGAGCCGCGCGCCACGTCGCGGCCCAGGATGTTCTCGTCCGAGGGGCGGCGATGGGCGTGGACCGACCATTCCAGCAGCGCCTCGCCGCCGATCAGGTCGGGGCTCATCCGGCGCACCCAGATCGCGGTGGCGACCTGGGCGGGAGATGTCGCGTTGTCCTCGTCCTCGCGCAGCGAATGGTAATTGCCGACCCGGCCCCAGAACAGCCGGTCGCGGCGCACCCTTTCGACCGAGACGCCCGACCACAGCCGGTCGGCATTCGTCACGCCGTAATCCAGCAGATAGGCGCGGTCGGTCGCGGCCTGCAATTGTGCCGCCAGCCGGTAGCCGCGCGCCAGATCGAACAGGGCCGCGCCAAAGACATAGCCGCGCGTCTCGCCGGGGCGCAGGTCGTCGCGGCTGATCGCGCCGTTCCATTCGGTCGCGCCATTGGCGAAGGCATGGCGATAGCGCGCCTCCAGCGTGCGGGTGCGGCCAAAGGACAGATAGGGCGTCAGCGTCACATCCGCCTGATCGCCAAGCGTTTGAAAATAAGGCAATTTCAACCCGAAGCCCAGCCCCGAGGTCGTGCGGATCTGCGGGCGCAGGAAACCGCTTTGCCGCGCAACGGTCGGATCGGGCGCAGTGATCGTGAAGGGCAGCTGCGCCAGCGGGAGGCCGAAGGCGCGGAATTGCGGATGCTCGAAGGACAAACGCCGTGCTTCGGCGTCATGGGTGATGCTGCGGGCGCGGATTTCCCAGAGGGGGGCGGGATCGCCCGCGCAGATCCGGCAGGACGAGGCCGCGACCCGGCGCAGCGTGGTGATGCGCCCGCCTTGGCTGCGTTCGGCCTGGGACGCGGCCAGCTGCAATTCGCGGGCGATGACCATGCGCGCGCCGCGCAGGATGCCGTCCTGCAATTCGCCGTCGATCTGGCCCGCGTCGGCGATCAGCACGGCCTCGGCATCGGGGTCCGTGGCGCCGGGGCGCGACAGGTGGATCGGCCCTTCCAGCGTCAGATCGCCCGAGGCGCCGTCCACGATGATGCGCGAGGCGACCAGACGCGCGCCCTGATACCAGACCACCACCCCGCCCGAGGCGATCAGCGTCCGGTCCCCCCGCAGCGCGACGTGATCGGCCAGGACCGTGGCCGCGCCGCCCTGCCGCGCGCCCGCCGAGCCGGGCAGGGTGACACGCTGGTCGGGATCGACGGCTTCGGGGTTGGCGGGCGTGGGTGTGCGGTCGCCCACCGGGGCGCTGCCCAGTTCCTGCGCGGCGGGGGCAAGGGCAGCCCCTCCGCTGCGATCGGCCAGCGGCGTGCCCGTCATCACCGACATGTCGATGAAAGGCGCCTCGGGACCGGGTTGCGCCCCGGCTGAGGCCGCCCCGATCATCAGGGCCAGCGCCGAGGTCAGGATCAGGCTCTTGCGGGTCATCCGTCCTCTCGCTTCAGGATCAGGGCGACGGCCAGGGCCGCGCCCACGGCGGGCGGGGTCCAGGCGGCCATTTCCGGCGTGATCTGGCCGTTGTCGCCCAGAACCTGCGCCAGATTGCGCAGGAAGAACAGCGCAATCCCTCCGCCAAAGGCCATCAGCACCGCCGCGCCCGTATTGCGGCCGCGCACATGCTGCATCGTGAAGGCCGCCGCAATCAGGATCATCGCGGCCATCATCGCGGGCCGAGCCAGTTCCATCTGGAACCAGACCTTGTGGCGGGCGGCGGAAAAGCCCGCGCGTTCCAGCCCGTCGATGAAGGCGGGCAATTGCCAGACCGGCACAGAGTCGGGCCGCCCGAACCCCTCGCGGATGCGCTGCGCGGTCAGATCCGAGGGCAGGCGCAATTCATCCCGCACCACCATTGCGGCCTGCGGATTGGGCGCGTCCAGCGGAAAGTCGCGCGCGTCCGTCAGCACCCATTCGCCAGGCTCCAGCCGCGCCTCGCGTGCCTCGATCCGGCGGACGGGGCCGCGGCTTTCGTCAAAGATCAGGAAGCTGGCCTGATACAGCACTGCCGCATCGGGGCTGGTCCGCGCGGCGCGGATCACGACCTGCCCGCCGCCCTGCGGGAAGCCCTGACGAAGCCAGACCTCGCTTTCGCCCAGACTGACCGTCTGTTGCCCGTTCCGGTCGATCGCGGCCACCGCATCGTCGTAAAGTCCGCCCGTCACCGCGACCAGCGGGTTCACCAGCGCGACCGCCAACACCCCCACCGCCGCCGCCGTCAGCGCGGGCACGGCCACGCATCGCAGGGCGGACCGCCCGGAGGCGCGGATCGCCACCATCTCGGACGACCGGGCCAGCCCGATGAACAACGCAATTCCCGACAGGACCGTGATCAGCGGCAGGATGGAATAGAAGCTGCCCGTCACGTTCAGCGCGGCAATGCCCGCGGCCTCGGACAGGCCGATGCCCCGGCCCGAAAAGCGGCGGACCGTCTCGATCATGTCGATCAGGAACAGGATCAGCCCGAACACTGCCGCGATCAGCGTCAGAACCCGCAGATAGCGCCGCGCCAGATACCGCGCCAGGATCACGACGCGCCCCCTTTCGGCCCGCGCGCCCGCCCGGCCAGCCACAGCAGCGCGACCGACAGGAACCCGCCGACCAGCGCCGGGACGTAAAGCAGCGGCCACAGGCCTGGATTGCGGCCGACCTGCCCGGCGGCCAGATTCGACAGGAACTGCACCAGGATCAGGCCCAGGATCGCCCAGCCCACCTGCCGCCAGACCCCGAACCGCGAGAACCCGCCGATCAGCAGCGTCGCAAAGCCCAGCATCGCGGCAACCGGAGACAGCAGGGGTTGGGCGATCCGCTCATGCGCCTCGGCCCGCGCGGCGCCGGCGCTGGCGCCCGTGGCCTCCAGCAGCGCCTGATCGGGCGCCAGCAGGCGCAGCGTGCCGTAATCGCGCAGATCGCGCCCCCGTTCGGACCGGCCCCCGGTCAGCGCGCCGATATCATAGCTGAACTCGGCAAAACGCGTCACGGCCAGCCCGGGACCGTCCTCGCGCAGTGTCTGGATCATGCCGTTCAGCAGGACCAGGACCGGCCCGGTCTGGGTCCGCACGACCAGAGCCTCTTCCGAGGAATAGGTCACGGCGGCGCGCGGATTGCGCCGGTCCTCGATGAACAGGTCCAGCAGCCGCCCGTCGGCGGCCACGTCGCGGACAAACAGCGTGATCCCCCGCGCCGGATACTGGAACGCGCCGGGGCGCAGGAATTGCGCGGCCACGTTTTCGGCGATCTCGGCCTGCCGGTCGGCCAGCCGCGCCCGCGCCATGGGCACCAGCTCGTGGACCAGCACCGCCACCATCAGCGCGACCATCACGCCGAAGACCGCAACCGGCCGCGCCAGCCGCCAGGGCGACAGCCCTGCCGCCTGCATGGCGACCAGCTCGGATTCGTTCGACAGCCGGTTCGTGCCATAGGCCGTCGCCGCGAAGGCCGCGACCGGCAGGACGGTGGCGATCACGATGGGCAGGGTCAGCGCGGTGAATTCCAGCACGACCAGCGCGGTCTGCCCGTCATTCAGCAAATCGTCGAACAGCCGCACCGCCCGGTTGATCCAGTAAACCGAGACCAGGACCAGCGCGAAGAACCCGAAAAGGGTCGTCAGCAGGCCAAGCATGTATCGGTCGATCTGGCGCATCCCCGCCCTTTGCCCCCGCCCTATGCCGCGTGACATTCCGCCCTGCTTAGCCGCAAGGGCGGCTCTGGAAAAGGGCCGGGCGCGGGTCTAGGGTCATGCGCAACCAGACGTGAGGACAACGATGACACAGCCCGTCCAGATCAGCTTCACCGAAACCGCCGCCGACCGGCTTGCCACGCATGAAGGCCGCGCCGCCCTGATCCTGGGCGCCGACGGCAAGCTGCCCGGCCGCCTGCCGCGCGCGCTGCGCGAGGCGGTGACGCGGGCGCTGGGCTCCAAGGCGGGCAAGGCGCTGAAACCCGGTCAGGCGCTGGAACTGGCCTTCCCCGCGGGCCTGCGGGTCGAGACGCTGCTGCTGGTCAACCTGCCTGCCGGCGCCTCGGTCTTGGATGCGCGCCGGGCGGGCGCGGCCATCGGCGCGCGGCTGGGCGGCCAGCACATGCTGGTCATGGCGGGCGCGCATAAGCGCGCGGGCGACATCGCGCTGGGCCTTGCGCTGCGCGGATACGACTTTGACGCCTACCGCAGCAAGCGCGACGATGACGAGAACGGCGCGCCCTTGCAGCCCCGCGTGACCTTCATGGTCAAGGATCCGGAATCGCTGGCGAAATCCGCAGCCGACGCGGCGGCTCTGGCCGAGGGCGTGTTCTTCACCCGCGATCTGGTCAACGAACCGGCCAATGTCCTGACCACGACCGATTTCGCCGACCGCCTGCTGGCCATGCGCGAACTGGGCCTTGAAGTCGAGGTGATCGAGGAAAAGAAGCTGGCCAAGCTGGGTATGCGCGCGCTTCTTGCGGTGGGGCAGGGCAGCGAATCGCCCTCCAGGGTCGTGGTGATGCGCTGGAACGGCGCGGGCGATCAGGCCCCGCTGGCGCTGGTCGGCAAGGGCGTCGTCTTCGATTCGGGCGGCATCTCGATCAAGCCCGCTGCCGGGATGGAAGAAATGACGATGGATATGGGCGGCGCGGGCGTCGTGGCGGGCGTCATGCGCACGCTGGCGCTGCGCCGCGCCAAGGCCAATGTCGTGGGCCTTGTCGGCCTGGTCGAGAACATGCCCGACGGTCGCGCCCAACGCCCCGGCGACATCGTGAAATCCATGAAGGGCGACACGATCGAGGTCATCAATACCGATGCCGAAGGCCGCCTCGTCCTGGCCGACGTGCTCTGGTATGCCCAGCAGGAATACAAGCCCGCCGCCGTGATCGACCTGGCGACCCTGACCGGCGCGGTCATCATCGCATTGGGCCATGAGAATGCGGGCGTCTTCGCCAATGACGACGCGCTGGCCGACAGCATCCTGGCAGCCGCAAGGGCCGAGGGCGAGGGCGCATGGCGCCTGCCGCTGGGTCCGTCCTATGACAGCCTGATCAAGTCGCGTCTGGCGGACATGAAGAATACCGGCGGCCGCGCGGCAGGATCGATCACGGCGGCGCAGTTCCTGCAGCGCTTCATCGCCGAGGGTCAGCCCTGGGCGCATATCGACATCGCGGGCGTGACCCTGCCGCCTTCGGCCACGGATCTGGCGCCCAAGGGCGCGACGGGCTGGGGCGTGATGACGCTCGACCGCCTCATCCGCGACCGGTTCGAAAGCAAGTGACCCCGGCCCCGCATCCCCTTGCACCGACAGGCCGCGCCCCCGGGCGCGGCCCCTGCGCCTGCGGAACGACCCCAGGCAGAGGACAGGCGACCCACGCGGAATGCACGCCCGGCGCGGGCCCCATCAGTGCCGCAAGCAAGCAATTCCTGGGACATATTCCCCTTGCGGCCGTCACCGCCCTGGATCTCTCGCGCGCCCTCGTTGCGGGTCAGGAGATCGCGGCCTGACAATGGGCAAGGCACTTTTCTATCATCTCACCCGCTCCCCGGCCGAGGATCTTCTGCCGCAACTTCTCAGCCGGGCCCTTGCCGCAGGCTGGCGCGTGGAATTGCGCGCCATGTCCCCCGCCCGACTGGAACGGCTTGATCTGCATCTGTGGCAGGGCGACGGCTTTTTGCCCCACGGCCTTGCGGGTGGCCCTCATAACGACCGACAGCCGGTCCTTCTGACCCTGCCGCACCAGCAAGCGACGAACGCTCCTTCCTGTCTGATGACGCTGGACGGCCCGCCCCTCGATCCTGCGCAAATCGCCCGGCTGAACCGAACATGTATCCTCTTCGACGGCAGCGATACGACCGCCGTGAACACGGCCCGCGATCAGTGGCGCCAGCTCTCCGCCGCGGGGATCGCAGCAGAATACTGGTCCGAAGAATCAGGCCGTTGGGAAAGAAAGCGCTAGGCCAGCCAGACCTTTGCCTTGGTCCAGACATCCACGGGGGGTGAATTGGCCGCAGGCCAAGAGGGGGGCAGTCAGCCCCCTTTCCCCGCCCGCGGCAACGTTCCTCAGGCTGCCTGATGGCCCGCCAGAAGCCCGTGCAGATCGTCGCGGGACAGACGCTCCTTCGGCCCCTGCACGACCGCGCGGCCGCGCTCCATCACCAGGAAGGTGTCGCCCAGATCCCAGGCGAAATCGAAGAACTGCTCGACCAGAACGATCGCCATGTCGCCCCGGTCGCGCAGGGCGGCGATGACGCGGCCGATCTGGGCGATGATGTTGGGCTGGATCCCCTCGGTCGGCTCGTCCAGCAGCAGCACGCGCGGCCGCGTGATCAGCGCCCGGGCGATGGCAAGCTGCTGCTGCTGTCCGCCCGACAGATCGCCACCCCGCCGATGCGCCATCTCGGCCAGCACGGGGAAGCTGTCAAAGATCTCATCGGGAATGGCGCGCTCGGCGCGGGGCAGGCAGGCGAAGCCTGTCTCCAGATTCTCGCGCACGGTCAGCATCGGAAAGATCGCGCGGCCCTGTGGGACATAGCCCACGCCCATCCGCGCCATGGCCTGCGCGCTGATCCGGCCCAGGGGCTTGCCGTCCAGCGACAGATTCCCCCCGGACCGCGGATGTCGTCCCGCCAGCAGATTCATCAGCGAGGTCTTGCCGACCCCGTTGCTGCCCATCACGCAGGTCACTGCGCCGGGCCGGGCGGTGATGTCGATGCCGTGCAGGATCTGGCTGCCGCCGTAATGCAGGGTCAGGTTCGTGGCTTCCAGCATCTTATCGCCCCAGATAGACTTCGATCACATCGGGATTGCGCGTCACATGGTCCAGCGAGCCCTCGGCCAGGACCGATCCCTGATGCAGCACCGTCACGCGGCAATTCAGGCGGCGCACGAAATCCATGTCGTGTTCCACCACCACCACGGCCCGCGTCTCGGCCAGACGGCAGAGCAGCGTCGTCGTCTGCTCGCGCTCGGCCAGGGTCATGCCGGCCGCCGGCTCGTCCACCAGCAGCAGGCGCGGGTCCGAGGCCAAGAGCATCCCGATCTCCAGCCATTGCTTCTGGCCGTGGCTCAGCTCGCCCGCCTTGCGCTCTATGTGATCGGACAGTCCGACCTCGGCGGCCAGCTCCGCCACCCGCGCCTCGCTGTCGGGCGAGGGCCGCCAGCGCAGCACCGCAAGGGGGCCGCGCTCGGCCTTCAGCGCCATGGTCAGGTTCTCGGCCACGGTCTGGTCCTCGAAGACGGTCGGGCGCTGGAACTTGCGGCCGATCCCCTCGCGGGCGATCTGGGCCTCGTTCATCCGCAGCAGCGATTTCGACCCCTCGGCCCACAGGACTTCGCCCTCGTCGGGGCGGGTCTTGCCGGTCACGATATCCATGAAGGTCGTCTTGCCCGCCCCGTTCGGCCCGATCACCGCGCGCAGTTCCGCCGCGCCGATGGAAAAGGACAGGTTGTTGATCGCCTTGAACCCGTCAAAGGTCTTGCTGATCCCGCGGACTTCCAGAAGCGCGCTCATGCCGTGGCCTCTTTCTCCTGAAGGGCGCCCTGATCCGGGCCCAGATCGCGGCCATGGCGGCGCGGCGGCAGGATGCCCGATAGCCGGTCGAACAGGCCCGCGATGCCCTTGGGCGCAAACAGCGTGACCAGCACGAAGGTCAGGCCAAGCGCCACCTGCCACCAATCGACCCAGTTCACCACATAGCCCGGCAGATGGATCGAGGGCGCCCGCCCGCCGGTGAACCAGCTGGACAGCAGCGACACGATCACCGCCCCGATCACCGCGCCGTAAAGCCGCCCGCGCCCGCCGATTGCCACCCAGACCGCCAGATAGATCGAGGCGATGGGCATCAGCTCTGCCGGGTTGATGATCCCCGCCTGCGGGTAATAGAGCGCCCCCGCCACGGCCGTCATCATCGCGGCGATGGTGAAGACGGCCAGCTTGAACCCCTCGACCGGGTAGCCCAGGAACCGCACGCGCGTCTCGTCGTCGCGGATCGCGCGCACGACGCTGCCGAACTTGCCGCTGACCAGCCAGGCGGCCAGCGCATAGCCCAGGGCCAGCGCCAGCGCCGAGGCCCAGAGGAACCAGACCGACAGCGTGGCCTGCCCGACATGGTCTAGGCCCGGAATGTTCTGCAGGCCCGACAGCCCGTTATTGCCCCGAAACCCGCTGTCGTTCTGGAAGAGCCACAGCGCCAGCGCCAGCGTCATCGCCTGCGTCAGGATGGACAGATAGACGCCGTTCACGCGGCTTCGGAAGGCCAGCCATCCAAAGACCAGCGCCAGAAGACCCGGCACGGCCAGAACAAGGATCAGTTGCGCCGTCAACGAATGGGCGAAGCTCCAGACCAGCGGCAATTCGGACGATCCGACCACGCCGAAGATCTGATTGGTCACCGCATCCTGCAATTCCTGCGCGGTGGCGGGAATGGGCTGCTGGGCCAGTTGGGCCGCGACAATGGTCTCGGTCCGGGCATACATCAGCCATTGCCCGATCATGTAGCCACCCAGCCCGAAGAACGCCATCTGGCCAAGCGACAGGATGCCCAGATAGCCCCAGACCAGATCCATCGCCACGGCGGCCAGCGCAAGGCACAGCGTCTTGCCCAACAGCTTGATCATCGAGACCGGTATCGCGCCCGATCCATAGGCCGCGCTGCCCGCCGTGACTGCGGCGGTAAAGACCGCCAGCACCGTCAGCACGACCAGCACCGAGGGGTGACGCAGCACGAAGGGGGTGCGTGTCATGGCTCAGACCTCTGCCGCGCGGCCCTTTTGCGGGATGATCCCGCGGGGCCGGAACTGGATGAAGATGATGATGAACAGGATCATGAAGGTCTGCGCCGCCAGCGTGTTGCTGGGGTTCAGCGATTCGATGACCTTGGACAGCCCGCCGATCAGCGTGGCGCCCGCCAGCGTGCCCCAGATATTGCCGACGCCGCCGACGACAACGGTCATGAAGCTTTGGACGATGTATTGCTGGCCCAGCTCGGACGTGACCTGCGCGAAAAGCCCGATGGCCACCCCCGCGATCCCCGCGATGCCCGACCCAAGGCCGAAGGTCATCATGGCGATCCGGTCGGGATTGATGCCCATGCTGGCCGCCATGCCGGGGTTCTGGGTGACGGCGCGGACCTCCAGCCCCAAGCGCGTGCGCTTCATGATGAACAGGAACAGCGCCAGGAACATCAGCGCCAGCACGAAGATCGCCACCCGGATCGAGCTGATCCCGATCACGTCGTTGATGACGATGGACCCTTCCAGCCATGTGGGCGCCGTCAGGGGCCGGGCCTGGGTGCCGAAGATGTTCTTGGCCAGCTGTTGCAGCGCGATGGAGACCCCGAACGTTGCCAGCAGCGTTTCCAGCGGGCGATGCGCCAGATGGCGGATCACCAGCCGGTAAAGCACCACCCCCGCCCCGAAGGTCACGACAAAGGCCAAAGGCAGCGCCACGATCAGCGACAGCGTGCGGTCCGCGATCAGCGTCTGGACGGTAAAGCCCGTATAGGCGCCCATCATGATGAATTCGCCATGCGCCATGTTGATCACGCGCATCACGCCGAAGGTGATCGCCAGACCGATCGCGGCAAGGAAATAGATCGAGGCCAGCGACAGCGCGTCCAGCGCCAGGTCGATGCCCTGCATCGCGGCCAGACGCACCTGCGCGCGGATCTGCGCGGCCTTGGCGGCATCGGTCACGGCGGGGTCGGGCTCGGCATAGAGGTCAAAGAAGCGGTGCGTCTCCAGCGCCGCGTCGATTTCGGCGGCGGTCGCGGCGGGGGGGACGGCGCCTGCGGCCTCCAGCGCCTCGTAGGCGCGGTCGCGGGCGGTCGGGTCGGAAAGCTGCGCGACGGGGATGCCGCCCACGCTGCCATTCGTGATGTTGGCGACCAGCCGGGCGCGTTGTTCGGCGGGCGTCAGGGCCGGGTCCAGCGCGCCTTCCTGGATCAGCAGCGCAATCGCCGCCTCGCGCGGCAGATCCTTGCTGCCGGGGCTCAGTTCATCGGCGATATTGCCCTGCGGCTCGGTGGTCGAGACGACGCGGCGGGTCGCGAGCAGCGGGTTCAGCGCGGCGCGGAAGTCAAGCCCCACATCGCCGGCCATGTCCTCGATGGCAGCGACGCGGGCGGCACTGTCGGGGTCGTGCCGAATGGTCAGCAGCCGTTCCAGCCGCGCCTTGCGGGCGGCGAGCGCCGGGTCGGGATCGTCCAGTGCGGCCCGCAGCGCGGCCAGCCCCTCGGCATCGGCGCTGCGCGACAGGCTGTCCAGCGCGGCGGCGCGGCGGGCGGGGTCGGGATCGGTCAGCGCACCGGCGGCCAGCGCGGCCTCGATCACGCTGCGCACGCCGGAATTGGGGCGCAGCATCTTCGGATCGCCCGTGACCGGGGCGCCGGTCGCGGCGTCGGTCAGCGCATCGCCATCGGCGATCACCGCGCGTCCGTCCAGCAGGCCCAGCCTGCGGTCGGCCCAGGCCTGCAACAGCGCCAGCCCTTCGGGGCCGGTGGCGGCGATGCTGGCCACCAGAGGCTCGACCGTCCGGCGCGAGGGCTGGTCGATCTGGTCGATATTCTCGGAGATCAGCGTCTCGAGCGCGGGGTTTGCGGCGGCGGGGGCGGCAAGGCCCGCCAGCATCAGCACCGCCAGCAGCGGGGCGATCAGGAAAAACCGGGGCACGCGCGTATCCTTTGGGTCATTCGGCAATCGGGGCGGCGCGATACCGCCCCGCGCAAGCAATCAGTAATTCGACTGGATCTGCACGCAGCTTTCGGTTTCGGTGTTCCACATGCCGCAGCCCTTGCCCGGCCAGTCGGCTTCCAGAACCGCCGATTCCGGCAGGAAGTCGGTCCAGGCATCGCCCGGCACCGGTTCGGTCTGACTGACGATGTCGAACTGCCCGTCGGCGCGGATCTCGCCGATCAGGACGGGCTTGGTCAGGTGGTGGTTGGGCAGGACGGTGGCGGTGCCGCCGGTCAGGTTCGGAACCTCGATGCCCACGATGGCGTCGCGCACGGCGTCCACATCGGTCGTGCCGGCGGCCTCGACGGCGGCGACCCATGCGCTGAAGCCGATCATGGTGGCTTCCATCGGGTCATTGGTCACGCGGCTCGGATCGCCGGTAAAGGCGTGCCAGCCCTGGATGAAGGCGGCGTTCTCGGGCGTGTCCGCCGACTGGAAGTAGTTCCAGGCGGCCAGGTGGCCGACCAGGTTGGTCGTGTCCAGACCGGACAGTTCTTCCTCGCCGACCGAGAAGGCCATGACCGGGATGTCGTCCGAGGAAATCCCCGCCGCTGCCAGTTCCTTGTAGAAGCCCACATTCGCATCGCCGTTGATGGTCGAGACGACGCCGACCTTCTTGCCGCCTGCGCCAAGCGCCACGACATCGGCCACGATCCGCGACCAGTCGGAATGACCGAACGGCGTGTAGTTCACGAAGATGTCCTCGGCGGCAACGCCCTTCGATTTCAGATAGGCGTCAAGGATGTTGTTCGTGGTGCGCGGATAAACGTAGTCGGTTCCCAGAAGCGCCCAGCTTTCGACGCCCAGTTCCTCCATCATGTAATCGACGGCCGGGATCGCCTGCTGGTTCGGCGCGGCGCCGGTATAGATCACGTTGCGCGAGGATTCCTCGCCCTCGTATTGCACCGGATAGAACAGCAGGCCGTTCAGTTCCTCGATCACGGGCAGCACGGCCTTGCGGCTGACGCTGGTCCAGCAGCCGAAGATCACATCAACATTGCTGACGGTCAGCAATTCGCGCGCCTTTTCCGCAAAGAGCGGCCAGTCCGAGGCCGGGTCCACGACCACGGCCTCCAACGGGCGGCCCAGCACGCCGCCCTTGGCGTTCTGCTGTTCCACCATCATCAGGACGGTGTCCTTCAGCGTCGTTTCCGAAATCGCCATCGTGCCGGACAGCGAATGCAGCACGCCGATCCTGATCGGCTCGCCTTCCTGCGCATGGGCCATGCCAGCCAGCGCAAGGGCGCTGGTCGTCATCAGCAATCGCGTTGTCTTGATCATCGTCAAACTCCCCCGGTCTGGCCGGATGTCCCTGTTGTCCCTGTGGAAGGCAGCGCCTTCGCAGATGCAGAAAAATCGCAAATCGGGCAGATGAATAGGATTCGGGCAGGGCGGGGGCGGGTCGCGCAGGCTTTGGCGCGGCGGCAGGCATCGCCAGAGGCAGATGCCTGCCGCAGGGGCAGTTTCAGGCCGCGCGGGGCGTCAGACCGCCCTGTTCGATCAGGAAATCGACGATCTGCTGCACGCCATGGCCGTGGCGCAGCTGCGCCATCACGACCGGACGCGGACCGCGTGCATCCCGTGCGTCCTTTTCAAGCTGCACGGGATCGACGCCCACATGCGGTGCCAGATCGGTCTTGTTCACCACCAGAAGGTCGGATCGCGCAAGGCCCGGGCCACGTTTGCGTGGAATGTCCTGCCCCGCCGCCGTGTCGATCACATAGATCGTCAGATCCGCCAGTTCCGGGCTGAAGGTCGCGGCCAGGTTGTCGCCCCCCGATTCGATCAGGACCAGGTCCAGATCGGGAAAGGTCTCGGTCAGATCGGCGATGGCCGCCAGGTTGATGCTGGCATCCTCGCGGATGGCGGTATGGGGGCAGCCGCCGGTCTCGACTCCGCGGATGCGGTCTGCGGGCAGCACCTGGGCGCGCATCAGCGCCTCGGCATCCTCGCGGGTATAGATGTCGTTGGTGACGACGGCCATGGAGAGGCGTGGCGCCAGGGCGCGGGCAATCTGTTCGGTCAGCGTCGTCTTGCCGGCGCCGACGGGGCCGCCGATGCCGACACGCAGGGGTCCGTTAAGGCTCATGAGCGAAAAATCCTTGTGGTCATGGTTTCGTGGCGCATGGCGGCGATATCTGCACCCCAGGTCGCGCTGGCAAGCGCGTCCTGATCGGCCGTCGCGGCCCATTCGGCGCGCGCCAGGATGCCGGGCCGCATCGCGGCCAGCAGGCGCTGCCCCTGCAATGGCCCAAGCGGCATGAAGCGCACCGCCGCGCTGATCAGACCCGTCGCCTGCGTCAGCAGCCAGGCTGCGACGATTTCGGGGCGAGGCAAGGGCAGGGCGGCGCAGGCCCGCCCAAAGGCCACCGGCAGCGTCAGGGGCGGCAGGTCCGCCCCGGTCAGTGCGGCCAGGCTGGCGGTCAGGGCGGCGCCCTGTTCCTGCGTCTCGGTCAGGCGCTGGCAGGTCAGGCAGGCGGCGCGGGCCAGATCGTCCAGGCCCTCGTGATCCGCCCCGGGCCGCAGCGCCAGTGCCACCAGCAGCGCGTCGGCGCGCCCGGTCCCGTGATCCAGCCAATCGGCCAGCCAGACGGGCAGCGTCGTCCGCGTCACCGCGCCCTGATCCATCGCCCATTCCAGCCCTTGCGACCAGGCAAAACCACCCACCGGAAAGGCGGGCGACAGGATCTGTTGCAGGAACAACCGCGCCGCCTCAGGCGTGGCTATGGGCGCGGTCGTCATGGTGGTGATGGCGATGACCATTGGCATGGTGATGGCCATCGCCACGGCCTCGGTCAGGCCCGTGATCATGGCCGAAGGTGCGGCCATGGCCATAGGCGCCGCCTTCGGGACGGAAGGGCAATTCCTTGCGGCAGATCTCGGCGCCCAGTTTCGTCAACATCGCTTCCAGCACGTGATCCTGTCGGATGATCAGGCGATCGGCCTCGATCCGGCAGGGGGTGTGCCGGTTGCCGATATGCCAAGCCAGCCGGGCCAGATGGCCGCGGATGACCAGGACCGGCTCGGGCGCGGCACGCACGGCGATCATGCGGCCGTCCGACAGCTCGAAGGCGTCGCCATCTTCGACGCTGGTGACTTCGGGCAGATCCACCAGAAAGTCGCCACCCTCGCAGGGCAGACGCTTGCGGCGCAGCAGGCGGCTTTCATAGTCCAGCGAGACCGTTGCGTCAAAGGGGCCGGGGGCGTTGCGGATAATGGCATGTGCGGTTGCAATCATGGAAAAGTCCTCCCTCAGAAGAGGAAATAGCGCTGAGCCAGCGGCAGTTCCGTCGCAGGCTCGCAGGTTAACAATTGTCCATCCGCGCGGACCTCGTAGGTCTCGGGATCGACTTCGATAACGGGCATCGCGTCGTTCAGTTGCATGTCGGCCTTGCCGATGTCGCGGGTGTTTTCCACCGCGATCAGCGTCTTGGAAAGGCCGCCCGCCGCCCCGGCCTCCAGCCCCGCCTTCGACAGGAACAACGCCGAGGCGCGCCCCGTATGCCCCCACATCGGGCGCGAAAAGATCGGCTGCACCGGGATCGAGCCGTTGGGATCGCCCATCTGCGCCACGCTGATCTGCCCGCCGACCAGCACCATGTCCGGCTTGGCGGCAAAGAAGGCGGGCGACCACAGCACCAGATCGGCGCGCTTGCCCGGCGTGATCGAGCCGATATGGGCACTGACCCCATGCGCGATGGCCGGGTTGATCGTGTATTTAGCGATATAGCGGCGGGCGCGCAGGTTGTCGTTCTGGCCCTGTTCGCCCTCCAACCGACCGCGCTGCTGGCGCATCTTGGACGCGGTCTGCCACGTCCGGGTGATGACCTCGCCGATGCGCCCCATCGCCTGGCTGTCCGAGGAAATCACGCTGAATGCGCCCAGATCGTGCAGGATATCCTCGGCGGCGATGGTCTCCTTGCGGATGCGGGATTCCGCGAAGGCCACGTCCTCGGGCACACGGCGGTCGAGGTGGTGGCAGACCATCAGCATGTCGAGATGCTCTTCAACCGTGTTCGCCGTATAGGGGCGCGTGGGGTTGGTGGAGGATGGCAGCACATTCGCCATGCCCACCATGCGGATGATGTCGGGGGCGTGGCCGCCGCCCGCGCCTTCGGTGTGATAGGCGTGGATGGTGCGCCCGCCGATGGCGGCCATCGTGTCCTCGACAAAGCCCGATTCGTTCAGCGTGTCGGTGTGGATCATCACCTGCACGTCCATCGCATCGGCAACCGTCAGGCAGGTGTCGATGGCCTTGGGCGTGGTGCCCCAATCCTCGTGCAGCTTCAGCGCGCAGGCGCCGGCGCGGATCTGTTCCTCGAGCGGCGCGGCAAGGCTGGCATTTCCCTTGCCCGCGATGCCGATATTGACCGGCAACTCGGCGCAGGCCTCCAGCATCCGGGCGATGTGCCATGGCCCCGGCGTGCAGGTCGTGGCCAGCGTGCCATGCGCGGGGCCGGTGCCGCCGCCCAGAAGGGTCGTGACGCCCGAATGCAGCGCGTGGTCCACCTGCTGCGGGCAGATGTAGTGGATGTGACAGTCGAAGCCGCCCGGCGTCAGGATGCGGCCCTCGCCCGCGATGATCTCGGTGCCGGGGCCGATGATGAGGGTGACGCCGGGCTGCGTGTCGGGGTTGCCGGCCTTGCCGATGCCCGCGATGCGCCCGTCGCGGATGCCGACATCGGCCTTGACGATGCCCTGATGGTCGAAGACGATGACGCCGGTGATGACCGTGTCCATCGCGCCGCCCGCGCGCGTGACCTGGGACTGGCCCATGCCGTCGCGGACGACCTTGCCGCCGCCGAACTTGACCTCTTCGCCCGGGATGGTCAGGTCGCGTTCGACCTCGATGATGATTTCGGTATCGGCCAGGCGGATGCGGTCGCCCGTGGTCGGACCGTAGAGCGCCGCGTAATCGGCGCGGGTCAGCGTCGTCACAGCGCACCCCCGATCCGGCCGCGAAAGCCGTGCACGATCCGGTCGCCCGCATAGGCCACCAGCGTCACCTCGCGCGACTGGCCGGGCTCGAACCGGATGGCGGTGCCTGCGGGGATGGCCAGGCGCATACCGCGCGCGGCCTCGCGGTCGAAGGCCAGCGCGGCGTTGGTCTCGGCGAAATGATAATGGCTGCCGACCTGGATGGGCCGGTCGCCGGTATTGGCCACCATCAGCGTGACCGTCGCGCGGCCTGCGTTCAGGGCGATGGTGCCAGGGGCGGGAAAGACCTCTCCGGGGATCATGTCACGCCACCGCCAGCGCGAAGCCCGCCAGCGCGGTGCCGCCGCCCAGAACGCGCAGCTCCAGCCCCCGCGACAGCAGGCGACCGAAACCGATGCCCGCCAGATGCAGCGCCAGGGTCGCCAGCGCAAAGCCTGCCGCATAGAGGGGCAGACCCGTCGCCGGACCCTCGGCCCCATGCGCCCAGCCATGGGCCGCGCCAAAGACCGCGACCATCGGCAGCAGCGCCGCCATCGGCAGGCGCGCGGCCATCGCCACCAGCACGCCCAGGATCACGACCGAGGCGAGGATCATCGGCTCGACCGCCGGAAACCCCATGCCGCCCGCGCCCATCGCGCCGCCCGCCAGCATCGCGCCGATAAAGGTCAAGGGCAGCGCCCAGACCGCGCGCCCGCCCATCTGCGCGGCCAGAAGGCCAAGCGCGACCATCGCCAGCAGGTGATCGGCCCCGCCGATCGGGTGCATCAGGCCGTGCAGGAACTGGCCCTGATCGTGGACATGGCCGGGATGGGCCAGCGCGGCCGAGGGCAGAAGCCACGCGGCAAGGACAAGCGGTGTGATCTGGCGTTTCATTCTGCGGCCTCGCGGATGGGGTGGTGGACGGTGACCAGCTTGGTGCCGTCGGGAAAGGTCGCCTCGACCTGGACGGATTCGATCATGGCGGGGATGCCGGGCATACATTGATCGGCGCGGATCACATGCGCGCCCGCCTGCATCAGGTCAGCGACGCTGCGCCCGTCGCGCGCGCCCTCGACCACGAAATCGGTAATCAGCGCGATGGCCTCGGGGTGGTTCAACTTGACGCCGCGCGCCAAGCGGCTGCGCGCTACCATGGCGGCGACCGAGACCAGCAGCTTTTCGCGTTCACGGGGGGTAAGGTTCATGGCTCAGACCTGCCAGATGCGGGGAAGGGGATCGGGGCGCAGGGCGCGCAGCAATCTGTTGATCTGCCGCCGCAGGGGCCAGCCGTCGGCCGCCAGCAGGCGGATGACCAAACGACCGGGGGGCGCGCTGGCGGCGGCGGTGACGCCGGGCTCGGCCAGCGCGGCGCGGGCGGCGGCCAACAGGTCCGGCGCATGGGGCGCGATCATGGCCAGCGTCGCCATGGCGGGTGCGCCGCCGGTCATCGCCGCGCTGGTCATACGGGCCAGCGCGTCATCATCCAGCGCCAGCGCGTCGTGATGGATGACACGGCCCCCGCGGCGGACCACGCGGCGGTCGCGCAGATGCAGGTGCCTGGGGCTTTCGCCCATGGCCAGACGGCCCAGCACGATCATCTCCAGAAGCAGGCAGCCCGCATCCGGGGCCAGATCGACGGTCGTGTCGCGCTCCAGCCGGGTGCCGTCATAGAGGATCGTCTCTTGCGGCAGCCAGTCCAGCCAGGCGCCCGTGCCGAGATTCAGCGCGATCTCGGCACGGGCGGGGGCGGCTTCGGCACGATAGGCGCGTTCGGCCGTCTGGGTGGTGGCCAGCGCGCGGGTCCCCGCCCGCAGATCCACCGCGAAACGCAGCCGGTCGCCCGAGGCCAGCCCCCCGGATGTGTTCAGAAAGACGATCTCGGGCAGGCCCGCAGTCATGCGCGGCAGCATCGCCTTGGCCGAGCCGCGCTGCGAAAGGTCGATCAGCCCGCGCGCGCCCATGACCACATGCGCGGCACCGTGGCTGCGCTGCATGAGGGGTGCGGGATCGGTCCTGTCGAACATGAGGGCAAGGGGCGCCCGGCAGAACGCGAGGTCAACAGTCGGGGCCGCGCCATGTGCCTGCGCGACGGGCAGGGCGGACCGCTCTGCCCGATTTCGCGGCGACATGCCTGCGCCGCAGGCGGTGCGATAACGGAAACTGGTGCGATCCGAGGCAGTAGCGGCCTCAGGCCGGACGCTCGGCCAAGGCGTGCAGCAGGCGGCGGCGCGCCGGCGGGATCGTGCGAATCTCAAGCCCTGTAAAGACGTGCATCGTCCGCAGCGCCGGATCGACGACCGCGTGATCGCTGACCCAACCCCCCATCGCCAGATAGCTGCGCAGCAAAGGCGGCATCGCGGCCATGGCGCGCCGCGCATCGGGCTTGCGCAGGCGGAAGGCGCGGGCAAAGCGGAAAACACGCGGCGCCTTGACGCGCGGCCACCAGCGGCGCGGGGCCAGATGGCGTTCCTTGAGCATCACGAAGGCCTCGGCATGGGTCTCGGGCTCGCAGCCGATGAAGCTGGAACAGCCGAACAGCATCTCGATTCCGCTTTCCTCGACGAAGCGGGTCATGGCCGCCCATGCGATGCGCACGATGTCGGGGTCGTGGTGGTCGGGGTGGGTGCAGAAGCGCCCTATCTCGACCATGGGGCCGTCGAATCCCTCCAGCGCGCGCAGGTCGTAGAATTGCGCCGAATAGCTGCGCGCGATCTGCGAGCCGTCGGCCAGCGGCAGGAAGCGGAAGCAGCAGACCAGTGCGCCGGTGGCCACATCCTCGACCAGCATGTGGCGGCATTCCGCGTCCATCCCGTCGCTGTCCAGGGCCTGCCCGTCATCGGGAACGCCGTTGCGCCCGTGAAAGCACAGCCAGCGCAGGCGTTGTGCGCTCCGCAGGTCGTTGTCATCCTGCGCCAGTCGCGCCCGGTAACGGCCTCTGAGGATCGGCTGCATCCCTGTCACCCTTGGTGAGTCCGACGCCAGGTTAGCCTATCCATGTGTCACAATCACGAAACCGTCAACCTTCGGCACGCCGCCCTGTCCGCTGCGGCATCAATCCAGGTCGTCGCCCAGCACATCCTCGACATAGGCGCGCTGGATCAGCACGATCAGCACGACCAGAAGGGGCGTGGCCAGCAGCACACCGGCCAGACCGAAGAGGCTGCCGAAGGCCATGATCCCGACGACCGTCAGCGCCGGCGGCAGGCTGACCGCGAATCGCTGGATCAGCGGCAGGATGATCTCGCCGTCGATCAGCTGGATCACGATGAACAGGATCGCCACCTGCAGCGCAAGGTCGAATCCCTGGGTAAAGGCGAACAGCACCGCGATAGCGCCCGAGATGAACGGCCCGATGATCGGGATGATGTTCGTCACCGCCGCGATCAGCGCCAGGATGAAGGCCAGCGGCACATCCAGAAGCCACAGCCCGACCCCCGCCATGATGCCCACGGCCAGCATGTCCAGCGCCTGCCCCCCCAGCCACAGGCCCAGTTTGCCGCCCATCTCGTCCAGGATCGACAAGGCGCGGGCGCGGTGGCGGATCGGCAGCAGGCGAACGGCGCCTGCGCGGTAACGCTCGGCCTCCAACGCAAGATAAAGCGCCACGATCAGCATCAGAAAGACCGACATGATCCCGCCCACCGTTGAATTCACCGCCCCCGAAACGGTGCCGATCAGGTCAGGCAGGCGCTGCGCCATCTCGACGGCGCTGTCGCCCAGATCCGCGCCCTCCTCCATCCGGGCCTGGACGGCCTCGCCCATCGTGGTGCCGGAAAGCCAGCGGTTCAGGGCCTCCCACGAATCGGGAAGCGTGCCGATAAGCTGATCGAACTGTTCGCGGATTGCCGGCCCGGCCAGAGCCGCCACGCCCACGATGGCGCCGATGACCAGCAGCACCACAGCCAGCACGCCGATCTTGATGTTCAGCCCCACCAGCCGGTGCAGGCCACGCGCCCCTGCCCGCAAGGCGACAGCCAGCAGGATCGCGCCGAAGGTCAGCAGCAGCACGTCGGACCAGAACCAGGCCGCCACCGCCAGGAGTGCCAGAAGCAGCGCGGCGATGATCGAGGCCGGTGCGATCGCGCGCTCGGGCGCAGGCTGAGCAGACGGCGCGGGGGCGGGCAGCGCGCGGTCGGGCGTATCGGACATGGGACACCGGGCTTGGGATCTGTTGCCCAGACAAGCCGCCAAGGGGCGCAGGGTTCCCGACAGGCCACGCCTTGCCGGGCGGCACCAAGCCTGTTAACCGGGCGCGGATCGGCGCGGGCGTGACAGCCCGTCCCCCGCAACGTTGCTGAATATGTGACCCCTACAGGACAAGGTGAACATCATGGCCATCGAACGCACGCTTTCCATCATCAAGCCTGACGCGACCCGCCGCAACCTGACCGGCAAGATCAATGCCAAGTTCGAGGAAGCGGGCCTGCGCATCATCGCGCAGAAGCGCATCAAGCTGTCGGCCGAGCAGGCGGGCAAGTTCTACGAGGTCCACAAGGACCGCCCCTTCTATGGCGAACTGGTCGAATTCATGGCCTCGGGGCCGGTCGTGGTGCAGGTTCTGGAAGGCGAAAATGCAATCGCCCGGAACCGCGAAGTGATGGGCGCCACCAACCCGGCCCAGGCAGACGAAGGCACGATCCGCAAGGAATTCGCCCTGTCGGTCGGCGAAAACTCGGTCCATGGCTCGGATGCGCCGGAAACTGCCGCGCAGGAAATCGCCTTTTTCTTCTCGGGGCTGGAACTGGTCGGCTGAGCGCCTGCCGTATCCCGATGACCAAGGGGGCCTTTCGGCCCCCTTTTGTTTGCTTGCGTGCGCAGCGCAGGCGGTCGGTTGCGGCAGGGGCTGCCAGCGGCTATGCCCGTCGGGACGGTTTGATATCAGGGGGGTGCCATGCGGGCATTCGTGTTTCCGGGCCAAGGCGCCCAGTCCATCGGCATGGGCCACGAACTGGCCCAGACCTATCCCGCCGCAAAGGCGGTCTTTGACGAGGTTGACGAGGCGCTTGGCGAAAAGCTGTCCGCGCTGATCTGGGAGGGTGACGCCGAGACGCTGACCCTGACCCGGAATGCCCAGCCCGCATTGATGGCGACCTCGATCGCGGCCATGCGCGCGCTTGAAGCCGAGGGCTTCGGCATCGGTGACGCCGATTTCGTGGCCGGGCATTCGCTTGGCGAATATTCGGCGCTCTGTGCGGCCGGGGCGCTGAGCCTTGCAGACACGGCGCGCCTGCTGCGCCTGCGCGGTCAGGCCATGCAGGAGGCGGTGCCGGTCGGCCTGGGCGCAATGGCCGCGATCCTCGGGCTGGATTTCGAAACGGTGGACCGCATCGCCCGCGACATAAGCGGCGACGAGGTCGTGCAGGCGGCCAATGACAACGATCCGGCGCAGGTGGTCATCTCGGGCCACAAGGGCGCGGTCGAGACCGCTGTCGAGGCGATGAAGGCCGCAGGCGCCAGGCGGGCGCTGATGCTGCCCGTTTCGGCACCGTTCCATTCGGTGCTGATGCAGCCCGCCGCCGCCGTGATGGCCGACGCGCTGGCTGCTGTGGAGATCCAGGCGCCTGCGGTGCCGGTCTTTGCCAATGTCCGCGCCGAGCCCGTGAGCGATCCGGGCGCAATCCGCCGCCTTCTGGTCGAGCAGGTCACTGGCACTGTCCGTTGGCGCGAGAGCGTCGCCAACATGGCGGCCAGCGGCGTCACCGAATTCTGGGAGATCGGGGCCGGAAAGGCGCTGTCGGGCATGATCAGGCGTATCGCCAGGAACGCGGTCGTGTGCAATGTTGGCGCTCCGGCGGATATTGCGGCGCTGAAGCGTTGAGGGCGGACCGGGGCTCTGCCCCGGACCCCGGGGTATTTGGACAACGAAGAAGGGCATCAGGATGTTCGATCTGACGGGAAAGACCGCGCTGGTGACCGGCGCTTCGGGCGGGATCGGCGGCGCGGTCGCCGAGGCGCTGCATCGGGCCGGCGCCACCGTGACGCTGTCGGGCACGCGCGAGGCGCCGCTGCGCGAACTGGCCGAGAGGCTGGGCGAGCGGGCGCATGTGGTGACGGCGAATCTGGGCGATGCGGAATCGGTTCTGGCGCTGCCCAAGGCGGCCGCCGAGGCAATGGGATCGGTCGATATCCTGGTGAACAATGCCGGGATCACACGGGACAACCTGTTCATGCGCATGTCCGACGAAGAATGGGCGCAGGTTCTGGATGTGAACCTGACCAGTGTCTTCAAGCTGTCGCGCGCCGTGCTGCGGGGCATGATGAAGGCGCGTTGGGGGCGGATCGTCAACATCACCTCGGTCGTGGGGGCGACGGGCAATCCGGGGCAGGGCAATTACGCTGCCGCCAAGGCGGGTCTGGTCGGCATGTCGAAATCGCTGGCCCATGAAGTTGCGAGCCGCGGGATCACCGTGAACTGCGTGGCGCCCGGCTTCATCGCGACCGCCATGACCGACAAGCTGAATGACGAGCAGAAGGGTAAGATCCTGACCCAGATCCCCGCCGGGCAGATGGGTAGCCCTGAGGATATCGCCGCTGCCGTCCTGTACCTGGCCAGCCGCGAGGCTGGTTATGTGACTGGCGCCACGCTGCATGTGAATGGCGGCATGGCGATGATCTGAGCCGGGCCAGGCACTCGGCCGTCGCCATGTCCGGTTGCAAAAGCGGTTGCATGAACGTCGCCCGGTGCTATATCCCGGCCCTTGGCAGCAGGGGAGCCGCCCTGTGCTTGAACGTTCCTTTCGGGGGGCGTGCAGAACTTGGGCGGATGCCCGCGACAATGAGGATATGACATGAGCGATATCGCTGATCGCGTGAAGAAGATCGTGGTCGAGCATCTGGGTGTCGATGAGGACAAGGTGGTCGAATCCGCTTCGTTCATCGACGATCTGGGCGCCGACAGCCTCGACACCGTCGAGCTGGTCATGGCTTTCGAGGAGGAGTTCGGGATCGAGATCCCCGATGACGCCGCCGAGACAATCCAGACGGTCGGTGATGCGGTGAACTTCATCAAGGGCGCGGTCTGAAGCCGCGCTGGTCGCGGCTCTGGCCGTGATGACCTGAACGGCGCCCGCCCCGCGAGGCGCCGTTTCTCATGCCGGAACCTGTTCGCGGCCCGCCGTGTTGATGAAGCGGTTCCATCGTAACAGGAGGCGCATCATGCCGGTCAATCTGGAAGGTCTTACCGACAATGCCCGCAAGACGGCCATCGACGAACTGAACGCCCGTCTGGCCGATGGCCTGGCGCTGGCTTTGGCGATCAAGCAGGCGCATTGGAACGTGAAGGGCCGCAACTTCATCGCCATTCATGAACTGTTCGACACGGTGCGAGCCAATCTGGACGCGCATCTGGACGAATTCGCAGAGCGCGTGCAGCAGCTTGACGGCACAGCGCGCGGGACCGCCGAGATCGTGGCCGAGACATCGGCTCTGGAGCCCTATCCGGCCAATCTGACCGCCACCGAAGATCATTTGCGCGAGATCTGTTCCCGGATGCGGGCGCACGGTGCCAATCTGCGCAAGGGTATCGACACTGTAGGCGATGCCGGCGACGAAGCCACCGCAGATATCCTGACCGCGGCCTCGCGCACCGCCGACAAGGATCTGTGGTTCATGGAAAGCCATCTGGAGGCCTGAGCTGGCCACCAGGGCTTACCGGCCCAGTTTGGCGTGAACCTCGTCCAGATCGACCTCTCCCAGCGGCATCTTGTTGTCGGGATCGTCGAAATCGTAGCGGAAAAGCTGGAAATCGTCCTTGTAGATTTCCCAGATCAGGTGACGCGAGAGGTCATCGAAGTAATCGCTGACCTTGTGCGCGCGTCTGGGGCCATGGCCTTCGGATTCGTTGAAACGTGGAACCTCGGTCAGGTCCAGCTTGACCGGGGTTTCAGCCGCGTCCAGAACCTTGGCCATGCCGTCGTTGAATGCTTCGGTGAAGAAGATCTGGTCGTAGCGGCCGCCATTCACGATGAAGGTCGAGATATGGCCAGACATGGAGGACCAGTGGATGTCCGGCTCCATCGGTTTGCGAAAGCGGATCGTGTCGCGCGCGAACAGGAGAAAGCGCCGGAAGCTGGCGATCTGGTCGAAGTCGAAGCCGTTTTCGGGACTGCCCACGTCAATACCGTAGCGCTGGATCAATTGCGGCACGAGGTTGCCGCGGTAGCGCCGGCCATTGCGCTGGATGCCCGCGATCTTGTCGAAGAACGAGGACAGGATGCGCGCGTAAGGGTTGCGCACGCAGGTGAATGTCACCGCCTCGCCGGCATGGACCGCGCGTTCGATCGGCGCCTGGCTGTGATCCTGAGCCCATTTGTGCAGGCCTTCGGTGCTGTCGTGGATGTCGCCGTCAAAAAACCGTCCGTGATCCGAATAGAACATGATCTGTCCGATGGTCGAGCAGGCGCATTTCGGCACCACCCGATAGATCATGCTTTCGCTTTCCGTCATCCAGACGCCGGGAAAACCCATGCTGCCCCCATTCCGCACCCGGGCCTTGGGCGAACCGCCACCGGCTGCTGCCTTGCTTGCCCCACTGGCAAAAACGTTTACACAGACAAAGCAAAACCGGACGCGTTTTTCAACGCTTTACGTCGATCTGTCGCGAAACAACCAGAGCCCGGTCTGCCTCATGGTCCGCATCGCCTTCATTCTTCTGACCCACAAGGATCCGCAGGGCGTGGTCGAGCAGGCAAGGCGCCTGACCTCGACCGGAGATTTCGTGGCGATCCATTTCGACAAGCGCGCGCCGCGGGCGATGTATCAGCAGTTGCGCGATGCGCTTGAGGATCACCCCAATGTTGTCTTTGCGCCACGCCGGCTGAAATGCGGTTGGGGCGAATGGTCGCTGGTCGCCGCCAGTCTCGAGGCGCTGAGGGCGGCCGAGGCCGCCTTTCCCCAGGCCACGCATTTCTACATGCTGTCGGGCGATTGCATGCCCATCAAATCGGCGGAATTTGCCCGCAATTTTCTGGATGGCGAGGATTGCGACTATATCGAAAGTTTCGATTTCTTCAAAAGCGACTGGATCAAGACAGGCTTCAAGGAGGAACGCCTGATCTATCGGCACTGGTTCAACGAACGCACCCAGAAATGGCTGTTCTATACCAGCTTTGCCATCCAGAAGCGACTTGGCCTGACCCGCAGGATCCCCGAGGATCTGCAGGTCAGGATCGGGTCGCAATGGTGGTGCCTGCGCCGCCGAACGGTCGAGACGATCCTGGAACTGGTGCGTCAGCGCCCCGAGATCACGCGCTTCTTCGCAACGACCTGGATCCCCGACGAGACGTTTTTCCAGACCTTGGTCGCCCATGTCGTGCCGCGCACGCAGATCAGGACGCGCACACTGACCTTTCTGATCTTTACCGATTACGGGATGCCGGTGACGTTCTACAACGACCATTATGACCTGCTTTTGCGCCAGAACTACCTGTTTGCCCGCAAGATCAGCCCCGAGGCGCTGGACCTTCGTGCCAGGCTGGGCGCGCTGTGGCAAGCCGAGGGTCAGGATTTCGCCATCACCGCAGAGGGGCGCAAGCTGTTCGATTTTCTCGTCGGGCGCGGGCGCATCGGGCGGCGGTTCGCGCCTCGGTTCTGGGAAACCGATGGCTCGCTTGGCGCGGGGCGAAAGCTGACGATCGTCGTGGCGAAGAAATGGCATGTCGCCAAGCGTCTGACCGAAAGGTTGCGCGCGCTGACCGACATTCCGGCGGTCGATTATCTGTTCAATGAACAAGAGGCGAACCTGCCCGATACCGGCGGTATTGCGAATACCCTGGCCAAGCGCGAACGCCATCGCAAGGCGCTGATCAAGCTGCTCTTCGATCAGTTCGAAAGCGACCGGCTGGTGCTCTGCGCGGACCCTTCGGCGCTGAGCCTCATCACGGATCTGGTGAATGACCGCGCCCGGGTCGGGGTGCTGTTTCTGGATTGCGACTTTGATGAAGCCTATCTGCGCGGCCATATGGCGCGGGTCGGCCTGGTCAGCGAGACCGCGCCGGAAGCGCTCATCGCCCGCCTTCTGCCTATCGTGAAACGCGATCTGGAATACGAGGCCGAGCGGCTGCGAGACAGTGATTTTCCGCTTTTCGCGTCGGTCTCGGCGGGGGCATCGGCCGATGAGAACGCTGCCGCCATCGCGCGCATCCTGGACCTGCCCGAGCCCTTGGCCCGTGAACTGGCCGAGACGCCTTATCTCTTTGCCGATTGAAGAAAGGAACGACACCCATGCCCGCTTATGACGACAGCAATATCTTTGCCCGCATCCTGCGCGGAGAGATTCCTGCAACCCGGGTGGCCGAGAATGATCACGCTCTGGCCTTCCGCGACATCGCACCCCGTGCGCCGACCCATGTGCTGGTGATCCCCAAGCGCGCCTATGTCGATTTCGCCGATTTTGCCGCGAATGCGGGCGCAGACGAGATCACGGGCTTCATGCGGCTCTGCGCCGAGGTCTGCGCGGCCGAGGGGGTCGATCCGGCCTCGGGCGGGAAAGGATTCCGCGCGATCACCAATGCCGGGCCGGACGGTGTTCAGGAAGTGCCGCATTTCCACCTGCACATCATCGGCGGACGCATGACCGGCCCGATGCTGAGCCTGCGCGACTGATCCGGGCGGCGCGGCCGGCACTAGCGGCTGGTCAGTTCGACGAAGACCTGTTCCAGGTCGGGCTGCTCGGTCGCCACGTCGATGATCGGGATGCCCGCGCCGCGCAGCAGGTCGATGATCCGGTCGGCCCTGAGCCGCGAGGGCGGATAGAAGACCGCCAGCCGCCCGTCGCTGCGCCACTCGGCCCGGACGCCTTCGGGCAGGTCGGGCAAATCGACGGGGCCGCCCGTGTCCATCACCAGCGTCTTGCCGTCGGTCCGAGCGAGAAGGTCGCGCGTGGGCTGGCGGATGACCAGTTCGCCATGGTTGATGATGGCAATTTCGTCGCACATCTGTTCGGCTTCCTCGAGGTAATGCGTGGTCAGGATGATCGTCATGCCCTGCCGGTTGAGTTCGCGCACATTCGCCCAGAGCATCTGGCGCAGGGTGATGTCCACCCCTGCCGTCGGTTCGTCCAGGACCAGGATCTGGGGGCGGTGGACCAGTGCCTTGGCCAGCAGAAGCCGTCTTTTCATGCCCCCCGAAAGGTTGCGCGCATAGGCGCCCGCCTGATCGGTCAGCCCCACCATTGCCAGAAGTTCATCCGTCCAACGTTCGGATTTGGGAACGCCATAAAGGCCGGCCTGCACTTCGAGGCTGGCGCGGGGTGTGAAGAACGGGTCCATGTTCAGTTCCTGCGGCATCACCCCGATGGCGGCGCGGGACTGGCGCGGGTTCACGTCCTGGTCGAAGCCCCAGATGCTGACGCGCCCGGCGGTTTTGGTGACAAGGCCAGCCAGAATGTTGATCAGCGTGGACTTGCCCGCGCCATTGGGGCCAAGCAGGCCGAAGATGCTGCCCGCGGGGATCGTCAGGTCGATGCCCTTCAGCGCTTCCTTGGCGGGGGCGCCCCCCTGGGCGGCATAGGTCTTGCGCAGACCCTCGATCTGGATGGCGTGGCTCATGGTCTCGGACTTGCAATGCTTGCGGTGGCAGGCCGGGCTGCGATAGTGAAGGTTAGACCAGATGATGCAAGCCGCCACAAGAAGGCCAGCCATGACCCTGCACATGACGCCCGAAAACTCGCTTTCGACCGAGACGGGCCCCGAGGCCCTGAAGATCCCCGCCCCCGTCACCCAGGTCGTGACGCGCTGGCGGGTGTGCTGCGATGGCGACGATGCGGCCGGTCTGGGCCATCCCCGCGTCTGGCTGGCGATCAGCCCCGAGACGGGTTTTGTCGATTGCGGCTATTGCGACAAGCGTTTCGTGATCGACCGCGACCACGCCCAGGGCGACCACTGACTGTCGGGGCGCGACATTCCGTCCCGTCCCGGCACGGATCTCGGGCCCCGTCGAGGGGCCCTCAATCCGGGGCGGCCGTGCCGCCCGGCGCGGCCCTCGTGTCCTTGCGCTTAGATTTGGACCGGCACCTGTCCGAGCAATAACGCACCCGATCCCAATCGCGCTTCCATTTCTTGCGCCAGGTGAACGGCAGCCCGCAGGTGGCGCAGGTCTTTTGCGGAAGGTCTGACTTGCGGCGCATCCTTGCCATGTTCTGTCCCGGGTGGCTGGCGAAATCCGGCGGCCCGTGGCACAAGACGGGCCGGACCAGCAAGATGAGGTGAGCATGGGCGACGCATTCGGCAAGGGCTGCCATCTGCATCTGATCGACGGGTCGGCCTTCATCTTCCGGGCCTATCACGCGCTGCCCCCGTTGACGCGCAAATCCGACGGTCTGCCGGTCGGCGCCGTTGCGGGTTTCTGCAACATGTTGTGGAAATACGTCCAGGACGGCAATGGCAGCGACGCGCCGACCCATGCGGCGGTGATCTTCGACCATTCCTCGAAGACCTTTCGCAACGAGATCTATCCCGCCTACAAGGCGAACCGCCCCGAGCCGCCCGAGGATCTGCGCCCGCAATTCCCGCTGACCCGCGACGCGACCCGCGCCCTCAACATCGCCTGCATCGAGACCGAGGGTTACGAGGCCGACGACATCATCGCCGCCTATGTCCGCCATGCCCGCGAGGCCGGGGGCCGCGTCACCATCGTCAGCAGCGACAAGGATCTGATGCAGCTGGTGGGCAACGGGGTCGAGATGCTGGACCCGATCAAGGGCAAGACGATCGGCCCCGACGAGGTGTTCGAGAAATTCGGCGTCGGCCCCGACCGCGTGGTCGATGTGCAGGCGCTGGCCGGCGATTCGGTGGACAACGTCCCCGGCGCCCCCGGTATCGGGATCAAGACCGCGGCCCTGCTGATCCAGGAATTCGGCGATCTGGACACGCTGCTGGATCGTGCCTCCGAGATCAAGCAGCCCAAGCGCCGTCAGACCCTGATCGACCATGCCGAACAGATTCGCATTTCGCGCCGCCTGGTGCAGCTGGACGGGGATACCCCGTTGGACCGTCCGCTGGAGGAACTGGGCGTCCGTCCGCCCGAGGCCGAACGCCTGCTGGCCTTCCTGTCCCAGATGGAGTTCCGCACCCTGACCGCTCGCGTGGCCGAGAAGCTGGGCGTCGAGGCTCCGGCGGTTCAGGCCGCGCCGCGCAGCCAGGCGCCTGTCGCGCCGGATCTGCCCCCTATCGACGCATCCGCCTATGAGACCGTCACCGACATGGCCACGCTGGAGGCCTGGATTGCCGACATTCGCGAAGCCGGAGCCGTTGCCATCGACACCGAGACGACCAGCCTCGACGAGATGCAAGCCGATCTGGTCGGGATCGCGCTTGCGGTGGCGCCGGGTCGGGCCTGTTATGTGCCGCTGAACCATGTGGCGGGGGGCGATGACCTCTTTGGCCAGTCGGCCCGCGTGCCGGGCCAGCTTGACCCGCAAGCAGTTCTGGCCGCGCTGAAGCCGATGCTTGAGGATCCCGCCACGCTGAAGATCGGCCAGAACCTGAAATACGACTGGAAGATCCTGGCCCGTCAGCTTCCGGAATTGGGGGGCATCCGCATGGCGCCGGTCGCGGATACGATGCTGATGTCCTATGCCCTGAACGCAGGCACTCACAATCACGGCATGGACGAGTTGGCCGAGCGTTACCTTGGCCACAAATGCATCCCGATCAAGGATCTGATCGGGTCGGGCAAAAGCCAGATCAGCTTTGCCCAGGTCGCCATAGACAAGGCCGCGCCCTATGCCGCCGAGGATGCGGACGTGACGCTGCGGCTCTATCGCCATTTCGCGCCGATGCTGCCGGTCGAGCGTGTGACGACCGCCTATCAGACGCTGGAAGCGCCGATGATCCCCGTCCTGGCCGAGATGGAAATGACGGGCATCCGCATCGACACCGAAGTCCTGGGGCGCATGTCGGACGCCTTTGCGCAGAAGATGGCAGAGCTGGAGACCGAGATTCACGAATTGGCTGGAAGTCCCTTCAACATCGCCAGCCCCAGACAGCTGGGCGAGATCCTGTTCGACCGCCTAGGTCTGGCGGGCGGCAAGCAGGGCAAGACCGGCGCCTTCTCCACCAGCGCCGACGTGCTGGAAGATCTGGCCGCCGAGGGGCATGACCTGCCCGCCCGCGTTCTGGACTGGCGCCAGATTGCCAAGCTGAAATCCACCTATACGGATGCGCTGCCGACCTATGTGAACCCGGAAACCGGCCGCGTTCATACCAGCTATTCCATCGCGGGCGCGCAGACCGGGCGGCTGGCCTCGACCGATCCGAACCTGCAGAACATCCCGGTCCGCAGCGAGGAGGGGCGGCGCATCCGTCAGGCCTTTGTTGCGGCGTCAGGGCACCGCCTGGTCGCGCTGGATTACAGCCAGATCGAATTGCGCATCCTGGCCCATGTCGCAGACATTCCGGCGCTGAAACAGGCCTTCCGCGAGGGGATCGACATCCACGCCATGACCGCCAGCCAGATGTTCGGCGTCCCGGTCGAGGGGATGGATCCGATGATCCGCCGTCAGGCCAAGGCGATCAATTTCGGGGTGATCTACGGAATCTCGAGCTTTGGCCTGTCGCGCAATCTGCGCATCCCGCGCAACGAGGCGCAGAACTTCATCGACACCTATTTCCAGCGCTTCCCTGAAATCCGCGCCTATATGGATCGCACGGTGGCGGATGCGAAGGCGGAGGGCTCGGTCCGCACCCTGTTCGGGCGGCGCATCAATACGCCGGGCATCAATCAGTCGGGTCCGGCGGCAGGCGGTGCGCGGCGCGCGGCAATCAACGCGCCCATTCAGGGCGCGGCCGCCGACATCATCCGCCGCGCGATGATCCGGATGCCCGCCGCCATTGCGGACCTGCCCGCGCGGATGCTGCTGCAGGTCCATGACGAACTGGTCTTCGAGGTGGCCGAGGATGCGGTTGATCGCCTCATCGCCCGCGCGCGCGAGGTGATGGAGGCCGCCGCCGAACCCGCGGTCAAGCTGTCCGTGCCGCTGGTCGTGGATGCCGGTCACGGCCTGAACTGGGCCGAGGCGCACTGAGCCGCCTTCAGATTGCCGGGGAATGGCCGCCCTTGGCCGCGGCATAGGCATCCAGCCCCTGCGCCACGACCCGTGTCAGGGGCCGACCCTCTGGCGCGATGCTCAGCGCGCCCGCTTCCAGTTTCAGCACGGCCCCGAACTGCTCCAGCAGCGGCGCGAACAATGCGCGTTGGCGGTTCTCGGTGACGCCGAAACGATCGGCGATTTCTGCCATGTCGATGCGGAAATCGCACATCAGCATCTCGATCATGCGGCCGCGCCACAGATCCTCGGCGCTGAAGGCATGGCCCCGCGCGACGGGCAGCAGGCCCGCACGGATCGCGGCGGTATAAACCCCGGTCGCTGGTGCATTCTGGGCATAACCTTGCGGAAAGCGCGAGATCGAGGACGCCCCCAGCCCCAGCAGGATCGGGGCCGAGTCGTCGGTGTAACCCTGGAAATTGCGCCGCAGCCGGCCCTCGGCCGAGGCGCGGGCCAGACCATCGGTGGGGCTGGCGAAATGGTCGATCCCGATCTGGGTCATTCCGTCGGCCAAGAACAGCGCGCGAGCGGTGTCGAACAGGTCCAGCCGTGCCTCGCCATCGGGTAGGGCATGGTCGGGGATCATCACCTGCCGCCTGGACATCCACGGCACATGGGCATAGCCATATAGCGCCACCCGGTCGGGTTGCAGGGCCAGCACCTTCTGCACTGTGTCGGACATACGCGCGCGGTTCTGATGAGGCAGGCCGTAAAGCAGATCGACATTCAGGCTGTCGATGCCATGGCCACGGATGAGTTCCGCGGCTTCGGCGGTCAGCGCGAATCCCTGCGGCCTGCCGATCGTCTCCTGGATCAGCGGGTCGAAATCCTGCACCCCGATCGAGGCGCGGTTCATCCCCGCCGCGGCCAACGCCGCCATCCGCGGCGCGTCGATCTCGGACGGGTCGATCTCGACCGAGAATTCGCCGCCTGCGATCATCGGAAAGGCGGCATGGATTGCACCGGCCAGCGCGGCGATCATGTCCGGCGCCAGAAGCGTGGGCGTCCCGCCGCCCCAATGCAGCCGCGACAGCCGCACGCCCGGCGCCATCCGCGCCCGCAGAGCCGCGATCTCGGCCAGAAGCGTGTCCAGATAGGCGCGCACGGGGTCCATGCTCTGCGTGCCCTGCGTGCGGCAGGCGCAGAACCAGCACAACCTGCGGCAGAACGGCACATGGACATAAAGCGAAATCGTCGCGCCTGCGGGGATGGCGCCGATCCAGCCCGCCACCATGGACGCATCGACCGCCGGCCCGAATTGCGTCGCGGGCGGATAGCTCGTGTAGCGCGGGGCACGGGCCTCGAACAAACCGAGTCGTCTGAGTTGCGAAATCGTGGTCATGTCGCTATCTCTACGAGGAATGAGCCAACAGACCTTGACCCAGATCAACAGCTGCATGACCTCTGCCCCTCATGGTGATGCCAGCTGTTCCGAATGTCCGATCCGCTACCGGGCCGTCTGCGCGCATTGCGAAGGCGACGAATTGCAGCGTCTCGAGGACATCAAGTTCTACCGCAGCTACGAGGCCGGCCAGCCCATCGTCTGGGAAGGCGACCGGATGGATTTCGTGGGCTCGATCGTTTCGGGGGTCGCGACGCTGACCCAGACGCTTGAGGATGGGCGCACCCAGATGGTCGGGCTGCTGCTGCCAAGCGACTTTCTGGGCCGTCCGGGCCGCGACCGCGCGGCCTATAACGCGACGGCCACGACGCGGGTCACGCTGTGCTGCTTCCGCCGCCGCCCCTTCGACGATCTGATGCGCAAGACGCCCCATATCGCGCATCGGCTGCTGGAAATGACGCTTGATGAACTGGACGCGGCGCGCGAATGGATGCTGCTTCTGGGCCGCAAGACCGCGCGCGAGAAGATCGCATCCTTCATCGCCATCATCGCCCGGCGCGAGGCGTCCCTGCACAAGCGCCAGCCCGGCGGCCGGATGGAACTGGAACTGCCCCTGACGCGTGAGGCGATGGCCGATTATCTTGGCCTGACGCTGGAAACGGTCAGCCGTCAGGTCAGCGCGCTGAAACGCGACGGAGTGATCCAGCTTCAGGGCAAGCGCGGGGTGATCCTGCCCGATTTCGCGCGTCTGGTAGAGGAATCCGGCGACGACTCCGACGGCGGCTGGCTTGGCTGACCCTCTCCTGCCGCTTTGCCTTGGCTCGAATATCCCAAGATGAATCGCGCCCCGCGGATGGGGGGCAGCGCCTCCCCTGAAACCCGTCGGTCGCCGCGCCGCCCGGCCCTTTTCGTCGCCGCCCGTTCCTGCTAAGGGCACTCTCCCGGTCGCAGCCTACCCGGGTTACAAAAACAAGGGTCACATATGAAAACTGCTCTCGTCTGCTCGGGCGGGCTGGACTCTGTCTCGCTTGCCCATGTCCTTGCCGCGCAGGGGCGGCTTTCGCGCATTGTCAGCTTCGATTACGCTCAGCGCCATCGCAAGGAACTGAACCATGCCCGCGCCTGCGCCGAGAGGCTTGCTGTGCCTTTTCATCTTGTCGATCTCTCCGGCCTTGGCGCGGCGCTGACCGGGTCGGCGCTGACCGACGATGTCGCGGTGCCAGACGGCCATTACGCCGAGGAAACCATGCGCGTCACCCTTGTGCCGAACCGTAATGCGATCATGCTGACCATTGCCTTCGGCATCGCGGCCGCGAATGGCGATCAGGCGGTCGCGGCGGCAGTCCATGGCGGCGATCACTTCATCTATCCGGATTGCCGTCCGGGCTTCACCGAGGCCTTCGCCGCCATGCAGAAGGCTGCGCTGGACGGCTACGCCGAAATTGCCCTGCACGTTCCCTTTGTCCGCGCCACCAAGGCCGACATAGTCGCAGCGGGCGCGCAAGCCGGCACGCCCTTTGCGCAGACCTGGTCCTGCTACAAGGGCGGGGCGCGCCATTGCGGGCGCTGCGGCACCTGCGTCGAGCGGCGCGAGGCCTTCGATCTGGCGGGCATCCCCGATCCGACCGAGTATGACGATCCCGATTTCTGGCGCGCGGCGGTCGCGTCGCGGCAGGGGGCGGCGTGATGTTCCGGATCAGCAAGGAATTCCACTTCAGCGCCTCGCACCGGCTGGACCATCTGTCGCCCGATCACCAATGCGCCCGCCTGCACGGCCACAACTACATCGTTGTCGTCGAACTGGCCGCGCCCGATCTGAACCCCGACGGCTTCGTGCGCGATTATCACGAGCTGAAGCCGCTGAAGGACTATATCGACGGCCATTTCGACCACCGGCATCTGAACGACCTGCTGGCGGTCCCCTCGACGGCCGAGAACCTGGCCCGGCACTTCTTCGACTGGTGCCGCGCCCGCTGGCCCGAGACCAGCGCCGTCAAGGTCAGCGAGACGCCCAGGACCTGGGCCGAGTATCGGCCATGAGCGCCCTGCGAATCGCCGAGATCTTCGGCCCGACCATCCAGGGTGAGGGCGTCCTGATCGGCGAACCCACGATCTTTGTCCGCGCGGGGGGCTGTGATTACCGCTGTTCCTGGTGCGATTCGATCCATGCGGTGGACAGCGCCTATCGCGACCAATGGGCGGCCATGTCGCCCGAGGCCGTCTGGGCCGAGGTTACGCGCCTGTCGGGCGGGCGGCCTCTGACGGTCTCGATTTCGGGGGGCAATCCGGCGATTCAGGATTTCCGGCCGTTGATCGCGCTTGGCCGGGACGCAGGCTACCGGTTTGCGCTGGAAACACAGGGTTCCATCGCGCGGGACTGGTTCGGGGCGCTGGACGTGCTGGTCCTCAGCCCCAAGCCCCCTTCCAGCGGCGAGACGCCCGACCGTGCGGCCCTGGCGGCCTGTATCGCGGCGGGGCAGGGGGCGGGGCAGGTGGTGCTGAAGATCGTGGTGTTCGACCGGCACGATTACGATTGGGCGCGGGCGCTGGCCGAGGATTGGCCGGACCTGCCGCTTTACCTGCAACCGGGCAATCCTGATGTGCACCCCGAAAGCCCGGTTGCGGCGCAGGATGTGGCCGACCGGCTGCGCTGGCTGGTCGAGAGGGTGACCGAGGACCGATGGTTCCGGCCCCGTGTGCTGCCGCAGCTTCACGTGCTGCTCTGGGGCAACCTGCGCGGCGTCTGAGGCGCCGCCCCGCCTGCGTTCAGCAAGGCATCGGCGCGCGCGGCGAATTGCGTCCCGCGACGGGCCGGGGGGACTGACCGTCCCCCCGGACCCCCCTGCGCCCGGCCCCGCGGGCCGCGCGCGGTTCAGCGGGCCATCAGCACCGGCACGGCGGACTTTTCCAGCATGTTGCGCGTCGCCCCGCCCAGGATCGCCTGCCGGAAACGCGAATGGCCATAGGCCCCCATCACGATGAGATCGGCGCCGATCTCGACCGCGCGGCGGTTCAGCTCGTCGCTGATCGTGGGTGCCGTGCGCGCCAGAACCGCGATTTCCGCGCGCACCCCGTGGCGGACCAGCATCTGCGCCAACAATCCGCCCGGATCCGAATTCTCTGGGCTGTTGCGGCGCGGGTCGATGCAGGTCACCTCGACCCGATCGGCGGCGCGTAGCAGAGGCAGCGCGCGGCGAATCGCGGCCAGAGCCTCGGACGACTGGTTCCAGGCGACCAGGATCTGGCGCAGATGGGCCGGGATCCGGGCATCGGGCAGGACGAGGACGGGGCAGCCGCCCTCGAACAGGGCAGCCTCGGCGATGATCTCGGCCTCGGGGGGCTGGCCCTTGGCGTAGGGGCTGACCAGCACGGTGAGATCCGCGAAACGCGCCCGCAGACCGACCAGGGCCGGGATGCCGCCGCTTTGCGCAACCGCGCTGTCCACCGACCAGCGCAGGTCGCTGGCAGGTGCCAGACGTGCGCGAACGGCTTCTTCCAGCCGTTCGGCATCGGCTAGGGCGGTGTCGATGGCGTCCTGGAGCATGTAGGCGGTGCCGCCGGGGAAGAAATATCCCGGCTGGCTGAGGTCGATACCGAG
Organism: Paracoccus bogoriensis; assembly: GCF_019431455.1. Classification (GTDB taxonomy): domain Bacteria; phylum Pseudomonadota; class Alphaproteobacteria; order Rhodobacterales; family Rhodobacteraceae; genus Paracoccus; species Paracoccus bogoriensis. Next base: position 107,929 of record NZ_JAHYSR010000001.1, read on the forward strand.
GCACAGCACTTCGAGATGGGCGTCCTCGCGCACGGCAAGCTTGGCTGCCGCGTCAAGCTGGGGCATCTGTGCCGAATCGGTCAGGATGGTGAGGATCGTCTTGTAGGCCATGGGGGGCTCCTTTCGGTCACGATGGCATCCTGGGCGCTGATGCGACCTTTTGCCTTGATCCGCGTCAATCCCCGGATTTGACCCAGATCAAGGATTCAAGAGCCGCCGATCCCTATCCCCCGACCATCGACAGCCCTGCGCCGAAGCGATTCGGCGCGGGCGCAGATGGGAACGCGACGCCGATGCGAACGGGGGCAGCAAGATGAATTACGTGAAACTGATCCTGCTGGGCGGGATAGCCTTGTTTGCAGCGATCGCGGCCAACATGGCCCGCGATCTGGCCTATCAGGTCAATGCACTGACCGTCATGCTGGCTGCGGGCGGTCTGTTCCTGTGGACCCTGCGCCGCATCGACGAACCTCTGCCCGTTCACAATCCGCGCGAATACATGGACGGCGTCGTGCGCGCCGGCGTGATCGCCACGATGTTCTGGGGCGTGGTCGGCTTTCTGGTCGGCGTGGTCATCGCCTTTCAGCTGGCCTTTCCGGTGCTGAACTTCAGCGACCTGACACAGGGCTACCTGAATTTCGGCAAGTTGCGCCCGCTGCATACCAGCGCCGTGATCTTCGCCTTCGGCGGCAATGCCCTGATCGCGACCTCGTTCTATGTGGTCCAGCGGACCTCGGCGGCGCGGCTCTGGGGCGGGAATGCGGCCTGGTTCGTGTTCTGGGGCTATAACTTCTTCATCGTGCTGGCGGCGACGGGCTACATCCTGGGCGCGACCCAATCCAAGGAATATGCCGAGCCGGAATGGTATGCGGACTGGTGGCTGACCATCGTCTGGGTCACCTATCTGGCGGTCTTTCTGGGCACGATCATCAAGCGCAAGGAGCCCCATATCTACGTCGCCAACTGGTTCTATCTGGCCTTCATCGTGACCATCGCGATGCTGCATGTGGTAAACAACCTGTCGCTGCCGGTCAGCATCTGGGGCAGCAAGTCCGTGCAATTGTTCAGCGGCGTGCAGGATGCGATGGTCCAGTGGTGGTATGGCCACAACGCGGTGGGCTTCTTCCTGACGGCGGGCTTTCTGGGGATGATGTATTACTTCATCCCGAAACAGGCCGAGCGGCCGGTCTATAGCTACAAGCTGTCCATCATCCACTTCTGGGCGCTGATTTTCCTCTATATCTGGGCCGGCCCGCACCACCTGCACTATACGGCGCTGCCGGAATGGGCCGCGACCCTGGGGATGGTGTTTTCGGTCATGCTGTGGATGCCCTCGTGGGGCGGCATGATCAACGGCCTGATGACGCTGTCGGGGGCTTGGGACAAGCTGCGGACCGATCCGATCATCCGCATGATGGTCGTCGCTGTTGGTTTCTACGGCATGGCGACCTTCGAGGGCCCGATGATGTCGATCAAGTCGGTGAACTCGCTGTCGCACTATACCGACTGGACCATCGGCCACGTCCATTCCGGCGCGCTTGGCTGGAACGGCATGATCACCTTCGGCGCGCTCTATTACCTGGTGCCGCGTCTGTGGGGGCGCGAGCGGCTGTATAGCCTGTCGCTGGTCAGCTGGCATTTCTGGCTCGCCACCATCGGGATCGTCCTCTACGCGGCCTCGATGTGGGTCACGGGCATCATGGAGGGCCTGATGTGGCGCGAGGTCGATCAGCACGGCTACCTGGTCAACGCCTTCGCCGACACGGTCAGCGCCAAGTTCCCGATGTATGTCGTGCGCGGTCTGGGCGGCGTCCTTTACCTGACAGGCGCGATCATCATGGCCTGGAACCTGTGGGCGACGGTTGCCCGGCAGCCCAAGGCCCAATCCACCGCCATTGCGGTTCCGGCAGAATAAGGGGGCTTTCGATGCGCATTCTCGAAAAGCACAAGATCCTTGAAAAGAACGCCACGCTGCTGCTGGTCTTTTCGTTCCTGGTCGTCACCATCGGCGGCATCGTCCAGATCACGCCCCTGTTCTATCTTGAGAACACGATCGAGAAAGTCGAGGGCGTCCGCCCCTACACGCCGCTGGAACTGACAGGCCGCGACATCTACATCCGCGAGGGCTGCTATGTCTGCCACAGCCAGATGATACGCCCCATGCGCGACGAGGTCGAGCGTTACGGCCATTACAGCCTGGCCGCCGAATCGATGTATGACCACCCGTTCCAGTGGGGATCGAAACGCACCGGGCCGGATCTGGCGCGGGTCGGCGGGCGCTATTCGGACGAATGGCACATCGACCACCTGCGCGACCCGCAATCGGTGGTGCCGGAATCGATCATGCCGAAATACGGCTTCCTGCTGGACCGGGTGATCCACCCCAATCACATCCGGCAGCGTCTGCTGGCCGACCGCCGCGTGGGCGTGCCCTATACCGACGAGATGATCCAGAACGCCGTGGCCGATTTCCGCACCCAGGCCGATGAGTTCGGCGATGTGGCTGCGCTGCAATCGCGCTATCCCGGCGCGCAGGTCCGAAACTTCGACCGTCAGCCGCAGCTGACCGAGATGGACGCCCTGATCGCCTATCTCCAGGTGCTTGGCACGATGGTCGATTTCTCGACCTTCGAGCCCGATCCGAACCGCTGAGGACGCCATGGAAACCTATACCTTCCTGCGTGCCATGGCCGATAGCTGGGCGCTTCTGGTCCTGGTCCTGATCTTCCTGGGCGTGATTGCCTTCGTGTTCCGCCCCGGATCGCGCCGCGTCCAGAAGGATGCCGCCGAAAGCATCTTTCGCAACGAATCCCGTCCTGCCGCCGAGGACGACGAGAACAAGGAGGGCCGTTGATGTCCGACGACACCAGGAAGCCGGCGGATGACGTGGCATCGCCCGCCAATCCCGACAATCAGATCAACCTGCGCCGCCAGGCCGCCGATGCCGATCATGCCGGCAAGATCGGGGGCGCCATCCCGCCCCGGCCCGCCCCGGACAAGCCCGTCGCGCCCAGCCATCGCCGCAAGGGCCGCCATGGCGTCGGTCTGAAGGAAACGCCCTCGACCGGGCATGAATGGGACGGGATCACCGAATACGACAACCCGATGCCGCGCTGGTGGCTGTGGACCTTCTACGCCACCATCGTCTGGGCCATCGGCTACATGATCGCCTATCCCGCCATTCCGCTGGTGACGCAGGCGACCCAGGGCCTGCTGCGCACCAATGCCCGCGCCGAGGTCGCCGCCGAGATCGAGCGCTTTGCTGCCGCCAATGCGCCGATCCGGGCGGCGCTGGTGCAGACCGATCTGTCCGCCATCCCCGAAGATCCCGACCTGATGAGCTATGCCACCAATGCCGGCGCGGCGCTTTACCGGACCTGGTGCGCGCAATGTCACGGCGCGGGCGCGGCCGGGGCGCGGGGCTATCCGAACCTGCTGGACGACGACTGGCTTTGGGGCGGCAGCATGGAGGATATCCACCTGACGCTGATGCACGGCATCCGCGACCCGCAGGATCCCGACACCCGCTATTCGCAGATGCCGCGCTATGGTGTGGATGGCCTCTTGACCCGGCGAGAGATCGACCGCGTCGTTCATTACGTCCTGTCACTGTCCGATCAGCCCCATGACGCTGAGCTGGCCGCACGCGGTGCTTCGATCTATGCCGAGAATTGCACCGCCTGCCACGGCGATGCGGGCCAGGGCGATCGCAGCCAGGGCGCGCCTGCGCTGAACGATCAGGTCTGGCTTTACGGCAGCGAGCCCGAGACCCTGCACCGGATCATCTCGGAAGGCCCCTATGGCGTCATGCCCGCCTGGTCGAACCGCCTGACCGAGGCCGAGATCCGGGCGCTGACCGTCTATGTCCACGGGCTTGGTGGCGGCGAATAGCCGCCCCGCCCCACCGGTTCCGCGCGCTCCACCCGCGCGGCAGTCCCGGCCCCCCGTCCTGTTCGCGCGTTCCTCGGGGGGCCGGCGATCCATCTGCAAGGCTCATGGCCCTGCACCACCGCTTCCGCGCAGGCCTGTCCGCGTGGAAGGCCGGCCCCCGACACTCGTCGCGCGTTCCACCGGGGGCCGGCTCTTTCTTCCGCAAGGGATGCCTCAGCCGACCAGTTCGCCTCGCAGCGAATTCGGCGCGCTTTCCACGATGCGGACCTGGACCAGATCGCCGATCCGCGCCTGCGGTGCCTCGACAAAGACCGAATGCAGGTAATCCGACTTGCCGACCATCTGCCCCGGTTCGCGGCCCGGTTTCTCGAACAGGACGCCGACGGTCCGGCCCAACATGGATTGCTGCGCGGCCTGTTGCTGACGATTCAGCAGCGCCTGCAACTCCTGTAGCCGGGCATCGGCCACGGCGCCGTCCACCTCGGGGCGGTCATAGGCGGGGGTGCCGGGGCGAGGCGAATACTTGAAGCTGAAGGCCGTGCCGAAGCCGACCTGTTCGATCAGGCGCAGCGTGTCGGCATGGTCCTGGTCGGTCTCGCCCGGGAAACCCACGATGAAGTCGCTGGTCAGCAGGATGTCGGGCCGCGCCGCGCGGATGCGGTCGATCAGGCGCAGATACTGCTCGGCCGTGTGCTTGCGGTTCATCGCCTTCAGGATGCGGTCGCTGCCCGACTGCACCGGCAGATGCAGATAAGGCATCAGCTGCGGGATGTCGCGATGCGCCTCGATCAGGTCGTCGGCCATGTCGTTGGGATGGCTGGTCGTATAGCGGATGCGGTCCAGGCCGTCGATTTCGGCCAGCGCGCGGATCAGGCGGCCAAAGCCCCATTCGCCGCCCGCGCCCGCGCCGTGCCAGCCATTGACGTTCTGACCCAAGAGCGTGATCTCGCGCACGCCGCGGGCGACCAGGTCGCGGGCCTCGGCCAGGATGCGGTCCACGGGGCGGCTGACCTCGGCCCCGCGGGTATAGGGGACGACGCAGAAGGCGCAGAACTTGTCGCAGCCTTCCTGCACGGTCAGGAAGGCCGCGGGCGCGCGGCGGGTGGCGCGGCGTTCGGGCAGGTGGTCGAACTTGTCCTCGGGCGGGAACTCGGTCAGGATCGCGGGTGCCTCGCCGCGCAGCATCGCGGGCAGGCGGTGATAGGTCTGCGGGCCGACGACCAGATCGACCAGCGGCATCCGGCGGACGATCTCTTCGCCCTCGGCCTGGGCGACGCAGCCGGCAACCCCGATCTTCAGGTCGGGGCGCGCGGCCTTCAGCGGCTTCAGCCGGCCCAGATCGGAATAGAGCTTCTCGGCCGCCTTTTCCCGGATATGGCAGGTGTTCAGCAGGACCATGTCGGCCTGCGACTGGTCCTCGGTCAGTTCATAGCCCTCGGCGCCCATCGCCTCGGCCATGCGCTGGCTGTCATAGACGTTCATCTGGCAGCCATAGGTCTTGATGAAAAGCTTCTTCGCGGCCGTGGCGCGGGCGTCCTGGGTCATGTCATGCTGTCCTTGAGATCGGCCCCGCGATACAGCAAAGTCAGACTTTTGGAAAGGCACGGGATGGAGAGCGACCTGACCGCGATCCCCAATATCGGCCCGGCCACCGCCCGGTCCTTGATCGCGGCGGGCATCCCGGACGCGGCGCGGCTGCGCGCCCTGGGCGCGCACGAGGCCTATCGCGCGCTGCTGGTCTCGGGCGAGCGGCCGCATTTCATCGGCTATTACGTCCTGCACATGGCGCTGCAGGGGAGGCCCTGGAACGATTGCAAGGGCGCCGAAAAGGACGCCCTGCGCGCCCGCTTCGACGCGCTGGTCGCGGAAGTCCGCGCCGCGCCCCTGTCGGGGATCGAGGCCGAGCTGGACGCGCTTGGCCTCAGGCGGCCCTGATCAGCGGCCCGCCTCGCGGGTCTCGAAGGCCAGGCCCACGGCACTGCGTTGGGCAAAACCCGCCCAGTAGCTATGCGCCTCGTCAGGGTTGCCATCCGCATCGACCGACCACAGGCCCGCATCCGCGTCGCGGATCAGGTCCAGATATTCGCCCCGCGCAGCCTCGTCCTTGAGATGCAGGTCCAGAAAGGCCGTCGCGAAATGCTGGAGGATGTTGTTCATCCGCACGCTGTCCCAGACCGGATCGGCATAATGGTCAAACGGCGCGCGGCCCAGGCTTTCGGAATGCGCCCAGGCCTCGGCCGGAGCGGGGATGGGCGCGGCCGCATTGTGATTGGCGTTCTCGAAGGTCAGCAGGTGGCGCGTCGTGCCGGTCGTCTCGTCCAGGATCTGCCGGATCGAATCATAGGGTGACACATCATCCACACTGCCCGCGACCAGCATCAGGGGCACGGTCACGCCGGCCAGCCCGTCCGCATCCCAGAAGTCGAATTGCCGCCCCCAAGGCGCGATGGCGATGACGGCCCGGATGCGCGGATCGACCAGCGCGGCGTGATCCTCGGACCCGGCACCCAGCCGGGCCAGCGTGTCCGAGGGTGGCACAAAGGCGGCGGGCTCGGTCCGTTCCAGCGCGGTGCGCGACAGGCCCGCACCACCAAAGATCAGCGCGCCGTAGCCGCCCATCGAATAGCCGACGACCGCGGTCCGGTCGGCATCGGTGATCGCGCCGATTCCGTCCTCGAGCCCGGCCATGCTGTCCAGCAGGAAGCGCTGATCCAGCGCGCGGTTCACCAGCGTCGAGGCAAAGGCCTGCTGGTCGTCATAGGTGCTTTCAGGATGGTCGGCCGCCACCACGACATAGCCTTTCGAGGCGAGATTCTCGGCCAGATGGCTCATCAGGTAGCGATTGCCCGGATAGCCATGCGACAGGATCACCAGCGGAAACGAACCGTCGGCGGGGTCCGCGTCGCGGGCCGCGCTGCCCGCCAGCGTGGTCGCTGTCACCCCGTCGCGCAGAATGGTGTCATAGGTGGTGCCGGGCTCGGTCCCCTCGGCGGCGGGATACCAGATCTCGGCCAGCAGCGACCGATCGCGGACGGGGGCACCGCCCGCCTGCGCGGCGATCACGTCGATCCGCTCGGGATCCGTGAAGCGCGCCTCGCGCACGCCGACGGGATGGGGGCCGGGATGGGCCAGTTCGGGCGCGTCCGGGCGGATCAGGTCGATGCGGTTCTCGGCGATTGCAGGCATCGCGGTCAGGGCCATGGCGGCGATCAGCAGGTGTCTCACGGGCGCTCCTTTGGCAATCTCGCGATGATCTTGCGAATTTTGCACGACCTGCACAAGAACCCTGGCAATCCGCCCCATTGAATGCGCCATTTCGCCCGGCTAGCCTTGCTGCAAAGGTATTGAGGAGCCGACAGCATGAACAAGCCGCAAACCTGGCAAGCACGGGCCGACGAATTTTCGCTTTATGGCTTCACCGACCTGCCAAGCGTGCGCCAGCGCGGTGCGGTCGTACTGACCCATGGCGAGGGGCCTTACGTCGTTGACGTGAACGGCAATCGCTATCTTGATGCCAATTCCGGCCTGTGGAACATGGTCGCGGGCTTCGACCACAAGGGCCTGACCGAAGCCGCCAAGGCGCAATACGATCGCTTTCCCGGCTATCACGCGTTCTTCGGGCGGATGTCGGACCAGACGGTGATGCTGTCGGAAAAGCTGGTCGAGGTCTCGCCCTTTGCGCGCGGGAAGGTATTCTACACCAACTCGGGCTCTGAAGCGAACGACACCATGGTCAAGATGCTGTGGTTCCTGCACGCCAGCGAGGGCAATCCGCAAAAGCGCAAGATCCTGACGCGCTGGAACGCCTATCACGGGGTCACGGCGGTCTCGGCCAGCATGACCGGCAAGCCTTATAACGAGGTCTTTGGCCTGCCGCTGCCGGGCTTCATCCACCTGACCTGCCCGCATTACTGGCGCTATGGCAAGGACGGCGAGACCGAGGAACAGTTCACGCAGCGCCTCGCGCGCGAGCTGGAGGAGGTAATCCAGCGCGAGGGCGCCGATACCATCGCGGGCTTTTTCGCCGAACCCGTGCAGGGCGCGGGCGGGGTGATTCCGCCCTCCGAAGGGTATTTCCAGGCGATCCTGCCAGTGCTGAAAAAGCACGGCATCCCGATGATCGCGGACGAGGTCATCTGCGGCTTCGGGCGGACGGGCAACACCTGGGGCTCGATCACCTATGATTTCGTGCCCGACGCGATCATCAGTTCCAAGAACCTGACGGCGGGGCTGTTTCCGATGGGCGCCGTGATCCTGGGCCCCGAACTGACCGACCGTCTGCAAGCCGCCATCGACAGGATCGAGGAATTTCCGCATGGCTTCACCGCCTCGGGTCATCCGGTCGGCTGCGCCATCGCGCTGAAGGCCATCGACGTGGTGATGAACGAAGGGCTGGCGCAGAACGTCATCGACCTGGCGCCGCGCTTCGAGGATGGGCTGCGCGAATTGGCCAAGAACCCCAATATCGGCGAATATCGCGGCGTCGGCTTCATGTGGGCGCTGGAGGCTGTGCGTGACAAGGCGACCAAGACACCCTTCGAGGGGCATCTGTCGGTCAGCGAGCGCATCGCCAATACCTGCACCGACATGGGCCTGATCTGCCGGCCGCTTGGCCAGTCGATCGTGCTCTGCCCGCCCTTCATCCTGACCACCGACCAGATGGACGAGATGTTCGACAAGCTGGACAAGGCGCTGACCAAGGTCTTTGCCGAACTGGCCTGACAGAGCTTGCGAAGAGGGGTGGGACGCGTTACGCCCGTGATGCATTCTAGGAAGGGAATGTGACGTGATTCCAGCCCGATTTGCCCCGATCCTGTTCGGCTTTTTCCTGTCCGGCCTGATGTCTGCGCTTGTTTCGGGTGTCTCGACGCTGCGGGCGGTGGGCCTGACAGATGGGGTGGTGGCCTTGTGGCTGGGCAACTGGCTGTCCAGTTGGGCTGTCGCCTTTCCCGCCGTGCTGATCGTGGCGCCTCTGGCCCGACGGCTGGTCGCATGGCTGACGACGCCGCGCGCTCAGCGCGGACGCAGCGCGGGCTGAGTCTCGGCCACGCTGCGCCAGACGGGGCCGTCGGGCGTCATCTCTCCTGCCAGCGCGCCCGTGCGGCGCAGGCGCGGCGGATCCCAGATCTCGCAAACGCCGCGCGTCTCGACCCGCTCGGTCGCAACGATGATCGTGCGCGGCTGGCACAGAGGCGCCGCGCGCGCGCCAGCACCCTTGCCCGTCAAGTGCAGGATGCGCCAGCCATGCGGCAGATCGGCCTGGCGGTCCCTTTGGTCGCCCGTCCAGCCGGACCGCGCGGCCGAGACCGCTTGAGTTGCTGTGTCGCCATCCTCGATCAACCAGGTCGAAACCACAAAGGCTCCGCCTGCCGGTTTCGACACCGCCCGCCCGGCCGGGGTCATCAGCCCCACGGCCTCGCCCTCGGGGGCGATGAGAATCAGCGGGCGTTTTGCGGTCAGCCACAATGCAAAGCCGCCGACCACCAGCGCTGCCGACAGCGCCGTGCCGATCATCGGTGCGCCGCCCGACCCCGAACGGCGCCAGCACAGGATCAGCCCGACCGAGCCGAAGCCCAGCAATGGCAGCACCGGCCCCGGCGCCATCGGGATCGCTGCCACGGCGCCCTCAAGCCCGGCGACAAAGCCCGCCACCGCCAGGATCCATGCCGTGCCGAGGCCCATGACCCACAGGCCCACGCCCTCCAGCCCCAGGGGTGCCAGAAGCAGCGCGATCACCCCCGAGGGCATGACCAGCGTTCCCATCACCGGCACAGCCAGAATGTTGGCCAGCAGCCCGTATTGCGACATGCGGTTGAAATGCGCAGCCCCGATCGGCGCGGTCGCCAGCCCCGCGACCAGGGATGAGATCAGCAGCATGACCACAGGCCGCAGCACGCGGGGCAGCCGAGCGGCATGGCGGTTCCAGGGATCGAAGGTCAGGATCAGCGCGATCGTCGCAGCAAAGCTCATCTGGAAACCGGGCGAGGTCAGCGCCTCGGGGCTGAGAATCAGGATTGCCGTTGCGGCCAAGGCAACCGTTCTGAGCGAGATTGCCCGGCGGTCGGCCAGAATCGCCAGCAGCATCACCGCAACCGTTACAAAGGCCCGCTGGGTTGCTACGCTGGCGCCCGACAGCCACAGATAGGTTCCCGCCGCGACCAGCGCCCCAAGCGCGGCCATCTTGTGCGCGGGCAGGGGCAGTTGTGCGCCAAGACCCTGCGCCAGCACCAGCGCCAGCCGCAGCGCGCCATAGACAAAGCCGGTCAGCAGCCCCATGTGCAGGCCTGAAATCGCGATCACATGCGCGAGGTTCGAGGCGCGCATCACTTCGGTCGTGGCTTCGTCGATGCCCGATCGGTCCCCCGTCATCAGCGCGGCGGCCACCGCGCCGGGCTGGCCGGGGATGCGTTCGCGGATCTCTTTCGCCAGCGCCATGCGGGTCCGGTGCAGATGCCACGCCCCGCCTTCGGGCGCGGCGACGGCCATGACGGGGCTGCGGCTGTAGCCGACTGCGCCCAGTCCCTGAAACCATGCGTTCAGGCGGAAGTCGAAGCTGCCGGGCGAGGCCGGGCCGGGCGGCGGCCCCAGATGGCCGGTCAGCATCACGCGCTGGCCGATCGGTGGCACATCCTGCCCCACCGAAAGCGACAGGCGGACACGGCGCGGCACGCCCTCGGGCGGGATGTCGCGCAGCCGCACCTCGTCCAGCGTCAGGCGCAGCAGGTCGCGGCTGGATCGGTCCAGATGCACGACGCGCCCCTCGACCGGGCCGTAATAGCGCCAGTCCAGCACCGGCCCCGCCACCCACGCCGCCCGCGCACCCGCCAGCGCCACCCCGCAGGCCATCAGCACCAGCGCCAGCCCCGCCAGTCGCAGAAGGTCGGCCCAAGCCCAGTCGATCCGTCCGCGCAGTGCAAGGCGGGGCGCGCTCAGCGCAGCAACGCCCGCGATGAAGGCCAAGGCCCCAAGCCCGGCCCATTGCGGCGCCGTCAGCAGGGCAGGTCGCAGGAACCACAGCCCGATTCCCGCCGCCAGACAGACCGGCACCCAGGCAAACAGCCCCGCACGCGGCGCAGCGGCGGGCCGCTGCGCGACATGGCTGCGCCTGTGGGGCGGCGCCGGCAGGGCGACCGGCTGGAGCAACATCCTTGTCCTTTCGCGGTTCGGACTCTATCACTTGCCGCAGAATGGCAGGCCCTGCTTACCAAAGCGTTAACGCCGCCCCACAAGCCCCATCTTCCGAAGGCCCAGATGACCCAGACCGCCCCCGTCGTGACCCGTTTTGCCCCCTCGCCGACCGGCTATCTGCATATCGGCGGCGCCCGGACGGCACTGTTCAACTGGCTTTACGCGCGCGGGCGCGGCGGCAGGTTCCTGCTGCGGATCGAGGATACGGACCGTGCGCGTTCGACGCCCGAGGCGACCGAGGCGATCCTCAAGGGGCTGGAATGGCTGGGTCTCGACTGGGACGGAGAGCCCGTCAGCCAGTTCGCCCGCAAGGACCGCCATGCCGAGGTCGCGCGCCAGATGCTGGCGGATGGCACGGCCTACAAGTGCTTTTCCACCACCGACGAGATCGCGGCCTGGCGCGAGGCCAATCCCCGCCAGCCCTTCGCCAGCCCGTGGCGCGACGCGACCGACCTGCCCGACGCGCCCTATGCCATCCGCCTGAAGGCCCCGCGGCAGGGCGAGACGGTCATCCACGATCAGGTGCAGGGCGATGTGCGCGTGGCGAATGATCAGCTTGACGACATGATCCTGTTGCGCAGCGACGGCACGCCCACCTACATGCTGGCCGTCGTCGTCGATGATCACGACATGGGCGTGACGCATGTGATCCGGGGCGACGACCACCTGACCAACACCGCCCGCCAGATCCAGATTTACGATGCGATGGGCTGGGACCGCCCGGTCTTTGCCCATATCCCGCTGATCCATGGCGAGGACGGCAAGAAGCTGTCCAAGCGTCACGGCGCGGTGGGGCTGCACGAATTCGCGGCGCTTGGCTACCCGGCGGCCGCAATGCGGAATTATCTGGCGCGCCTGGGCTGGAGCCATGGCGACGACGAATTGTTCGACGATGCGCAGGCGCGCGAGTGGTTCGACCTTTCCGGGATCGGCCGTGCCCCCGCGCGTCTGGATTTCAGGAAGCTCGAACATGTGAGCGGCCACCACCTGCGGCACATGACGCCCGAAGCGCTGTTCCCTGCGCTGGAGGGCTACCTGGCCGAGACCGGCGCCCAGCCCCTGACGCCGCAGCAGCGGGACCGGATGGCTGCCGCCCTGCCGGCCCTGACCGAAAAGGCAAGAACGTTTCCCCAACTGATTGAACAGGCTCGATTTGCTCTGATCGAAAGACCCATCCAGCCAGACGACAAGGCCGCCAGGCACCTGGATACGGTATCCCGTGGTATGCTGAGATCGTTGACTGCCGCATTGCAGCATGTTAGCTGGACGCGAGACGATCTGGAGGAGGCGGCCAGGCGGATCGCCGAGGAACATGGCGTCGGTTTGGGCAAGATTGCGGGGCCCTTGCGCGCCGCCTTGTCCGGGACCAGCGTCACCCCCTCTGTGTTCGACATGATGACGGCGCTCGGCCGCGAGGAATCGCTGGCCCGGCTGCGTGACCAGACAGATCCGGCAGGCTGACCGCCTGCCCCCACATGCCAGGGCAACCCCCCAGCATCATGCGGGCGGGGCCCGGCCAAGCCGGAAAGGACGCATAGATGGCCGACAAGATTGCCAAGCTGCGCATCGACGATTCGGAATATGACCTGCCGGTCATGAGCCCGACCCAAGGGCCGGACGTGCTGGATATCCGCAAGCTCTATGCCCAGGCGGATGTCTTCACCTTCGATCCGGGCTTCACCTCGACGGCCAGCTGCGAATCGAAGATCACCTATATCGACGGTGACAAGGGCGAATTGTGGTATCGCGGCTATCCGATCGAGCAACTGGCCGCCAAGTCGCATTACCTCGAAGTCTGCTATCTGCTGCTTTACGGCGAACTGCCCACCCAGCAGCAGATGGAGGATTTCGAGACCCGTGTGACCCGTCACACGATGGTTCACGAGCAGATGCACAACTTCTTCCGCGGATTCCGCCGCGATGCGCATCCGATGGCCACGCTGGTCGGTGTGATCGGCGCGATGTCGGCCTTCTACCACGATTCGACCGATGTGAACGATCCCTGGCAGCGTGAGGTCGCGGCGATCCGCCTGATTGCCAAAGTGCCGACGATCGCGGCCATGGCCTACAAGTATTCGATCGGCCAGCCCTTCGTCTATCCGCGCAACGATCTGGATTACGCCAGCAATTTCCTGCACATGTGTTTTTCGGTCCCGGCCGAGAAATACGAGGTGGACCCGGCCTTGGCCCGTGCCATGGACCGCATCTTCACGCTTCATGCCGATCACGAACAGAACGCCTCGACCTCGACCGTGCGGCTGGCGGGCTCGTCGGGGGCAAACCCCTTTGCCTGCATTGCGGCGGGGATCGCCTGCCTGTGGGGGCCGGCCCATGGCGGCGCGAACCAGGCCTGTCTGGAGATGCTGCGCGAGATCGGGACCGTTGACCGCATCCCCGAATATATCGCCCGCGCCAAGGACAAGAGCGATCCGTTCAAGCTGATGGGCTTCGGGCACCGGGTTTACAAGAACTTCGACCCGCGCGCCAAGGTGATGAAGGAATCCGCCGACGAGGTGCTGGACCTGCTGGGGATCAAGGACAACCCGACGCTGCAGGTCGCCAAGGAGCTGGAAAAGATCGCTCTGGAGGACCCGTATTTCATCGAGAAGAAGCTCTATCCCAACGTGGATTTCTATTCGGGCATCATTCTCGAGGCGATGGGCTTCCCCACCTCGATGTTCACCCCGATCTTCGCGCTGTCGCGCACGGTGGGCTGGGTCGCGCAGTGGAAGGAGATGATCGGCGATCCGCAAAACAAGATCGGCCGCCCGCGTCAGCTTTATGTCGGCAACGTCAAGCGCGACTACAAGGATGTCGCGGACCGCTGAGCGGTTTTGCGAAGCGCAGCGAAGGCCCCCGGATGGGGGCCTTTTTCATGGCCGTCCGCCCCGTGCCACGAGGGCTTGCGCGGCGGGCAGGCCGGTGGCAATGGAGCGGGCATGAGCAATCCGAACGATCCGGTGGCGCCCCGTCTGGCGCTGGTGACAGGGGCCTCGCGCGGTCTGGGCGCGGCCCTGGCCGAGGAACTGGCCCTGCGCGGCTATCACGTCCTGGCGGTGGCACGCACCGTCGGCGGGCTGGAGGAGCTGGACGACCGAATCCGGCAGGCGGGCGGTCAGGCGACGTTGGCGCCGATGGATGTGGCCGAGCCTGCGGCGATGCAGCAACTGGTCGAGGCGGTGGCCGGCCGTTGGGGCGGCGTCGATCTGTGGGCGCATTGCGCCATCCATGCCGCGCCCATGGCGCCCGCGCCTCATGTCAACGGCAAGGATTGGTCGAAATCGCTCTTGATCAACGCGGATGTCACGCGGGGCCTGATTGCGCTGATCGAACCCTTGCTGCGCCAGAAGAATGGCACGGCCTTGTTCTTCGACGACCCGCAGGCGGGGCGCAAGTTCATGGGCGCCTATGGCGCGACCAAGGCGGCGCAGATTGCCTTGGCGCGCAGTTGGCAGGCCGAGACGGCCCGGATCGGCCCGCGCATCGTGATCGAGACTCCCGCGCCCATGCCGACTGCCGTGCGCGCGCGCTTCTATCCGGGCGAGGATCGCAGCGCGCTGACGCCCTGCCGCGACGAGGCGCGCCGCATTCTGGACGCGCTGCCGGCCTGATCCGCGCGCTTTTTGCGTCCCGCGACGCGGCGGGGGGCTGGCTGCCCCCCGCACCCCCCGCCATCGCGCGACCCGCCGGGGCGCGTGCTAGTCGGGCCGCCCGCCCCAGGCGGCATCCTGCATCTCGCGCAGGCGGCTGGAGGTGCGTTCGAATTCGAAACTGCCCTCGCCTTCATTATAAAGCTGCTCGGGCTGGTCTGCGGCGCTGGCGATCAGGCGGACGCGGGCCTCATAGAGGGCGTCGATCAGCGTCACGAAGCGTTTGGCCTCGTTATAGTTCGACGCCGACAGGCGCGGGATGGCGTCGATGAACAGCGTGTCCACCGCCTCAGAGATGGCCAGATAATCGGCAGGGCCAAGCGGCTTGCCGCAGAGATCCCAGAAGCCCGCCCGCGCCACCCGGCCCGAGGCGGCTGGCAGGTCCACGACCCGGCCCTTGACCTCGATCCTCAGGGGCGCGGTCGCCTTGCCCCCGGTCAGGTCCGACCACAGCGCATCCATCGCGGCCCTGGCCTCGGCATCGGCAGGAGCGAACCAGACCTGACCACCGGTCCGGCGGTTCTGGCGATAATCGGTGCGGCTGTCGAGGCATGTGACCTGCATCCGCGCGCGGATCAGCGCGATGAAGGGCAGGAAAAGCTGCCGGTTCAGCCCGTGCTTGTAGAGATCCTCGGGCGCTCGATTCGAGGTCGTCACCACCGTCACGCCGTGATCGAACAGGATCTGGAACAGCCGCCCCACGATCATCGCATCCGCGATGTCGGTGATCTGCATTTCGTCGAAGCACAGAAGCCGGACCTGACGCGCCACCTGTTGCGCGACGGGGCGGACGGTGTCCTGTTCGGCGCGCTTGCGCGCGGCCTCCAGCCCGGCCTGAATCTCCTGCATGAATTCATGGAAATGGACCCGCCGACAGGGGATGCCCGCCTCTTGCGCAGTCTCGGCCATCAGGTCCATCAGCATCGACTTGCCGCGCCCGACGCCGCCCCACAGATAGAGGCCGCGCGCAGGCGCGGCCGCCGCATCGCCGCCGCCCACGCCCAGAAGCGCCCGCCAGCCGGACCGGGGACGGGGCGCGGGGGCGGCCAGCATCTCGGTCAGGACACGGTCGAGATCGGGCAGCACCGCCTCTTGCGCGGGGTCGGGGCGCAGCGCGCCCGAGGCCACCCGGTCGCGGTATCGCGTGCTGATCCTGCCCATTGCTGCAATCCCTTCCTGCCCGTTCCGCACGAACCCCTGCCACAGCGGCCCGCGCCGCTGCAAGGGGCATTGACCGGCCTGCATCGCGCATGTCACCCCTCGGGCAAACCCGCCGAAAATCCGGACAGGAGCCATGATGACCCAAGCCCGCCCCGACCTGATCGCCGGCCTGCCGGTCCTGTTCGTGATGGCGGCGCGCGCCGAATACGGGCCCGCTCTGGCCGCCCGGATCAACCCGCTGATCACCGGGATCGGCCCGATCGAGGCCGCGGTGCAACTGACCGCCGCGCTGGCCGCAATGGCCGAACGCCCGCGCCTGATTGTCTCGCTTGGCTCGGCGGGGTCGGCGCGGCTGGTGCAGGGGCAGGTCTATCAGGTCAGCCGCGTCGCCTGGCGCGATATCGACGCCTCGGCCCTTGGCTTTCCGCGCGGCACGGTGCCGTTTCTGGACCTGCCCGAAGAGGTCGCGCTGCCCCTGCGCATTGCGGGCATCCCCGAAGCAAGCCTGTCCACCGGGGGTAATATCGTCAGCGGGGCAGCCTATGACGCCATCGCGCAAGACATGGTCGATATGGAGACCTTTGCCCATCTGCGCGCGGCCCAATGGGCGGGCGTGCCGCTGATCGGGCTGCGCGGGATCTCGGACGGGGCCGAGGAATTGCGCGAACTGGCGGACTGGACGCAATATCTGGACGTGATCGACAACAGGCTGGCGGAGGCCGTCGATGCGCTGGCCCAAGGCATCGCCTCGGGCGCCATCGCGCCCTGAGCGCGGCAGGGTGCCGCGCTTGTTTCCGCGCCCGCCGCCGCCTAAACGGGGGGCACAAGCAAGGAAGGCGACCATGGCACGCGGCACCAGCAACCTCGAGGAACGGCCCGGCAGCCGCAAGCTGGGGGCGCTGGCCGCCTTGTGGCCCTTTGTGCGGCCCTATCGTGGGCAGGTCGGCCTGGGCCTCGGCGCGCTGGTCGTGACCTCGGTCATCAGCCTCATCCTGCCCCTGGCCGTGCGCCGGGTGGTGGATAATTTCGACGACGGCGCGGGGCTGCTGGACCAGTATTTCGGCGCGGCGCTGCTGGTCGTGGCGGGCCTGGCGCTGGGCACGGCCGCGCGCTATTTTTTCGTGACGCGGCTGGGGGAACGGGTCGTGGCCGATATTCGCAAGGCGGTCTTTGCCCGCGTCATCACCCTGTCGCCCGCCTTTTTCGAGCGCGTGATGACCGGCGAGATCCTGTCGCGCATCACCACTGACACGACGTTGATCCAGTCGGTTGTGGGATCAAGCCTGTCGATCGCGCTGCGCAACCTGCTGCTGCTGACGGGCGGGCTGGCGATGTTGGCCGTCACCTCGATCAAGCTGACGGGGCTGGTCCTGCTGATCGTGCCGGCGATCCTGATCCCGATCATCGTGCTGGGGCGCCGCCTCAGGCGGTTGTCACGCGCCAATCAGGACTGGATCGCGGCCTCCTCGGGCGCGGCGTCCGAGGCGCTTCTGTCGGCGCAGACGGTGCAGGCCTATACCCATGAGCGGCGCAGCATCGACGGCTTCGACCGGGTGACCGAACGCTCTTACCGGTCGGCCATGCAGCGCGTAAGAACGCGGGCGGTGCTGACCGCCATCGTGATCTTTCTGGTCTTTGCGGGGGTGATCGGGGTCTTGTGGATCGGGGCGCGTGACGTTCGCGAAGGGGTGATGAGCGCGGGCGAGCTGGTGCAGTTCGTCATTTACGCCATCCTGGTCGCCGGTGCCGCGGGCGCCTTGTCCGAGGTCTGGAGCGAATTGCAACGCGCAGCCGGCGCGACCGAGCGTCTGTCCGAATTGCTGTCGGCCGAAGATACGCTGGCCGATCCCGTCGCGCCCCTGCCGCTGCCGCACCCCTTGCGCGGCGAGATCGCGCTTGAGGGTGTGTCCTTCCGCTTCCCCTCGCGCCCGGATGCGCCAGCCCTGAAGGGTCTGGACCTGCGGATCAGGCCGGGCGAGACGGTTGCCCTGGTGGGGCCGTCAGGGGCGGGCAAGACGACCGTGATCCAGCTCATCCAGCGTTTCTGGGATCCGCAGGAGGGGCGTGTGACGCTGGACGGGATCGACCTGCGCGACATGGCGCGGGCCGATTTCCGCGCGCAGATGGCGTTGGTCCCGCAGGATCCGGTGATCTTCGCCGCCACTGCGCGCGATAATATCAGGCTGGGCCGCCCCGAGGCCAGCGATGCCGAAATCGAGGCGGCCGCGCGCGCGGCCCATGCCCATGATTTCATCGCCGCCCTGCCGCAGGGCTATGACACCGCCCTTGGCGAACGCGGTGTGATGCTGTCGGGCGGGCAGCGCCAGCGCGTGGCGATCGCGCGGGCGATCCTGCGCGACGCGCCGATCCTGCTTTTGGACGAGGCGACCAGCGCGCTGGATGCGGAATCGGAATCGCTGGTGCAGGCCGCTGTGGCGCGGCTGGCGCAGGGGCGGACAACCGTCGTTGTGGCGCATCGTCTGGCGACGGTGAAGCAGGCCGACCGGATTGTGGTCATGGATCAGGGTCGCATCGTCGCCGAAGGCACGCATGACCGGCTGGTGGCCGAGGGCGGGCTTTACGCGCGTCTTGCGCGGATGCAGTTCACCGATGGGCCGCGCGGCGCGGGCGAGGCCGCCTGACCGGGACGCCGCGTCGCCGGCCATCGAGGCCGGCGACGCGGCGGCGGGCGTCCCGGCCAGCCGGGCCGACCGCGAAGCCTGCGCAGCGTCAGCGCGGCGCCGCCAGGATCAGCGCCCAGTAGGTCTGGCCGTTCGCGGCGATGGCCCAGGCCAAGCCCGCATCGCGCAGGCGGCCATTGACCAGGTTGGCGCGGTGCGGCGGCGACTGCATCCAGGTCGCGACCATCGTGTTCTCGTCTCTCGGGCCGACGCCGATATTCTCGGCCGCGATGCTGGTGCGATAGCCCATGCTGCGCAGGCGCTGGCTGGGTGGCGAACCGTGATCCAGCCGCCCCTGCCAGGCCATTCGACATGCCTGCTGCGACGCTGCCTGAACGAGGACCGGGTGCAGGGAGAGGGGACTTGCGCCCTGGGCGCTGCGACTGCGGTTGATGATCTGCAATGCGGCCGACAACCGCTCTGGCGGGAGGGGCGTGCATTGCGCCGTCGATGCCTCTTGCGGCAGCCCCGATTGAGGCGGCAGCGCGAGCCAAGCCGCAATCAGCAAGGTCTGGATATGGCCTCGGCCCATGATCGCGTTCCTTCGATAGCAAGCGCGAGGCGCCCTGACCCGCGTGATGCGCGCGTCAATGTCATCTGCGCCGGTTCTGGCTGGGCGCCGAGTAGATCGCCGCCCAATAGCGCGTCCGGCCATCCGCGGCCAGCGCCTGGCCGATTCCCACATCGCGGATCTGCGGCAGCATCATGTTCGCACGATGCCCGGCCGAGATCGTCCATTCATGCAGCACTTGCTCCAGAGAAAAGCGGCCCGCGGCGATGTTCTCGGCCGAGATGGCGGGGCGGTAGCCCAGCGCCCTCAGCCGGTCGCCCGGTCCCGAGCTCGTGCTGCCGACATGGGTCATGCGCCCGCGCCTCGCCATGTCGCAGGCATGGCGCGCCGCGGCATCGGCCAAGAGGCTGTTGGCCTGAAGCGGCGGCAGCCCGGCCTGTCTGCGTGCCGCATTGGTCCGGGCCGCAATGCGCTGATTCTCTGCAGTGCTGGTCGCGATGCAGGTCGCGTCGCCCGGCTGGCCGACCTGGACCGCATGGGGGTCATGCACCTTTTGCGGTGACGTGGCGGGCGCGCCGCAGGCGGCCAGGGCGAGGCAGAACGGCAGGCAGAAGGCGGTTGGCTTTGTCGTCATGTCACGGGTTCTGGATATTGCAGTCGGGTGCGACGATAGGCAAGTTTTCTGAACGCTTGATTAATGCGTCATCGCAGGCTCTCTGCCAGCCGCGCGCCGCCCCCTTGGTTGGCTTTGACGCGGCGTTCCGTCGCGATCGGTGCCCGCGAGGGGTTGCCCCGTTTTCACGCTTGGGCACATTGTCGGCCAACGAGACGCGAAGGCCAAGCCGCGAGGGGGCGGTCAAGGGAGGAGAGAATGGCAAAGTTCAGCACCTATGCAGATCGCGACCGGATCGAGCAGGAATGCCCCTATGAGGCGCGCAACCTGCCGGTGACCATCCACGAATTCCTTTCGGCCACGGCGGCGCGATTTCCGGACCGTCCGGCCATCTCGTTTCAGCTTCTGTCGGGGCCGAACGATCCCGCCACCACGCTGACCTGGTCCGAATTGCTGGCCCGTGTGACCGAGACGGCGAACCTGTTTCGCAGCCTGGGTGTTGGCCCGACCGATACCGTCGCCTATCTGCTGCCCAACAGCATCGAAACGCCCGTGGTCCTGTTGGCGGGCGCAACGGCGGGCATTGTGAACCCGATCAATCCGCTTCTGGACGCGACCCAGATCGCGGGCATCCTGCGCGAGACGCGCGCCAAGGTTCTGGTCACACTGAAGGCCTTCCCCAAGACCGACGTGGCCCAGAAGGCCGCCGAGGCCGTGGCTCAGGCGCCCGGCGTGACCCACGTGGTCGAGATCGACCTGAACCGCCATCTGCGCGGCCTCAAGCGGCTGATCGTGCCGCTGATCCGGCCCAAGGTGAAGGTGACGCACAAGGCCAAGGTGCTGGATTTCGAGGCCGCCGCCAGCGCGCGCAACCACAACCGGCTGGAATTCGACGATCCGAAACAGGACCGCGTCGCGGCCTATTTCCACACCGGCGGCACGACGGGCACCCCCAAGGTCGCGCAGCACAAATACAGCGGCATGATCTATAACGGCTGGCTTGGCGGCACGCTTCTGTTCGACGAAACCGATGTGCTGATGTGCCCCTTGCCGATGTTCCATGTCTTTGCGGCCTATCCGGTGCTGATGTCCTGCATCGCGTCCGGCGCGCATGTGGTCATGCCTACGCCCGCAGGCTATCGCGGCGAGGGGGTCTTCGACAATTTCTGGAAGCTGATCGAACGTTGGCAGGCGACGTTCCTGATCACCGTGCCGACCGCCATCGCCGCGCTGATGCAGCGCCCGGTCGATGCCGACGTCAGCACGCTCAAGACCGCCATTTCGGGCTCGGCCCCGCTGCCGATCGAGCTTTACAACCGCTTCAAGGCGGCCACCGGCGTCGAAATCGCCGAAGGCTACGGCCTGACCGAAGCGACCTGTCTGGTCAGCTGCAACCCGGTGGACGGGCTGAAGAAGGTGGGCTCGGTCGGGGTGCCTCTGCCCTACACGCATGTCCGCATCCTGAAGCATGACGATGCGGGCCGGGTGCAGGAATGCGCGACCGATGAAGTGGGCGAGATCTGCGTGGCCAATCCGGGCGTCTTTCCCGGCTCGACCTATACCGAGACCGACAAGAACCATAAGCTGTTTGCCGAGGACATCTATCTGCGCACGGGTGATCTGGGGCGGATCGACGCGGACGGCTATCTGTGGATCACCGGCCGGGCGAAGGATCTGATCATCCGCGGCGGGCATAATATCGACCCCGCCGAGATCGAAGAGGGGCTGCTCTCGCATCCCGCGGTCGCCTTTGTCGGCGCGATCGGCCAGCCCGATGCCTTTGCGGGCGAGCTGCCCTGCGCCTATGTCGAACTGGTGGCCGGCGCCTCGGTCACGGTCGAGGAACTGGCCGCCCATGCGCGCGAGCATATCCATGAACGTGCCGCCATCCCCAAGCATATCGAGATCCTGCCCGAACTGCCCAAGACGGCGGTGGGCAAGATCTTCAAGCCTGATCTGCGCAAGCTGGCGATCACCCGCATCTATGACGATGTGCTGGCCGGAACCGGCGCGCGGGTCGAGACCGTGCGCGAGGACAAGAAGCGTGGTCTGGTCGCCTATCTGAACCGAGACGGCGCTGTGGACGAGGCCGAGATCCGCAAGCGGCTGGGGCAGTTCACGACGCCTTGGGATTGGGCATAATGCCGCGACGGGGCCGGGCGGATCGCCCGGCCTTTTGCGGTCAGGCGCCGCGATCCTGTTCGTCCTTGGCCCAGAGATAGCCGATGAAGGCGCCCTTGATCAGACGCAGCATGACCAGCGTGGCAATGGTCATGATGACGCTGACCACGATCAGCAGCGTCACCGGGTCCAGCCTCCAGATGGCCCAGATGAAGCCGATGACCGGGATCAGCAGCAAAAGCGCCGCCGTCATGGCGAAAAAGGCCGGACCATCCGCCGCCGGATAGCGGCCAAGCGGCGCGCGGCAATGAGGACATTCTTCGTTCACGGTCAGAAATCCACGCAGCAACCGGCCTTCGCCGCAATTCGGACAGCGGTTGACAAGGCCGCGCATCACGGACTGACGACTGTCACGGATCTCGGTCATCCTGCACCTCCTGGGGGCACAACGAACGGCAGGCCGAGGGGTTGCGCGGCTTCAGCCATTCTCGCGCAGGACGCGACCGGCCAGATAGAGCGAGCCGCAGATCAGGATACGCGCCTGCGGCTCGGCTGCGGCCAGCGCACGGATCGCGGTGGCGGCGTCGGGCGCGGTCGTCGCGGCAATGCCGCTGTCGGTCGCGTGGCGCGCAGTCTCGGAGGCGGGCAGGGTGTTCGGCTCGCCGGGAATGTCGATGGCGGTCAGGCTGGCGGCATGGGCGGCCAAGGGACGCAGATAGCCCGAGACATCCTTGGTATTCAGCATCCCGCAGACCAGATGCGTGGGGCGCGGCGGCAGGGCGGCCAGGGTCGCGGCCAGAGCCTCGCCGCCTGCCGGGTTGTGGCCGCCATCCAGCCACAACTCGGCCTGGCCCGCCAGATCGACCAGCGGGCCGCGCGTCAGGCGCTGCATCCGGGCGGGCCATTCCGCGCGCGTCACGGCGGCGCGGGCCTGCGCCTCGGTCGCGCCAAGCGCGCGCAGGGCGGCCAGCGCGGTGCCGGCATTCTGGATCTGGTGCGGCCCGATCAGGTTGGGCAAGGGAAGATCCCAAAGGCCGTGTTCGTCCTGGAACACCATCCCGTCGCGGTCGGGCTGGATCGCCCAGTGCTGGCCATATGCGATGATCGGCGCGGTCAGGCCCATCGCGCGAGCCTCGATCACGCGCAGCCCTTCGTCGGATTGCGGGGCGACGATGACGGGCACGCGGGGCTTGATGATGCCCGCCTTTTCCGCAGCGATCAGGGCGACGGTCTCGCCCAGATATTGCTGATGATCCAGCGAGACGGGTGTGATCACGGTCAGGCGCGGGTCCGTGATCACATTCGTCGCATCAAGACGCCCGCCCAGCCCCACTTCAAGCAGCGTGTAATCGGCGGGAACGCGGGAAAAGGCCAGAAAGGCGGCGGCGGTCGTGATCTCGAAGAAGGTGATCGGCTGGCCGTCATTGGCGGCCTCGCATTCCTCCAGAGTGGCGGCCAGCATCTCCTCGGGGATCAGCTCGCCCGCAAGACGGATGCGTTCGTGAAAAAAGGCCAGATGCGGCGAGGTATAGGCATGGACCCGCGCGCCCCCGGCCTCCAGCCCCGCGCGGATCATCGCCAGCGTGCTGCCCTTGCCGTTCGTGCCCGCGATGTGGATGACAGGCGGGATCTTGCGTTCGGGATGGCCAAGCGCGGCCAGAATGCGGTGCATCCGGTCCAGCGAAAGGTCGATGATTTTGGGGTGCAGCGCCATCAGGCGCGACAGGATCTGGTCGGATCGGCTCATGCACGCGACCTTCTGCGGACGGGGGCGGGCGGTCCGCCCCGGACCCCGTATGATGTCGAATCAGGCCTCGGTCGTGGCCGGTTCCGGGGCGGGCAGGTCGGCGCGAGTGGGCGCGGGCTGTCCGGTAAGCATCCGCAAAATCGAGATCAGCTCGTCGCGCAGCGCCTTGCGGTGGGTTACGCGGTCAAGCATCCCGTGCTCCAGCAGGTATTCGGCGCGCTGGAAACCCTCGGGCAGTTTCTCGCGGATGGTCTGTTCGATCACGCGCGGGCCGGCAAAGCAGATCAGCGCGTTGGGCTCGGCGATCTGGATGTCGCCCAGCATGGCGTAGCTGGCCGTCACGCCGCCCGTGGTCGGATGGGTCAGCACGACGATATAGGGGATGCCCGCCTCCTTGAGCATCTTGACCGCGACGGTGGTGCGCGGCATCTGCATCAGCGACAGGATACCCTCCTGCATCCGGGCGCCGCCTGCGGCGGAAAAGAGGACCAGGGGCTTGCCGGTCTGCACTGCGCGTTCGGCGGCCGCGATGATCGCGTTGCCGACATACATGCCCATCGAGCCGCCCATGAAACTGAAATCCTGACCCACCGCGATGACCGGCGTGCGGCCCATCTCGCCCTCGGCGACCAGCATGGCCTCTTTCTCGCCGGTGGATTTCTGCGCCGCCTTCATCCGGTCGGGATATTTCTTCTGGTCGCGGAAATGCAGCGGATCGGCGATGGGTTCGGGAACCTTCACCTCGACGAAGGCGCCGCCGTCGAACAGCGCCGCAAAGCGCGCCCGCGGCGTGATCGCCAGATGGTGGTCGCAATTCGTGCAGACATTGAGGTTGTCGCTGAGTTCGCGATGGAACAGCATCGTCCCGCATTCGGGGCATTTCGTCCACAGGTTCTCGGGCACTTCGCGCCGCGAGAACAGCGAGTTGATGCGCGGGCGGACGTAGTTCGTGATCCAGTTCATCGCGAATGGCCTTGGCTGCTTCAGCGCCTCAGATAGGCCCGAAGGCAGGGAATTGCAATTACCGGGGTCCGCGCGGATGATGCGCGCATGTGGGCCAGCCTGTTCTTCGTGATGCATACCACCTTGTCGCTGGCCATCGTGGCCCGCGTGCTGCTGCGCCCCAGGGTCGAGCCGTCGATCCGGCTGGCCTGGATCATGGTGATCGAGGCGGTGCCGCTGATCGGCATCGTCGCCTATCTGCTGTTCGGCGAGGTCCGGATGCGCCAGGCCGATGTGCAGCGCATGGCCGATGCCCGCGACCGCCTGACCGGCCTGAGCAGCCAGAGTGACCTGATCGCCGTCGAGCCGCCCGATGCCGTGCGCCCCGTCGTGGCCGCCAATACCGCCGTGGGGGGGATGCCCGTCCTGTCGGGCAACCGGCTTCGCCTGCTGGAGGAATCGGACGCGGCCATCGACCGGCTGGTCGAGGCGATCGACGCGGCGACCGATCATGTTCATATCCTGTTTTACATCTGGCTGCCCGATGCCAGCGGCACCAAGATCGCCGAAGCCGTGATCCGCGCCGAAGCGCGTGGCGTCGAGTGCCGTGTGATCGTGGACGCACTCGGCTCGCGCGGGCTGGTGCGGTCGGACCTGTGGGAGCGGATGAGCCGGGCCGGCGCGGAATGCGTCACGGCCTTTCCCATCGGGCTGCCCTTCATCAGCATCCTGTTCCAGCGGCTGGATCTGCGCAATCACCGCAAGATCGTCGTGATCGACAACCGGCTGGCCTTTACCGGCAGTCGCAATTGCGCCGACATGGCCTTTGCCATCAAGCCGCGCTACGCGCCCTGGGTCGATATTCTCGTCTCGGTCGAGGGGCCGGTCGTGCGACAGTTGCAGACGGTCTTTCTGGCCGACTGGATGAGCTATACGGGCCGCGACCTGGGCCAGATGCTGCAAGCGGTGGACCCCGTTGCCACGCCGGGCGCGCTGACCCAGGTGGTGGCGACGGGGCCGGACCTGCGCGCGGGTAGCGTATCGGATTGCCTCTCGGGAATGCTGCACCAGGCGCGCGAGCGGGTGGTCATCACCACGCCCTATTACGTGCCGGACGCGGCCCTGGATGCCGCAATCCGGGCCGCCGCGCTGCGGGGCGTGCAGGTCACCATGATCCTGCCCGCGCGCAATGACAGCCTGGTCGTGGGCGCGACCAGCCAGGGCTTTTATGACGGGCTTCTGGCCGCTGGCGTTCAGTTGATGCTGTTCGAGCGCGGCCTGCTGCATTCCAAGATCATGACCGTGGACGGGCGCATGGCGATGATCGGCAGCGCCAATCTGGACCGCCGCAGTTTCGAGCTGAACTACGAAGTGAACATCGGCGTTTTCGATCGCGACTTCATCGCGGCTCTGGACCGGCGGCAGGCCAGCTACGCGGCGCGATCGCGGAGGCTGACGCTGGAGGAAGTCCGCGGCTGGAGCGCGGCGCGGCGGCTGCGCAACAATCTGCTGGCCATCGCCTCGCCGCTTCTGTAACCGCCGCGGGCTTGCTCTGGCGCGCGGGACGGGGCCAGATGGGGGCAACCGGAATCAGGGGGAAACAATGTCGGGCAGCGATGCAGGGAACCACCGGCTGACGGATCGTCAGATCGCCGACAGGTTGGCTACGCTTGAAGGCTGGGTCCGGTCGCCGGACGGGGTGCGGATCAGCCGCCGGTTCACCTTCAAGGGGTTCGCGCCTGCCGTCGAGATGGCCAATCTGGCCGCCTGGCTGGGCAACCGGCGCGACCATCATCCCGACATCGCCTTTGGCTGGGGCTATTGCGAGGTGAGCTATACCACCCACGATGCCGGCGGTCTGACCCAGAAAGATCTGGACGCAGCGGCAGCCTTGAATGCGCTGGTCGCCTGACGCGGCCTTGCCGAGGGGCGCCCCGCGCCTTATCCCCATCTGGCGTGGCGACCGGGCATGGCCAGCAGCGGGGCTGATCGGCCTGCAAAGCCGGTCGCGGCATGTGCCTGTCAGCGATTTGAGGGTTTGCGGTTCATGAGACATCTGGAACGGAACTGGCTGTCACGGCGTATCCGCCGCCGCGCCACGCTGCATTGGGAGGCGATCCTGTCATCGTTCAAGGATGACGCAGGACCGCTGCGTGCCAGCACCCGCGCCGAGGCGCTCAGGCTGCATGGGATCCTGGGGCGGCTGCTGCACCGGTCCGATGCCGCGCTGAGCGCGACGCGCGGATCGCTGGCGCGAATGGCGCTGCCCGCCGGCACCGACTGGCGCTGGCGGCCGCAGATCCTGCAGGCGCGCATCGATCAGCGTTCGCTGGTCGCGCCAGCAAGTGGGGCATGGCTGTCGCCGGAGGTCTCGCTGCATCACGATTGCCCCGACCGCGCGGTGATCCTGCGCCAGCGCCGCAATCGCCGCCAGACCGACCTGACCGATTACGCGCTGGTGCTGGAGGTTCTGGGCTTTCGCGGCAACTACCTGTCCTGTTCGCTCGCCTTGCCGGCCGAAGCCGTGCGCGATCTGGCAGGCTATCATATCATCCGCCTGGACGCGCTGCTGGACGCCGAACGGCCGATCACCCTCTATGCGCGACTGAACGTCCAGCAGGGCCCGAACACCGAGACGATGCTGCGAAAGATGGACGACGATCTTCAGGGCAGGGACGCCGGGCGCGTGATCGAATTCGACCTTGGCCATGCCGAGCTTTCGGCGCGCAAGGTGGACAAGGCCTGGATCGACCTGATCCTGGAAGCGCCCGTCATGAACGCCGTGACGCTGCGCGACATTGTCCTGTCGCGTCATCCGCGCGCCCAGATGTGAGGAACAGATGATGCTGCACTTCGAAAGCCATGGTGTCAGGGGCGGAACATGGCACGGCCTGCTGTCGGGCGGCGCGGCGCCTGACCGCGTGGTTCTGTCCCATCAGGGCGAGATCCTGGCTGAGGCGAGGCTGACCCCGGAGAGCGAGGGTTGGCGGGTCGAGGTCGATCTGCCCGGCGCGGTCGTCTCGGACGGGGTGCAGACGCTGATGCTGCTGGCCGAGTCGGGCAGCGAGCCGGCCCTGACCCTGGCGCGGCTGGCGCTGTTGGCGGGGCGCCCGCTCGAGGATGATCTGCTGGCCGAGATCGCGGCCCTGCGCGCCGAGCTGGAACTGGTCAAGCGAGAACTTCGCAAGATGGCGCAGCCGCAGGGCTGAGGCCCGCCTTGCCGACGCGGGGACGGGGTGCGCCGCGTCATCGGCCTGTCACGCTTTCTTGCGAAAAGCGGGGCCGGTCTTTATATCGCGGGTTCCGTTGTCTCGTGATGACCGCCCGCCCGACAACCCGACCGCCGACCAGAAGGCCCGACAAGAAGGTTCGCCCATGACCCTGCCGCAGACGCCCCATTACCTGATCGACCTTGCCCGGCTGCGCGAGAACATGGACAAGATCGCCCATCTGCGCGAGGCGTCGGGCGCCAGGGCGCTGCTGGCGCTGAAGTGCTTTGCCACCTGGTCGGTTTTTGACCACATGCGCGATTTCATGGACGGCACGACCTCGTCGTCGCTCTACGAATTGCGGTTGGGGCGCGAGACCTTCGGCAAGGAGACCCACGCCTATTCCGTTGCCTGGGCCGATCACGAGATCGACGAGGCGATCGGCTATGCCGACAAGATCATCTTCAACAGCCTTGGCCAGCTTGACCGCTTTTCCGACCGTGCAGAGGCAGCGGGGATCGCGGCCGGGCTGCGGCTGAACCCGCGCTTTTCCACCTCGGGCTTCGATCTGGCGGACCCGGCGCGGCCCTTCTCGCGGCTTGGGGAATGGGACATGGCGCGGCTGGAACAGGCGCTGGACCGCATCAGCGGCGTGATGATCCACTACAATTGCGAGAACGCGGATTTCGATCTGTTCGACCGGCAACTGACCCGGATCGAGGACGAATTCGGCGCCCTGCTGCACCGGCTGGACTGGGTTTCGCTTGGCGGGGGCATCCACTTCACCGGCCAGGGCTACCCGCTGGACCGTCTGGCCGCGCGGCTGCGCGCCTTCCAGGACCGGTTCGGCGTGCAGGCCTATCTGGAACCGGGCGAGGCCAGCATCACCGAGACGACCACGCTCGAGGTCAGCGTGCTGGACATCATCGACAACGGCAAGCAAATCGCCATCGTGGACAGTTCGACCGAGGCGCATATGCTGGACCTGCTGATCTATCGTCAGGACGCCAAGCTGCCCGACGAAGGGCCGCATGAATACCAGATCGCAGGCAAGACCTGTCTGGCGGGCGACATTTTCGGCACCGCGCGCCTGGCTCGCCCGCTGGAAGTCGGGGACCGCATCAGCATCCGCGACGCGGCGGGCTATACGATGGTCAAGAAGAACTGGTTCAACGGCGTGGCCATGCCCGCCATCGCCCACCGCCACGAGGACGGAACGATCCGCACCGTCCGCAGCTTCGACTATGACGATTACAAGGCCAGCCTTTCCTGACGGCCTCCCATCCTCTGCCACCTGAAGGAGACAGAATTGGCGAAGAAGAACGTGCTCATCATCGGTGCGGGCGGCGTGGCGCAGGTCACGGCCCACAAGGTCGCGCAATGGGCGGCCGAGTTCGGCGACCTGCATATCGCCAGCCGCACGCAGGCCAAGGCCGATGCGATCATCGACAGCCTGCGCGACAAGGGCCACCAGATGCCCTTTGCCAGCCACAGGCTGGACGCGATGGACGCGGATGCGGTCGAGGCGCTGATCCGTCAGCTTGACGCAAAGATCGTCATCAATGTCGGCACCGCCTTCATCAACATGACCGTGCTGGAAGGCTGCATCCGCGCAGGCGCCGCCTATATCGACACGGCGATCCACGAGGATCCGGCCAAGATCTGCGAAACGCCGCCCTGGTATGCCAATTACGAATGGAAGCGGCGCGAGGACGTGGCCAAGGCGGGCATCACCGCCGTTCTGGGCGCGGGCTTCGATCCGGGCGTGGTCAATGCCTATGCCCGTCTGGCCGAGGACGAGTATTTCGACAAGATCGACAGCATCGACATCGTGGACATCAACGCGGGTTCGCATGGCCGCTGGTTCGCCACGAATTTCGACCCCGAGATCAATTTCCGTGAGTTCACCGGCACGGTCTATTCCTGGCAGGGCGGCGAATGGAAAACGAACAAGATGTTCGAGGTCGGCCGTGAATGGGATCTGCCCGTCGTCGGCAAGCGCACCGCCTATCTTTCGGGCCATGACGAGGTTCACAGCCTGGCCGCGCGCTATCCCGATGCGGATGTCCGCTTCTGGATGGGCTTCGGCGAACATTACATCAACGTATTCACGGTTCTCAAGAACCTTGGCCTTCTGTCCGAACAGCCCGTGACCACCGCCGAGGGGCTGGAGGTCGTGCCGCTGAAGGTTGTCAAGGCCGTTCTGCCCGATCCGGCCAGCCTTGCCCCCGATTACGAAGGCAAGACCTGCATCGGCGATCTGGTCAAGGGCACCCGCGACGGTCAGCCCGGCGAGGTCTTCATCTACAACGTCGCCGATCACAAGGAAGCCTATCTTGAGGTGGGCAGCCAGGGGATCAGCTACACGGCGGGCGTGCCGCCGGTCGCCGCCGCCATCCTGATCGCCCGCGGGCCCTGGGACGTGAAGAAGATGGTCAATGTCGAGGAACTGCCCGCGCGGCCCTTCCTTGAACTTCTCGGCGACATGGGCCTGCCCACCCGCGTCATCGACGCCCAGGGCGACCGCCCGATCTGATCCGGGGCACAAGCGCCGACCACCGCATCCGCAGGCGGGCCGGAACAACCGGCCCGTTTGTTGCGTTCGTGGCGCGTATCTCGGGTGCAATCCAGCCGCCCGTGTCGGGGGAACAGCATGGCCGGTCCGGGGGGACATCACTTTCCGCGCATGGCGCAGGGCTCGGCGCGCCGGGCGAACTGGGCGATCATCGGCATCTTTCTGGTGCTGGCCTTCGCGGCCATCGCGGCGGCGCGAGAATTTCTCATGCCCGTCACGATGGCGGTTCTGCTGTTCTTCGTCTTCACACCCCTGCGGCGCCTGGCGCAGCGACGCGGCATTCCCGACGGGATCACGGCGCTTGGCGTCACGCTGTCGATCCTGCTTGTCGTCAGCGTCATCGCCTATGCGGCCAGCGGTCCCATCTCGCGCGCAATGAACAACATGCCGCTGATCAGCTCGCAGCTGGAACAGAAGTTCGAAAGCCTCCGCGACAGCGTCAGCGATCTGCGCGACGCCGCCCGACGCATCGAGAATGTCGGAACCGAAACCGAACTGCCCGCAACGATCCGGATCGAGCAGGGCGGCGAAACCACGCTTGGCATGGTGGTGAAGTCGGCGCCGCTGCTTCTGGCCCAGATCATGTTCACGCTGGTCCTGCTGTTCTTCATGATGGCCTCGGGCGACCTGCTCTATCTCAAGATCGTTCAGAGCTTCGACCGGATGCGCGACAAGCGCGCCGCCTATCTGGCCCTGCGCGAGATCGAGGAATCGCTTGGCAATTACCTGGGCGCGATCACGCTGATCAACGCGGGGCTGGGTCTGGCGGTGGGTCTGGCCATGTGGGCCTGGGGAATGCCCGCGCCGCTTCTGTTCGGGATCGGCGCCTTCGTGCTGAACTTCATCCCCTATCTCGGCTCGATCGCGGGGGTGATCATCTCGACGCTGGTCGCGCTGATCGTGATGCCCGATCTTTTCTGGCCGCTGATGGTCGGGCTGACCTATCTGGGCCTGACCACGCTCGAAGGGCAGATCGTCACGCCCTATTTCGTCTCGCGCAGGCTTCAGATGAACACGGTGGTCGTGTTCCTGGCGGTTGCGCTTTGGGCATGGCTCTGGTCGGTGATCGGCATGGTGATCGCGGTGCCGGTTCTGGTGGTGTTGCGGGTTCTGGCCGAACATATTCCCGGATGGGAGAAATTCGGGAACTTCCTCGCCGGAGAGGCCCCGCCTGCCCTTGAGGACGAGA
The DNA here is from genome assembly GCF_019431455.1 of Paracoccus bogoriensis. Taxonomy (GTDB): domain Bacteria; phylum Pseudomonadota; class Alphaproteobacteria; order Rhodobacterales; family Rhodobacteraceae; genus Paracoccus; species Paracoccus bogoriensis. The sequence continues at coordinate 139,407 of NZ_JAHYSR010000001.1, forward strand.
CCGAGGAAGAGGCTCGCGACCTCATCGAGGCCGGCGCCGCGGCCGAGGATCACGACACCGCCCGCGCCGCAACCGCTCCCCTTGTCGGCGAGGATCCCCAAGCCTGAGCGGCAAAGGCTCAACGTCAGACGGGCCGCTTCCTGCCAAGCGGCCCGTCACTCCTGCCTGGTGTCCAAGTGACGCCCAAGGCGCGCCGCGTCAGCCGGCAGGCAGCGAGGCGCCGACCTCGTTCACGGCGGTTTCGATCTCCTTGCATGTGCCTTCGACCGTGCCGCCCTGTCCCGCGACCGCTTCGGCCAACGTGATCTGCGTGTCGCCGATGGCAATGACGCCTTCGGTCCCGCGCGCTTCGGCGGCATCGCCCGCGGCGGTGTCTCCGGCGGGGATCATGCCGACCAGCCGGGTCTGCACGGCCACGGCCTCGTCTCCGGTAAAGCCTTGCGCCTGACAGTATTTCAGGATGCCCAGCTGGTTGCGCGCAGCCTCATAGGTGGCGGCGGCATCGACCGCCGCGCCCTCGGGGGCCGCGGCTTCCTGCGCGATGGCAGCAGGCGCCGTCAGGCTGACACCCAGAACCAGTGCGATATGGCGGATCATGCGATTTCTCCTTTTCCGTCATCCGGGGCGCCGACGGGGTGCCCCGCCCTCAAGCTAAGCGCCATGATCTCCGATGACCCGGCCTGGTCGCAGATTTTCCCAAAACCGGCGAAACCCTGCCGGCTTGGCTTGCGACAGACGCGCCATATCGGCAGGTTCCCACCAAAGATGGCTGCTCGACATCCGAAACCCGTCACACTTGCGCAAGAACAGGTGATCGCCGCCCAGCTCCGCGAGCCAGTCGCGCCGTCCCGGATGAACCCGAGGCCGCCCAGCGTGTTGTAAGGGCCAATGCCAACGCAACAGGAGAAATCCCATGCTGAACGCCAAGATGAAATCCGCCATGCTCGCGGGCAAGGCGGCCCTGATTGCCACCCTGCTCGGCAGCGCCGCCTATGCCCAGGTCAGCGTGGATACGCCCGCCGGCAACAACGTCGTCGTCCCTGAAACCGCGCTGGAAGGCCAGGCGCCGGTCGCCACGACCAGCGAGACGGGCTACGAGACCCTTGCCCAGAACGCCAATGACGAAGCGATCCGAAACGCGCTGGAATCTCAGGGCTTCACCAATATCCTCATCACACGCGACGGCACCACGCTGACTGTGACCGCCAATCGTGGCGACGAGATGGTCGAACTGGTTTACAGCACCGCGACAGGCCGCCTGATTGCGGTGGACGGTGTGCCGGTCGGTCCCGATGAAGCCGACTTCGTGGTGATCGACGATCCCGCAGCCATGCCGACCCAAACGGACCAGCCGATGGACACGGTCGGCCGTGGCGGCACGACCCAACCCGGCCTTCCCGGTGAAACCGATGGTGGGGAACCGGTGACGATGCCTGGCGAAGACGCAACGCCGGCCCTTCCCGATGCGGTGCAGCCCGGCATCCCCGGTGAGACCGAGGGTGGCGAGCCCGATGCCACCATCGGCACCGATGCCAGCGATCCCGGCGCTGCCGGTGGCGAGGATGCGGCCGATGTCGAGGGTATCGCGGATACCGACGGTCAAGGCTGACCCCCGCGTATCATGACGCAAAAAGGCCGGGCAGAAGCCCGGCCTTTCTCATCCGTGGATCCCGGCCTTGCCTTGGTCCGACTATCCCAGGTTCCGGGCCTAGGTTCCGGGGCAAAGCCCCGGCGGCCGCAGGACGCGCGCAGGACGCGCAGCAGTTACCGCCCCTCGGCGGACTCGCGGCGGGGCAAGACCCAGTGGGGACGCGGGAAATGGCAGGTATAGCCGTTGGGGAATCGCTCCAGGTAATCCTGATGCTCTGGCTCGGCTTCCCAGAAATCGCCCACCGGCTCGACCTCGGTGACGACCTTTCCCGGCCACAGCCCCGAGGCGTCAATCTCTGCGATGACATCGGTGGCTACCTGGCGCTGCGTGTCGTTCACGAAATAGATCGCCGAACGATAGCTGGGGCCGACGTCGTTTCCCTGCCGGTTCGGCGTTGTCGGATCATGGATCTGAAAGAAGAACTCCAGCAGCCGGCGATAGCTCAGCAGGTCCGGGTCGAAGATGACCTCGATGCCCTCGGCATGGGTGCCATGGTTGCGATAGGTCGCGTTCGGGACATCGCCTCCGGTATAGCCCACCCGGGTCGCGATGACACCCGGCAGGCGCCGGATCAGATCCTGCATCCCCCAGAAACACCCCCCCGCCAGGACCGCGCGCTCAGCCATGAGAGGCCTCCTCGACCTGAGAAAGGTATTCTCCGTAACCCTCGGCCTCCATCCGGTCCTTCGGCACGAACCGAAGCGCGGCCGAATTGATGCAATAGCGCAGCCCGCCCGACTCGCGCGGGCCGTCGGGGAAGACATGGCCCAGATGGCTGTCGCCATGTTTCGACCGCACTTCGATGCGCACCATGCCATGACTTGTGTCGCGATGTTCGGTCACATTGTCGGTGACGGGCCTGGTAAAGGCCGGCCAGCCACAGCCCGAATCGTATTTTGCGCTGCTGGCGAATAGCGGCTCGCCCGAGACGATGTCCACATAGAGCCCGGGCTCGAAATGATCGTCGTATTCCCCGGTAAAGGCGCGTTCGGTGCCGTTTTCCTGGGTGACGCGATATTGTTCCGGGGTCAGCCGGTCGATCGCTTCCTGCGTCCTGCGATAGTTCAACGGATCCTCCACGGGTAATCTGGCTTGCGGCCCCTATATGGGGACCGCGCCGCGCCCGCGAAAGGATGATGCCGCAATCATCGACAGCCAGAGACTAAAGCGCCCCGATTCCGGCGCGTGCGGCACGGTATTCGGCCTCCAGCCTCTCGACCAGCGCCGCGGCGGGCTCGATCGCCTTGACCGCGCCGATGCCCTGACCCGCGCCCCAGATCGTGGACCAGGCCTTGGGCTTGCCCGCGCCGCCGCCGAAATCCATCGTGCTGGCATCGGCCTGGCCCAGTTTGTCGGGGTCCAGCCCCGCATTGCGGATCGAGGGCGCGAGGTAATTTCCCGAAACCCCCGTGAACAGCGACGAGGTCACGATGTCCATGGCGCCGCAATCCACGATCATCTTCTTGTATTCGGGCTGGGCATTCGCCTCGGTCGTGGCGATGAAGGGGCTGCCGATATAGGCCAGATCCGCGCCCATGACCTGAGCCGCCAGCACCGCGCGGCCGGTGGCGATGGAGCCTGACAGCAGCAGCGGCCCGTCGAACCATTCGCGGATCTCCTGGATCAGGGCAAAGGGCGATTGCGGCCCGGCATGACCGCCCGCGCCGGCGGCGACCGCGATCAGCCCGTCGGCGCCTTTCTCGATGGCTTTTTTCGCAAAGACATTGTTGATCACGTCGTGCAAGGCAATGCCGCCGCAATCATGGGCGGCCTGATTCACCTCGACCCGCGCGCCAAGCGAGGTGATCCAGATGGGCACCTTGTGGCGGTGGCAGATCTCGATATCGCGTTCCAGCCGGCCATTGCTGCGATGGACGATCTGGTTCACGGCAAAGGGCGCGGCAGGCCGGTCAGGATTCGCCTGATTATGGCGGTCCAGTTCCTCGGTGATGCGGGTCAGCCAGGCCTCCAGCAGGGGCGGCTCGCCGTCTTTCTCGCGGGCGTTCAGGGCTGGAAAGCTGCCGACGATGCCCGCCTTGCACTGGGCGATGACCAGTTCCGGCCCCGACACGATGAACATGGGCGAGGCCACGACGGGAATGCGAAGCCGTTTCAGGATATCGGGCAGCATCTCGTTTTCTCCCTTGCTTTGCCGGGAGGATGCCAACCGCGCTTCCGCGCCACAAGGCGTAACGCAGCGACACGCCGAAGGCGCAAGGGCATAGCCTTGCCCGCACGGCAGCGCTAGACAACAAAGCGATTGCCAGGAGATGGTCATGATTAAGAAATTGATATTTCTTGCCGCATTGTCGCTTGGTCCCTCGGCGGCTGCGGGTGAGACTACAACGCTGGATTTCGGGCTGGGCTATAGTCGTGTTCTGGCCGACGAGCTGGTCTATGATGGCCCGGACCGGATCAGCCGGCTGACCTGGGACAGCCGCGTCCCGGTGCTGAAACTGGGTGTGACGCATGACCTGCCGCAGGGCTGGCATCTGGGCGCTCAGGCCGTGGTCGCGATGGGCGGGGGCGGGTTCATGGCCGATTACGACTGGCTTGAACCTTTTGCGCGGGGCCGCAGGCTGGAGGACTGGACGCATCGTTCGCTGCACCCGCGGACGGATCTTCGCAGCCATGTCGATCTGGACGTGACCCTTGGGCGCGATATCGCAGAGATCGCGGGCGCGCGGGTCAGCCTGCATGGCGGGTTCAAATACAGCCAGGCCTCGTGGCGGTCCTGGGGCGGATCGTTCGTCTATTCCTTCGACGATTTCCGCGATGCCGAATTCGACCTGCCCGACGATCTGCGCGCCATTGATTACCTGCAACGCCACAAGGCGGTTTTTGCCGGGGTCGAGGCGCGCCGCGACATGGGCAGCTGGCGGATGACGGGCCTGCTGCGCGCCGGTGTCAGCGTGCAGCCGCGCGAGGTCGATATCCACTGGCTGCGCGACCTGCGCTTTGATCACTCGATCGACGCGCAGCCCTATCTGGGCCTTGGCCTCGGCGCCGAGCGGCCGATTTCCGCAAACACGACCCTGACCGTCGAGGCCGGCTGGCAGCGGTTCTTCGAGCAGCGCGGCGATGCGCGGATCGCCGACATGACCGATGGCAGCCTTTTGCAGATCGACCAAGGCGGTATCGCAGGAGAGTTGACGCTGTCGCGCCTTGCCGTCAGCCTTCAGCGCCGGTTCTGAGCCGCCCCGCCGCCGCCGACATCACCAAAGCCGCCGTCCCCGCCCGCGTCTGCCGGTAAAGCCCTGCCCCAAGCAGCGCCCGCGCCGCACGCGCGCCGGGCAGGGACTGTATCGCGCGACAGCGGGCCAGCGTCTCGCGTGCCTGGGGAGGCAGGCAGGGCTCCAACGGGGCCAGGGCGCGCAGATTGGCCGCCATCCACTGCCCGAACTCGCCGCGCATCAATCGCGCCAGCCGGTTGCGCAGGGCGGGCAGCGTGTCGTTGCGCCCGACCGTGCTGCGCGGATGCTGGCGATAAAGCAAGGCGGGGCGCGGATCATGGATCAGCCGAGCGCCCTGCGCCGCCATCACCTGATAGGCCCACCAGTCATGCGAGACGACCCCCTCGGCCAGCGCATGGGGCGCCGCTGCGCGCAGGATCCGCGCGGCCTCGGCGCTAAACACCGAGGTATTGCCCGCCATCACCGCCTGGACCACCGCATTTCTCAGGCCAAGCGGGCGCGGAAACCGGCGCGACCCGCAGATCGGCCGCAGCGTCTCGTCCGCGATGATCGTGCGGGCGGCGTAATGGACAGGCCCGGTATCGCCCGCCATCGCCTCGGCCGCGCGGGCCAGCTTGTCGGGAAACCACAGATCGTCCTGATCGCAAAAGGCGATGGCGGCGCCATCGGGGGCATGGGCCAAGGCGGTCAGGAAATTTGCCGTCGGTCCCTGCCGCGGGCCTTGGATCACGCGCACCCGGCCCGGCGGCTGGCCGGCGGCGAAATCGGCTACCACCGCCAGCGTGTCGTCGTGCGATCCGTCATCCGAAACGATCAACGACCAGTCGCGCCAGCCCTGCGCCGCGATGGACTGCAATTGCTGCCCGATATGGGCGCCGCCCTGATAGCTGGCCAGAAGGATGGCGATATGCATGATTGGCTCCGTTCTGCGGCCCTTTTCGCTGCTTGGGCCGCGCCGGACAAGGCTTGTCGGCAAGCGGGAAAGCGCTTCATCTTGCTGCGCCGCCGCGTTAGGTTGCGCCCGTTCGCGCCAATCCAGTGAGGTTTCATGAGCCAGCGTCTGCACCTAGTCTTTGGCGGAGAGTTGATCGACCCGCAAAGCACCCGGTTCCGCGATACCGACAACATTCACATTGTCGGCATCTTCCCCAATTACGAAACCGCCTATGCCGCCTGGAAGGCAGAGGCGCAACGGACCGTGGACAGCGCCCATACCCGTTATTTCATTGCGCATCTGCACCGACTGCGCGATGAGGAACGCGAGGTCAGCCCGACCGAGGAGCTGGGCGGCTGATGTCCGCCGCGGGGCTGGAAAGCGGCCTCGGGCAACTTGGCATTTGGCTGCATCTGCGCGGCCGCGGGACGGGCGGGTCGGGGCTGCCTCCGGTCCCTCCGGGCGCGGGGCCCGCCATCGTCGTCCATGTCGCCCCCCAGGCCGAACAAGCCGAAAGACAGGTTCTGCGCCGCCTGGTGACGCTGCGCCCCGATCTCAGGATCATCCGCCTGCCAACGCCTGCGGCGGGGCTGGTCGATCCGGGCGAGGATCCGGCCCTGATGCGGCAATTGCTGGACACGGCACGCCCGCAGGCCCTGCTGCTGCTGGGTGCAGCCCTGCCTGTCGCCCTGATCGCCGCTGCCGCCGAACGCGCCATCCCCGTGGTCCTGGCCGAAGCCCGTCTGGATCCGCAGCGCAGTGCCTCGGGCTGGAACCTCAAACAGGCACTGCGCCGTCAGTTGCTGCGCGGCATGGCGCACATCCTTGTCACCGACCCTGCCAGCGAGGCCGCCGCTCTCAGGATCGGCGTGCCGCGCGAGCGGGTCGAAATGACCGGTCCTGTCACCGAGATCCGCGAGCCTCTCCATTGCAGCGAGGCCGAGCACCAGGCCTTGGCCGACCTGTTGGATGGCCGCCATGCCTGGTTTGCCGCCGGCCTGCCCCCCTCCGAGGAACAGGCCGTGCTGGCCGCGCACGAAGCCGTTCTGCGCCATTCGCACCGCGCGCTGCTGATCCTTGCGCCCGGCGATCCCGGCCGCGCCCCAGCCCTGGCCGATCAGGCCGAGACCATGGGCATGGCCGTCGCCCAACGCGCGCTGGACGAAGAGCCCGAACCCGAAATCCAGGTTCTTGTGACCGACGGCATGACCGAGATGGGCCTGTGGTATCGGCTGGCGCCGGTCAGCTTCATGGGCGGCACCCTGTCGGGCGACCTGGCCGCTACGCGCCACCCCTTCGAGGCCGCGGCTCTGGGCTCGGCCGTCGTCCACGGGCCGCGGACCGAGCGTTATCCGACCGAATGGCAGCAGCTGGACCGCGCCGGAGCCGCCCGCGCCGTCTCGGGGGCCGAGGGGCTGGCGCAGGCCATGGTCGATCTGACCTCGGCGGAACTGGCCGCCACGCTGGCGCATAATGCCTGGGCGGTCAGCACCGGCGGCGCCGATGTCGCCATCCGCATCGCCGACCGCCTGTTCGAGGCCCTGTCGCGGGAAGGCATCCATCCATGAACCCATCCCCATGAGACGCGCCCCCGCCTTCTGGTTCATGCGCCCGCCCGTCCTGCGCGCGCGCCTGCTGGCGCCGCTTGGCGCGCTTTATGCCCGTGCGACGGCGCGGCGGCTGGCCGGGGGCCCGCGGGCGCGGGTCGGCGTGCCGGTGATCTGCGTGGGCAACCTGAATGCGGGCGGCACCGGCAAGACGCCGACGGTGATCCATCTGCAAATGGCGCTGGCGGCACGCGGGGTGGCGGCGCATGTCGTCTCGCGCGGGTATGGCGGCACGGCGACCGGGCCGATGCAGGTCGATGAACGTCGCCACGACGCCGCCCTGACCGGGGACGAGCCGCTGCTGATGGCCGCCTTCGGCCCGGTCTGGGTCTCGCGCGACCGGTTGGCGGGGGCGCGCGCGGCGGTTCAGGCCGGGGCGCAGGCAATCCTTCTGGATGATGGCTTCCAGGATCCGGCGCTGGCCCATGACCTGTCGCTGGTCGTGGTCGATGCGGCCAAGGGCTTCGGCAACGGCCTCTGCCTGCCGGCCGGTCCCTTGCGCGAACCCGTCGCCACGGGGCTGGCGCGCGCCGATCTGCTGGTCTCGATCGGGCCGGATGGCGCGCAGGCGGGCTTTGCCACGCCGCCCGCCGCGCCTCCTCATATCCGGGCCGAGCTGCGCCCCCTTCGGATGGGGTTTGATTGGCGCGGCCATCGGGTGCTGGCCTTTGCCGGGATCGGCCACCCCGAGAAGTTCTTCACCACCCTGCGCGCGCTTGGCGCTGATCTGGTCCGGGCCGAGGCGCTGGAGGATCACCAGCCCTTTACCCCGGCCTTGCTGACCCGGCTGGAGACCGAGTCCCGCCTGACCCGTGCCCAGCTTGTCACCACCGAAAAGGACGCCGCCCGCCTGCCACGCGCCTTTCGCCCCAAGGTCATGGCATTGCCGGTGCGGCTGCATCTGCACGATCCCGCGCCGCTGGATCAGGCGCTGGCGCGGCTCTTTCCCGCCGCCGCACCGGGCGGCGTTTGAAATCCGCGCCGCGATGCCCGATATAAGGCGGGCGCCGATCCGCCCATCAAGGAGCAACCCATGTCCCGCACTGCCCGCCAGAGACTCAGTTTCTATCTTCTGGTGCTGCTGACGCTTTACGCCGGCTTTGCGGGCTGAGGGGGGATCATGGCGCAACGCTTCTCTGGCCGTTTTTCGCCCGATGCCGCGCCGCGCGGCGCGCCCGGCGCGCTGCCCCCGGCGCCGCGCCACCCGCATGAAGGGCGTCCGAAATGGGTGACGATCGCGGCCTTTCCGATGGTGCTGGGCGCGTTCTTTCAGAACGCCGCCGGCATGGTGACAGACCTCGCAGCTTTTGGCCTGGTCGCCACCGGCATGTGGATGACGCGCGAGGGGCTGGCCGCGCAGGCCGCCTATGAGGCCCGCCGCGTCGCCCGCGCGCCCGCCCTGCCGCGCAAGCTGATCGGCGGGCTGATGGCGGGGTCCGGTCTGGGCCTGGCCGTGCTGGCCCCCGGCCTGACGGTGGACGCGGCCCTTGTCGGCGCGGCCGGGGTCGCGATGCATCTGCTGGCCTTCGGTCCAGACCCGATGCGCGACAAGCGGGCCGAGGGGGCGGACAGCTTCCAGCAGGACCGCGCCGCCCGCATGATCGCCGAGGCCGAGGGATACCTGTCGGAGATGCGTGCCGCCATCGAAAGGCTGGGGGATCGCCGCCTGACCGCCCGCGTCGGCATGTTCGAGGCTGCGGTCCATCACCTGTTCGACCGGCTGCGGGAAAATCCCGGCGGGCTGTCCTCGGCCCGGCGCTATCTGGGCGTCTATCTGATGGGGGCGCGCGATGCCTCGGTTCGTTTCGCCGATTTGCAGTCGGTCCGGCAGGATCCGTCCGTTCGCGCCAGCTACGAGGCGTTTCTGGACGAATTGCAGCGCGACTTCCTGGCCCGCGCCGACAAGCTGATGGATGGAGACCGCGAGGCGCTGGACATCGAGATGTCGGTTCTGCGCGAACGCCTGGCGCGCGAGGGGTTGACTGGCGCCGCGACCGCTTTGGCCCCCGAGGATCGCCCCGCCCTGCAAAGCCAGGAGGCGCAGACACTTGACCAGCTTCTGTCGCGCGGCGAAAGGGCGCCGCGCGCCTGATGCCCCGCTATGCATTCAAGGTCGAATATGACGGCGGTCCCTTTGCCGGCTGGCAGGCGCAGGCCGACCGCCCATCCGTTCAGGGCGCCATCGAGGCCGCGCTGGCGCGTCTGGACCCCGGTTTTGCTGCCGGCGCGCGGATCGCGGCGGCGGGGCGCACCGATGCGGGCGTCCATGCCACGGGGCAGGTCGCCCATGCCGATCTGGTCCGTGAATGGGATTCCTTTCGCCTGGCCGAGGCGCTGAACTGGCATCTCAAGCCGCAACCCATCGCCATTCTGGCCGTCGCGCGGGTCGATAACGATTTCCACGCCCGCTTTTCCGCGACCGAGCGGCGCTATCTGTTCCGCCTGCTGGTGCGTCGGGCGCCCGCGACCCATGATCGGGGGCTGGTCTGGCAGGTGCAGAACCCGCTGGATCTGGACGCGATGCGGCAGGGCGCGGCGCATCTGGTCGGTGCGCATGATTTCACGACCTTCCGATCCTCGATCTGTCAGGCGAAAAGCCCGCTGAAGACGCTGGACGAGATCACGATTGACGAGATCGCCGTGCCGCAGGGGCGCGAATACCGCTTTTCGCTGCGCGCGCGGTCCTTCCTGCACAATCAGGTGCGATCCATCGTCGGCACGCTGGAACGGGTCGGCGCGGGTTCCTGGCGGCCCGAGCGCGTGGCCGAGGCGCTGGCGGCGCGCGACCGCGCGGCCTGCGGGCCGGTCTGCCCGCCGCAGGGGCTGTATCTGACTGGCGTGGGCTATCCGACGGACCCGTTCGGGAAAGACGCCTAGCGGCGACCGCGCCGGCGCGGTCGCTCATCGCGGCGCGAGACGACAATCTTGATCGTATTCCACAGAATCCAGAGGTCCAGACCCATGCTGCGGTGGCGCTGATAGATCAGGTCGATCTTCAGCTTGGCGGGCAGACAACGCCGGTAATAGGCCGCCTCGGTCGCCTCGGCCGATTTGCAGCCCGCCAGGATACGGTCCTCGTGGCGGTGATAGATCAGCGTGGCCAGACCCGTCACGCCGGGACGCGAATGCAGCACCTGGGCATAGACGGCCGGGAAACGTTCGACATATTCGCGCAAGGGGGGGCGGGGGCCGACAAAGCTCATGTCACCGCGCAGGATATTGAAAAGCTGCGGTAATTCGTCGATCCGCGTCCGGCGCAGGACGCGCCCGATCCGCGTGATGCGCCAGTGTTTGTGCGCGCCGGTGGCGCCGCCGTCCTCATCGGAGGCGATCATGGTGCGGAACTTCAGCTGCGTGAAGGGCTGATTCGGGCTGCGCATCCGATGCGCGGTGTAAAGGACTGGACGCCCCTGCGCGACCAGCAGCAGAAGCGCCACGACCAGCATCACGATGGACAGCGGCACCAGCAGGATCAGGGCAAAGGCGATGTCGAAGATCCGTTTCGATCGCGGCATGGGATTGACGCCGGGCGCCGTCGCCTCGCCGATGAACCACGCCATACGGGGCGCCGTCAGGGACGCGAGTTCAGCGGTGTCGGTCTTGTCCCAGTCATGGTGGATCGTCACGAAACCGCCCGCTGTCTGCCATGCTCTTGTCGGCGCTAGCATATTTGCAGGGGAATGAAAACCGCCGGATGCCGGGTTGCGCAATCACTTGCGCGTGCATGGCACTTCCGCCACTCTGTCGGGCAGTCGAGGACGAAGGGACGGGGCCCAAGCCGCCATGCGCAAGTTTCTCGTGCTGTTGGACGACAGCCGCGAATGTCTGAACGCGATGCGTTTCGCGGCCATGCGTGCGGCCAATAGCGGCGGCGGGGTCGTCATTCTGTCGGTCATCCCCCCCGAGGAGATCCAGCACGGCTTCGGCGTGGCCGAGGTGATGCGCGCCGAGGCCCGAGAGCGGATCGAGGCGCATTTCGAGGTCTTTGCCAAATGGATGCGCTCGCGCCACAAGGTCGAGCCTCAGCTGGTCATTCGCGAAGGCGACGTGGCCGAACAGCTTCTGTCGCTGATCGATGAGGATGGCGAGATCGGCATCGTCGTGATGGGTCTCAGCACCGATGGCAGCGCCCAGAACCCGGTCCTGAACCGGCTGATGCGCGACGCGGCTTCGTTGCCCTGTCCGATCACCGTAGTCCCCTCGGGCCTGTCCAAGGAGCGGCTGGAAAGTATCACCTGACCGCCGCTTGGGCGGCTTGACCCGAAGGCGCCGGATCGCCATATCGGCACCAAAGGAGCGCTGCCATGTTCATCCAGACCGAGACCACGCCCAACCCCGCCACCCTGAAATTCCTGCCCGGCGAAACCGTGCTGGGCAGCGGCACCGCCGATTTCCCATCGGCCGAAGCGGCCTCGGCATCGCCATTGGCGCGCCGTATCTTTGCAGTGGATGGCGTTGTGGGGGTGTTCCTGGGCCGCGATTTCGTTACCGTGACCAAGGCGGACTCGGTCCAGTGGGACCACCTGAAACCTTCGGTTCTGGGTGCGATCATGGAGCATTTCCAGTCGGGCGCCCCGGCTCTGGACCAGGGCGGGGCCGAGGCGGGCGGTCACGCGGCCCATGATGGCCCGGATGCCGACATCGTGGTTCAGATCAAGGAATTGCTGGACACTCGCGTCCGCCCGGCAGTGGCGCAGGATGGCGGCGACATCACGTTCCATGGCTTCGACCGGGGGATTGTCTATCTGCACATGCAGGGCGCCTGCGCGGGCTGTCCGTCCTCGACGCTGACGCTGAAGATGGGGATCGAGAACCTGTTGCGTCACTATATCCCCGAAGTGGTAGAGGTGCGTCCGGTTGCCTGACCGCGTTACCCTGGGCTTCGACACGTCGGCCGCGCATTGCGCGGCCGCTTTGCTGCGCGGCGACCGGGTTCTGGCCTCGCGCCATGAACCGATGGCCAGGGGGCAGGCCGAACGGCTGATGCCCATGCTGGAGGCGCTTCTGGCCGAGGCGGGTCTTGGCTGGCGCGATCTGGACGTGATCGGAGTGGGCATCGGACCGGGCAATTTCACCGGGATCCGGGTGGCGGTGGCGGCGGCCCGTGGGTTGGCCCTGGCGCTTGGCGTGCCCGCAGTGGGTGTGACGGCGACCGAAGCCGCAGCCTTTGGCCTGGCGCGGCCTTGCCGGGTGGTGCTGGAAGGGCGCGGCGGCGCGGTGATCTGGCAGGATTTCGGCACCGAAGCGCAGGCCGGGACGCATGGAGGGGACGGGGGCAGCCGGCCGCGGCAAGCCGCGACCGGCGCGCTGCCGCCCGGCCCCGCGCCGGCTTCGCCGGTGGTCCCTCTGGCCGAGGCCGTCGCGCATCTGGCGGCACGCGCGGCTGACCACCCTGACCTGCCCCGGCCCGCGCCGTTCTACCTGCGCCCGGCCGATGCCGCCCCGGCCCGCGACCCGGCGCCGGTCATCCTGCCGTGACCGACCCCGCCGCTCTGGCGGCGCTTCATGCGCGCTGCTTCACGGTGCCGCGTCCCTGGACAGCCGCCGAATTCGCCGATCTGCTGGCAGGGCAGGGCGCCTTTCTGCTGACCCGATCCGGGGGCTTCCTGCTGGGCCGGGCGCTGGCGGGCGAGGCCGAATTGCTGACCCTGGCGGTCGATCCCGGCCGGCGCCGCCTGGGCACCGGGCGCGCACTTGTGGATGAATTCGCGGCATTCGCGCGTGGGATGGGCGTCCGGTCGGCCTTTCTCGAAGTCGCGGCGGGGAACGTCGCGGCACGCGCGCTTTATGCTGCGGGGGGGTGGCTGGAGGCCGGTCGCAGGCGACGCTATTATGGACCTGCCGAGGATGCAATCGTGATGCGGCTGGACCTGACTGTGCCCCAAGAAGGCAGTTGACCACCCCCGGACGATGCGCCCTAATCGCAACCGTCAACCGGGCCCGGTCAACGCGCCCGCAGCAACAGGATGAGGTCTTTCATGTCCCTGAAAACATCGCTTCTGGCGGGCGTTGCCCTGACGGCGTTCGGCGCGGGCGCGGCTCTGGCCGATCCGGCGCTGATCTACGACCTTGGCGGCAAGTTCGACAAATCCTTCAACGAGGCGGCCTATATGGGCGCGCAGCGTTGGGTGGAAGAGACCGGCGGCACCTATCGCGAGCTGGAGATGCAGTCCGAGGCACAGCGCGAGCAGGCCTTGCGGCGCCTGGCCGAATCGGGCTCGAACCCGATTGTCATGGCGGGCTTCGCCTTTGGCGACGTTCTGGGCCAGGTCGCGCCGGATTACCCGGACACGAAATTCGCCATCATCGACATGGTGGTCGATCAGCCCAATGTGCAATCGATCGTCTTTACCGAGGAACAGGGCAGCTATCTGGCCGGCGTGATGGCGGGCATGGCCTCGGAATCGGGGACCGTGGGCTTTATCGGCGGCATGGATATCCCGCTGATCCACAAGTTCCATTGCGGCTTTGCACAGGGCTTCAAGTCGATCCAGCCGGAAGGCAACGTTCTGATGAACTTCACCGGGACCACCCCGGCCGCCTGGAACGACCCGGTGCGCGGCGGCGAACTGGCGCGCGCGCAGATCTCGCAGGGCGCGGACGTGATCTATGCCGCGGCGGGCGGCACCGGGATCGGCGTGCTGCAGGCGGCCGCGGACGAGGGCATCCTGTCGATCGGCGTGGACAGCAACCAGAACGCGCTGCATCCGGGCCAGGTGCTGACCTCGATGGTCAAGCGCGTGGACAATGCCGTGTTCGAGGCCTTCACGGCGGGCACCGACCTTGAGCCGGGCATCCGCGTGATGGATCTGGCCGCGGGCGGCGTGGATGTTGCCATCGACGAGAACAACGCCGAACTGGTCACCGACGAGATGCAGGCCGCCGTTGAAGAGGCCCGCGCGGCCATCGCCTCGGGCGAGGTTACCGTGCATGACTACATGACCGACAACACCTGCCCGGCCTCGTGATGGCTGCGCCAGGCGACATGACGGGGGGGCGGCCGGACGCGGCCGCCCCCGCTGCCATCGAGCTGCGGGGCATCTCGAAGGCATTCGGGCCGGTCCAGGCGAACCGCGACATCAGCCTGATCGTGCCGAAGGGCACGATCCACGGCATCATCGGCGAGAACGGCGCGGGGAAGTCCACGCTGATGTCGATTCTCTATGGTTTCTACAAGCCCGACGAGGGCGAGATTCTTGTCAACGGCCAGCCCATCACGATTACCGACAGCCAGACCGCGATCCGCGCGGGCATCGGCATGGTGTTCCAGCATTTCAAGCTGGTCCAGAACTTCACCGTGCTGGAAAACATCATCCTGGGCGTCGAGGACGGCGCGCTGCTGCGCCCGTCGCTGTCCAAGGCGCGCGGCGTGCTGAAGCGCCTGGCCGCCGAATATCAGTTGAACGTGGACCCGGACGAGGTGATCGAGAACCTGTCCGTCGGCCACCAGCAGCGGGTCGAGATCCTCAAGGCGCTTTATCGCCAGGCCGACATCCTGATCCTGGACGAGCCGACCGGCGTGCTGACCCCGGCCGAGGCCGACCACCTGTTCCGCATCCTGGAAGGGCTGCGCGACGAGGGAAAGACGATCATCCTGATCACCCACAAGCTGCGCGAGATCATGGAGATCACCGACAACGTGTCGGTCATGCGGCGTGGCGAGATGGTCGCCTCGGTCAGGACCGCCGAGACCAGCCCCGAGGAACTGGCCGAACTGATGGTCGGGCGCAAGGTGCTGCTGAACGTCTCCAAGGCGCCCGCCCGTCCCGCCGCCCCGGTGCTGGAAGTGCGCGACCTGACCATGGTGGATGCCGACGGGGTCGAGCGTCTGCGTCGGGTCAGCTTCGACATCCGCGCGGGCGAGATCCTGGGCATTGCCGGGGTCTCGGGGAATGGTCAGACGCAACTTCTTGAAATCCTTGGCGGCTATCCCGAGAAGGGCGCGCGCGTCTCGGGCGAGGTGCGGATGAACGGCGCCGCTATGCCACTGTCGGGGCGCGGCTGCGACGCGCGTCAGCGCCGCCGCGAGGGCATCGGCCACATCCCCGAGGACCGGCAGGTCGAGGGGCTGATCATGGATTTCGCAGCATGGGAAAACGTGGCCTTCGGCTGGCATGACGCGCCGGAATTCAGCAAGGGCGCGCTGATGGACAACGACGCCATCCGCCGCGATGCGCAGGCCAAGATGGAACGCTTCGACGTGCGCCCCCGCGATTGCCATCTGGCGGCGCGCAACTTCTCGGGCGGGAACCAGCAGAAGATCGTGGTCGCGCGCGAGATTGAGCGTAACCCCGACCTGCTGCTGATCGGCCAGCCCACGCGCGGCGTCGATATCGGCGCGATCGAGTTCATCCACAAGCGCATCGTGGAACTGCGCGATGCGGGCAAGGCGATCCTTCTGGTCTCGGTCGAGCTGGACGAGATCCTGTCCCTGTCCGACCGCGTGGCGGTGATGTTCGACGGCCGCATCATGGGCGAACGCCTCCCCGGCCAGACGACGACGGGCGAACTGGGCCTGTTGATGGCCGGGATTACCGATACCGAAAACACCCCTGACAGCGCCGGCATCCCCCCGGGCGTGACGCAGGACGCTTTGCCGGAAGGGTCCGCCTGATGGACAAGATGCCGAAATGGGCGGATGTCATCCTGACGCCGCTGATCTCACTGATCCTTGCGATGGGAATTTCCGCGCTGGTCATCCTGGCCATCGGGGAAAGCCCCTGGACGGCGCTGACCACGATGGTCGATGGGGCGCTCGGCTCCAGCTATGGCTGGGGCTTCACGCTCTATTATGCGACGAACTTCATCTTTACCGGGCTGGCGGTGATGGTCGCCTACCACGCGGCCCTGTTCAATATCGGCGGCGAGGGGCAGGCCGCGATGGGCGGGCTTGGTGTCGCGCTGGTGCTTCTGTATCTGCCGCTGCCGCATTGGGCGCTGGCCCTGCCCGTGGCGATGCTGGGGGCGGCGGCCTTCGGCGCGGCCTGGGCCTTCATTCCGGCCTGGCTTCAGGCCAAGCGCGGCAGCCATATCGTGATCACCACGATCATGTTCAACTTCATCGCCGCCGCCGTGCTGAGCTATGTGCTGGTCAACCTGCTGCGCCCCGTGGGCAGCATGGACCCGGCCTCGGCCCGCTTTCCGGCCGAAACCGCCCTGCCGCGGCTTAGCGAACTGGCGGCCTGGGTCGGGATCGCCTGGGGGCGCAACACGCCGGTCAACATCACCTTTCTGGTCGCGGTTCTGGCCTGTGTGCTGGTCTGGGTGCTGATCTGGCGTACCCGGCTTGGCTACGAAATCCGCGCGCTTGGCAAATCCGAACGCGGCGCGGTCTATGCCGGGATCAACCCGGTCCGCATCACCATCGTTGCCATGCTGATTTCGGGCGGTCTGGCGGGGATGATGGCGATCAACAACGTGATGGGCGAATCCGGCCGTCTGGTCCTGAACGCGGTCGAGGGCGCAGGTTTCATCGGCATCGCCGTGGCGCTGATGGGGCGCAATCATCCATTCGGCATCTTCCTCGCCGCGCTTCTCTTCGGGTTCCTCTATCAGGGCGGAGGCGAACTGGCGCTGTGGACCTCTATCCCGCGCGAGTTGATCGTCGTCATCCAGGCGCTGGTGATCCTGTTCACCGGAGCGCTGGACAACATGGTGCGGATGCCGCTGGAACGCCTGTTCCTGGCCCTGCGCCGCAGCGGAGGGCAGGCAAGATGAAGCTGACCGACAGCCTGACCGCCATCCTGATCCTGGCCATCTGCCTGATCTGGCTGATCGCCGACCAGGGTGCCGCGATGCAGGGCATCAACAGCGCCATCCGCCTGATGACGCCCCTGCTGCTGGCCTGCCTGGCGGGGCTTTATTCGGAGCGCGCGGGCGTCTTTGACATCGGACTTGAAGGCAAGATGCTGATGGCGGCCTTCACGGCGGCTTCGGTCGCCTTCGTCACCGGCAGCGCCTGGCTGGGGCTGGTCGCGGGGATCGGGGGCGCGATGGCCATGTCGCTGGTCCACGGCGTCGCCTCGATCACCTTCCGGGGCAATCAGCTGATCTCGGGCGTGGCGCTGAACTTCCTGGCGGCGGGGCTGACCGTGCTGATCGGGCAGAACGCCTTTGCGCTTGGCGGGCGGACGCCGCCCTTGGCGGGCGATGCGCGGTTCCAGCCGATCACGCTGCCCTTCGCGCCCGAACTGCGCGATGTGCCGGTGCTGGGCCAGCTTTATTCGCAGCTTCTGTCGGGGCACACGATCCTTGTCTATGTCGCGCTTCTGGCCGTGCCGCTGACCTGGTGGGTGCTGTTTCGCACGCGCTTCGGGCTGCGGCTTCGGGCGGTGGGCGAGAATCCGGCCTCGGTCGATACGGCGGGCATCTCGGTCACGCGGCTGCGCTTTACCGCCGTGATGATCTGCGGCCTGCTGACCGGGATCGCGGGGGCCTATCTGGCCACTGGCCTGTCGGCAGGCTTCGTCAAGGACATGACCGCCGGGCGCGGCTTCATCGCGCTGGCCGCGCTGATCTTCGCCAAATGGCGTCCCTGGCAGGCCCTGTTCGCCACCTTCCTGTTCGGCCTGCTCGAGGCGATCGCGAATCTCTATCCCAATCTCGACCTCGGCCTGTTCACCGTGCCGTCGCAATTCATGAACGCGCTGCCCTATATCCTGACCGTCATCATCCTGGCGGGCTTCGTGGGCCGCGCTATCCCGCCGCGCGCGGGTGGAGAACCCTATGTCAAAGAGCGCTGAGCTTGCCGCCCTCATCCGCGACCGCGCGGGCGAGGCGGCCCCCGAATACGGCCTGATCCTGGGGTCCGGCCTCGGCCATCTGGCCGCCAGGGTCGAGGGTGTGGCCATCCCCTATTCCGACCTGCCGGGCTTTCCCCATGCGGGCGTCTCGGGCCATGTGCCGCAACTGGTCATCGGCCAGCTGGAAGGCCGCCGCGTCGCCGTTTTCGGCGGGCGGGCGCATTACTATGAGAGGGGGCAGGCCGATGTCATGCGCCTGCCGCTCGAGGTGCTGGCCGCGCTTGGCTGCCAGCGGCTGATCCTGACCAATGCGGCAGGATCGCTGCGTCCCGACATCCCGCCGGGCGGGCTGATGCTGCTCAGCGACCATATCGCCTTCGCCGGGACCAACCCGCTGATCGGCGAGCCGACCGATGCGCGCTTTGTTCCCCTGACCGACGCGCATGACGCCGAGATGCGCGCCGCCCTGACCGAGGCCGCCCGCGCCGAGGGTGTCGAGCTGCCCGAAGGCGTCTATTGCTGGTTCTCGGGCCCCAGCTTCGAGACCCCGGCCGAGATCCGCGCCGCCCGGATCCTCGGCGCCGATGCGGTGGGCATGTCCACCGTGCCGGAAATCATCCTGTCGCGCTTTCTGCGGCTGCGCTGCGCGGCGATCTCGGTCGTCACCAACATGGGCGCGGGCCTGTCGGACGAATCGATCAGCCATGACCACACCAAGGCGATGGCTCCCTTGGGCGCGGCCAAGCTGGAACGTGTCCTGCGCCGCTTCCTGCGCGACGCCTGAGACCCGCCGCAAAGGCGAAAGAGGCGCGGCCCCCCAGGGGACCGCGCCTTTCTTCATGCCCGCGGGCTGCGCCCGCCGCTCAAAATGGGCTGCGCCCGCCGCTCATGGCGGGCGCGCCGTCTTATTCGGCGGGAACGGCGCTCGGCTCGTCCATCTCGGCGATGGGATGGCTCAGATGGGGCAGCATCTCGCGCGGGCAGACCTGCAGGAAATTGGCCTTTTCGCTGTCCCAGTTCGCCAGGATTTCCTCGGCCCGGCGCGATCCGGTCTCGGCGAAATGGCGCTCGATCAGGCCCTTCAGCTGCGCCTCCCAGTGATCCTGCGTGACCGGGCACAGGACCAGCGTTTCGGCGTTGATGTAGTCGCGCGCCACGCCCTCGGGGTCGTAGAGGTAAGCCATCCCCCCGGTCATCCCGGCGCCGAAATTGGCGCCGATCCGCCCAAGGATCACCGCGACCCCGCCGGTCATATATTCGCAGCCGTTCGAGCCGCAGCCCTCGATCACCACATGCGCGCCCGAGTTGCGCACCGCGAACCGCTCGCCCGCGCGGCCCGCCGCGAACAGATAACCGGCGGTCGCACCGTAAAGAACGGTATTGCCGATGATCGTGTTCTCATGAGCGACCAGCGGGCTGGCCATGGGCGGGCGCACGACGATGGTGCCGCCCGACAGGCCCTTGCCGACATAGTCGTTGGCATCGCCCGAGACTTCCAGCTTCAGCCCCGGCGCGGCAAAGGCACCAAGCGATTGCCCCGCCGAGCCGGTCAGCCGCACCGTCAGGTGGTCGGGTTGCAGATTGTTGCGCATCCCGAACTTCTGCACGATCATCGACGAGGTCCGCGTGCCGATGGTGCGCAGCGTGTTGCGCACCGCATAGGACAGCTGCATCTTCTCGCCATCGCTGAAGAAGCGTTCCGCGTCGCGGATGATCTCGGCGTCCAGCGTGTCCATCACCGCGTTGCGTGGCTTCGAGCGGTCATAAACGATCTTCTCTGCGCCATCGACGGTGATGAGCAGCGGGTTGAGGTCCAGATCGTCCAGATGCGCCGCGCCGCGGCTGACCTGCGTCAGCAGATCCGCGCGCCCGATGATCTCGTCGATGGACCGCGCGCCGATGGATGCCAGGATCTCGCGCACCTCTTGCGCGTAGAAGGTGATGAGGTTCACCACCTTGTCCGCGCTGCCGGTGAACATGGCGCGCAGCTTTTCGTCCTGCGTGCAGACGCCCACCGGGCAGGTGTTCGACTGGCATTGGCGGACCATGATGCAGCCCATCGCGATCAGGGCGGCGGTGCCGATGCCGTATTCCTCGGCCCCCATCATCGCCGCCATGACGATGTCGCGGCCCGTGCGCAGACCGCCATCGGTGCGCAGCGTCACCCGTTCCCGCAGGCGGTTCATGGCCAGAACCTGATGCGCCTCGGTCAGGCCCATCTCCCAGGGCAGGCCCGCGAACTTGATGCTTGTCGCGGGCGAGGCGCCCGTGCCGCCATTGTGCCCCGAAATCAGGATCACGTCGGCCTTGGCCTTGGCGACCCCCGCCGCAATCGTGCCGACGCCGCTGCTGGCCACCAGCTTCACGGTGATCTTGGCGCGGGGGTTGATCTGCTTGAGGTCATAGATCAGCTGCGCCAGATCCTCGATGGAATAGATATCGTGATGCGGCGGCGGCGAGATCAGCGTGACCCCCGGCGTCGAGTGACGCAGCCGTGCGATCAGTTTCGTGACCTTCATGCCGGGCAGCTGACCGCCCTCGCCGGGTTTCGCGCCTTGAGCGACCTTGATCTCCAGCTCCTCGCAGGCGTTGAGGTATTCCGCCGTCACCCCGAACCGCCCCGAAGCGACCTGCTTGATCTTGGCGCAGGGATTGTCGCCATTGGGCAGCGGGTGGGAATGCGCCGGATCCTCGCCGCCCTCGCCGCTGTCGGATTTCGCGCCGATCCGGTTCATGGCGATGTTCAGCGTCATATGCGCCTCGGGCGACAGCGCGCCCAAGGACATGCCGGGCGTCACGAAGCGCTTGCGGATCGAGGTGATGGATTCCACCTCCTCGATGGGCACCGGCTTGCCAAGCGGCTTGATGTCCAGCAGGTCGCGGATATGGATGGGCGGATTGGCCCGCATGGTCGCGCTGAACTGCTTCCAGACATCATAGGACGCCTTTTCGCAGGCGACCTGCAGCAGCTTCATCGTGTTGGCTTCCCAGGCATGTTTCTCGCCCGAGCGGCGCAGCTTGTAGAAGCCGCCGACCGGCAGCAATTCCGCCGCATTGCCGTGATAGGCCGCGTGGTGCAGATCCTCCAGCTTGGCTTGCAGCCCGTGCAGGCCGATCCCCGAGATGCGCGAATGCATCCCCGGGAAATATTCGGCCACCATGGCGCGCGACAGGCCCACGGCTTCAAAATTCAGACCGCCCCGATACGAGGACAGGACCGAAATCCCCATCTTGGCCATGATCTTCAGCAGGCCCGCATCCACCGCGTCGCGGTAGCGGCGCATGTTGTCGATCAGGCTGCCCGACAGCAGGCCGCGCTCGATCCGGTCGGCGATGCTGTCCTGCGCCAGATAGGGGTTCACCGTCGTCGCGCCGCAGCCGATCAGCACCGCGAAATAATGCGGGTCGATGCATTCGGCGGCGCGCACGTTCAGCGAACAGAAGGTCCGCAGCCCCTTGCGCGTCAGCCAGGAATGAACCGCGCTGGTCGCCAGGATCATCGGCATCGGGACGCGGTCAGGCCCCTGCGCTTCGTCGGTCAGGACCAGATGGCCCGCGCCCGAGCGCACGGCATCCTCGGCCTCGGCGCGGATGCGCGCCAGGCCCTCGCCCAGGGCATCCGGGCCGGCATCGTCGGGGAAGGTGCAGTCGATGACCGTCACCGTCTCGCCGAACATCTTCATCATCTCGGCGAATTCGCCATTGGCGACGAAGGGGCTTTCCAGCACCAGGATTTCCGTCTGGGCGCTGGATTCATCCAGCACGTTCTTGAGGTTGCCGAACCGGGTCTTGAGGCTCATCACCCGCGTTTCGCGCAAGGAATCGATGGGCGGGTTCGTCACCTGGCTGAAGTTCTGGCGGAAGAAATGGCTCATCGGGCGATATTGCCTGGACAGGACCGCCGGCGGCGTGTCATCGCCCATCGAGGCGATGGCTTCCTTGCCATCCTCGGCCATCGGCGCCAGCACATGTTCCAGCTCTTCCAGCGTGAAACCCGCGGCGGCCTGACGGCGGCGAAGTTCGTCGCCCGTGAAGCGCACCGGTTCGGGCAGGTCGCGCATCATGTCGTTCAGTTCGACGACCTTTTCGATCCACTCGCCGAAGGGCTGGCTGCTGGCCAGCCGGTCCTTGATCTCGGTGTCGTGGTAGAGCTTGCCCTCCCACATATCGACCGCGATCATCTGACCCGGCCCAAGCGCACCCTTTTCGCGGACATTGGCCTCAGCGACCGGCACCATGCCGACCTCGGACCCGGCGATCAGCAGGTTGTCGCCCGTTACCACATAGCGCATGGGGCGCAGCCCGTTGCGGTCAAGCCCGCCGCAGACCCAACGCCCATCGGTCATGGCCAGGGCCGCGGGGCCGTCCCAAGGTTCCATCACGGCATTGCAATAGGCATACATGTCGGCCCAGGCCTTGGGCATGTCGGTGGTGGCCTTGGACCAGCTTTCCGGCACCAGCATTGTCTTGGTCATCGGCGCGGACCGCCCTGACCGCACCAGAACCTCGAACACCGCATCCAGCGCCGCCGAGTCGGACGACCCCGCAGGCACGATCGGCTTGATATCCTCGGCCATGTCGCCAAAGGCGGACGACGCCATGCGGATCTCGTGGCTTTTCAACCAGTTCAGGTTGCCCTTCAGCGTGTTGATTTCGCCGTTATGGGCCAGCATCCGGAAGGGTTGGGCCAGCCACCATTGCGGGAAGGTGTTGGTGGAATAGCGCTGGTGATAGATGGCAAAGGCGCTCTCGAACCGCTCGTCCTTCAGGTCGGGATAGAATTCCGCGACCTGCTCGGCCAGCATCATGCCCTTGTAGATGATCGACCGGCAGGACAGCGAACAGAAGTAAAGCCCCGCGACCTGGGCTGCGACGGCAGCCTTTTCGATCCGGCGGCGGATGATGTAAAGTTCGCGCTCGAACTGGATGTGGTCGATGTCCTTTTCGCAGCGGATCAGGATCTGCTCGATCTCGGGGCGGGTGGCGTTGGCCTTTTCGCCCAGGACACTTACGTTCACGGGCACATGGCGCCAGCCATAGATGTAATGGCCCATGCGCAGAACCTCGGATTCCACGATGGTCCGGCAGGCTTCCTGAGCGGCAAAGTTCGTTCGGGGCAAAAAGACCTGACCCACGGCGATCAGTTTCGACTGATCCGGCTCGTGCCCGGTGCGGCGGATCTGGTCATAGAAGAACGGCACCGGGATCTGCACATGGATGCCCGCGCCGTCGCCGGTCTTGCCATCCGCATCCACCGCGCCGCGATGCCAGATCGCCTTGAGCGCGTCGATGCCGTTCTGCACGACCTGGCGCGAGGGCTTGCCGCCCAGATCGACCACGAAGCCCACACCGCAGGACGAATGTTCGTGCTCTTCGCGATACAGGCTGTTCTTGTCCATCCATGCGCGGCGGGCTTCTTCCTGTGCTTGCCAATCCGTGGTCATGATGCGGCCCTTTCCTGCGGGATATGCGTCATCAGCTGATCGCAGTCATAATGTGGGGTGGTGGCGCCAAAGCCGGGATTGCCGGGGCGCGAAAAGGTAACGGGGCTGTCATTGGTCTCGTGCCGCGCGCCGGTCCAGTCGGTCGTCGTCTCGACCCCGCCATAGAAGCGGCCGAATTCGCGGCTGATGAATTGCTGCCCGCTGCGTCTCATCAGCACTTCGCCCGAGGCGCTGAGCGTGACGACCTCGAATCGCGTGCGCTCCAGCGTGACACCGTCGATCTCGACCGTCTCGCCGGTCAGCACGTCATGGCCCTGAAAGCGCAGACGCTCGCCCGTGTTCGATTCGGTCAAGAAGTCGAAATCGTCGCGCCCCGTTTCCAGCAGGCGCGAAAAGCTGGCATGGCGCTCGGCCTGTTCGACCAGCCGGTCCATGATGCCCAAGCGCGGGCTCTGGCTTTCGATCCAGCGCGTCTCGGCGTCGATGGTGGACAGGTGGCGCAGACCTTCGCGGTCGAAGATGGCACTGCGCTGCCAGCCTTCGGGATCGGCATCGCAGCGGTAATACTGGCTGACCGAACAGCCGCGATTCTGCACCGTGACCTCCAGCCGGCACCCGGCCGGAGGCGTGAAGCTGGCGCCCAGACCCGGCAGCGCGCTCAGCGCCCAGGCTCCGGCCGCGGCGGCCATAAGCGTCAGCATCCCTGATGCAAGCCGAACAGGCACGTCCGGCCTTGTAACGGCCAGAATGCCATGCCGCTGTCCGGGCTGTGCATGATCCGTGACCCTGTTCTGCATGGTCCCTGCGGCCTATTCCGCGGCCATGCGGGCCTCGCCCGTCAGAAAGCTTTCGATCGAATCTGCCGCCTCGCGGCCGTCGCGGATCGCCCAGACGACCAGGCTCGCGCCGCGCACGATGTCGCCCACCGCAAAGACGCCGGGGATCGAGGTGTGGTGGGTCTGGAAATTCGCCTTGATCGTCCCCCAACGGGTCAGTTCCAGCCCATCGACGCCCCACAATTTGGGCAGGTTCTCGGGCTCGAAGCCAAGCGCCTTGATGATCATGTCGGCGGGCTCGTCGTAATCGGCGCCCTCGATCGGTTCAGGGCTCTGGCGGCCCGTCACGTCGGCCTGACCCAGGCGCATCTTCTGGATGCGCACCGAGGCGATCTGAGGCAGACCGTCCACATCGCGTTCCTGTGCGGTCGCGGCCTCGCCGGTGACATGGCCGGTAAAGGCGCCGGGCGCAGAGAGCCAGACGAACTCGACGCCTTCTTCCTCGGCATTTTGCACCTCGCGCTGGCTGCCCGGCATGTTGGCGCGGTCGCGGCGATAGAGGCACTTGACCGATTGCGCGCCCTGCCGGATGGCCGTGCGCACGCAATCCATCGCCGTGTCGCCGCCGCCGATGACGATGACGCGTTTGCCCTTGGCGTTCAGCTCGCCATTCTCGAAATCGGGCACGTCGTCGCCCAGGTCGATCCTGTTCGAGGCCGTCAGGTAATCTATGGCGCGCACCACGCCGCCGGCATTGGCGTTGTCGATGTCCAGATCGCGGGTCTTGTAAACACCCGTGGCGATCAGCACGGCATCGTGCTTGCCCCGGATCGCGTCGAAGCTGATATCCTCGCCGACATTGCAGTTCAGCACGAATTCAACGCCGCTGTCCTCAAGCAACTTGTTGCGGCGCATGACGACGTGCTTTTCCAGCTTGAAGCCGGGGATTCCATAGATCAGCAGCCCGCCTGCGCGGTCGTAGCGGTCGTAGATCGTCACCTGAAACCCCTTGCGCCGCAGGGCTTCGGCAGCGGCCAGGCCGCCCGGTCCGGCACCGATAATGCCCACCGATTCCGCGCGCTCCTGCACCGGGACCGAAGGCTGGACCCAGCCTTTTTCCCATGCTGTGTCGGTGATGTATTTCTCGATGGCGCCGATGGTGACAGTGCCGTGGCCCGATTGCTCGATGACGCAATTGCCTTCGCACAAGCGGTCCTGCGGGCAGATGCGACCGCAGATCTCGGGGAAGGTGTTGGTGGACTGGCTGACCGCGTAGGCCTCGTGCAGGCGACCCTCGGCGGTCAGGCGCAGCCAGTCGGGGATATTGTTGTGCAGCGGGCAATGTGACTGGCAATAGGGCACGCCGCATTGACTGCACCGGCTCGCCTGTTCGGCGGCCTTCTGGGCGGCGAATTCCCGATAGATCTCGCGAAAGTCCTCGCTACGTTCTGCGGCCGAGCGTTTTTCGGGCATCTCGCGCGGGGTCGAGACGAACTTGAGCATCTTTTGCGTGGCCATGGCTGCGCAACCTTCCGTGAAAGATCCTGTGCAGACCCGATAAACCATGCCGTCGCGAATTAAAAGTCAGCAATACTGACTTAAAAGCGACTTTTTCTGAGCGACTCGCCCGCGCAAGGGCGCCGCGCCGCGATTTAAACGTCAGTCTAGTTTACCCAATTGCTGTAAGTGCTATTAAGGAAACGCTTCCTACTGCGATGCGCCACCATGCAAACAGAGCGTATCCGTGATGCGAGACATAACCCAGCAGCCAGCGCACCACGACCATCGCCGAAAGAAACGCAAAGACAAAGCCGATGACGATATTGCCGAGTGCCTCGCCGTGCAGAATGTCCTGGTTCTTGTAGAGATCATAGACAAAGGCGCCCAGCATCGTCGGCATCGCCAGAAAGAACGAGAACTCGGCCGCCGAGCGTTTGTCGGCCCCCAGCAGCAGCGCGCCGACGATCGTGGCCCCCGATCGCGAGACGCCGGGGATCATGGCAAGGCACTGGATGAAGCCGATCTTCAGCGCCATCGGCAGCGGAAAATCCTCGGCCCGGCTATAGGCTGGCGTCACGCTGCGCCGGTCCACCCATAGCAGGATGATCCCTCCCAGGATCAGCATGACCGCAATCAGCATCGGCGTCTCGAAGAGCACCGTCTTGATGAAACCATGCGCAAAGACGCCGATCACGGCAGCCGGCAGGAAAGCGACCAGCACGGCGGCGACGAAGCGGCGTGCGCCCGGCTCGGTCGGAGCGTCGCGCAGGATCTGCAGGATCCGCGAGGCATAGACCCCCAGAATCGCCATGATGGCACCAAGCTGAATGATCACCTCGAAGGCGCGCCCCGGGGATTGGAAACCCAGGAAATGGCCAGCCAGCAGGATATGGCCGGTGGAAGAAACCGGGATGAACTCGGTCAGGCCCTCAAGAATTCCGAGGACCGCGGCAGCGATGGTGTTCGATTCCATGGCTTAAGACTGGCCGCGCAGGTTCCTGGCCGACTGGTTGGCCGCGTGGAACTGGCCTCCCGGGCGGAAGGGCCACAGATAGCTGTCAATCACGGCCTCGGCCGAGACGGGCTGGATTCCCAGTTCGGCAAATCCCGGATAGCGGCCGCTGACCACGTTGTCGCGCGTCAGCAGCAGAAGCTGGTCGCGGCTGAGGATGTTGTTCGTGAACAGCCCTCCGCTCAGGAATTGCAGCATGTCCAGCATGGTCGCGCCGATGCGCGCGATCCCCTTCGGAACGGGCAGCAGCACCTTCTTGCGGTCCACCGATCTCAACACCTGTTCCGAGATCTGGCGCATCGTCAGCACGTCGGGGCCGCCCAGTTCATGGATGCCGGGCGCGGCCTCGCCCCTTGCGGCCTTGGCGGCGGCCAGAGCCACGTCCTCGACATAAACCGGCTGCATTTTGACCCGGCCTGCCAGCAGGGGCATGAAGGGCCCGCGGCGCGTCATGGCGGCGATGCGGTTGTAGAACCTGTCGTCGGGTCCGAAGATCACCGAGGGGCGCAGAACGACCACGTCGGGACGCGCGGCCAGAACGGCGGCCTCGCCCCGCGATTTCGCGGCGACATAGCGGCTTTTCGATTCGGGGTCGATGCCGAGTCCCGACAGATGCACAAGCCGCGCCACGCCCATTTCGGCCGAGAGCCGTGCGACGATCTGGGCACCTGTCTCGAAAACGGTGGTAAAGTTGCTCTTGCCCTGTGGGTGCAGGATGTTGACGCAGTTCACTGCGGCATCGGCGCCGCTGAGCGCAGCGCGGACCGAGGCTTCGTCGCGGATGTTGCACAGGATCGGCACCACCTGACCCACCACGCCATAGGCACGGGTGAACAGCGCCTCGTCGGGGCGGCGGACCGCCACGCGCACGCGCCAGCCGTCACGGGCCATCTGCTGGGCGACCTGTCGGCCGACAAAGCCCGATCCGCCAAAGATCGTGACCAGTTTCGCCATGGAGCCTGCTCCTTCAATCATGCCGCTGTCCGGGCGAGCCATAACGAAACCGCGCTCTTGCGACAAGCCAGCCTGACGCCGCAGGCCGGTCTTTGCCGCCGTCCGGGCGGGCCGGAAGGGCCGGGGGAAAGAAGTTTCAAAAAACTTTCGCAACCCCCATTGACGCCCCCCCTGACTGTCTTTAATCAGCCGCTCAGACCACCGGCCCAGGTGGCGGAATTGGTAGACGCGCACGGTTCAGGTCCGTGTGCCGCAAGGCGTGGAGGTTCGAGTCCTCTCCTGGGCACCAAAAAAAGCCGCAGCGTCATTGCTGCGGCTTTTTTGCTTTTCCGCTTTCGGCTCATGGGGTTGCGCGCCGCGCCAAGCGGGGCAGGGGGGCTGTCTGTCCCCCGTTCGCGTGCCGCGACTCCCCCGAGGATATTGGTTCAAGGCAAGGCATGGATGGCAAAAGGGCCGCCCGGAGGCGGCCCCTGGATGTGCCGGGGTTGACGATCAGGCTGCCAGGTCGAAGCGATCGGCGTTCATCACCTTGGTCCAGACCGCTGCGAAGTCATGGACGAACTTCTCGCGGTTGTCGTCCTGGGCATAGTGTTCGGCATAGGCGCGAAGGATCGAGTTCGATCCGAAGACCAGATCGACGCGGGTGGCCGTCCACTTGACCTCGCCGGTCTTGCGGTCGCGCAGTTCGTAAAGCCCGTCTGCGCGCGGCACCCATTTCCAGGCCATGTCGGTCAGGTTGGTGAAGAAGTCGGTCGTCAATGCGCCTTCGCGGTCGGTGAAGACCCCGTGCTTGCTGCCACCGTGATTCGTGCCCATGACGCGCATCCCGCCGATCAGGCAGGTCATTTCCTGCGCGGTCAGGCCCAGAAGCTGCGCACGGTCAAGCAGCATCTCCTCGGGCGAGACGACATAATCCTGTTTCAGCCAGTTGCGGAAGCCGTCGGCCAGCGGCTCGAGCGGGGTGAAAGAGGCCGCATCGGTTTGCGCTTCGGTCGCGTCGCCGCGGCCCGGGGCAAAGGGCAGGTCCAAGGCGATGCCGGCAGCGCGAGCAGCCTGTTCGACGCCCAGATTGCCCGCAAGCACGATCACGTCGGCCAGCGAGGCGCCTGTCTCGGCCGCGATCGGCTCCAGCACCGAAAGCACCTTTTGCAGGCGGGCGGGTTCGTTGCCTTCCCAGTCCTTTTGCGGCGCCAGGCGGATGCGGGCGCCGTTCGCGCCGCCGCGCAGATCGGATTGGCGGAAGGTGCGGGCGCTGTCCCACGCGGTCGAGACCATCTCGGACAGCGAGAGGCCGCTGGCCGCGATGCGGGCCTTGACCGCTGCCACGTCGTAATCGGTGCGGCCGGCAGGGACCGGATCCTGCCAGATCAGATCCTCGGTCGGTGCGTCAGGGCCGATATAACGCACCTTCGGGCCCAGGTCGCGGTGGGTCAGCTTGAACCAGGCGCGGGCAAAGCAATCCGAGAAATAGGCGTGATCGTTGCGGAAGCGTTCGCAGATGGCCCGGTAGGTCGGGTCCATCTTCATGGCCATGTCGGCATCGGTCATGATCGGCATGGTGCGGATCGAGGGATCCTCGACATCGACGGGCATGTCCTCTTCGCGGATGTCAATGGGCATCCATTGCCAGGCGCCTGCGGGCGATTTCCGCAACTCCCATTCGTAACCGAAGAGCAGGTCGAAATAGCCGTTGTCCCACTTGGTCGGGTTGGTGGTCCAGGCACCCTCGATCCCCGAGGTCACGGTGTCGCGGCCCACACTGCGGGTGTGGTGGTTCATCCAGCCGAGGCCGGCTTCGTGCAGTTCAGCGCCTTCCGGGCTGGGGCCGAGGTTTTCGGCGCGGCCATTGCCATGGGCCTTGCCGACCGTGTGGCCACCTGCGGTCAGCGCGGCGGTTTCCTCGTCATTCATGGCCATACGGGCAAAGGTCTCGCGGACCTGCGCGGCGGTTTTCAGCGGATCGGGCTTGCCGTTCACGCCTTCGGGGTTCACGTAGATCAGCCCCATCTGCACGGCGGCCAGCGGATTTTCCATGGTCGAGGGGTCGTCCACGTCGGCATAGCGTTCGTCGGACGGGGCCAGCCATTCCTTTTCCGCGCCCCAATAGACATCCTTTTCGGGGTGCCAGATGTCTTCCCGACCGAAGGAGAAGCCGTAGGTCTTGAGCCCCATCGATTCATAGGCGATCGTCCCGGCCAGCAGGATCAGGTCGGCCCAGCTGAGGCGGTTGCCGTATTTCTTCTTGATCGGCCAGAGCAGACGGCGCGCCTTGTCGAGGTTGGCGTTGTCCGGCCACGAATTCAGAGGCGCAAAGCGGATATTGCCCGTCGCGCCGCCGCCCCGGCCATCGGCCAGACGGTAAGAGCCAGCCGAATGCCAGGCCAGACGGATCATCAGGCCGCCATAATGGCCCCAGTCGGCCGGCCACCAGTCCTGGCTGTCGGTCATCAGCGCGCGCACGTCCGCCTTGACGGCCTCGAAATCCAGCTTGCGGACTTCCTCGCGGTAGTTGAAATCCCTGAGCGGATTGGTCTTGGTGTCATGCTGGTGCAGGATGTCCAGGTTGAGGGCGTTGGGCCACCAGGAAGTGTTCGAGCTGCCGCTGGCAGTCAGCCCGCCATGCATCACGGGGCATTTGCCCGAGGGGATGTCGTTGCCGTCCATCATATCCTCCGAAGGTTGCTATAGGGTCGCGTCCGAGACGGCATTCACGCCGCACGAACGACTTGGACATGATCTAGCAGAGATGTCCGATAAGGCCAAATCCGATATTCTGAACGGATTTATCAGATACACTTATAAGTTGGTCTCGCGCGCCATCTCGGCCCGGATCGAATCGGCAATCATGCGAGGCGCCTCGGGGTCCAGGCCGATCGGCTCCAGACGAGGGCCGTCGAAGCCGGCCTTGTCCAGCGCCTCGGGCAGGTCTTTCAGCGCATGCCCGGCGCGAAGGGCAAAGAACGGCAGGCTGATCGCGCGGGTCAGGCCGCGCGCGGCATCCGCGATGAAAGGCGGCTGTTCGACGAAACCCGTTACCACCCGCGCGAAATGCGGCCCGATCCGTTCCGCCAGCGCGGTCGTGATCGTGTAGCTGGCCTGCGAGCGTTGCGAGCCATGCGCGGTCAACAGCAGCGTCGTGTCTTCGGGGCGCCAGCCCTGCTGGGCGGCGGCCTTGTGGGCGCGTGCGACGATCAGCGCGTCAAGGCGCGGATCGGCGCCGAAGGGGCGGGTGATATGGGCGCCCGGCGCGCCGGCCTCGGTCAGGCGGCGGGGCAGTTCGATCCCGGTGAACCAGCCCTCGGCCATGAACATCGGATAGATGATGCTGTTCGAGGTCGCGGCGGCGGCCAGCGCGCCCGGCATGGCCAAGGTGGCGCCGCGCACGGTGACGCCGGGCAGATGAGCTGCGACGCGGGCGGCCAGATCCTCGATCGCCTGCTGCTGGGGGCCGGGATCGCCGGGCTGGCCATGCGAGACGATCACCGCCGCGTCGATCCCTCCTTGCGCGCGCTCATCGGCGAAAAAGGGGGTGAAAGCCTCGGGGATGTCGAACTCGGACAGAGCGCGGGCGCGGGCCCAGGGCGACATCTTGCGCGCAGTCTTTTCGATGATGCGCGGCAGCTTGTGGTCGGGCTGGGTGCGGGCGAAATCGCCCAGATACCAGCGGATGAAGGTGAAGCAGATCACATCCTCGAGCGCCTGCACCTCGGGGTCGCGCTTGAGGCCCTGTTTCGTCAGCAGCTTGCGCGCCTGCGCGATGTCCTCATCGCCGTAGCCCGCGTCCCGCATGAGCCCGGCGACCCGCTCGGCATGGCGGCGGCCCTGTTCCTGGCGCCATTGCAGATAGCCGGGGCGGCCTTCGGGATAGGCGCTGCGGGGCAGGTTCCAGCGCTCGATGTGCTGGCCGCGACAGGCGATCCGCAGCACGTCCGAGGCATGGGGGAACAGGCGTTCCTGCTGGGCCGACATGCGCTGGCCGTAAAGCAGTTCGGACGGGGTGCCGTCGATCAGGTTAGGATCCCGAGCATTGGCCGCGTCGATGGCGGCAAGAACGGCTTCCAGCTTGGTCTTCATGCGGCTCTCCGGGCTTTGGGGCAGTCTGGCAAGGGCCGCGACCCGTGGCAAGTCGTGTCAGGGCAGCGCGAACAGCGGCGGCAGGTCGGTGTCACCCTCCAGCAAGGCGCGCGCGGCCAGGTCCGCGATCAGCGGCGCCATGCCGAAGCCGATCTTGAAGCCGCCATTGGCGATCAGATGGCCGGGGCGTCCCGGCCAGGGCGCCAAAATGGGCGCGCGGCTCTGGGCGCGCGGACGCAGGCCGGCCCATGTCTCGATCACGGGCGCGTCGCGCAGGGCGGGACAGATCGCGCGGGCGCGCTGGATCAGTGTCAGAACCTGATCGTCGGGGCGGTCGTGGTCATAGTTGTTCTCCGAGGTCGAGCCGATCGCGGTCGTGCCATCCGCATGGGGCACGATATGCAGACCGTCGGCAAAGACCTGCGGGCTGTCCGGCGCAGCAAAGGCCAGAAGCGCCGATTGCCCCTTGACCCCCTGTCCGACCTTGCGCCCCAGATCCTCATTCAGCCGCAAGAGGCCGGGCGTGCCGCAGGCCCAGAGCGCCGGACCCTCGATCAGGTCCGGGTCGGCGTGCTGGCCTTCGATGATCCGCGCCCCAAGCGCCCGCAGCGCCCCCGCCAGCGCCGCACAGGCGGCGCGGGGCGACAGCCGCGCCGTAAGCGCATCGTGCAGCCACAGGCCTGTGGGGCTGTCGGGGACCAGCGCGCTTTCGGGACGGTCGGTCAGCGACATGCCGCAATCCTCAGGCCAGCGCAGCCGGGCCTGGTCGATGCGATGCGCCAGCCGGTCGGCGGTGGCGGCATCGGGGACGGGCTGCAGCCGCCCCAGCCGGGCATAACCCGGATCGCGTCCCGAAATGGCAGCGACCTCTGCCCAGAAGTCCCGCGCCGCCAGCAGGCTGGCCAGTTGCAGCGCCTTCTTTTCGTTCCAGTTCTCGGGCACATGGGGGGCCAGCGCGCCGACATGCCCGCCCGAGGAACCCGCGCCGACGTGCCGCGCCTCGATCACGGTGACACGCGCGCCGCGCCGCGCCATCGCAAAGGCCGCGGCCAGCCCGAACACGCCCGCGCCGACGACGGTGATGGGGGGACTTGTCAAGCCGATGCTCCTTCGCCTAGCAGCCTCTCATGGAGCCGATACAGGATCAGCCGCAGCAAGACGAGCCGTTGCTGGAATGGCGCGAGGGCGGCGTGCCGGTTTCGACGCGCTTTGACGACCCCTATTTCAGTCTGGCGGGCGGTCTGGCCGAGACGCGGCACGTGTTTCTGGACGGCAATGACTTGCCCGCCCGGTTGCGCCCCGGCTTTCATGTTGCGGAACTGGGCTTCGGCACTGGGCTGAACTGTCTTGCGCTGGCGGCGATCAGCCCCGTCCCGATCCGCATGACCAGCTTCGAGGCCTACCCGATGAGCGGCGCGCAGATGGAACGCGCTCATGCCGCCTTTCCTGAACTGGCACCCCTGGCCCATGCGCTGCGGCAAGGCTGGGGTCAGGGGCGGATCGCGGTGGGGCGCGTCGATCTGACGCTGGTGATCGGTGACGTGGGCCAGACCTTGCCCGCGTGGCAGGGCCGCGCGGATGCGTGGTTTCTCGACGGTTTTTCGCCTGCCCGCAATCCGGCGATGTGGTCGGATGAGGTGATGGCCGAGGTCGGTCGTCACACCGCGCCGGGCGGCAGTTTCGCGACCTACACGGCCGCAGGCCATGTCCGCCGCGCGCTTGCAGCGGCGGGCTTCGAGGTTCAGCGTCGCCCCGGTTTCGGCCGCAAGCGTCACATGAGCACCGGCCGCCTGATGGAAACCGCCCAGGACAGGCGCGGCTGATCGGGGCGCAGCCCCGGCGGGCGGGGCGCCCCTCGATGGGGCGGCCCGCCCGCGCCACCGCCCCCGGCAAGGTCCAGCGGCTTGATCGGCGGCGCGCCCTCTGCTCTGATTGCGCCATGACCACGAACGACGATAGCAAGGGCGATCCGGTCTGCCCGCTTTGCCTGCGCCCGATCCCGCCGGATGTGCCGCAAAGCCGTCACCACCTGGTCCCCAGGCTGCGCGGCGGCAAGGGCGGGCCGACCGTGCTTTTGCACCACATCTGCCACAAGACCATTCACAAGACCCTGCGCGAGACCGAACTCGCCCGTCATTACAACAGCATCGAGGCGCTGCGAGCCCATCCCGAACTGGCGCGATTCTGGGCATGGGTGGCCAAACGCCCGCCCGGATTCGCCGGCCGGACGCGCTGAGGCATTCTGTCCGTTGGTCACGAAGCGATTCGACTTCATCCTGAAACCCCCGACCGAATTCAGGAGATGACCATGACCCGTCCGATCCTGACCGCTATCGCCCTTGCCGTTCTGTCCGCGCCTGCGGCACTGGCCCAAGGCACCGGCAGATCCGGCCCCGCCCCGGTGGTCATCCCGACGCCCCAGCCCGCCGAAGATGGAAAGCCCGCCGTGATCCCCGCCGGCAAGTCCGGTTGCGGCATGGGGCGGCGCGTGATGTCCTGACCTGTCGCCGTGTCAGCCCAAGGGGCCGGGGCGGCGTTCTTCGGACAGCATGACATTCGCCTCGACCTGGCCGATGCCGGGCAGGGTCATGATGCGCCGCCGCAGGATGCGTTCGAAATCGCTGATGTCGCGGGCGGTGATGCGCAGGCGATAGTCGAACTGCCCCAGCACATGCTGGACCAGCTGCACCTCGGGGATGGCGGTCACGGCGCGCTCGAAATCCTCAAGGCTGGTGCGGCCCTTCGCCGCCAGCTTGATGCCCAGAAACACCGTGACCCCGAAGCCAAGCGCCGCCGGGTCCAGAACCACGCGCCGCCCGGCGATCACGCCCTGATCGGTGAGCCGCCTGACGCGCCGCCAGGCCGCAGGTTGTCCGATGCCCACCGCGCGGCCAAGATCGGCGGCGCTACGGGTCGCATCTTCGGCCAGAAGGCGCAGCAGCGCCAGATCGGTGGCGTCAAGATCGGTCACAGGGACAGTTCCTCGCTATCCTTGATCGTGGCGACCAGCATCAGAGCGTCCAGTTCCGCAATATGCGGCAGGGTCAGGATGCGGTCGCGATAGACCTGCTGCCAATGCGCCATGTCCCGCGCAATGACCGAGGCGCGCCAGTCCACGCTGCCCAGGAAAGACTGGATCTCGATGACCTCGGGCACCTCGCGCAGGGCGGTCAGGAATTCGTCGAAGGCGCGGGGATTGGTCTTGTCCAGCGTGAAGCGCAAGCTGACCTCGACCGCCCAGCCCATCGCGCGCCAGTCGATGCGCGCTTGCACAGCCTTCAGCACCCCCGCCTCGCGCATCCGTTCCAGCCGCCGCCACAGGCTGGCCGTCGTCACCCCGGCGCGTTCGGCAAGGGTCGCGTTCGCCGCGGTCGGGTCGGCCAGAAGCTGGCGCAGGATGCGGCGATCAGTGGCATCTGGCATGAATTTCATCCGTAAGCGCGTAACACGGCATGATCATTTCGCCAAGCCGATCAACGGCGCGCAGATTGCATCATTGCTGTCGTCGTATCGCGTTAGAAATGTGGCAGCAGACAGAAAGGATACCACCATGCGCGTTTACTACGACCGCGATTGCGACGTGAACCTGATCAAGGACAAGAAGGTCGCGATTCTGGGCTATGGCAGCCAGGGTCATGCCCATGCCCTGAACCTGCGCGATTCGGGTGCCAAGAACGTCGTCGTCGCCCTGCGCGAGGGCAGCCCCTCGGCCAAAAAGGCCGAGGCCGAGGGCCTCAAGGTCATGGGCATCGCCGAGGCCGCCGCCTGGTGCGACGTGATCATGTTCACCATGCCCGACGAGCTGCAGGCCGAAACCTACAAGAAATACGTCCACGACAACCTGCGCGAAGGCGCGGCCATCGCTTTCGCCCACGGCCTGAACGTGCATTTCGGCCTGATCGAGCCGAAGCCCGGCGTCGATGTCATCATGATGGCGCCGAAGGGCCCCGGCCATACGGTGCGCGGCGAATATGTCAAGGGCGGCGGCGTGCCCTGCCTGGTCGCGGTGCATCAGGAC
Organism: Paracoccus bogoriensis; assembly: GCF_019431455.1. GTDB lineage: Bacteria > Pseudomonadota > Alphaproteobacteria > Rhodobacterales > Rhodobacteraceae > Paracoccus > Paracoccus bogoriensis. Next base: position 175,313 of record NZ_JAHYSR010000001.1, read on the forward strand.
GCCTCGGGCAAGGCGATGGATATTGCCTTGTCCTATTGCTCGGCTATCGGCGGTGGCCGCTCGGGCATTATCGAAACCAACTTCCGCGAGGAATGCGAGACCGACCTGTTCGGCGAGCAGGCCGTGCTGTGCGGCGGTCTGGTCGAGCTGATCCGCTGCGGCTTCGAGACACTGGTCGAGGCGGGCTATGCCCCCGAAATGGCCTATTTCGAGTGCCTGCACGAGGTGAAGCTGATCGTGGACCTGATCTATGAGGGCGGCATCGCCAACATGGATTACTCGATTTCCAACACGGCGGAATACGGCCAGTATGTCACCGGCCCGCGCATCCTGCCCTATGAAGAGACCAAGGCCCGCATGAAGGCGGTGCTGACCGACATCCAGCAGGGCAAGTTCGTCCGCGACTTCATGCTGGAAAACGCCGTGGGCCAGCCCACGCTGAAAGCCTCGCGCCGCGCCAATGACGAGCACCAGATCGAGCAGGTCGGCGCCAAGCTGCGCGAAATGATGCCCTGGATCAGCAAGGGCAAGATGGTGGACAAGGCCCGCAACTGAGCCCTTGCCGGCCGACACGGATGCCGGGGTCAACGCCCCGGCATTCTGCGTTCCCGTAACGGCCCGTTCAAGGCCCGTCGGTCGGGGCGCGTAAGCGTTGCAGGCGCTTTCGGTCCAGCACCGTGATGCTGCCGCGCGTCAGTCGCAGAATACCCTCGTCTCGCAATTGCGCCAGGGTGCGGTTCACCGTCTGGCGCGAGCAACCGGTGAAGGCGGCCAGGTCGGTCTGGCTGATGTCGGTGCGCGGCGCGTCGGGCGTGGTGAGAAGCAGGATATGTCTGCGGATGCGATCTTCGGACGAGCAGAACAGCGCCGTCAGATGCAGCATGTTGTCACGGCTGAGTCGCGCGTGCAGCAAGCCCGAAAGGTTCTCCAACAGCCGTTCTGCCGGGACATGCGCGCGCAGCAGGGCCTTGTCGAAGCGCGCCAGGGTGGAGCCTGCCCGCACCGTCGCGCTGGCCACGCAGGGACGGCGGCTGAGCAGCTCGACCTCGCCCACGACCTCGCCGGCCTGGGACAGATGGGCCAGAAGGCAGTTCCCGCTTTCGTCCATCACCGTAATCTCGACCGCGCCGCCGATGACCAGATAGGCGTGATCCAGCCCGTCGCCCTGGGTGATGATCTTCTGCGGCCGTGTGTGGCGCGTGATCCTGCAGCGCGACAAGAAGCTGTGCATCGTCGGAACGTCGATCCCCGCCAGCAGGGCGGCGGGATGATGGCTCATGATTCGCACCAGGCTGGCCGCAAGATGCGTCCCTGGCCCCGTCGCGCCCACCGACATCGTCGAGTCAGAGCCGTTCCGTTCTGCTGTGGTCGTGCGCACAAGGCTCTCCGCACCAGATACCCGCAAGCTGCCTTGTGCGTCAGTAGAGAGCCAGCATGATGTTCGATGCAAGGGTGAAGTGCGTAAGATCGGCGCAATCAAGGCGCAAAAAAGAAACTCTTCAAAACCAAAGCAGCGCCATTGATTGCAACCCGTACATAGCAGGTTTTGCAGGTCGGAATGTCGTCTTGACGACATTGATGGTCGATTTCCTGTCGTCACAAAGCATTGCGCGGCATGGGAAGCGCGCCGCTGTCATAGGGCGCCCAATCCTCGATCTCGGGATAGAAGCGCCTGCGCCATGCCCGCACGCGGGGGTTCATCCGGCGCCGCCAGAGCGGCGGGACCATCGCAAGAAAATTCATCGCAGGATAGCCCATCGGCAGTTGCGGGGCTTCGTCCTGGGAATAGGTCTGGAGCAGCGGAAAACGGCGGTCGGGCTTGTAGTGGTGATCCGAGTGACGTTGCAGGTTGATCAGCAGCCAGTTTGTCGCGGTATGGCTGGCATTCCAGCTGTGGCGGGGGCGCACGGGCTCGTAGCGACCCTCGCCCAGATACTTGCGGGTCAGGCCGTAATGCTCGACGTAGTTGGTCAGTTCAAGCTGCCAGACCGCGATGAAGGCCTGAAAGGCGAACAATCCCAGCCCCGCCCAGCCCCCAAGCGCCAGCGCAAGCGCCAGCATCGCCGCCTGCAACGCCGCGTAGCGCCAGAACGGGTTGCGCCGGTCCCACCGGCTGCGCCCCGAGCGCGCCAGCAAACGCGTCTCGGCCGCCCATGCGCTGCGCGGCCCCTGCGTCAATACCCGCCAGAAAAAGCCGTAGAACCCTTCGTTGTAGCGTGCCGAGACCGCGTCACGGGGGGTCGAGACCCAGGAATGATGGACCAGCAGATGTTCCGTGCGGAAATGCGAATACAGGACTGTGGCCAGCAGCAGGTCGCCCAGCCAGCGTTCCAGCGGCGTTTTCTGGTGCAGCAGTTCATGCGCATAGACGATGCCGATGCTGCCCGACAGAACGCCGATTCCGAAGAACAGGCCCAGCTTTTCGCCTGCTGACAGGTGGCCGGTCGTCTGGACATACCAGATCGAACCGAAGATCGCGGCGAATTGCAGCGGGAACCAGATGATGGTGATGGCACGGTGCCAGAAAAGGCGGTCGGTCGTGGTCTCGGGGTCGGGGTTTACCTCGTTCAGGCCCAGAATGCCGTCCAGCGCGGTCGTCACATACCAGGCATAACCCGGCAGCAGCAGCCACCACAGCCCGCCCTGCGTCGCGGCGACGACGACAAGCGGGATCATCACGATCGACAGCCAGAAGGGCGCGGCGGCGGGCAGGCGGCCCGGGCGGGGGGACGGGCTTGCGGTCATCGGATCACCCGTGATGGGTTTCGGCCGTTCCGATTCTAACCTTGGATCGCGTCAAGCGCCATATCCCAGACCTTTCGCATCAGGCCGGGCAGCGCCGCGCGGTCGATCTGTCGCAGAGGCACCAGTTCTCCGCGCGTGGGGCTGCCGGTCAACTCGCCCAGATGGACGGTCAGATCCAGCGCGAAATGGGTAAAGACATGCCGCACCCTGCCCAGATCGCGCCATTGCGCCGGGCCGGGCGGCGGCAGGTCGCGCCCGTCCCACCCGGCCGAGGGGAAGGCCAGAGTCCCGCCCAGAAGTCCTTTGGCGGGGCGACGCTCCAGCACCACCGAATCGCCCTGCCGCGCGACCCAGACCAGGCCTGTCCGCTCGGGCTTGGGCGCCTTGGCGGCCTTGCGTGGCAATTCGGCCGCGATCCCCTGCGCGCGGGCGTCGCAGACGGCCAGCAGGGGGCAGATCCCGCAGGCCGGGCTGCGCGGCGTGCAGATCGTCGCGCCCAGATCCATCATCGCCTGCGCGTAATCGCCGGGGCGTTCCTGCGGGGTCAGGGTCGCGGCCAAGGCGGTCAGGTGCGCCTTCGCCTCGGGCAGGGGCTGCTGGACGGCGAAAAGCCGGGCCACCACGCGTTCGACGTTGCCGTCCACGACCGTCTCGGGGTGCTGATAGGCGATGGCGGCGATCGCGGCCGAGGTATAGGCGCCGATGCCGGGCAGGGCCTGCAGCCCTTCGCGGGTGGTCGGAAAGCCGCCCGCTGCCGCCACCTGCCGCGCGCAGGCCAGCAGGTTGCGTGCCCTTGCGTAATAGCCAAGCCCCGCCCATTCGGCCATGACCGCCGCATCATCCGCCGCCGCCAGGGCCTGCACATCCGGCCAGAGCGCGATGAAGCGACGGAAATAGTCGCGCACCGCCGCCACCGTCGTCTGTTGCAGCATCACCTCGGACAGCCAGACGGGATAGGGGTCGGTCGGGCCGCCTCCGGGTGGCTGGCGCCAGGGCAGGACGCGGGCATGGCGGTCATACCAGGCCAGCAGGTCCGGGGCGATCACCTTGCTGTCACGCAATTATGTGGCCTTGGGGCATAGGGCGCGCTTTCATCCGAGCGACGGGCTGGCTAAGTTCGGCCTTGTGATAGCAGCCAAGGCAACGATGTCCCAGACCCCGCCTGATCCGACCCGACCGACAGGGCGTCGCGGCAAGGGCTTTCGCCCTGCGGCCAGCCTGCTGGCCGCGCGGGTGCAGAAGGCGGCCGAAAAGCGCGGTTTCGCCGTGTCGCGCTTGTTGACTCATTGGCCCGAAATCGTGGGTGCCGATCTGGCCGCCGTGACGCGACCCGTCCGTATCAGCCATGGGCGCGGGGCCTTCGGCGCGACGCTGACGCTGCTGACCACGGGCCCCATGGCGCCCATGGTCGAGATGCGCCTGCCCGAGCTGCGCGACAAGGTGAATGCCTGTTATGGCTATAATGCGGTCCAGCGCGTGACGCTGACCCAGACCGCCGCGCAGGGCTTTGCCGAGGGTCAGGCCAGCTTTGCCCACCGCCCCAGGCCCGCGCCTCCGCCCGATCCTGCAATGCGGGAAAAGGCTGCCGAAATCGCCGCCCAATTCACCGATCCGACCCTTGCCGAGGCGATGGCGCGGCTGGCGCTGAATGTCTCGATCCGCAACCAGACCAAGACCCTGAAAGGATAATCCATGTTCCTTCGTCATCTTGTGGCCCCTGCGGCCACCGCTATTACACTGGCCCTTGCCGCCCCCGCCCTGGCCCAGGATGCCCAGCCCGAGACCCTGCCCGACATCGTGCTTGGCGCCGAGGACGCGCCGTTGACCGTGATCGAATATGCCAGCTTCACCTGCGGGCATTGCGCGAATTTCCACAACAATGTCTTTCCCGAACTGAAGGCCGAGTTCATCGACACCGGCCAGGTCCGCTTCGTGCAGCGCGATGTCTATTTCGACCAGGTCGGCCTCTGGGCGGGCATTCTGGCGCGCTGCGGCGGCGATGACCGCTATTACGCGATTTCGCACTTGCTGTTTCAGGATCAGGCGTCGTGGGCGCAGGGCGGCTCGGGCGACGAGATCGCGGCCGGCCTGCGCCGCATCGGCCTCAAGGCCGGTCTAAGCGACGAACAGATGACCGCCTGCTGGGAGGATACTGCCAAGGTCGAGCAGCTTGTCGCGACCTTCCAGGCCAATGCCACAGCAGACGGGATCGAGGCGACGCCGACCTTCATCATCGGCGGCGAGAAGGTGCCGAACCAGTCCTGGGACAGTATGCGATCGCTGATCCTGGCCAAGCTGGACGAGGCAGCCAAAGAAGCGTCCGCCGAATGACGCCCCTGGCCGGTATCCGCGTCGTCGAACTGGCGCGGATCCTCGCCGGGCCTTGGGCCGGTCAGATTCTGGCCGATCTGGGGGCCGAGGTGATCAAGGTGGAAGCCCCCGAAGGCGACGATACGCGCCGTTGGGGGCCGCCTTTCATCGACCACAAGGGGCAGCGCAGCGCGGCCTATTTCCATGCCGCGAACCGGGGCAAGGCCTCGGTCGTCGCCGATTTCCGCAGGCCAGAGGGGCAGGCCCGCGTCCGCGAACTGGTGCGCGATGCCGATGTGGTGATCGAGAATTTCAAGGTCGGGGGGCTGTCGAAATACGGGCTTGATTACGCCGCCTTGTCGGCGCTGAACCCCCGCCTAATCTATTGCAGCGTAACCGGCTTCGGCCAGACAGGCCCCTATGCGCACCGGCCGGGCTACGACTACATCATCCAGGGCATGTCCGGCCTGATGAGTGTAACGGGCGATCCTTCGAGCCCGCCGCAAAAGGTCGGCGTGGCCGTCACCGACCTGTTCACGGGCGTCTATGCGGCGACGGGCATCCTGGCGGCGCTGCACCAGCGGGGGCGGACCGGGCGCGGGCAGCATATCGACATGGCGCTGATGGATGTGGCGGTCTCGGTCATGGCCAATCAGGCGATGAACTATCTGGCCAGCGGCAAGCCTCCGACCCGGATGGGCAACGCGCATCCCAACCTTGTGCCCTATGCGGTCTTTGACTGCGCGGATGGCTGGATCATCATTACGACCGGCAATGATGCGCAGTTCCGCAGGCTCTGCGCCGTTCTGAACCTGCCTGCACTGGCCGAGGCGCCCGATTACGCGACCAATGCGCAACGCATCACCCACCGCCAGACGCTGACAGCCAGCCTGAACGCCGTCACACGGGGCTGGCGGCGCGACGATCTGCTGGCCGCGCTGGAGGCCCAGGGCATTCCCGCCGGGCCGATCAACGACATGGCCGATGTCTTCGCCGATCCGCAGGTGATCGCGCGCGGCCTCAGGATCGACCCCGAAGGCGTGCCGGGCGTCCGCCTGCCGATCACCTTTTCCGACGCGGTGCTGAGTCTGGACCGCGCATCTCCCGCCCTGGGTCAGGACGACCCGGACAGTGCGAGCGATTGATTTCGCCCGATTTCCGGTCCACCCTGCGCCTGCGGCGGGATGCCGCGGGTAAATGGGGCAGACCATCATGTTCACGGAATTCCGCACCTTCATCGCGCGCGGCAACGTCGTCGATCTGGCCGTCGGCATCATCATCGGGGCGGCCTTTACCGCCATCGTCAATTCACTCGTGGGCGACCTGATCAACCCGGTTCTGGGGCTGCTGACAGGCGGAATCGACTTCAGCAATCAGTATGTCGTCCTGTCGGGCAACGTCCCCGATGGCGCCAGCCTGGAAGCTGCGCGCAATTCCGGCGCGGCGGTCCTTGCCTATGGCGCCTTCCTGATGGCGGTGCTGAATTTCCTGATCATTGCCTGGGCTGTGTTCCTGCTGGTCAAGGTGGTGAATCGCGTCCAGTCAGCTGCCATCAGGAAAAAGGAAGCATCCGCGCCCGCCCCCGCCGGTCCCAGCCAGGAGGAACTGCTTGCCCAGATTCGCGACCTGCTGGCTGATCGCGCCACCCGCATCTGACCGCGCGACCGCGCCGGGGCCGGCCGGCGTGCCGGCCCCGGCGCCTGCGCCCGGCGCTACAGTCCCAGCAGCGCCTCGGGCGTGACGGCCTCGATGCCAAGCGCCTCGCCCACCGGGATCGAGGTCAGCTGACCTTCATGGGTTGACAGGCCCGCGCGCAGATACGGGTCGTCCGTCACCGCCTGCCGCCAGCCCTTGTCGGCCAAGGCCAGCAGATGCGGCATCGTGACATTGCCAAGCGCCTGAGTCGAGGTGCGGGCCACCGCGCCCGGCATGTTCGCCACGCAGTAATGGATGATGCCGTCCACGTCGTAGATCGGATCCTGATGCGTGGTCGCGCGCGAGGTCTCGAAACATCCGCCCTGGTCGATGGCCACATCCACCAGAACCGCGCCCTGCGGCATGGTGGATAGCTGTTCTCGGCTGATCAGCTTCGGTGCGGCGGCACCGGGAATCAGCACCGCGCCGATGACCAGGTCGGCGGTGCGGATCGCCTCGGCCGTGGCGGCGGCGCTGGCGAATTGTGTCGTCAGCCGGCCCATGAACACATCGTCCAGATAGGACAGGCGCGGCACGGACCGGTCCATGACCGTCACATTCGCCCCCATCCCGACCGCGACCCGCGCCGCTGCCGCGCCCACGACGCCACCGCCGATGATAACCACATTGGCCGGCCGCACGCCCGGCACCCCGCCCAGAAGAAAGCCGCGCCCGCCATTGGCCTTTTGCAGCGCCCATGACCCGACCTGAGGCGCCAGACGGCCCGCCACCTCGGACATCGGCGCCAGCAGGGGCAGCCCCCCACGTGCATCGGTCACGGTCTCATAGGCGATCGCGGTGACGCCGCTTTTCAGCAGGTCGCGGGTCTGCGGCTCGTCAGGGGCCAGATGCAGATAGGTGAACAGGATCTGACCCTTCCGCAGCATCGCCCGCTCGACCGCCTGCGGTTCCTTGACCTTGATGACCAGATCCGCCTCGGCAAAGACGGTCGCCGCATCGGGCGCGATCTGCGCGCCTGCCCTGGTGTAATCCTCATCCTCGAAGCCCGCGCCCAGCCCCGCGCCGGTCTCGACCAGCACCTGATGGCCACGCGCCACGGCCTCGGCGGCGGCGGCGGGGGTCAGGCCCACACGGAATTCCTGCGGCTTGATTTCCTTTGGACAGCCGATCTTCATGATGTTTTCTCCCCGTTTTCGTCATGGTGCCAGCATGGACGCGCAATGTGCTGCGAAGATGCGCCGCGTCGCGCCAAGGCCGTGCAAGATCCTTCTGGCAAAGCGCCGGTTGATTGAAGATAATGCGCCCATGGCTGAACTGGACGCAATAGACCGCCGAATCCTGTCGCTGCTTCAGAAAGAGGGGCGAATCAGCAATGCCGAATTGGCGCTGCGGGTGCATCTGTCGCCCTCGGCTTGCCACCGCCGGGTGCAGCGGCTGGAGGAATCGGGCGTGATCTCGGCCTATGTGGCGCTGCTGGATGCCCGCGCCCTGCGCCGACAGACGACCGTTTTCGTGGAAATCACCCTGTCGGGCCAGGCCGACGAGGTGCTGGAGGCGTTCGAGCGCGGCGTTGCCCAGATCCCCGATGTGCTGGAATGTCACCTGATGGCGGGAACGGCGGATTATCTGCTCAAGATCGTGGTCGAGGATACCGATGACTTCGCGCGCATCCATCGCCAGCACTTGGCCCGCCTGCCGGGCGTGGCGCAGATGCATTCCAGCTTTGCGCTGCGGACGGTTTTTCGCACGACCGCGATTCCCGTCTGAGGTCGTCCGACCGCTTGCAGACAAGAGAAAACCCCCGCGACACGGCGTCGCGGAGGTTTTCGGATGACACGGGATCGCGCCGTCTTACAGTGCGCCTTCGCGCTGTGCCTTTTTACGGGCCAGCTTGCGGGCGCGGCGAACGGCCTCGGCCTTTTCACGGGCTTTCTTGACCGACGGCTTCTCGAAATGCTGCTTGAGCTTCATTTCGCGGAAGACACCTTCGCGCTGAAGTTTCTTCTTCAGGGCGCGAAGCGCCTGTTCGACGTTGTTGTCGCGAACATTGACCTGCATGTGGTTGTCACCACCTTCCTAGGTTAGAGTTGATCGAATTGCAGGAAGCGCCCCGTTATCACCGGCGGGGCCAATTGTCCAGAGACGAGGCAGGCCATGACACAGACCGACCGGGATGCGCTGATCGACGCGGCGCTGATCCATGTGCCCTTCGAGGGGATGAACCGCGAGGCCATAGCGGCAGGGGCGCGCGACATCGGCATGGATCCGGCGCTGATCGCGGTGCATCTGCCGCGCGGCGGCGCCGATCTGGCGGCGGCCTATCACCGGCGCGGCGACGATGCCCTTCGCCGCATCCTGTCGCAGACCCCGCCCGAAGGCCGGTTCCGCGACCGTGTGGCCCAGGCCGTGTGGCGGCGGCTGGAACTCTCGGACCCGGAACTGGTGCGCGCGGGCGCTTCGGTCCTGGCGCTGCCGCAGAACAGCGCGCTGGCCGCGCGTCTGGTCTGGGAAAGCGCCGACGTGATCTGGACCGGGCTGGGCGATCCTTCGGACGATCTGAACTGGTATTCCAAACGGGCGATCCTGTCGGGTGTGATTTCGGCCAGCGTGCTCTACTGGCTGGGCGACGAATCCGAAGGCCATGCCGAAACCCGCGCCTTTATCGACCGCCGGATCGACGACGTGATGCGCCTCGAATCGGTCAAGGCGCAGATCCGCAAGCTGCCCGGCGCCGAGCGGCTGGCCAGGGCGGCCTTCGGCTGGGTGCGCGCGCCCCGGCCGCGCGCTTTGCCCGGCCATGGCCGCTGAGGGCCCGCGATGATCCCCGACACGATGAAGGCGGTCGAGATCGCCGCCCCTGGCGCCGCCGACCAGCTGCGCCCGACCATACGCCCCGTTCCCGTGCCCTGCCACGATCAGATCCTGATCCGGCTGGCCTATGCGGGGGTGAACCGCCCCGACGTGCTGCAACGCGCGGGCGCCTATGACCCGCCGCCGGGCGCCTCGGACCTGCCCGGCCTCGAATGCGCCGGAGAGATCGTCGGCATGGGCGCCGGCGTCACGCGCTGGCGCAAGGGCGAACAGGTCTGCGCCCTGCTGCCGGGCGGCGGCTATGCCGAATACGCGGTCTGCCACGCCGACCACGCGCTGCGCATCCCTCACGGCATGACCACACGAGAGGCCGCCTGCCTGCCCGAAACGGCCTTTACTGTCTGGTCCAACGTGGTCCAGCGCGGCCGCTTGACCGGGGGTGAACGCTTCCTCGTCCATGGCGGGTCGTCCGGCATCGGCATGATGGCCATTCAGGTGGCCCGGGCACTGGGCGCGCGCGTCTTCGCCACCGCTGGCAGCGAGGCGAAATGCGATGCCATCCGCGGCCTCGGCGCCACCGCCATCAACTACCGCAGCGAGGATTTCACCCGCATCCTGCGCGATGCGGGCGGGGCGAACCTGATCCTCGACATGGTGGGCGGCAGCTACATCCCGCGCAACATCAAGGCCTTGGCTCAGGACGGGCGGCTGGTCATGATCGCCTTCCTCGAAGGCCCCAAGGTCGAACTGAACTTTGCCCAGATCATGGTGAACCGCCTGACCGTGACGGGTTCGACCCTGCGCCCGCAATCCGACGTGGCCAAGGCCGAACTGGCCGACGCCCTGCGCAAGCAGCTCTGGCCGATGATCGGGCAGGGCGCGGTCCGCGTCACGATCGACAGCGAATTCACGCTGGATCAGGCCGCCGAGGCGCATCGCCGGATGGAAAGCAGCGAGCATATCGGCAAGATCGTCCTCAGGATCGCCGACGACACCTGATTGCGCCACGCGCCAGTTGCCTTGGTGCAAATATCCTGGGGGCGGGGGGCGAAGCCTCCCCGGCGGTCGCGGGACGCAAGGAACGTTGACCGCAGGCGCGGCCTCAGCGCATCGCCGGTGCTGCTGCACCAGGCGGGTTGCCAAGACAGTGCCAGGATCAGGACAGTGCCAGGATATCGTAATCAAAGCGCCCTGCCATGTCGCGGGATTGCGCCACAACAGCCAGCGAAAGGGTGGCGAATGCCGCCAGGGCAAAGGTCAGGACATGGCGCATCGCCCGAACCGATCGCCGCAAAAGCGGCTGGCAAGCGGCTTTGCGCATGAATCCTCTTTTCCCCGCAGCGTGAAAACGCTATATCCCCCGGCAATTCCCCCGACACCCGAGGAATGGCGCCCGCCGAAAGCCGATTTCCCGGCCCAAGCCCTCCATGGTCAGGGACCACGATGCGAAGGAGACTGACATGAGCAAGCCGCTGATGGCCAAGGCCACTGCCGTCTGGCTGGTGGACAACACCACGCTCAGCTTCAAGCAGATCGGCGATTTCTGCGGTCTGCACGAGCTTGAGGTCCAGGGCATCGCCGATGGCGATGTGGCGATGGGCGTGAAGGGCTATGACCCCATCGCCTCGAACCAGCTTGACCCTGAGGAGATCAAGCGCGGCGAGGCAGATCCCGCCTACAAGCTGCGGCTGAAGCACAACCCCGCCGCCGAAGGCGAGGAAAAGCGCCGCGGCCCGCGTTACACGCCGCTGTCCAAGCGTCAGGACCGACCGAACGCGATCCTCTGGCTGGTCAAGTTTCATCCGGAACTGGCCGATGCGCAGATCGCCAAGCTGGTGGGCACGACGAAGCCGACCATCACCTCGATCCGCGAGCGCACGCATTGGAACATCCAGAACATGCAGCCGATCGACCCAGTTGCGCTTGGGCTGTGCCGCCAGACGGAACTGGATGCGGCCGTCCAGAAGGCCGCGAAGAAGAAGGCCGCCGAAGGTGGCGTGATGACCGATGACGAGCGCCGCAAGCTGGTCAGCACCGAGACCTCGCTGTCCATGTCCGACGAGCCGCGCCTGCCCAGCTCGATCGCCGGTCTGGAGAATTTCAGCCTGACCCGCGACGAGAAGAAGCCTGAACCCGAACTGGACGCCGACAGCTTCTTCAATCTGCCCGACAATGACGATGACGAAGATGACGAGGATGATCGCGGCCACCGCTGAGCCGCATCGTATCGAAAAGGGTATCGAAAAGGCCGGGCGATCGCCCGGCCTTTTGCGTTCAGGTGCTTGCGTTCAGGTGCTGATGTTCTTGGTCAGACCCGGCTGCGACCGCTGATGGCGCGGACCAGCCAGATCAGGATGACCGCGCCGATGACCGCGACGATCAGTTGGCCCACGATCCCGCCAAGCGTGGCGTCGAACAGCAGGCGGAACAGCCAGTTGCCCAGCAGCGCGCCGACGATGCCCACAACGATGTTCAGCAGCAGCGTATGGTTACTCTTCATGATGCGTTCGGCGATCCAGCCCGCCAGCGCACCAAGAATGATCGTCATGATCCAGCCGAAACCTTCCATGTCTTTGCCCCTTCGTCAGGTTATGGGGCGCGTCCCTGCGACGGCCCGTCGCACGGATAATGCCGCAACCGGCCAATGCGTTCCCGCGAAAGGTAAGGTCAATTTCGGGCGGGCGGTCAGACCGACAGGCAGACATATTTCATTTCAAGGAAATCCTCGGCCCCGTGGCGGCTTCCTTCGCGGCCAAGACCGGATTGCTTGACACCGCCGAAAGGCGCGACCTCGGTCGAGATGATTCCCGTGTTCACGCCGACGATGCCGTATTCCAGCGCCTCCTGCACACGGGTGATGCGGCCGATGTCGCGGGCGTAGAAATAAGAGGCCAGGCCAAAGATCGTGTCATTGGCCCTGGCGATCACTTCGTCTTCGGTCTCGAATTTGAACAGGGGCGCGAGGGGGCCGAAGGTTTCCTCGGTCGAGACCTTCATGTCGTCCTTCACGCCCGTCATCACGGTCGGCTCGAAGAACAGGCCCTTGATCCGCTTGCCGCCGGTGACGACCGCGCCGCCGCCATCCAGCACGTCGCGGATATGGTCCTCGACCTTCTCGACGGCGTCCTCGTTGATCAGCGGGCCGGTGGTCACGCCCTCTTCAAGCCCGTCGCCGACGCGCAGTTTGTTGACCGCCGCCGCCAGCTTTTGGGCGAATGCGTCATAGACGCCCGACTGGACATAGATGCGGTTCGCGCAAACGCATGTCTGACCGTTGTTGCGGAACTTGGACGCCATCGCGCCCTCGACCGCCGCATCCAGATCGGCGTCGTCAAAGACAATGAAGGGCGCGTTGCCGCCCAGCTCCATGCTGCATTTCATCACCTGATCGGCGGCCTGGCGCAAGAGGATGCGCCCCACCTCGGTCGAGCCGGTGAAGGTCAGCTTGCGCACGGTCGGGTTCTCGCAGAATTCCTTGCCGATATCGCTGGCCCGCGACGAGGTGACGACCGACAGGATGCCCTTGGGCAGGCCCGCGCGTTCGCCCAGAACGGCCATGGCCAGCGCCGAGAGAGGCGTTTCCGCCGCCGGGCGCGCGACGAATCCGCAGCCCACCGCCAAAGCGGGCGCGGCCTTGCGCGCGATCATGGCGTTGGGAAAGTTCCAGGGCGTGATCGAGCCCACCACGCCAATGGGCTGGCGGATCACGGTGATGCGCTTGTCGCGCATATGGCCGGGGATCGTCTCGCCATAGATGCGCTTGGCCTCTTCGCCGAACCACTCGATGAAGCTCGCGCCATAGGCGATCTCGCCCTTGGCCTCGGCCAGGGGCTTGCCCATCTCGGCGGTCAGGATCGTGCCCAGATCGTCCTGATTGGCCATCATCAGGTCGAACCACTTTCGCATGACCTGTGCGCGTTCCTTGGCGGGGCGGGCGGCCCAGTCCTTCATCGCGGCCTCGGCGGCGGCGATGGCGCGTGCGGTCTCGGCCCGGCCCAGATCGGCGACGCGGGCGATCACGTCTCCGCGTGCGGGGTTCGTCACCGCGAAGGTCGCGCCGTCATCGGCATCGACCCATTCGCCGGCCACGAAGGCGCGCGTTTCCAGCAGCGAGGGATCGTTCAGCAAAGCCTTCAGGTTGGTGTCTTGCGCGGTCATGGCTGCCTCATCGGGGTTCTTGCAGGGGCATGATGACCATGCGCTCGCCGTGTTGTCAAAGCGGGTTGAACCAAAACGGCCCGGCCTGCGTTTCAGTGCCAATCGCCAGGCTGTCCCTCTTGGCGATCTCTCTGGAGGGCGGCGCGTTTCCCCGCGCCGCCCGCTCCGTATCAGGCCGTCCCCTGGCAGGGCAGCCGCCAGCAGGGTTGCAGATCACCAGGCGCGTGACCCCGGCATATTCGCGGCCGAGCTGTTGGAGCCAAGCCTCATTCCGATGCCTTGGCGCGGATTTCGGACAGGGTGGCGAAGCTGGTCAGCGCCTCTGGGTCCAGCGCCAGCTCGATCACCGCGAAGCGCCCCGAATCGCGCGCCCGTCCGAAGGCTTCGGCAAAATCCTCGTTCCGGGTGACGCGCGCGCCATGTCCGCCATAGGCGCGGGCCAGCGCGGCAAAGTCGGGATTGGCCAGGTCCGTCCCCGAGACGCGGCCTGGATAGGTCTTTTCCTGATGCATCCGGATCGTGCCATAGCGGCCGTTATTCGCCACGATCACGATGGGCGTCGCGCCGTGCTGGGCGGCGGTCGAAAGCTCGTTCAGGGTCATCTGGAAGCAGCCGTCGCCCGCCATCGTCACCACGACGCGGCCCGGATGGGCCAGCGAGGCCGCGATCCCGGCGGGCAGGCCATAGCCCATCGACCCCGAGGTTGGCGCGATCTGCGTCCGCGCCCGCTTGAAGCGGAAATAGCGGTGGACAAAGGCTGCATAATTGCCCGCGCCATTGGTGATGATCGCATCCTCGGGCAGGTTCGCCGAGAGCCAGCAGACCACATGCTCCATCGTGACATCGCCCGGCGTGGGGCGGGGGGTCTGCCAGTCTTCGTAATGGGCGCGCAGGCTGGCGGTCCAGTCGTCCCACCGGCGCGGGGCGGGGCTGTCCGCCAGCGCCTGAAGCGCCGCACGCGGGCAGGTCGGGATGCCCGGATCGGCGCGCCACAGGCGCCCGATCTCGTCAGGCGCGGCGCTGACATGGATGATGCGCCGCCCCTGTGCCGAGGGGTGCATCAGCGTATAACCCCCCGTCAGCGTGTCCCCCATCCGCGAGCCAAGGGACAGGATGCAATCGGCCTGCCGCAGCGCCTCGCCCATGCGGGTGTTCATGCCGACGCCCAGATCGCCCGCGTAATTGGGGTGGCGGTTGTCCATGTAATCCTGCCGCCGGAAGGGCACCGCGACAGGCAGGCCCCAGCCTTCGGCAAAGGCGGCCAGTCGGTCGGCATCGTCCTGCGACCACAGCGCGCCGCCCGGAATGACCAGGGGGCGCTCTGCGCCTGCCAGCGCGTCGCGGATCGCGTCAAGCTGGGCGGGCGCGATGCCCGCCACGGGCCGGGGCGCGGGGGGCAGGTCGGGGATGTCGGCGCGGGCCGCCAGCATGTCCTCGGGCAGGGCCAGGACGACGGGTCCGGGGCGGCCCGATTGCGCCAGATCGAAGGCGCGGGCGACGTATTCGGGGATACGGTCGGTCTGGTCGATCTGGGCGACCCATTTCGCCAACCCGCCGAACATCTGGCGGTAATCCACTTCCTGAAAGGCGTCGCGGTCGCGGTCCTCGCGCGCGATCTGGCCGATGAACAGGATCATCGGCGTCGAATCCTGCTGGGCGACATGGACGCCCGCGCTGGCATTGGTGGCGCCGGGGCCGCGTGTGACGAAGCAGATGCCAGGGCGCCCGGTCAGCTTGCTCGTGGCCTCGGCCATCATCGCCGCGCCGCCTTCGTGACGGCAGACGACATTCTGGATGCCCGTATCGTGCAGCGCGTCCAGAACCGCCAGAAAGCTTTCCCCCGGCACCGAAAAGACCCGCCCCACGCCATGCGCGCGCAGCGCATCGACCAGGATCTGTCCGCCATGTCGCATCATCCACCCCCTTGCTTGCCGGGCGCAGGCTGGCCCATCGCGGCGCCGGGCGCAACCGGCCGCCCTTTACAGCCGCCCCGCCCGCGCCTATCTGCAAGGCCCATGGCCAAGACCGATGACAGCAAGAACTACAAGGTGATCGCCGAGAACCGGCGCGCGCGCTTCGACTATTTCATCGAGAGCGATCTCGAGGTCGGCATCGTGCTGACCGGGTCCGAGGTGAAATCGCTGCGCACCGGCCAGTCGAACATCGCCGAAAGCTACGCCTCGGTCGAGGGGGGCGAATTGTGGCTGATCAACGGCTACATCGCCGCCTTGCCCCATGCCGGCGTCTTCGGGCACGAGGAACGCCGCCGCCGCAAGCTGCTGGTCTCGCGCAAGGAACTGGCGCGGCTGTGGCAGGCGATCGGGCGCGAGGGCATGACCCTTGTGCCGCTGGTCATGTATTTCAACCACAAGGGCCGGGTGAAGCTGAAGATCGGCATCGCCAAGGGCAAGAAGGTCGCGGACAAGCGCGAAACCAGCGCGAAACGCGACTGGAACCGGCAGAAACAGCGGCTGCTGAAACAGGGCTGACCATTGCGGCCCGGCCCGCCACCCTGTAGATCGGGGCGGCACGGCGCAAAGGGGGGCTGCGATGCAGGACGATCCACGGGTGCTGGTCTCGACCGACTGGCTGGCGGCTCGGCTGGACGATCCGCAGCTGCGCGTTCTCGATGCCAGCTGGCATATGCCCGCCTCGGGGCGCGATGCCCGCGCCGAATTCGAGGCCGCCCATATCCCCGGCGCGCGCTTCTTCGACATCGACGCCATCAGCGACACCCGCTCGGCCTTGCCCCACATGGCCCCGCCCCCCGAGACATTCGCCAGCCGCGTCCGCGCGCTTGGCGTGGGCGACGGCCAGCAGGTCGTGATCTATGACGACAGCGCCGTCCGCAGCGCGGCGCGGGCCTGGTGGACCTTTCGTCTGATGGGCTACCGCGATGTCGCCGTGCTGGATGGCGGGCTTGGCAAATGGCGGGCCGAGGGGCGGGCGCTGGACAGTCAGCCCGCCATGATCCGCGACCGCCACCTGACGCCCCGCCGCCAGCCCGACCTGGTCTGCGACGTGACGCAGGTCGCCCGCGCGGCCAAGCTGGGCAATCCGCAGATCGTCGATGCCCGCGCCCCCGAACGCTTTCGCGGCGAGGCGCCCGAACCCCGGCCGGGCCTGCGCGCGGGCCACATTCCCGGATCGCTGAACCTGCCCTTCGGCCGGCTTCTGAACCAGGACGGCACGTTGAAGGCGCCGGGCGACCTGCGCAAGGCCTTCACCGATGCCGGAGTCGATCTGGCGCGGCCCGTCATCACGACCTGCGGCAGCGGCGTGACCGCCGCGATCCTGTTTCTGGCGCTGGAACGGATCGGCCACCAGAACCACGCGCTTTACGACGGAAGCTGGACCGAATGGGGCAGCTTTCCCGACCTGACCATCGCAACCGGAGACGCCTGATGCTGTCCAACCTCAAACCGCAAGCCCCCGACAAGATCCTGATGCTGATCGAGGAATTCAAGGCCGATACCCGTCAGGGCAAGATCGACCTGGGCGTGGGCGTTTACAAGGATCCGCAGGGCGTCACTCCGGTCATGCGCGCGGTGAAGGCGGCCGAAAAGCGCATCTGGGAAACGCAGACCACCAAGGCCTATACCGCGCTGGCCGGAGAGGCCGATTACCGCAACGCGCTGGCGGGCATGATCCTGGGCGCGGTGCCGGCGGAGCGACTGGCTTCGGTCGCCTCGGTCGGTGGCACAGGCGCGATCCGTCAGGCGCTGGAACTGGCGCGGATGGCCAACCCGGACGTGCATGTCCATGTCTCGGACCCGACCTGGCCGAACCACCTGTCGATCATGAAGTTCATGGGCGTCCCCTTCAGCGAATATCGCTATTTCGACGCGGCCTCCCGCGGCGTCGATTTCGATGGGATGAAGGCCGATCTCGCCCGCGCCGCCAGGGGTGACATCGTGCTGCTGCATGGCTGCTGCCATAACCCGACCGGCGCGAACCTGACGCTGGATCAATGGTCCGAGGTGATCGCGATCCTCGACCGGACCGGCGCGATCCCGCTGATCGACCTGGCCTATCAGGGCTTCGGTGACGGGCTGGATGCCGATGCCGAACCCACACGTCTGGTCGCGCGCAGCCTGCCCGAGGTGCTGATCGCGGCCTCCTGCTCGAAGAATTTCGGCATCTACCGCGAACGGACCGGCATCCTGATGGCGCTGGCGCAGAACGCCGAGGCCCGGGATCTGTCGCAGGGCGCGATGGCCTTCCTGAACCGCCAGAGCTTCTCGTTCCCTCCCGATCACGGCGCGCGTATCGTCAGCACCATCCTGACGGACGACAGCCTGCGCGCGGACTGGGCTGCCGAACTCGAAGATGTGCGCAACTCGATGCTGGGCTTGCGCGAACAGCTTGCCGCAGAGCTGCGCGAACTCAGCGGCACCGATCGCTTCGACTTCATCGCCCGTCACCGCGGAATGTTCTCGCGTCTCGGCGCGACCCCCGAACAGGTGGCCAGGCTCAAGACCGACGCGGCGATCTACATGGTCGGCGATTCGCGCCTGAATATCGCAGGCCTGAACCGCGACACCGTCCCGGTCCTCGCCCGCGCGATCATCGACGCCGGCATCTGATCGACCCTTGGCGCGCCCTGACGGCGCGCCCCCTCACCCTTTGCCTTGGTCCAAATATCCTCGGGGGTGAATTGGCCGTAGGCCAAAAGGGGGCAGAAAGCCCCCTTTCTTGGCCCGCCGCAAGTGGGTCATCCTAGCGTCGCGCCAGCGCCCGTTCGATATAATCCCGCAACTCCTCGATTTCGCTCCGCGCATCGCGCAGCGCCTCCATCGTCGCGCGCAATTCCGCCTCGCTTCCCGCCAGCCGGCCCGCCGCTTCAGCCTCGCGCTCGGCCAACAAGGCCTCGGCCGCATCGCGCCGGCTCTCGGCTTCCTGCAAGGCAGCAGCCAGCTTGTGCAATTCCCCGATTTCGGCCTGGCTTGGGCGCGTCAGCCGTCCGACAAGCCAGCAGGCGAACCATCCCAGAAGAAAGGCCGCAAACAGGATGATCGCGGTGGCGGCTACGAATTCCGAACGGTTCATGCGTCGCTGTCTTCCTCGGCTGGCGCGCCCGACGCGGCCGCGGGACGGGGCGAGGGGCGGGGTGTGTCTGCTTCCGGCGTCAGGACCGGCACCCTGATGTTTTCTTCGCGCTCTTTCAGAGTCTGAAACTCTTCGCTGGCGCCAAGCGTGCTGACCGACAGGCCCGATCGCTCGGCGGGGGGCATGGGCGGCCCCATCACGGGTGGCAGCGGTTCGGCATCGACCGAGCGCTCGGGGCCCTTTCGTTCGGTTTCGGGCGGAATTTCGGTCACGTCGCGCGTCACGCCCGAGACGGTGACAGGTGCGGGCAAGGGCGCGTTCTGAACCGGCCGGGCCGACAGCAGGCGGAACTCGATCCGGCGATTGGCCTCGCGGCCTTCTTCGGTCTCGTTCGAGGCGATGGGCTGGCTTTCGCCATAGCCACGCGCGGTCATGTGCGTCACGTCGATGCCTGCTTCGGCCATCGCAGTCAGGATCGCCTGTGCGCGGGCGCGCGACAGATCGGCGTTGAACGCCTCCGAGCCCTGCGAATCGGTATGGCCGCCTGCCTCGATCTGAAAATCGGCGCAATCGGCCATGATCGCCGCCAGCTGCGCCAACGTCGGCTCGGGATCGCCCGCGATCGAGGCGCGGGCGGGCTCGAAGCCGATTTCGGATTCCTGCATCACGCGGTTCAGCCGTGCCACACATTCGTCCCCATCGGGCAGTCCGAGCGACTCGTCCAGCCGCCGGTCGTAGCGGATCGAAAGCTCATAGCGCGCTCCTGCGCCCAAACGCTGCGACAGGATCCCCGAGGCGCGCCGCGTTGCCTCGGCATCCCCCGAAATCCCCGTCAAGGTCACAAGGTCCGGGGTCACGCGGACCTGTCCCGAATGCAGCACGTCCATGGCCTCGATCGCGGCGATCACACGGACAGTCCAGCCACCCGGCACGGCCTCGTCATTGCGCAGCGCAGTTTGCGTCACCGCAAAGCGCGAACGGGCAAAGCTGTCCACGGCCTCGCGCATACGGGTATCGGCGATGACGCCCCGGATCGAGACGCTGCCGCCTTCGGTCAGGGTCGCCTGGAACTCGATCCGCGCGGCTTCGTCATCCTGATCGCGGTGGGCGATCAGGGCGAATGTCGGGGGCAGTTCGGCCTGCAACGCGGCCACGGCCCGATCAAGCGCCTGACGATCAACGCTGGCGGGCACGTGCAGGGCGATGTCGCCATCGCTCAGCGTGACGCTGCCCGCGCCCAGGTCGGCCAGCGCCGCTATGGACAGAGCCGCAGCCTGGCCCCATTCAGCCGAAGGCGCGCCCAGCCCAAGAGTGCAAGAGGTGTTGCCGGTCATCCCCGCCTGCCGGGCTGCGTCCAGGATAAGCTGGCGCGCTGCCTCGTCATCGGCGGCGCAATTGTCGAAACGCGGCCCGTTTTCGTCGATGACGAAGCGCAGAAGAAAGGGCGCGATCACCGGGCGGGGGGCGGAAATCTCGGCCGTCAAGGTGACGCCGTCGGGGGTTGCGCGCCGCAGCAGCGTCTCAAGCCGGCTTCGCTCGGCCTCGCTGTCGGCCAGGGCGGTGACATGGACCGCCCCCGGCGTGACCGAGATCTTGGCATTGGCAAGCGCCTGCGCGGCCCTCAGGCCCAATCGCAGCGCCTCGTTCCAACCGGGCGGCACCGGATAGTCGGCGCTTTCCATCAGGTCGGTGATCTGAGGCGCAGCCGTTTCCAGCCGCAGGCTGCGGGTCAGCGCGGTCCGATCCGTCGCGACCGGCACCAGCCCGATCAGCGAGATGCCCTGATCGCCGCGCAAAAGCTCCAGCTTGAACTCGGGCGGGGTCATCGCCTCAAGGGCGGCCACGCTCATGGCGTCGCGGATGCGCGAGGGGTCCACGACGCTGGCGGCCTCGGTCGTGGCGCGAAAGCGGTCCAGTTCTGACGGCGCGGTGCCCGACAGCTCGACCAGCAGCCCGTCGGTCGCCACCTCGACCCAGTCAAGGCCCGCCCGGGACAGCGTTTCATCCACCTCGGCGGCCGAGCGAGTCTCGATGAAGGTTGCGGCGGCCTGCGCGCCCCACCAGCACAGCCCGCCCGACCCGGCCAGAACGGCAAGGGTGGCAAGCGAGGTGGTCAGGCGGCGGCGCAGGCTGGGCATGAGGATATCCTGATCGCTGTTGCAAACGCGCAACGTCTAGTCGCCGGTCGGCCCTGGCGCAATCAGACCAGCCCTGCCACGGCAAGAAACAGCGCAAGGATCAGCCCCGCATCGCGGTTCGACCGGAACAGGTGCAGGCAGATATCCCCCCGTTCAGGCTGGAATTTTTGCAGTTGCCAGGCCAGGTGCAACCCGAAGCCCGCCAGTCCGGTCAGGGCGATCAACTGATTGCGACCCTCCCACAGGATCGCCACGGCCATCACCGCGACCGAGGCCAGAGCGAATCCCGCAAGGATGCGCGGGCTGTTCTCGGCGAACAGGCGCGCGGTGGATTTCACGCCGATCAGCGCGTCGTCCTCGGCATCCTGGTGGGCGTAGATCGTGTCGTAGAACACCGTCCAGGCGATGGCCGCGACCCAGGCAATGACAGGGGCCGGGTCCAGCCGCCCCATATGCGCGGCATAGGCCAGCATCACGCCCCAATTGAAGGCCAGCCCCAGAAAGATCTGCGGCCACCAGGTAAAGCGCTTGGCGAAGGGATAGATCGCCACCAAGGCCAGCGAGGCGACCCCCATCCAGATCGCCGCCGGACCCAGCGTCAGCAGGATCGCCAGCCCCAGAAGGCATTGTGCGACCAGCCAGATCAGCGCCCCGCGCAGGCTGATCTGCCCCGAGGGCAGGGGCCGGGACCGTGTGCGCGCCACCTGGGCGTCGATATGGCGGTCGGTGATGTCGTTCCAGGTGCAACCCGCCCCGCGCATCACAAGGGCGCCGATCGCACAAGCGACCGCGATCCACAGGTCGAACCAGCGCGGCGCATCGGCCATCATGGCCAGCCCGATCCCCCACCAGCAGGGGATCAGCAGCAGCCATGTCCCGATGGGCCGGTCCGCGCGGCTCAGCCGCAGCCAGGGCCGTATCGCGGGTGGCGCGTGGCGGTCCACCCAGTTGCCCGGCGGAGCATCCGCCACGACATCTGGTCTTTCGCCCCGGTTTTGCATAGCGTCGCCCCATCATGGCAAGGATCAGGCTGTTCATAGATCACCCCCTGTCCAAGGGACAAGCCGTGCCGCTGGATGCGGCGCAGGCGCATTACCTGTCGGGCGTCATGCGGCTGCGCGCGGGGCAAGACATCACCGTGTTCAACGGCCGTGACGGCGCCTGGTCGGCGCGGTTGGACGAGGCCGGCAAGCGCGGCGGCATCCTCACCGCGCTGGAACAGACCGGCCCGCAGCGCGATCCGCCCGACCTGTGGCTGCTTTTTGCGCCGATCAAGAAGGCGCGCACCGATTTCATCGTCGAGAAGGCGACCGAGCTGGGCGCCGCGCGCATCCTGCCCGTGCAGACCGACCACACCAATTCCGAGCGCATCCGGCAGGACCGTCTGCAGGCCCATGCCATCGAGGCGGCCGAGCAATGCGGCGGCACCTTCGTTCCGGAAGTGACCGAATTGGCGCCCCTGTCGCGGCTGCTGGAGGGGTGGGATCCGGCGCGCCGCATCCTTTGGGCCGACGAGGCGCGGGTGGGCGCCGCCCAAGCCTTGGCCGGGTTGCCGCGCGGTCCCTGGGCCATCCTGGTCGGGCCCGAAGGCGGCTTTTCCGCCGCCGAGCGCAAGCGCCTGTCCTCGCTGCCTTTCGTGACGCCCGTCAGCCTGGGCCCGCGAATCCTGCGCGCCGATACGGCCGCTGTGGCGGCGCTGGCGCTGTGGCAGGCGGCCCTGGGCGACTGGATGGACGCCTGAAACGGCGGATTGTCGTGTATTCTGGCGGAATGACGAGGCTATGCTGCGTTTGCACATGCAGAAAGTGCATGGCGGGAATGACTCTTTCGCGCCTAGTCTTTGCGCTCTGCCCGAATTATCTGCGCCTTGTCCGAAAACTGCCCGTTGACGGGGCAATCTGCTAACAGGTGACATGATGTCGATGATCGAAGCGAACCGCACCGGCACGTCTGCCGGAGGCGTGGGGATTGTCGCGCGCATCATTGCGCTGGTGGCTCGCTGGCGCGAAGCCCGCGTGACCCGCCGCGAACTGAACCGCCTGTCGGATCGCGAGCTGGACGATATCGGTCTGTGCCGCGCTGACATCGAGCGGATCGCGCGCGGTTTCTGAACCCCACGCGCCTGAGGCCCACTCGCCTGACGAACGAACCCCCGAAGCCATGGCAGCGGGGGTTTTTTCATGCCCGCGGGCGGCTCAGCCGCGCGTCATCACCAGCGTGGTCCAGTCGCCCAGATCGCGGCGGTCCGGTCGGACAAAGCCCGCCTTTGCGTAAGCGGCGGCGACCTCGTCGGCCTGCGTCGTCAGGATGCCCGACATGACGACACGCCCGCCCGCCGCGACATGGCGGGCCATGTCGGGGGCCAGATCAATCAGTGGCTGCTTGAGGATATTGGCCAGAACCAGGTCATAGGGCGCGGCCTGGTACAGGATCGGGTGGTCGAAACCCGCAGCCTCCAGACATTCGACACGGCCCAGCAGGCCGTTTGCGATGACATTCGCCGCCGCCACATCCACCGCCACCGGGTCGATGTCGCTGGCCAGCACCGTTACCGGCCACAAACGCGCGGCCGCCATCGCCAGGACCGCCGTGCCGCAGCCGATATCGGCGATGCGTCTGGCCTGAAATCCCTCGCGCTCCAGCCGGTCCAGTGCCTCAAGACAGCCCTTGGTAGTGTCGTGATGTCCGGTGCCGAAGGCCATTGCGGCCTCGATGCACAGGGCCTCGACGCCTTCGGGGACGCTGTCGGCATCATGGCTGCCATGGACATGGAAGCGCCCCGCGCGCACCGGGGTCAGTTCGCGCCTGACATGGGCGACCCAGTCAACTTCGGGCAGTTCCGAGATGGTGAAGGGCTGCGCCCCATGCGCCGCAGCCAGCAGCGCCAGCGCAATCTCGTCGGGGGCTTCGGTGAAATAGGCGCCGACCTCCCAGAGCTGGCTGCCATCCTCGATCTCGAAGACGCCTGTGCCGACGGGTTCGGGGGTCAGATCCTCGCAGGCCTCGGCCAGGGCTTCGGCGGCCTCGCGGCCGGGCAGATGGGTCAGCGCGGTATAGGTGGGCATCAGGTCGGGTCCGGGTTGGGGATGCTGGCCTCTACCCCGGTGCCTTTCAGCCCGCAATAACCATCGGGGTTCTTGTGCAGATATTGCTGATGCGCCTCATGCGCGGGCCAGAAGGGGGCGGCCTCGATAATCTCGGTCGTGATGGCACCATGACCGTTCACGGCGAGGCGGTTGCCGTAATCCGTGCGCGAGGCCTCGGCGGCGGCGCGCTGGCTGTCGTTGAACACCATGATCAGGCTACGATACTGGCTGCCGATATCGTTGCCCTGCCGGTTGCCCTGCGTCGGGTCGTGATTTTCCCAGAACAGTTGCAGCAGGTGATCATAGCTGATCAGCGAACTGTCATAGATGATCCGCACCACCTCGGCATGGCCGGTATCGCCGCGCTTGACCTGATCATAGGTCGGGTTCTGAACCGTGCCGCCGGCAAAGCCCACCTCGGTCAGCCAGACGCCGTTCTGTTGCCAGAACAGGCGCTCGACACCCCAATAGCAGCCCATGCCGAAGATTGCCTGATCGTGTCCCGGCGGCACGGCGGCGCCCAGGGGGCGGTGAAAGATCGCGTGGTCGGTCATGCTGGTCCCTTTCATCTGGGCTTTCGGGTCGGGAAACGCCCATGGCGGGCATCGGGTTCAGACAGGCGGGCTTAGTTGCGGGGGTGGGCGGCACGGAAGGCGGCCATCAGGCGGGTATCGTCCACCCCGGTATAGACCTGAGTGGTGGACAGGCTGGCATGGCCCAGCAATTCCTGAATCGTGCGCAGATCGCCCCCCGCGTTCAGAAGATGCGTGGCAAAGGAATGACGCAGCGCATGGGGCGTTGCGGTCGAGGGCAGGCCAAGCGCCGCGCGGGCGCGGCGCATCCGCTCGGCCACCTGCCCGCCATCCAGCCGCCCCCCGCGCGCGCCCCGGAACAATGCCTGATCGGGGGCCAGGGTCCACGGGCATTGCCGCAGGTAATCGGCCACCGCCTCGCGTGCCACGGGCAGGACCGGCACCTGCCGTTCACGCTTGCCCTTGCCTCGGATCAGCAGCGCCTCGCCAAAGGGCCAGTCGCGGCCATCCAGCGCCATCGCCTCGCTGATGCGCAGCCCGCACCCCCAGAGCAGCGTCAGCACCGCCACATCGCGCGCCGCGATCCAGGGGGTGGGCTGGTCGGCCGAGACCTGCGCCAGCGTCTCGCGCGCCTGTTCGGGTGTCAGCGGACGCGGCAGCGAGCGGCGGAATTTCGGGCTGCGCGCGGACAGGGCCGCCGACAGGTCATATCCCTCGCGGTCCGACATCCACCGCAGAAAACCGCGCACTGCCGATTGTCGCCGCGCCAGAGACCGCGCGCCAAAGCCCCGTGCGCGTTCAGAGGCCGCAAAGGCGCGCATGTCCGATTGCGTCAGCGCGGCCAGATGGGTCGGCGTGACGGCTTCGCCCCAATGGCGGCCAAGAAAGTGCAGAAAGGCAATCACATCGCCCTGATATGCGGTGATCGTGTGAGGCGAGCGGTCGCGGGTCGCGGCCTCGGTGGCAAGCCATCGGGACAGCGCATCCGCCGTGGCAGGCGCCAGTGCCAGAAGGGGCGCGCCCTTGGTCATCCTCTCAGGCGCGCCAGCAGGACCAGCCGCAGCACCTGCCCGAAGAACCGCAAGAGGTCGGTGCCATGCGCCGGAGAGAAACGCCCCGTATCCGCGCTGCCCATCAGCAGCAGTGCACGCGGACGGCGCGCGCCCAGATCCAGCGGCAGAAGCGCCTCGGAGGCGACGGCGCGGCCGTGGATGGGCTGGGTGATGGGCGAGGCCCTGCGCAGCACGATGTCGTCGCCACGCGGGGCGCGCCGGCCCGCCGCGACGATCCTGTCCACCGCACCCGGAGGCGCGATATGGACATCTTCGGGCAGACGGGCCATTGGCGGCTCGGCCTCGACCAGAAGGCGCAAGGTCTCGATCCGCAGGATGGGGGCGATGTCGGATTGCAGGCAGCCGACCAGATCGTCCAGATCGGCGGTCTCCAGCAGGCCGATCACCGCGCGGTGGATGATCGCGACGCCGTTCTGATTCTCGAACGCGGCGGCGATCACCCCGTCATGGGTGATTTCCAGACGGTTCAGCCGATCCTCCAGCGCCTGCATGGCGCGGGCGCGGATGTCGATGACATTCTCGCCCATCTGCGCGCGCTCGGCGCCCAGAAGGGCACGCATCACTTCGCGGTCGTCGAGGATCGCCCCCGGATCGGCCAGAAGCCGGTCGCGGAGTTCGGACGAAAGCCCCGCCGATGGTTCGGTGCTCATGCGCGCCCCTTTGCGGTTCAGAGGATCTTCTGGCCGGTCTTGGCCCAATCGGCATTGAACTGCTCAAGCCCCTTGTCGGTCAAGACGTGGTTGGCCATCGCCTTGATGACCGAGGGCGGCGCGGTGATCACGTCGGCGCCAATCCTGGCGGCCTCGACGACGTGGTTCACGCTGCGGATCGACGCGGCCAGGATCTGGGTCTCGAAGCCGTAATTGTCGTAGATCTCGCGAATGTCCGCGATCAGGTCCAGGCCGTCCAGGTGGATGTCGTCCAGGCGCCCGATGAAGGGGCTGATGAAGGTCGCACCGGCCTTGGCGGCCAGGATCGCCTGCGCCGGGCTGAAGCACAGCGTGACATTGACCATGTGCCCGTCATCGGACAGGGCGCGGCAGGCTTTCAGCCCGTCCCAGGTCAGTGGCACCTTGACGGTGATGTTGCTGGCGATCTGCGCCAGATGCTTGCCCTCGCGGATCATGCCCTCGGCATCCGGGGCGACGACCTCGGCCGAAACCGGGCCGGGGACCAGTTCGCAGATCTCGCGGGTGACTTCCGCGATGTCGCGGCCCGCCTTGAGGATCAGCGAGGGGTTGGTGGTCACGCCATCCACCATGCCCAGTTCGTGCAATTCGCGGATGGCGGCGATATCGGCAGTATCGACGAAGAATTTCATGCCCGTCTCCTCTGGTGCGGTTCGACAGGGTGATAGCGCAGAAACCGGCCCGCCGGAAGGGGCGCCCCCTTGCAAGCCGTGCGATGCGTCGTCTTTATCGCGGCGATGGATCAGGTGTTCCCGTTCTTTCCGCCCCGCGCCCGCATCGCCGTCCTCACGGTCGAGCCGGTGGGCGTGCTGGACTACCTTGCCCCCGAGGGCGGCGTGCGGCTGGGTCAGCTTGTGCTGGTGCCTCTGGGGCCGCGCCGCGTGCTGGGTCTGGTCTGGGGCGAGGGCATGGGCGATTTCGACCTGGCCAAGCTGCGCCCGGTGGCGCGGGTGTTGGATGCGGCGCCCTTCGACGCGCGGTTCCGCGAATTCCTGACACGGGCGGCGGATTACACGCTGACCCCGCCGCCGCTGATGCTGCGCATGGCGACCCGCGCGCCCGATCTGGACCAGCCGCCCGCCGCGCGGCGCGTGATCGTTCCGGGCGGTCGGCCGGTCGCCCGCCAGACCCCGGCGCGGGCGCGCGTGATGCAGGTCATGGCCGATCACGGCGGCGCCAGCTTCGCGGCATCCGAACTGGCGGGCCTGGCGGGGGTGGGCGTCTCGGTCGTCAAGGGGCTGGTCGCCCAAGGCGCGCTGGCCGAGATCGAGGCCCCGCGCGACGCGCCCTATCCCCGCCTTGACCCCACGCTGCCCGGCAAACCCCTGGACGCCGACCAGCAGGCCGCCGCCAATGCCTTGCGCGCCGCGATCCGCGCAGGGGGCTACGGCACGACGCTTCTGCGCGGCGTCACCGGATCGGGCAAGACCGAGGTCTATCTAGAAGCCGTCGCCGAAACCCTGCGCGCGGGCCGGCAGGCGCTGGTCCTGCTGCCCGAGATCGCGCTGTCGGCCGAGTTCCTCGACCGGGTCGAGGCGCGGTTCGGCGCGCGTCCCGGCGAATGGCACAGCGGCATCACCCGGACCGAGCGGCGACGGCTGTGGCACATGGCCGGGCGCGGCGAGGTGCAGCTTGTCGTCGGCGCGCGTTCGGCGCTGTTCCTGCCCTTTGCCGATCTGGGGCTGATTGTCGTCGATGAGGAACATGACAGCAGCTACAAACAGGAAGATATCGTCTTTTACAGCGCCCGCGACATGGCGGTGCTGCGCGCCTCGATCACCGGCGCGCAGGTGGTCCTGGCCTCGGCCACGCCCTCGCTGGAAAGCTGGGTCAACGCGGCCTCGGGCAAATATCGCAGGCTGGATCTGCGCTCGCGCCATGGCACGGCCGAGTTGCCCGAGATGCGCGCCATCGACCTGCGCGCCGAGGCGATGGAGACCGGACGCTGGATCTCGCCCACGCTGGTCCGCGCGGTCGAGGCGCGGCTGGCATGTGGCGAACAATCGCTGTTGTTCCTGAACCGGCGGGGCTTTGCGCCCGTCACCGTCTGCCGCGCTTGCGGCGAGCAGATCGGCTGCCACCAATGCGACGCGCGCATGGTCGAACATCGCTTCCAGAACCGCATGGTCTGCCATCAATGCGGCGAGACGCGGCCCATCCCGACCGCCTGCCCCTCATGCGGCGTCGAGGGCAAGCTGGCCCCCATCGGACCCGGCGTCGAGCGCATTGCCGAAGAAGTCGCCGCCCGTTTCCCGGATGCCCGCGCCCAGATCCTGTCCTCGGACCTGTTCCATTCGGCCCGCGCGCTGAAGGAAACCATCGCCCGGATCGCGGCAGGCGAGGCGGATATCATCATCGGCACGCAGATCGTCGCCAAGGGGCACAACTTTCCGCGCCTGACGCTGGTGGGGGTGATCGACGCGGATCTGGGCCTTCAGGGCGCGGACCTGCGCGCGGCGGAACGCAGCTTTCAACTGATGCGGCAGGTCGCGGGCCGGGCAGGCAGGCAGGCAGGTGCAGCGCCGGGGCTGGCGCTGCTGCAAACCCATCAGCCCGACCACCCGGTGATCCGCGCGATCCTGTCGGGCGAGGACGAGCGCTTCTGGAACGCCGAGGCCGAGGCGCGTCAGGCCGCAGCCATGCCGCCTTTCGGTCGGCTGGCCGGGGTGATCCTGTCCCATCCCGACCCGGCCATCGTCGCCAATTTCGCGCGCGCGCTGGCGGGGCGGGCCGCGCCGCTGGCCGGGATCGGGGCGGATCTCTGGGGGCCGGCCCCTGCGCCGATTGCGCGGGTCAGAGGCCGTCACCGGGTTCGGATGCTGATCCGCGCGCCGCGCCAGGCGCCCTTGCAGGCCGCCATTGCGGATTGGCTTGAGGGCGTGAAACTGCCGCCGAACCTGCGACTGTCGGTCGATATCGACCCGCAGAGCTTTCTCTAGCCGCTCTCAGTTCCGAAGCACGATGCAGCGTCCGCCAAGCCGCTGGAGGCGGGTGCAGAAGCGGACAGCCTCGGCCCGGTCCTCGAAGCCGACCTGGGCGGTATAGACCGGCTGCGGCATCCCCGGCATACGCTTCCTGACATAGCCTACGCGCTTGCCGCCATCGAGGATCGGCCCAAGCGTCCGGTTCAGCCGCGCGACCTGCTGGGCGGCGCCCGACCGATGCGGGTGGCTGGCCAGGATCACACCC
The DNA here is from genome assembly GCF_019431455.1 of Paracoccus bogoriensis. Taxonomy (GTDB): domain Bacteria; phylum Pseudomonadota; class Alphaproteobacteria; order Rhodobacterales; family Rhodobacteraceae; genus Paracoccus; species Paracoccus bogoriensis. Next base: position 204,750 of record NZ_JAHYSR010000001.1, read on the forward strand.
CAGGGATGGGTGCGCGGCTGGGTGTCGAATTCGCGCAGCTTGCGCGTCTCGGCCATGCGCTGGCAGGCGGCGTGAAAGGGCAGGCGATCATCCAGCGCCAGCCGCAATTCCGAGGCCGCAGGAGCGTTGTCGCGCCAGCGATGGGCGGAATGACCGGTGATCGCTTCGACGTAGTCCAGCGTCTCGAAGGGCAGGCCGGACTGGCGCGCGACAAAGCGCGCCGCCCGCGCCTCGCCGCCGTTATAGGCGACCGCGGCAAGTCCCTTGTTGCCGAATTGCTCGATCAGGCGCGCCAGATACCAGGCCGATTTGCGGATGGATTCGGCAGGATTGAACGGATCGTCCAGCCGGTAAAGACGCGCAGTCTCGGGCATGAATTGCGCAATGCCCAGCGCGCCCGCCGGGCTGATCGCCCCGGGATCAAAGCGGCTTTCCTTCCACAGAAGCCGCGCAAGATAGTTCGGGTCCAGCCCCTGTTCCGCGGCGTTGCGCTCGATCAGGGTGCAGACATCGGCGGCGTAATGCGTGATGCGGATGCAGTCGCGCCCGTCATCGGTGCAGCGCCGGTCGCCAGAGGGCCGCACGGGGCCAAGTCCTAGGCGCGCGTCCACCGCCGGAGCCGCAGCCAGCGGCGCCGCGAGGATCGGACCCAGCAGCAAGGCCGCGAGGACCGGCAACAAGAGCCTCAGGACGCGGATCACGACCGGCGCCCGTGCCTTGCTAGGCCTTGGCCTTCTTGCCTTTGGCCGATTTTGCACCCGATTTGGCGGCGGGCTTGTCGGCTGATCCGGCACCAGCCTTGCCAGCAGCTTTCGCGGCGGCTTTGCCTTCGGACCTGGCGGCCGATTTTGCCTTTTTCGCAGAAGGACTTGTCTTGTCCGCGCCTTTGGCCTTGCGTTCGGCCTTGCGTTCGGCCTTGCGGGCCTCTTTCTCGGCTTCTTTCCGGGCTGCTTTCTCGGCCTTGCGCGCCGCGCGGCGGGCCTCTTTCTCGGCCTCTCTGGCGGCCTTGCGTTCCGCCTTGGCGGCCTCTTTCTCGGCCTGTTTGGCCGCCAGCTTTTCAGCCTTGCGTTCAGCCTGTTTCGCGGCCTTTTCGCTGTCCTTGGTGGGCATCGTCCTGTCCCTCGTTACATGCAGATCATCTTTATCGGTGTTCAAAGGCAGCAAGGCCCGCGGCGCAGGCGTCTTGCCGCGCGGCAGAGGGTGGGGTTCGGTCCGCAGGTCGGCCTTGCGCGTCTCGGCCGATTTGCGGCCGGCAGGCTTTCGCGGAGGCGTGGCGGGCTTGCGCGGTTTGACCGCATCAGGGGGCGCGACAGCCGTCGAGCCCGGCGCGGCAGGTCGAGCCCGGAGGCCGCGCTTGCGCCGTTCGGCCTCGGTCCGGCGGATCGCGGCGCGCAGCAGCGTGACCGAGGCGCTCTGCAACCCGTCATCGGGCTTGCCAAAGGACTTCACCGCCTCGCGCAGCGCGTCCAGCAGGTCGTGAATCCCGTCATCTGGCAGCGCCTGGATCGCGGGCGCGCGGCTTTGCCGCGCCAGGGCCAGATGCTCGGGGGCAAGCGTTTCCTCTTCAAGGCGGCTGTGGTTAGGCATGGCGCACTCGTTCAGGGCAACGATTCCTGCGGCGGGTCAAGCCCGATGCCGCAGTGCCGAGATTGCGCAGAGAATTCGGGATTTGCAAATGGAAAGGCCCCGCCCGAAGGCGGGGTCGGTGAATGTTGCGCCCCCGCACGCGGCAGATGCCTTACGGGACGGCGCTTTCCACCGGCGACACGAAGCTTGCGTCAGCGGTCGCGAAGGGATCAGAGACCAGCAGCGGCGAGGGCTGTGCGTAGGGGTCGGACAGCATCTGGCCATAGGGGTCCATCTGCGGGACGCTCTGCGGAGCTGCGGCCAGCGGCGCGGCAGGCACCGCCGGGATGGCCGGAGCCGTGGCACCCATCGGGGTGGCAAGCGCGGTCTGAAGTTCGTTTGCGGGGACGACATAGCCTTCGGGGGTCTCGACCATCGGACCCTCGTAGCGCAGACTGTCGGCCTGCGACCGGACGATGACGCGGGTGCCGTTCGGAACCTGCTCGAACAGGTCGATGATGTCCTGGTTGAACAGGCGGATGCAGCCGGCCGAGGTGGCCTTGCCGATGGATGACGGGTCCATCGTGCCGTGGATGCGGTAATAGGTATCACGGCTGCCCTGATAGAGATACAGCGCCCGCGACCCCAGCGGGTTGTGCATCCCGCCGCTCAGACCGCCCGCGAACTGGCTGTAGAGTTCGGGTTCGGTGCGAATCATGTTGTCTGTCGGACGCCATGCGGGCCAGGCCGCCTTGCGCGCGATGGTCGCGCTGCCTTCGAAGCCCTTGCCCGCGCGGCCCACGGCCACGCCGTAGCGCATCGCCTGACCGCCCGGCTGAACGTGGTAGAGAACCCTGGCATAGGGATCCACGACGATGGTGCCCGGCGCCTCGGGGCCGTTATAGGGCACCAGCTGGCGGCGGTTGCGATCCGTCAGATAGGCGGCGCGCACGGCGGGGATTTCGATGATCTCGCCATTGGGGCCCCGATCCTGACGCGCCTGATAGATGGCAGGCACCTCGGCCGAGCGGGTCGGTGCGGGGGCAGGGGTTTGGGGTTGCGTGGCACAGGCGGCCAGCCCGAAGGCGAGGGCGGTGAAAAGAGAAGCGAGGCGCATCGTCGCGTATCCTTGTCCTTCGCAGGCGCTGTCGCGGCAGGGGCGCGCGGCCTGGGGCAGTGTCTTGTGACGGATCGCGCCACGAAGGGACGCGATTCGATTCATGTTGCTTGTGCCTGTTCGCCTTGCCGGGTCAAGACATGAGCGGCTTTTGGCCACCGTAGCGGCGCAGTAAGTTCAGATGCATGTTGCCGTGGCGCGTCAGCAAATCAAATTTCGACCTTGTGGAACAACTTGACGTGTGCGCGCACCATCGGGTGCCGCGGAATGCAACGCGGTCCGGGCCGCCTCTGTTCCGTCCGGTCGCGCCTCAGGGACGGTCGCGCCAGCGGTTCACCAGCGGGTAGCGGCGGTCCAGCCAGAAGGCGCGGGTCGAGATGCGCGGCCCCGGCGCGGCCTGATAGCGTTTCCATTCGCTGTGATAGAGCAGCGCCTCGACCTTGCGGACGGTGTCGGGGTCGAAGCCTTGCGCGATCAGCTCGGCCAGGGACAGGTCGCCTTCGACCAGCCCGTCAAGGATCGCGTCAAGCACCTCGTAGGGGGGCAGCGAATCCTCGTCCCTCTGGTCGGGGCGCAGCTCGGCCGAGGGCGGTTTCGAGATGATGCGGGGCGGGATCACCTCTCCCTTCGGGCCCAGCATCCAGGGGCGGTGGTTCGTATTACGCCAGCGGCAGGTCTGAAACACCCGCGTCTTGTAGAGATCCTTGATCGGGTTGTAGCCGCCCGCCATGTCGCCATAGATCGTGGCATAACCCACCGCGATCTCGGACTTGTTGCCGGTGGTCAAGAGCATTTCGTTGAACTTGTTGGACAGCGCCATCAGCATCACGCCACGCAGGCGGGACTGGATGTTTTCCTCGGTGATGTCGGGGCTGGTCCCCTCCATCAGATGCGCCAGCGCGCCGCCCACCGCGTCGCGTGCCCCGTCGATGCGGACCGTGTCCAGCCGCGCGCCAAGCCGCTTCGCGCAATCGGCCGCGTCCTCGAGGCTGGTCTGCGAAGTGTATTCCGAGGGCAGCATCACGCAGCGCACATTCTCGGGCCCGATCGCGTCGCAGGCGATCGTGGCGACCAAGGCGCTGTCGATGCCCCCCGACATGCCCAGAAGCACGCGGCGAAAGCCCGACTTGCGAAGGTAATCCCGCAGGCCCAGCATCATCGCGTGGTAATCCTGTTCCCAGGCATCGGGCTGGGGCGCCATCGGGCCTGGTCCGGCCCGCCAGCCCTCGGCCTGCCGGGTAAAGTCCACATGCACCACGGCCTCCTCGAAGGCGGGAAGCTGCACGACCTTGTGACCGCCGGGGTTCAGCACGAAGCTCGCGCCGTCATAGATCTGGTCGTCCTGGCCGCCGACCATGTTCACATAGACCAGGGGCAGGCCCGTCTCGACCACGCGGCCGACCATGTGGCCCATGCGCAGGTCCAGCTTGTCGCGGTGATAGGGGCTGCCGTTCGGCACGACCAGGATCTCGGCCCCGGTCTCGGCCAGGGTCTCGGCCACGTCGGGATACCAGCTATCCTCGCAGATGGGGCTGCCGATGCGGGCCGCGCCGACCGCATAGGGGCCGCTGATCGGGCCGCTGTCGAACAGCCGCAATTCGTCGAAGAGCTGCTTGTAGGGCAGGTGGTGCTTGAGCACGCGCGCCACCAGCGCGCCGCCCCTGAACACCCACCATGCGTTGTAGAGCCGTCCCTTTTCCGCCCAGGGCCCGCCGATTCCGATAGCCGGGCCGTCGCTCAGGGACTGGCCCAGTTCGGTGATCGCGCGGATGGCCTGCGCGGTGAAGGCGGGCTTCAGCACCAGATCCTGCGTCTGGTAGCCGGTGATGAACATTTCGGGCAGGGCCAGCATGTCGGACCCCGCCTGCCGCGCCTGTTCCCAGGCCTCGCGGGCGCGGGCGGCATTGCCGGGCAGATCGCCCACGGTCGGGTTCAACTGGCCGATGGTCAGGCGGAAGCGGTCGCTCATGCTGTGGTCCCCTGTCGCGTCGTCCTTGGGATAGAGGATCGGGGGGGCAAGGAAAAGACGGCCTTTGCCTCTGCCTGCCCGCTGCGGTAAAGCTGTGGCAAAAGGCGACAGGGGCGAAAAGCCGGGGGCAAGGGCATGAAGGCGGCAGTTCGGGCGATGATGGCGGCGCTGGCTCTGACGGCGATGGGCGCGGGCGCCTCGGCGCAGGTCATCACGCGACAATACGACGATGGCGGCGTGTATGAGGGCACCTTTCGCAACGGGCTGCAGCATGGGCACGGCGTCTATACCCTGCCGAACGGCTACCGCTACGAGGGCGACTGGGTAGAGGGCCAGATCATGGGGCAGGGCCGGGCCGAGTTTCCCAACGGCTCGGTCTATGAAGGCCAGTTCGTGCGCGGCAAGCCCGAGGGGCGCGGTATCATCACCTATGCGGATGGCAGCACCTACGAGGGCGACTGGAAGGCCGGCGAGATGACGGGCCAGGGCATCGCCCGCTATGCCAATGGCTCGGTCTATGAGGGCGCCTTTGTCGGCGGCCTGCACGAGGGGCGCGGCGTGCTGACCCAGCCGAACGGCTATCGCTACGAGGGCGACTGGAAGGCCGGGGTCAAGGAGGGTCAGGGCCGTATCACCTATCCCGACGGCGCCACCTACGAGGGCGGGATGCTGGCCGGGCAGCGTGCGGGGCGCGGCACCCTGGTCATGGCCGACGGGCTGACCTATGAGGGGATCTGGTCGGCGGGGCAGATGTCGGGCAGCGGCGTTCTGGTCCAGGCCAATGGCGACCGCTACGAAGGGCAGCTTCAGGCCGGGCGTCGTCACGGGCCGGGTGTGGCCACCTATGCCAATGGCGATGTCTATGACGGCGAATTCGTGAACGACCGCCGCCACGGGCATGGCACGTTCACCGGCGCGGACGGCTTCGTCTATGTGGGCAGCTGGTCCGAGGGCCGGATGGAAGGGCGCGGCCAGATCACCTATCCCGACGGCTCGGTCTATGTCGGCCAGATGCGCGCCGACCGCCCCCATGGCACGGGCAAGATCACCTATCCCGATGGCTCGACCTACGAAGGCGGCTGGTCCGAGGGCGTGATCCAGGGCGAGGGCCGCGCCGTCTATGCCGATGGGATGGTCTATGAGGGCAGCTTCCGCAATGCGCGCAATCATGGGCAGGGGCGGATGTCCTATCCTGACGGATATGTCTATTCCGGTGCCTGGGTCGATGGTCAGCGTCATGGCGAGGGGCAGGCCACCTATCCCGACGGCACCGTCTATACCGGCGGCTTCATCAACGGCCTGCGCGAAGGGCATGGCCGGCTGACCACGCCCGACGGCTTCACCTACGAAGGCGGCTGGCGCGCTGGCGAGATTCACGGCGAGGGCGTCGCGACCTATCCCAATGGCGACCGCTACGAGGGCAATTTCGAATCCGGCAAGCGCCAGGGTCAGGGTGTGATGCGCTATGCGACAGGGCAGGTCGCCTCGGGCCGTTGGCAAGACAACCGTCTGATCGAGGCCGAGACCGAAGCTGCTGCGGCCGAGGATGGCGCGGAACCCGGCTCCGAGGCGCCCGACATGCCCGCCGAGGGCGGCGCGCGGCCCTGATCGCGGTCTTTTCGGAGCCGGGGAATAACGGCTTGGTGATCTGAATAGCGGTGATTCCGTGGCGCGCGGGTCGCGCCGCGGTGATCGCGCAACCTTCCGGAAAGGCGGCGTCGCCCGGGCCGGGTCAAGCCCCGCGCGCGTTATTCTCGTCGTTGCCGAACAGACCGCGCAGGCCCCGGCTGAGCAGGTTGCCAACCTTGGGGCGCGGCTGTGTCAGGAAGGGCAAGGGGCGGCAGACCTCCATTGCCGCTATGCCCACGCGGGCGGTCAGGGCGCCGTTCACCAGCCCTTCGCCAAAGCGGCGCGACATTTTGGCCAGCACGCCGCCCCCCGCGACAGTCTGGATCAGGTCGTCGCCTGCGGCCACCGCACCGGTGGCGATCAGATGCGTGACCACGGTGCGTGCCAGCCGCCAGCCGCCCACCGTCCCCGCGCGCCCGCCATAGATCTGCGCCATGCGCCGGATCATCCGCATGTTCGCGGCCAAGGCCGCCGCGACATCGGCCAGGGCCAGCGGAACCAACGCGGTCGTGGCCGCGACGGTGCGGGCGGCGGCCTCGATCTCGCGCCGGGCCTGCTGGTCAAGGGGGGCCAGCAGTTCGGCCTCGGCCAGACCCAGCAGGGCCGAGGCGTCGAACGTGTCGCCGCGCCGCTCGGCCAGACGCTGGCGATGCCATTCCATCTCGGGGCGCGATGTGTAAAGCGCGACCAGGGCGTCGGTCGTGCGGCGGGCGGCGGCAAGGTCGGCCTCGGACAGGGCAGCGGCGGCCTGACGCTGGATGGTGTCGATCCTGCGGAACCGGCGCCAGCCCCACCATTCGCGCAGCGCCATGCCGATCGCTGCCAGCGTGAATCCCGCGAAAAGCGCAGCCGCGACCCAGCCCAGCAGGGGATAGACACCGAGCATCCGGGTGATGAAATCCAGCGCCGCAACCGATAACAGGAACACCAGCAGGGACAGGCCCAGTCCCAGAAAGATCCGCGTCAGTCGCGAAGGCCGCGCGGCCGTGATCCGCACCGCCATCTGCATGGCGCGCGGGTTAGGCAGGGCGTCGGGCTGATCAACGGGCGGTGCCTCGGCCGGGCCGGGGCGGGGGGTCTCGTCCCTCAGGGTGATGGTGACCGGAGCGCGGCGGCGGGGATTGTCCTTGGTCACAGGCGGTCTCCGATCAGGAATTCGGCAGCGCGGTCCAGACGGATATGGGGCGGCCCGTCTCCGGGGCGCAGCGTCAGAGGCGCGGGGGCGAAATCCATGATGGCATAATCGCCATCAAGCCAGGCATCCGCGCCTTGCCGCGCGGGATGCAGCAACTGGCCGGGATCCGTGGGCAATTCACCCGGATAAAGTGCTGCCTGCCGCCCATCGGGCAGCCAACCGCGCACGGCGGGCAAATCTTCGCCATTCTGGTGGATCACGTCTTCTGTCGTGGCGCGCAGGGCGGCAAGAGACATGGCCTCGGTCCGGGCACCCTGAAAATCGGCGCGGTCACGCGCCTCGCGCAGCATGGCCGTCAGGATCGCCGTCAGCGCGGGGTGTTGCATGTGGTGCAGGTGGTCGGCCTTGGTCGCGGCAAAAAGGATCCGCTCGACCCGCCGCGTGCCCAGAAGCTGCGCCAGCCAGCCCGCCCGCCCCGGCCGGAAGGCGGTCAGCACATCGGCCATGGCGCGGCGCATGTCCTCGACCGCCGCCGGGCCGCGATGGATCGCGCCCAGCACATCGACCAGGACGATCTGCCGGTCGATCCGGGCGAAATGCTCGCGGAAGAAAGGCCTGACGACGCGAGACTTGTAGGCGTCGAAGCGGCGGCGGAACTCGCGCCCCAGGGGGCCCTCGCGCATCGGCGCGGGCAGTGGCGCAAAGGTCAGGGCGGGCGATCCGGCCAGTTCGCCCGGGATCAGGAAGCGGCCGGGCGTGCAATCGGTCCAGCCCGCCGCCCGCGCACGGGCGAGATGATCGGAATAGGTCTCGGCCAAGGACAGGGCGACCGGTTCGGTCATCCTGGCGGCGGGGTCCAGCGCGGCCAGCGCGGCGGCAAAGTCGTCGGCGCCGGGACGCCCCGACATCCGCTCGAGAACCTCGTCGGACCATTGTGCGAAGTCGCTCTCCATCAGGCGCAGGTCCAGGAGCCACTCGCCGGGGTAATCCACGATGTCCAGATGCAGGTTGCGCGCCCCGCGCAGGCTGAAAAGGCCGCCCCGTTCAAGCCGCATGGACAGGCGCAACTGGCTGACATGGCGCGTCCCGTCGGGCCAGTGCGGCCGAGGACCGGTCAGCGCCGCCAGATGGCGTTCGTAATCGAAGCGCGGGATCGTATCATCGGGCTGGGGTTGCAGCCAGACCGCGCGCAGGCGTCCATCTGCCGCGGCGCGCAGTCCGTGCATCCGCCCCCGTTCCAGAAGGTTCGCCACCAGCGAGGTGATAAAGACCGTCTTGCCCGCCCGCGACAGGCCGGTAACACCGAGGCGCAGAACCGGATCGGACAGACCCAGCCCCTCGATCACGTCGCTGCCGATGCCCATGCCTGCCCTTTTTGGTTCGGTTCTTGATCCCGCTGAACGCGCGAGGGAGAAGATAGGTTCTGGGATCGCGATTGTGTAGCGCGGATGCGCCGGTCCGGCGTGCCTTGACCAGTCGCGCCGCGATTGTGTCTCGGGCGCCGTTGCGGCTATCACGCAGGCATGAACGACGCCCTGCCCATCGACGACGCCCTTCCCGCGCTGCTGGATGCGCTGGCCCGCCAACGCCGCGCCGTGCTGGTCGCCCCGCCGGGCGCGGGCAAGACGACGCGGGTGCCTCTGGCGCTGATGGGGCAGGTTCAGGGCCGTATCCTGATGCTTGAGCCGCGCCGCTTGGCCGCCCGCGCCGCCGCCGAACGGATGGCCCAGACCCTGGGCGAGGCTCTGGGCCGACAGATTGGCTATCGCATCCGGGGCGAGGCCGTGCCCGGCAGCCGCATCGAGGTCGTGACCGAAGGCATCCTGACGCGAATGATCCAGTCCGACCCCTCGCTGGAGGGGATCGGCTGCGTCATCTTCGACGAATTCCACGAACGCAGCCTGCACGCCGATCTGGGCCTTGCGCTGGTCTGGGAGGCACGAGCAGCCTTGCGCGACGATCTTGCCGTGCTGGTCATGTCGGCCACGCTGGATGCCGGGCCGGTCGCCGCGCTGCTGGACGATGCGCCGGTCGTGATCTCGGAGGGCCGCGCCTTTCCGGTCGAGACGCGCTGGCTTGACCGCCCCCTGCCCGCAGGGGCGCGGCTGGTGGACGAGGCCGCGCGCCTGATCCTGCGCGCCGAGGCCGAGACGCGCGCAACCGGCGGCACGATCCTGGCTTTCCTGCCCGGCGCGGGCGAGATCCGCCGGGTTCAGGGGATGCTGGGCGCCTCGGGCTGCGAGGTGCTGGCGCTGTTCGGCGCGATGGAGGCCAAGGCGCAGCGGGCGGCGTTGGCGCCTCCGGGTGCGGCGCGGCGGATCGTGCTGGCCACGTCGATTGCCGAGACTTCGCTGACAATCCCGCAGGTGCGGGTCGTAGTCGATGCCGGTCGCGCCCGCAGGGCCCGGTTCGATCCGGCCAGCGGCATGTCGCGGCTGGTGACCGAGCGCGTCAGCCGCGCCGAGGCCGAACAGCGCCGGGGACGGGCAGGCCGGATCGCACCGGGGATCTGCTACAGGCTTTGGGCGCGGGCCGAGGAGGGGGGCTTTCCCGCCTTTGCTCCGCCCGAGATCCAGGTGGCCGATCTGGCCTCACTGGCGTTGGAACTGGCTGCCTGGGGCGCCGAGCCGGCGGATCTGGCCTTTCTGACGAAGCCGCCCGAAGGCGCGCTGGCCGAGGCGCGCGCGCTGCTGTCAAGCCTGGGTGCGCTGGACGGGGCCGGGCGGATCACAGCGCATGGGCAGGCCCTGCTGCGGCTGCCGCTGCATCCGCGGCTGGCGCATATGTTGGTCGTCGCGGGCGAGCAGGCCGCGCCCATCGCGGCGCTCCTGTCCGATCGCGACCCGCTGCGCGGCGCCCCGGCGGATCTGGCGTTGCGGCTGGAGGCGATGCGCGATCCCGACCGCTTTGCCGCGCGCCATCCCCATGAAGTCGATCGCAGCGCCATCGCCCGGCTGCGGCAGGAGGCCACGCGGCTGCGGCGGATGCTTGCGTCCCGCGACGGCCGGGGGGCCAGCCCCCCGGCCCCCCCGGGATATTCCGGTCAAGGCAAAGGCAGGCTGGGGGCGGGCGAGATGGTATCCCTGGCCTATCCCGACCGGATCGGCCAGAGGCGCTCGGGCGAAGAGCCGCGTTACGTGCTGTCCGGAGGCAAGGGGGCGGTCTTGCCCCCGGGCGACCAGATGGGCCTGGCGCGGTTCATCGTTGCGCTGGACCTGGACGGGGATCAGCGCGAGGCGCGGGTCCGACTGGCCGCGCGGCTTGATGAGGAAGCGCTGCGGCGTCTGCATGGAAAGCGGATCGCGGTGGTCGAGTTCTGCCGCTGGTCGCGCCGAGAGGGGCGGGTGGAGGCCAGGCGGCAGGAGCGGATCGGCGCGCTTGTCCTGTCGGACAGGCCCTGGCCCGAGGCCGGCGAGGCTGCCATCGCCGAGGCTGCGCTGGAGGGGCTGCGGCTGGACGGACTGCGCTGGTCGCCGGCTGCCGCGCAACTGCGGGCGCGGATGGCGCTGTTGCCGGATCTTGGGCCGGTGGACGATAGCACGCTGCTGAAGGATGGCGCCTGGTTGCTGCCTTGGCTGGGACGCGTCCGGACCCTGGCCGATCTGCGGGGGCTTGATCTGGTCGAGCCGCTGAAGGCGCGGCTGGGCTGGGACGGGCAGGCGCGGCTGGACCGCGAGGTGCCGGCGCATTTCGTCACCCCTCTGGGGCGGCGGGTGCCCATAGATTACGATGGCGACGAGCCGGGCATCGCGCTGCGCCTGCAGGAGCTGTTCGGCGTGACGCGGCATCCGGTCGTGGGCGGGCGACCCTTGCGGATCACGCTGCTGTCGCCCGGCGGCAAGCCTGTTCAGGTCACGATGGATCTGCCCGGTTTCTGGGCCAGTTCCTATGCCGATGTCAGGAAGGACATGCGCGGGCGCTATCCGCGCCATCCCTGGCCCGAAGATCCGTCAGTGGCGGACCCGACCTTGCGGGCCAAGCCGCGCGGACCCCAGGACGCGGTCTCATGATACCTGGCCCATAGCCGGACGCAGGCGATGAGGACGGCGGCCAGGTCGTTGCGGGTGGATGTCTCGCAGCGTGTGGCGATCTTTCGGAAGTGCCTGAGCTTGTTGAGGAAGGGCTCGATCCGGTTGCGCTTGCGGGGGAGGTCGGGATCGACCGGGCGCTGCACCTTTCTGTCGCGCTGCGTGGGATGTGTCCGCGCCCGCCTCGTGTGGCAATCAGATATACGTAACCGTCCGGTCTGACCGCTCTACCTTGCGGTCGGGGACAAGGACTTCCCGCCCATCACCTTCGAGCGTTACTCCGAAAAGACGGGGAAGCGTCTCAAGGACGGCGTGGAGATTTTCAACCCTGGGTCCCGCCAGCAGATCGCCCAACGGCTGATCGACAAGTACGGATGACCCGTGACCTCGGGGCCGTAGATGACTTCGAGACCACTGTTGTTGTTCGCGGAGCCAATGGGGGAGGCATCGACGCGGACAGCGGTATTGACCCCGTTCGAGAAGGTCTTGAGACCCCCGGCCGATTGGTTGCCGGTGGTACGCAGAACGGTGCCATCGACGGCGAAGGTGCGGCTGGCTGTGACCTGCCCCTGTTTTAGGGCCACCCGTAAGTCGAGTTTGTTCTCTTTTTGTGTGCCATTATTCGGCGGCGTGAGCAATGGGCGCAGGCGCGGGCCATCAATCAGCTCAAGCGGCTGCGCCCATTGCGTTTTATCGAAGGGCCTCGCTGCTGCGAATTCCTCCGGGGTCTGATACTTCAG
>NZ_JAHYSR010000020.1 GCF_019431455.1 Paracoccus bogoriensis
GAGGCGCGCCGGACGCTTGAGCAATCTGACTGCTCCGCGCCCGGCGCGCTTGCCCAACCCGAAACCGGCCACTATCAAGCCCAAGGACTCTCGATATGAACGAGGAACGACCGGGGGCAGGTCACAGGCCGTAAAGGTTCTCCAGCTGGGCCTGTATATCGCGCACCGACAGACCGGCGGCGTAGAGACCCATGATCTTGTCGTCGACCCCATCATCCGGGTCTGCCCCTTCTTCACCAGATCAGGCTCGAAGCTGCCTTCCCGGTCTCGCGGCACCGAAAGCGGCGCCTCGCCGTCCGGGCCCTTCACCCGCTTTGTCGCGCTCCCGTGCCGGCGGTTGGTCTGATCGGCTGGTGGCTCAGGCCCGGCCTCACAACCCAGATGCGCGGTCAGTTCGGCACCAAGCATCCGCTCCATCAGCCGGATCTTCAGCTCCTTCATGAGCCCGGCGTCACCGGGCAGATCCTCAGGCCGCTTGCAGCCCTTCAGCAACTCGTCCAGCAGTTCGTTCGAAATCGTCATCGTCCTTGCTCCTCTCCGGAAGCATGGACCCAATCAACCATACACAGAAGACAGGACACTCTCCCCGATCCTGTCGGCCCGCTCGGGCTGACCGGCGGCGTTGTGGCCGACCGCGGCGACTTCGCGCGGGCCGTCATGGCCGCCATCGACGCCTACGGCGCAACCGCCCACATCCCGGCCAGAGCAACGTCAAGGTGGCCCAAACCCGTGGACCGGACGATCTATCGCGAGCGCAACCGGATCGATAGATTATTAAGTGATATCAAGCATTTCATCGGAATCGCCGCGCGCCACTTCAAGGCGGTCGCAAACGCCCTTGCCGCCCTCCACCTTGCCTGTTTCAGGCTCTGGATCAAGGCAAATAAGTCCACGACCTAGACAAGAAAGCTTGCCACCTGCCGTGACTGCGCTTCGACCAGATCCAGTGCAGCCTCATCCAGGTCGGTGCGGGTGGTGCGGCTGAGAAAGCAGAACATCCCGAAGACGCTGCCATCAGGTCGATGCACCGGAACACTGAGATGGCTGCCGATCGGGATCATCCGTGTGATCGGCAATTCGACCGCGATGGGATGCTGGCTCGTATCGCCCATTAGTCGCGGCAGGCCACCGTCGAGGATGTGCTTGCAATAGACCTCTCGCAGGTCCATCGACTGACTGGGTTGAATCATCGCCTCAAGCCCGGGTGCACTGACGGCACGGAAAACGGCACGTTCCTCGACGAATTCGGACAGATAGCCCACTTCCATCCCCAGTGTTTCACGGACGGTTTCCAGTGTCGTCTGGATCGCTTGCACCCGCGCATCATCCACGGCAATTCGGGGAAGGGTGGCATTATGATTCGTCATGGGGATCCTCTTGCCCTGGTCGTGGCCAGAGTAACCCGGAACCTCTCGATGACGAGGGCTTTAATCGTGACAGGTTTACCTATCAGACCAGGATGCCAGAGGCTGGAACAGCCCCGCGACCTGACGTTCCTGCGGGCGAGCGCGATGTTCGACCAGATAAATGCCCTGCCAGCGACCCAGCATCATGCGCCCGCCTTGCACCGGGATTTGCAGGCTGACCGGCAGGATCGCGGCTTTCAGATGGGCGGGCATGTCGTCCGGCCCCTCGTAACGATGCGTGATCCAGTCCATCGCAGGCTGATCCGCCCGCGGGGCCAACCGGCCCAGCCAGGCCAGCAGATCATCCTGGACTTCGGGATCGGCATTTTCCTGAATCAGCAATGAGGCCGAGGTATGCCGGATCATCAAGGTCAACAAGCCGTCGTCCTGACCGCTCAACCATGCGGCGACCTGATCCGTCATGTCGTGGCAACGCGCGCCCTGAGTGCGAACCGTGAAAGTGGTAATCATTTCGCGGCCTCGGATGCCGGCAGGGCGGGCGGTTCGTCCAGCGGGTCATGGTCCATGGTAATCTGCTTGCTGGCTCGTGCCCCAAGGCCACGCAACATCTCGACCTGGCGGATCACATTGCCCGCGCCACGCGACAAACGATCCAGCGCCTGACCCTGCGCCTTGCTTGCCTGATCCAGCGCACGGCTGACGCCCTCCATTGCGTCGATGACCCCGGCCAGCTTGTCGTAAAGCGCCCCGGCGCGGCGCGCAATCTCGGCTGCGTTGCTTTCGCGCCGCTCGACTGCCCAGATGTGTTCGACCGTGCGCAGCGTCAGCATCAGCGTCGTGGGCGTGGTCAGACCGACCCGGCGCTCCATCGCAAAGGCGGCCAGCGTCGGATCGGCCCGCAACGCCTCGGAGAAGGCGCCTTCGATGGGCACGAACATCAGGACGTAATCCACGGCGCCGTCATCCAGACGCTGATAGCCGCGATCCGATAGCTGCAGGACATGGGCACGCATCGCGGCCACATGGCGGCGTAGCGCCGCCTGCGCCTCGGCCGGGTCGTCATGGGTGACGGCAATCTCGTAATCGTTCAGAGAGACCTTGCTGTCGATCACCATGACCTTGCCGCGCGGCATCCTGACCACCACGTCGGGCCGCCACAGCTTGCCCTCGCCATCGCGCCAGCTGGATTGCATGTCGTAATGCGTTCCGGCCAGCAGGCCCGAATCTTCCAGGATACGTTCCAGCACCATCTCGCCCCAAGCGCCCTGCCGCTGCTTGTCGCCCTTCAGCGCGCGCGTGAGCGCCACGGCTTCGCGGCTGATCTGCTCGCTGCGCTGGTGAAGCGACAGGATATGCTCGCGCAAGCGAGCTGCCTCTTCGTCCAGGATGCGATTGCGGCTGTTGAGTTCGCTCTGAAAGCGGTGAACCTGTTCGCGGAAGGGTGTCAGCAGCGCGTTCAGCTGATCGTTCTGGCTTTTCTGCAGATCGGCCTGCTGGCTGCGCAACGTCTCGGCCGACAACAGCTTGAACTGGGTGGTCATCTCCTCGCGCAACGCGCGCAGCGTGGCGACCTCGCGGGCGCTGGCCTCGCGGTCCTTTTCGGCGGCCAGGCGCGTTTCGGCCAGGCGCGTCTCAAGCGCGGCATGGTCGCGGCGGGCCTGATGCAGCGCATCCGTCAGACTGTCGCGCTCTTCGGTCAGTTCCGACAGCCGCGCGGACTGCGCATCCAGTCGTGCCTCGATCTGGCTCAGCCGCATTTCAGCCTCATGGGCGCGGATGGCCGTCCGAGCGGCCTGATCCTCGGCCTGGGCGCGCAGGCGCTCGGCCGCAGCCAGCCGATCTTCGGCCAGCGCCGCGCGCTGCCCTGCCAGCGTCGCGCGGCGCCAGACCACCAAGACCGTCACCATCAGGACAAAAGCCAGGATCTGCCAGAGCAAGGCTGTGTCAGCGGCAGGTCCAAGCATGTCCGGCATGAGATTCCCCTTGAAAATGGGGATAGTGTTCACATTTTGTGCCGCAAGGCAAGGGCGCTATCCCGGCAACATCCGCAAAAAACTGACAACGCTGCGCACGTAATCCTGCGGATTCACGGTCGAACTGTCCGAGCCCGCGAACCAGTCCATAAGCGACATCTGATCGCGGTCGGAATAGCGCATTGTCCAATTCCGAAACAGCCTGTGCTCCAACGGGCCCGAGGACAATATGTTCAACGCGCTATGACGGCGGTCCCGCCTCAGCAACGCCAGCACCTCCTGCACGGCCGGAGCCGGGCCTTCCAGCCACTGGAAGAACAGGCCCGCTTCGTGATGCAGACAACCCGTCAGGGACAGGTCGCGGTTGCGATCCCGCGCCGAGGCAAGGATGGCGCGCATGTCGTCATTGGTCAGCCACGGCGCAGCATTGCTGCGGTAAAGCAGAAAAGACAGTCCGGTTGTTGCGTCAGGGCTATTGGTCAAGGAAGGACCGCAGCTTTCTGCTTCGCGAAGGATGTTTGAGCTTGCGCAGGGCCTTGGCCTCGATCTGGCGGATGCGCTCGCGGGTGACGCTGAACTGCTGGCCGACTTCTTCCAGCGTGTGATCGGTGTTCATGCCGATGCCGAAGCGCATCCGCAGCACGCGTTCCTCGCGTGGCGTCAGGCTGGCCAGAACGCGGGTCGTCGTCTCCTTGAGGTTTTCCTGAATCGCGCTGTCCAGCGGCAGGATCGCGTTCTTGTCCTCGATGAAATCGCCAAGCTGGCTGTCCTCCTCGTCCCCGATCGGGGTTTCGAGGCTGATCGGCTCCTTGGCGATCTTCATCACCTTGCGGACCTTTTCCAGCGGCATCTGGAGTTTCTCGGCCAGTTCCTCGGGGGTGGGTTCGCGGCCGATCTCGTGCAGCATCTGGCGGCCGGTGCGCACGAGCTTGTTGATCGTCTCGATCATGTGGACCGGAATGCGGATGGTCCGCGCCTGATCCGCGATGGAGCGGGTGATGGCCTGGCGGATCCACCAGGTCGCATAGGTCGAGAACTTGTAGCCGCGGCGATACTCGAACTTGTCCACGGCCTTCATCAAGCCAATGTTTCCTTCCTGGATCAGGTCCAGGAATTGCAGCCCGCGGTTCGTGTATTTCTTGGCAATCGAGATGACCAGGCGCAGGTTCGCCTCGACCATCTCCTTCTTGGCCTGGCGGGCCTCTTTCTCGCCGCGCTGGACCTGGGCCACGATGCGGCGGAATTCCTCGATATCGACGCCGACATATTGCCCGACCTCGGCCATATCGCCACGCAGCTTCTCGACCTGATCGCGCGAGCGCTCGAACAGGGCTTGCCAGCCACGACCGGACCTTGCCGACATACGCTCGATCCAGGTCGGGTCCAGTTCGCTGCCGCGATAGGCGTCGATGAACTCACGGCGGTTGATGCGGGCGGCATCCGCCAGCTTTACCATTGCGGAATCGATGGTCACGATGCGACGGTTGATGCCGTAAAGCTGATCGACCAGCGCCTCGATCCGGCTGTTGTTCAGATGCAGCGAATTGACCAGCGCCACGATCTCGGAGCGCAGAAGCTGATAATCGGTCTCGGCCGTGGCAGAAAAGCTGTTATCCTCGTTCAAGGTCGCGGACATGCGCTGATCCTGCATGTCGGCCAGACGCTCGTAATTCAGCGCGATGGCTTCCAGCGTCTCCAGAACCTTGGGCTTGAGGCTGGCCTCCATCGCTGCCAGCGACAGGTTCTGGCCTTCGTCATCCTCGTCCTCGTCGTCGCTGCGCAGGGGATTGCCGTCGGCGTCGAATTCCTCGCGCTTCTTGGCGGCTGTGCCGGGATCGGCCCCCGGGGTCAGCTCCTCTTCGTCGGCATCTTCGCCGTCCCCGTCGAGCGATTGGCCGAATGTGGCTTCCAGGTCGATCACGTCGCGCAGCAGGATCTCTTCGTCCAGAAGCTCTTCGCGCCACATGGTGATGGCCTTGAAGGTCAGCGGACTTTCGCACAGGCCCGCGATCATCGTGTTCCGACCGGCTTCGATGCGCTTGGCAATGGCGATCTCGCCCTCGCGCGAGAGCAGCTCCACGCTGCCCATCTCGCGCAGATACATGCGCACCGGGTCGTCGGTGCGGTCCAGCTTTTCGGTCTCGGTCGAGGCAAGGGCAACCTCGCGCGAGCCGGAACCGGTCACGGCAACCGCGCCGCCTTCGGCTTCGTCGATGCCGTCCTCGTCCTCGATGACATTGATGCCCATTTCGGACAGCATCGACATCACGTCCTCGATCTGCTCGGAACTGACCTGATCGGGCGGCAGGACGGTGTTCAGCTGATCATAGGTGATGTAGCCCCGCTCGCGCGCCTCGGCGATCATGCGCTTGACCGCCGCCTGGCTCATGTCCAGCGTATGGGCGTTGTCGTCGCGTTCGCTCTTGTCGTGATCGTCGTCCTTGGCGGCCATCAACGGCTCCCTTTCCAGCGGTCTGGCAGCGATTCGCGAGCAAACCGAATCGGCGCTTGAGACCAAGTTATCTAGCCTGCTTCGAGGGCGAATCAAAGACCGGCCCCAATTGATGATTCGCAAAGTTGCGCGAGCGGCAGGCGGCCCTCAGCGTCGCGGCGGCTTGCGCCAGATCTGCCCCGACAGCCATTCGGACAATTGTGCGGCTAGGGCATCGCGATCCTCGTTCAGGTCGCTCGCGGCCGCGATCTCGGGACGCTCGGCGCGGTGACGGGCGCGCGCGATCTGACTGATGCGCCAGGTCAGACCTTCGTCTGCCTCGCCCTGGATCTCGAACTCGGCGCGTGCCAGTTCGGATTGCGCGGCGCGGTCAGCCTCGATCCGGTCGAGAAGATTGGCCAGAATGGCGGATGCGGCCTCATCCTGTTGCTGTTCGATGATGGTCGGGGTCAGCCCCAGATGGGAATCGCGCCTGAGTCTGTCAAGGCAGCGCGCGCCTTGCGGGGTGCTGCCTTGCGTCAGCAGATCGTGCAGCAAGGCGGCGCGGTCGGGATCGCGCGGCGTCAGGCGTTCCAGTCGCGCCTCGACCGCAGGTATGCAGGCCGGACGCAGCGCGCAGATAAGAAGCGCCGCGCCCTCCAGCAGGTCGGTCCCACGCTCGGGCACGGCCACCGGGACGAAGGGGCTCGTCGCCCGCGGGGCCATCGAGGCCCCTTGGCGCCGGGCCGGGCTGCGCCCTGCCGCGCCCCGTCCGAAACCGGATGACCCAGAGCCCGACGGACGCCCGCCACCGAAGAGAGCCCATCGCTTGTCGCGGATTTCCCGCTGGTAATGTCTGCGCGTCATCTCGTCAGGGATGCGGGCGATGGCCTCGGCCAGGCGACGATCCAGCGCGGCCTTGCGTTCGGGACTGTCGAAAACCTGACCCTCGGTCTCGCGCGACCAGAGCAGATCCACAAGCGGACGCGCCTGATCCAGAAGCGCGCCCATGGCGCCCGGACCCGCAGCCTTGATGAGGTCATCGGGATCCTGCCCCGCAGGCAGCATGACAAAGCGCAAGGCCTGCCCCGGCCCGGTCAGCGGTAACGCCAGGTCGATCAGGCGCTGCGCCGCACGCTGCCCCGCCGCATCGCCATCAAGCGCGATCACGGGCTCGGGCGAGACGCGCCACATCAGGCGAAGCTGTTCTTCGGTGATGGCGGTGCCCAGGGGCGCCACGGCGCCCTGGAAACCGGCGCGTGAAAGCGCGATCACATCCATGTAGCCCTCGGCCACGATCAGGCGCTGCCCCTTGGCGACCGCCGAACGTGCCGGGCCAAGGTTGTAGAGGTTGCGGCCCTTGTCGAACAGGGGCGTTTCCGGGCTGTTGAGGTATTTTGCCCGCGCATTCGGATCCATCGCGCGGCCGCCAAAGCCGATGCAGCGCCCCTGCCCGTCGCGGATCGGAAAGATGATCCGCCCCCGGAACCGGTCATAGACTGCCCCGCCGCCATCGGGGCGAGCCGAGATTCCGGCCTCGACGATCTGGTCCTCGGTGAAGCCCTTGTCGCGCAGCGCATCAGTCAGGGCCGTGCGCTGGTCGGGAGCAAAGCCGATCTCGAACCGCTCGATCGCGGCATTGTCCAGACCGCGCCGGGCCAGGTAGTCGCGCGCTTCGGCGGCAGCGGCGGTCTGAAGTTGCAACCGGAACCAGCGGCAGGCGGCCTCGGTCACGTCCAGAAGCGTCTTGCGGCGGTCGGTCCTTTCGCGGGCGCGGGGGTCGGGTTCGGGCATCGACAGCCCCGCCTCGGCCGCCAGCAGCTTGACCGCATCCATGAAGTCCAGCCCGTCATGCTCGCGCAGGAAGCTGACCACGTCGCCCTTGGCGTGGCAGCCGAAGCAATAATAGAACCCCTTCTGGTCGTCGCAATGAAAGCTGGCGGATTTTTCCTGATGGAACGGACAGGGCGCCCACCAATCGCCGCGCGCCTGATTCGACTTGCGCAGATCCCACGTGACCTTGCGGCCGATCACGCGGCTGATCGGGACGCGGTTGCGAATCTCGTCGAGGAAGCCGGGAGGCAGGGACATGGAGCGATTATCCGGCATGAGGCGCGGCGCGGCAAGCGGGCGATCAACCCCTATGCAGCCCCCACGGCCCCGCGCGCAAGACCCCAGTAGATCTGCGCGATCCGGTCGCGGTCCAGCCGGCCGCCCTCGCGATACCAGTTCGTGACCCCGGTCAGCATGGCGATCAGCGCCAGCGCGGTCAGCTTGACATCCTCGATCCGCATCACGCCGGCCGCCACGCCGTCGCGCAGGATGCGTTCCAGTAGCCCCTCGTATTGCCCGCGCAGGGCCGCGATGCGGGCGAAATTCTCGGGCGTGAGGTTGCGAAGCTCCATATAGGACAGAAAGACCGCGTCCGTGTGATCGAGGCTGAAGCCGATATGGAAACGCACGAAGCGTTCCAGCCGCGACAACGGATCGGCCGCCGGATCGTCGGACCATGCGTCCAGCAGATCCTGCATGTGACTTTCGAGAAGATCACGCAGCAGCGCCTGCTTGTCGGGCGTATAGGCGTAAAGCGCGCCGGCCTGCACGCCCACCGCCGCCGCGATCTGGCGCATCGACACGGCCGCATAGCCCTGCCGCGCAAACAGGCGGCGGGCCTCGTCGCGAAGCAGGGGGCCGGTGATTTCGGCGCGGGAACCTTGTGTGCGGGCCATGTGCCGTTCATAGCGCCCGCCCGCCGCCGCGAAAAGCCGCCATTGCCCCGACTTTGGCACAGGATTAGGGTTGGGCCATGATCCTGCGCGCCCTGCCACTGTGCCTTGCCGTCCTGACCGCCGCCTGCGCGGACCGTGGGGCCTATCCCCGGCTTCTTCCCACCGCCGATGTGCTGGCCGAACCCGCCCTGCCCGCCCATGCTGTCCCCGCCGCCACGCCAGAGGGCGCAACCCGGATCGAGGCCGCCGCCCTGTCGCGCGCCGAGGCCCTGCGTCGCCGCGCGGCCAACCTGGGCGGGCCGGTGATAGAACCCGACTTGCGCGACCGGCTGCGGGGCAGGTGATTGCGCGGGTCGCTCCCCACTGGTAAGAAAAACTGACCAGATATCGGAGAGCCTCATGCCCACGATTACCTGCATCGGCGACCTCAAGGCGCTGCACCGCGCCCGTGTCCCGAAAATGTTCTATGATTACGCGGAATCGGGTAGCTACACCGAACAGACCTTTCGCGAGAACTGCACCGATTTTGCGCGACTTCGCCTGCGCCAGAAAGTGGCCGTGGACATGTCGAACCGCACTCTGGCGGGGCAGATGGTCGGGCTGCCGGTCTCGATGCCGGTGGGGCTGGCGCCGGTCGGGTTGACCGGGATGCAACATGCCGACGGCGAGATCCTGGCCGCCCGCGCCGCCGAGGAATTCGGGGTGCCCTTCTGCCTCTCGACCATGTCGATCTGTTCCATCGAGGATGTGGCGGAACATACCACCAAACCCTTCATGTTTCAGCTTTATGTGATGAAGGATCAGGACTTTCTGGCCGCGATCATCGAACGCGCCAAGGCCGCACGATGCAGCGCGCTGGTCCTGACGCTGGACCTTCAGATTCTGGGACAACGCCACAAGGATCTGAAGAACGGCCTGTCCGCCCCGCCCCGGATGACACTGCCGGTCATGCTGGATCTTGCGACCCGCTGGCGGTGGGGCCTGAAGATGCTTCAGACGAAACGGCGCGGATTTGGCAATATCGTGGGCCATGCCAAGGGCGTGGGCGACACGCGCAGCCTGATGAGCTGGACGGCCGAGCAATTCGACGAGCGGCTGGACTGGGACAAGATTGCCGCGATCCGCGACATGTGGGGCGGCAAGCTGATCCTCAAGGGCATTCTGGACCCCGAGGATGCCCGCATCGCCGCCGATTTCGGGGCAGATGCCATCGTGGTCAGCAATCACGGCGGGCGGCAGCTGGACGGGGCGCTGTCCTCGATCCGGATGCTGCCCCATATCGTGCGCGCCGTGGGCGACCGGGTCGAGATTCACATGGACAGCGGCATCCGGTCCGGCCAGGACGTGCTCAAGGCGCTGGCCATGGGGGCCGATGCGGCCTGGATCGGGCGGGCCTGGCTGCACGGTCTGGGCGCGATGGGCCAGGCTGGCGTGACCCGCGCGCTTGAGATCATCCGCAAGGAACTGGACGTGACGATGGCGCTTTGCGGCGAACGCGACGTGGCAGCCCTGGGCCGTCACAACCTGCTTGTGCCGCAGGGCTTCGAGACCGAATACGGCGCCTGATCCGCAGCCCGCTTCGGGCGCGAAAGGGGCTTCACATCCGCGCCATCCTGCGATAAGGGCCACGACTTGTCGCCATGCACCCTGGAGGATGGCGATACCAACAACGGACAAGGAATACGATCATGGCCAAAGAGATCCCGGATCTGGTGGCCGAGCCGCGCGCGGGGACAGGCAAGGGAGCCGCCCGCCAAGCTCGCCGCCAAGGCAAGGTGCCCGGCATCGTCTATGGGGACAACAAGGACCCCGTGGCGATTCAGTTCGACTTCAACAAGCTGCTGACCAAGCTGCGCGCTGGCCGCTTCATGTCCACCCTGTGGAACCTGAAGGTCGATGGCCAGGACGACGTGCGCGTCGTTTGCCGCGGCGTCCAGCGCGATGTCGTCAAGGATCTGCCCATCCATATCGACTTCATGCGCCTGCGCCGCACCTCGAAGGTGAACCTTTTCATCCCGGTCGAGTTCATCAACCATGACAAGTGCCCCGGCCTGAAGCGCGGCGGCACCCTTGTCACAGTCCGCCCCGAGGTGGAACTGGTCGTGACCGCCGGTGACATCCCCGACCACATCACCGTCGATCTGGAAGGCCTGGAGGTCGGCGCCACGATCCATATCGGTGACGTGACGCTGCCTGAAGGCGCCAAGCCCACCATCGACCGTAACTTCGTCATCGCGAATATCGCAGCCCCGTCGGCGCTGCGTTCGGAAGACGATGCAGAGGAAGAGGCGGAATAATCTCCGCGCGCTTCGGTCGCATCAGACAGGGGGCGGTGCCATCGGCGCCGCCCCTTTCCATTCAGCGCCACCTTTGCTAGCCCGCTTGCATGGAGACACGCATGGAACCCGTCCACATCATCGGCGCCGGACTTGCCGGTTCCGAAGCGGCCTGGCAGATCGCCCGCGCGGGCGTCCCGGTCATCCTGCACGAGATGCGCCCCGCCAAGAGCACCTTCGCGCACCGCACCGGCGACTGCGCCGAAATGGTCTGCTCGAACAGCTTCCGCTCGGACGATGACGTGATGAACGCCGTCGGCCAGCTTCATTGGGAGATGCGGGCGGCGGACGGCCTCATCATGCAGATGGCCGCGCGCCACCGCCTGCCTGCAGGCGGCGCGCTGGCCGTGGACCGCGACGCCTTCTCGGCCGCCGTGACCCAGGCACTGAGGGCCGAGCCGCTGGTCACGATCCGCCCCGGCGAGATCACCGAATTGCCCGAAGGCGGCAACTGGATCGTGGCGACGGGGCCGCTGACCTCGGACCCGCTGGCCGACGCGATCCGCAGGCTCACCGGCCGCGAGGCACTGGCCTTTTTCGACGCGATCGCGCCAATCGTCCATGCCGACACGATCGACATGTCCGTGGCTTGGGAACAATCACGCTATGACAAGGGCGAAACCCCGGCCGAGCGGAAAGCCTATATCAACTGCCCGATGACCAAGCCCGAATACGAGGCCTTCATCGACGCCCTCCTGGCCGCCGAGAAAACCGAGTTCCACGAGGGCGAGACGGCAGGCTATTTCGACGGCTGCCTGCCGATCGAGGTCATGGCCGAGCGCGGCCGCGAGACGCTGCGCCACGGCCCGATGAAGCCGGTCGGCCTGACCAACGCGCACCGCCCCGAAGACAAACCCTATGCGGTGGTGCAGCTTCGCCGCGACAACGCCCTGGGAACGCTCTACAATATCGTGGGCTTCCAGACCAAGATGAAATACGGCGCCCAGACCCGGGTGTTCCGGATGATCCCCGGCCTTCAGAACGCCAGCTTTGCCCGTCTCGGCGGCATCCACAGGAACAGCTTCCTCAATTCGCCCAGTCTGCTCGATGACCGGATGCGTCTGCGTGTGGCGCCGCATTTGCGTTTTGCCGGCCAGATCACGGGGGTCGAGGGCTACGTCGAAAGCGCCGCGATGGGCCTTCTGGCCGGACGCATGGCCGCAGCCCAGGCCCTCGGACGCGACCTGCCGCCGCCGCCCGCCACCACGGCGATGGGCGCGCTGGTCAACCACATCACCGGCGGCGCCGAGGCCAAGACCTTCCAGCCGATGAATGTGAATTTCGGCCTCTTTCCGCCTTTGCCCGAGGCGCGCAGCGGACGGCGCGGCCGCAAGGACCGCTATCCGGCCTATACGCAGCGCGCCAAGGACGATTTCGGCGCATGGCTGGCGGCCCAGTAGTCCCCGGCGCAGTCACGCGCTTTGCCCCCTCGCCCACGGGGTTTCTGCATCTGGGCCACGCCTTTTCGGCCCTGACGGCTGCGGAACACGGCCGCTTTCACCTCAGGATCGAGGATATCGACCGCGACCGCTGCCGCCCGGAATTCGAGACGGCGATCTTCGAGGATCTCGCCTGGCTGGGCCTCGACTGGCCGCAACCGGTCATGCGCCAGTCGGACCGCCTGCCGGTCTATCAGCAAGCGCTGGACCGGCTGTCACCCCTGACCTATCCCTGCCGCTGCCGCCGCGGCGATATTCGCGCCGCCCTCTCGGCCCCGCAAGAGGGCGCGCCGCCCGCAGGCCCCGACGGGCTGATCTATCCGGGCACCTGCCGCCAGCGTCGCCACGATCAGGCCGGGCCCGACGATGTTATCCGGCTCGACACCGCCCGCGCCTTTGCCATGCTGGGCCTTGATCGGCTCGCCTTCCGCGATCAGGCGATCGAACCCGACCGGGACCAGACCTTGACCGCAGCAGAATTCGCAGCCATGATCGGAGACGTGATCCTTTCCCGGCGCGGCATGGGCACGTCCTATCACTTGGCGGTCGTTCTCGACGACGCGGCGCAAGGCATCACCCTGGTGACACGTGGCCGTGACCTGTTGCAGGCAACCTTCATCCATATCCTGCTGCAACGCCTTCTGGATCTGCCCACCCCCCGCTATCTGCATCACCGCCTGATCCGCGACGAGGCGGGCAAACGCCTTGCCAAACGCGACGATGCCCGCGCGCTGCGCCATTACCGCGAAGCGGGCGCCACACCCGATGACATCCGCCGCATGATCGGCCTCTGACCTTTGCCTTGGCCCAAATATCCCTGGGGGAGCCCGCAGGGCGGGGGGGGGCAGCGCCCCCCTTATACCATCGGTGTCATGATCTCGACCTCGTCGCCCTCGCGGATCGCCGTGTAGAAGCACGACCGCCGGTTCGTGTGACAGGCCGGCCCGGACTGCCGAACCAGAACCAGCAGACAGTCGCGATCGCAATCCACGCGCATTTCGACCAGCTCCTGCACATGGCCCGAGCTTTCGCCCTTGACCCAGAATCCTCGCCGCGATCGCGACCAATAGGTCACGCGCCCGGTCTCCAGCGTCCGGGCAACGGCCTCGGCATTCATCCAGGCCATCATCAGAACCTCGCCCGATGCAGCATCCTGCGCGATGGCGGGAACCAGACCCGCCGCATCATATTTGAGGCTGAGAGGATCGAACATCCTGTTTCCTTTCACGGGCTGGCCTCCTATCTAAAGCATGTATCCGGCTTGCGGAAGAACCGAAGGGAAGACCATGTCCGACAGCGACCTCATGCAGCTCTATTCGCGCCGGATCCTGGCCCTGACGACAGCCATTCCGCATCTGGGCCGCCTGTCCGACCCGCAGGCCATGGCAACACGCCGGGCGCCGCATTGCGGCTCGTCGGTCAGCGTGCAGCTGCGCCTTGCCGAAGGCCGGATCGCCGAATTCGCCCAGGAGGTGCGCGCCTGCGCGCTTGGGCAGGCCTCGGCCTCGGTTCTGGGTCAGGCGGTGATCGGCCGCGACCGCGCCGAAATCGCTGCGGCACGCGACGCCCTGCGAGCCATGCTCACGCAAGAGGCTCCGCCCCCGCGCGCCCCCTTCGACGCGCTCGAAGCCCTGATCCCGGCGCGCGCCTATCCCAACCGCCATGCCTCGATCCTGCTGGCATGGGAGGCGACGCTCGATGCGATGGACGCCGCGACCAGGGCTGCCTGACCACGAACAAACCAGGAAAAAACCGGCCCGAGCGACCGGGCCGGCCAAGTTGCGCGTGCTTTAGGGGCAGATAGACCGCACAGGCAAGCGGCCATGAGCAACGCGGGGCAGAAACGGCAGGCGAAATCTCAGGGTTGCAGGATGGCGGGCAACCACAGAATGACGGTGGTGATCACGGCCAGGGCGGTTACACCGATGATATCGGACAGAAATTCAGGGGTCATGGCGGCAACTCCTCTATGTTGCTTTTTTGTTCCCATATTCATCCGATTCGGTAAAGAACTTTTTAAGAACAATCTCGGATTTCGGGCTTGTCCGCCTTGATCCAGAGATTTGCACTGAACCGCGCCGGGTTTCCCGGAGGCTGATCGATCCTGGTTACGCGGCCGCAGGTTCAGCTTCCAGAGCGGCGTAGAAGTCGGCCTCGGCTTCGGCTGGCGGGCTGTTCCCGGTGGGCTCCAGCAGGCGGCGGCTGTTGAACCAGTCGCGACCCCTTTGAGCGTGGCGTAGTCCACAGCCTCGACGCCAGGCCATGGGCCGCGGCGATGGATGACCTCGGCCTTGAACAAACCGTTGCGCCCGGTGTCCCAAGAACCGATGGCGGGGCTGCTCGATCAGGATTGCCTGCCCCTTCACCTCGGTCACAAGCCGCGCGGCGAGGACCGCAGCGAGCGGCTGGCTTTTGGTCGGTCGGTCCGTCCCTGGTAAGGCCCGCTATTGCGCATCACCCCTGCGCGCCATCAGGTCACCCTCAAAAAACGCCCCCGACATGCCTGCCCCAAGGGGCGCATGGGCTTGGCGCAAGCCATGGCGCCCGCGCATCTGTTGAAGGACAGTTAGCCTACCAAGGCGCTTTTGGCGCAGATTGCCGTCTCCGGGCATTCCGAACCTATGCCACTCAACCGGCGGGCCGTGGTGATGGTGGTGCACGGGTTTCCGATCCACCGCCCGGTGCTGGCCGGCGGGATGGGTTGGAACGGTGCCATGATCGCCCCGGTTGTTGACCACAGGGCCAAGCGCCTGCTGGCCGGCAGCCCCGGCTTCATGTCGCCGAAACCACCGCCCTGATTCCGGTTCTGGGCAAGGGAAGACCGGGACGGGCAATCTCTGGGCCGTCTTGCGCGATGACCACGGTTGGAACGGCCCCGCGCCGTTCGACGCGGCGCTGAATCAGCGACCAGGGCGAAACGGCGAATACGCCGCCGACATCCCTGATGGCTCCGCCGGCACGATCCGGGCCGATGCCCATAGGGCCTAGCCAACCGAGATGAGGCGAAAGGCCTGATCCTGCTGCATCAACCACATCAGCATCCGCACGGCCTGCCCACGAGGGCTGCTCAGGTCCGGGTCGCGTTCCAGCAAGGCGCGGGCATCGCTTTGAGCGACGGCCATCAGCCCGGCTTGATGTTCCAGATCGCCGATCCGGAAGCGCGGCAGGCCCGATTGCGCCGTCCCGATCACGTCGCCCGCGCCGCGCATCTCCAGATCGACCTGGGCAATGCGGAACCCGTCTTCGGTGTCGCGCAGCGTGGTCAGGCGGCGCGCCCCGCTCTCGTTCAGCGGCGCGTGATACATCAGCAGGCAGGTCGAGGCCCCCTGCCCCCGGCCGACCCGGCCTCGTAGCTGATGCAGTTGCGCCAGGCCGAAACTTTCGGCGCGCTCGATCACCATGATCGTGGCCTCGGGCACGTCCACACCCACCTCGATGACCGTCGTGGCGACCAGAAGCTGCGCCCGACCCGAGGCAAAATCAGCCATCGCCGCATCGCGTTGATCGGCAGGCATCTGCCCGTGCACAAGCCGAACACGATCTCCGAACCGGGCGCGCAAGGCTGTGAACCGCGCCTCGGCAGCGGTCAGATCGCTTACTTCGCTTTCATCGACGAGGGGGCAGACCCAATAGGCGCGTGCGCCCTTTTCCATTGCCGCCGCCAGACGCGCAACGACCTCGTCCAGCCGGTGGTCGCCGATCATGACGGTGGTGATCGGCTGCCGCCCCGGAGGTTTTTCGTCCAGCACAGACAGGTCGAGATCGCCGTATTGCGACAGCGCCAGCGATCGCGGGATCGGTGTCGCGGTCATGATCAGCATATCGGGCGGTTGGTGGCCCTTGGCCGACAACTCAAGCCGCTGCGCCACGCCGAAGCGATGCTGTTCGTCGATGATCGCCAGCCGCAGATCGGCGAAGGCCACATCCTTCTGAAAGACCGCATGGGTGCCCACCAGAATGTCGATCCGCCCTTCGGCCAGATCGGTCAGGATCATGGTCCGGGCCTCGCCCTTGTCGCGGCCGGTCAGCGCGGTCAGCCGAACGCCTGCCAGCCGGGCCAGAGGCTCCAGTGCACGGGCATGTTGACGGGCCAGGATCTCGGTCGGAGCCATCAGCACGGCCTGCCCCCCGGCCTCGACCGCGATCAGCGCCGCCAGCAGCGCGACCAGCGTCTTGCCCGCGCCGACATCCCCCTGAAGCAGCCGGTTCATGCGTCGATCGCTGGCCATGTCGGCCGCGATCTCGTCAACGGCGCGCGACTGGGCAGCAGTCAGAGGCCAGGGCAGTCCCGCCAGAACCCGTGCGCGCAGTCGCCCGTCGCCCGGGCTGGGCCGGCCGCGCAGCCGCCTTTTCTCGCGCCGCACCAGCGCCAGCGTCATCTGATGGGCCAGAAACTCGTCATAGGCCAGCCGCGCACGACAAGGCGCATCGGGCGACAGGTCGCGGGCCGAGGCCGGGTGATGCGCCTGATCCAGCGCCGCGCCGATGCCGGGCCAGCCGCGCGCCGCGACAAGCTGCGGATCAATCCATTCCTCAAAGGCGGGCAGCCGGGTCAGCGCCGCCTCGACCGCGCGGGTCATCATCTTCTGGGTCAGCCCCGCGGACAGAGGATAGACGGGCTCGAAACCCGCCGGAGGACGCTGGCTCTCGGACAGGATATGGTCAGGATGGATCATCTGGGCGAGGCCATCGAACAGTTCGATCCTGCCGCTGACCAGCCGCCGCAGACCGACCGGCAATTGCGAGGCGATCCAGTCGCCCCGCGCGCGAAAGAAGACCAGAGTCACCTCGCCGCCTTCTTCATCGCGGCAATGCACCCGCCAAGGGCGATTACGCGCGATGGGCGCCTGGTGGCGCGCGACGGTCAGGGTCAGGGTCACGATCTCGGGCGGGCGGGCGTCGGCGATGCGCGCAATACGCCTGCGGGCGATCCCGCCGGTCGGGAGCGTCATCACCAGATCGCGCGGGCGGGTAATACCCATCTGCTCCAGCGCGGCGCGCGCCTTGGGGCCGATCCTCGGCAGCGTCTCGATCCCGGCAAAAAGCGGGAAGAGGGCGGGCGGGCGCCCCTTGGTTTCGGTCATCCGGCCCCCGCGATGCGAAGCCATTCGTCCTCGTCGATCACCGTGACCCCCAGTTCAGAGGCCTTGGCAGCCTTCGCGCCCGCTCCCGAGCCCGCGATCAGCAGATCCGTGCGCGCACTGACCGAGCCCGCGACCTTGGCACCCATCGCCTCGGCCCGGGCCTTGGCCTCGGCGCGGGTCATGCGTTCCAGTGTGCCGGTGAAGACCAGCGTCTTGCCGGTGATTTCGGTTTGCGTCTCGGGCGCGGAATCGGCATCCAGCGGGCTAATCTGCGCCAGCAGCCGGTCGATGCCTGCGCGTTCGGCTTTTTGCGCGAAGGCAGTCACCAGCGAAACCGCAAGCACCTCGCCGATCCCGTCGATGCCGACCAGATCGGCCCAGGCGGCGCGGGCTTCGGCGCCAGGATCGGGAGCCTCGGACCAGATCCGGTCGCGGACCTCCTTGACACGCGCGCGGCGGCCCTCGGCGGCTGCAGCGGCACGTTCGCGGGCAACCGCGTCTTCGGCGGCGACGTGACGTTCAGCAGCGGGCGCGGCGCGCTCCAACGCCTCGACCAGCGCGGACCAGCTGCCGTAATGACGTGCAAGCGTGGCAGAGGCCACTTCGCCGACATGCCGGATGCCAAGCGCAAAGATCAGGCGCGCCAACGGGATGCGCCGCCTTTTCTCGATTGCGGCGAAAAGTTTTTCGACCGAACGCTCGCCGAACCCTTCCCGGTTCTTCAGGCGTGTCAGCCCGGCCGCGTCCCGCTTGGCAAGGGTGAAGATATCCGCGGGCTCGCGAATCGGCAGGACGGGATCGGCAAAGAACATCTCGATCTGCTTCGCACCGAGGCCGTCGATGTCGAAAGCGGCGCGACTGACGAAATGCTTGAGCTTTTCGACGGCCTGAGCCGGGCAGGTCATTCCTCCGGTGCAGCGTCGCACGGAATCACCCGGCTCGCGGATGGCCTCGGCCCCGCATTCAGGGCAATGAGTCGGAAAGGCAAAGGGCCGGGCGTCATTCGCCCGCCGCGACAGATCGACATCGGCGATCTTGGGGATCACGTCTCCCGCGCGATAGACCTGCACCCAATCGCCCTCGCGAATGTCGCGGCCCTCGCGGATCGCGGCCCCCGTGCTGTCGCGACCGGCGATGTAATCCTCGTTGTGAAGCGTCGCATTCGAGACGACCACCCCGCCCACCGTAACGGGTGCCAGCCGCGCCACTGGAGACAGCGCGCCTGTCCGGCCCACCTGGATCTCGATCCGCTCAAGGCGCGTCCAGGCGGTCTCGGCCGGGAACTTGTGGGCCAGCGCCCAACGCGGCGTGGTCGCGCGAAAACCCAGCCGCGCCTGATAGGACAGGTCATCGACCTTGTAAACCGCGCCGTCGATGTCATAGCCAAGACTGGCGCGCTGTTTCTCGATCGCGGCCCAGGTCTCGATCAGGCATTCGACGTCGTGGCAAAGCCGCATCAACGGGTTGGTCTGAAAGCCCAGCTCGGCCAGCCGCCGCACTGCATCGAATTGCGTCAGGGCGAGTGGCTCGGACAGTGCGCCCCAGCCATAGGCGAAGTAACGTAAAGGCCGGCGCGCCGTCACCGCAGGGTCGATCTGACGCAGCGACCCCGCCGCCGCGTTGCGCGGATTGGCAAAGACCTTGCCCTCGCCCGAAAGGTTGAGGGCTGCAAAATCCTCGTGCGTCATATAGACTTCGCCCCGGACTTCGAGGATCTCGGGCGCGCCGATCAACCGATGCGGAATGTCCGGGATGGTCATGGCGTTGGCGGTGACGTTCTCGCCTACCACCCCATCGCCCCGCGTCGCCGCCTGGACCAGAACGCCGCTTTCGTAGCGCAGCGACAATGACAGGCCGTCGATCTTCGGCTCGGCCGTCAGGGCAAGGGGCTGGTCCGGACCGAGGTTCAGGAAATTGCGCACGCGCGCGATAAAGTCCTCGACATCCTCGCGCGCGAAGCCGTTGGCCAGTGACATCATGCGCTGCGCATGTGTGACCTTGCCGAATCCGTCGGCGGGAGGGGCGCCGACGCGGCGCGTAGGGCTGTCGGCGCGAGCCAGGTCCGGGTGCAAATGCTCAAGCTCCTGAAGCCGCCGCTTGAGCGCGTCATATTCCGCATCCGAGATAAAGGGCGCATCCTCGCCGTGATAGGCGCGATCCGCAGCAGAAACGCGCGCCACAAGATCAGCGATCTCGGCCATCGCCGCTTTCCGACCCGACTCTGCCTTGCCGTCATTCTGCGTCATGCCATCCCTCGCCGCGTCTGTCGCGGCCCGGCAGAGCCGCGCGATACGCCTTGGGTATCGCCGAAGCTGCGGACAAGTTCCAGCCCGGCCCGGCGTGGCCGGTCGCCGCGATCAGCCGTCAGGCGCCAAGTGCCAGCCGCTCCTCCTGGGCGGGGCCGGGATCACGCAGGACATAGCCGCGGCCCCATACGGTCTCGATGTAATTCTCGCCACCAAGAGCCTCGCTCAGCTTCTTGCGAAGCTTGCAGATGAAAACGTCGATGATCTTCAGCTCGGGCTCGTCCATGCCGCCGTAAAGATGGTTGAGGAACATCTCCTTGGTCAGGGTGGTGCCCTTGCGCAGGCTCAGAAGCTCGAGGATCTGGTATTCCTTGCCGGTCAGGTTCACCGGCCGCCCCGCCACCTCGACCGAGCGCGCGTCGAGATTCACGGTGATTTCGCCGGTGCGGATCAGAGCCTGGCTATGCCCCTTGGACCGGCGGATGATCGCCTGGATGCGGGCCTGCAACTCATCGCGATTGAAGGGCTTGGTCATGTAGTCGTCCGCACCGAAGCCGAACCCCCGCAGCTTGCTTTCGGTGTCGTCCGAGCCGGTCAGAATCAGGATCGGCGTGTCGATCCGCGCCAGTCGCAGGTGACGCAGAACCTCCATCCCATGCATGTCGGGAAGGTCCAGATCCAGCAGGATCAGATCGTAATCATAGAGCTTTGCAAGGTCGATACCCTCCTCGCCCATATCGGTGCGGAACACATTGTAGCTGGCAGCCGTCAGCATCAATTCGATCGCGCGTGCGGTGCTGGGATCGTCCTCCACCAGAAGAATACGCATGGCCGATACATCCTTCGATTCGCCGTGGTCCTTGCCCGACCATCGCGCCAACAGGTTAATATGGCGTTACCATGCAACCGGACAGCCGCATTAATCAACCCTCGGTTGTCTAAACCTCTGCAGAGAAGTGATCTTCAGCGCAGTGCGGCCATGTTTTTCAATGGCACTGGCCCAGGCGTCGAGTTCCTCGTCCGACAGGCCGTAGCGGCGCAGAGCCTCGTCCCGCGCGATCAGACCGTGGCGGATGGCCAGCACGACCACTTCCTTGCGGCTGGCGACCCAGCGGGTATCGCCGGGCGGCAGGTCGGCCATCGTCAGAATACGTCCATCCGGCAAGGTCACGGTTCTTGGCCCAGAGCTCTTTTTCACGAACATTCAACCTGTCCTTCGTTGCACGGACAGACCATCGCATCGCCCCATTGCCCGCCGGTTAACCGGCCCGACGTTTCAGCCGGCCGATCCCTTGAGATTGTCGGGCATTTGCTTATATTTCGATCCAATCCGCCGCCCCAAGGGCCAGCACGCCCGCCCCCGGAGATCGCCATGACCGCAACCGCTCTGACCGACGCCCCTTCGGGGGTTGCGGAAATCAACAGTCTCGGCTTTGCCAAACCGCCCGCTCAGACGCGCGTGGTCGTGGCGATGTCGGGCGGTGTGGACAGTTCGGTCGTCGCCGCCAAGCTGAAGGCCGAGGGCTATGACGTGATCGGCGTGACATTGCAGCTTTACGACCATGGGGCGGCGCTGGCCAAGAAAGGCGCCTGCTGCGCGGGTCAGGACATCCACGACGCCCGCCGCGTGGCCGAGCGGATGGGCTTTCCGCATTATGTGCTGGATTACGAGAACAAATTCCGCGAATCGGTGATCGACGAATTCGCCGACGCCTATCTGGCCGGTGCGACACCGGTGCCCTGCATCCGCTGCAACGAGCGGGTGAAGTTCCGCGACCTGCTGAACACGGCGCGCGATCTGGATGCCGATTGCATGGCGACCGGCCACTACATCCAGCGCAAGCAGGGCGCCAAGGCTGAATTGCACATGGCCGCCGACCCGGCCCGCGACCAGAGCTATTTCCTGTTCTCGACCACACAGGAACAACTTGATTTCCTGCGTTTTCCGCTCGGCCATCTGCCCAGCAAGGCCGAGACGCGCGCCCTGGCCGCCGAATACGGCCTGAACGTGGCCGACAAGCCCGACAGCCAGGACATCTGCTTCGTGCCGAACGGCGACTATGCTTGGGTGATCGAGAAGCTGCGTCCCGGCGCGGCCGATCCGGGCGAGATCGTGGACATGGAAGGCCGCGTCTTGGGCCAGCATCGCGGCGTGATCCATTACACGATCGGGCAGCGGCGAGGCCTGGGGATCGGGGGCTTGGGCGATCCGCTTTATGTGGTGCGTCTGGAACCCGACAACCGCCGCGTCGTCGTGGGGCCGAAATCGGCGCTGGCCACCACCATGGTCAACGTGACCGAGGTGAACTGGCTAGGCGACCAGCCCTTCGATGGAGAAATCGCCTGCTCGGTCCGCATCCGCTCGACCCGGCCGCCCCGGCCCGCCATCCTGCGCGCCCTGCCTGGCAATCGCGCCGAGGTCGAACTGCTGGATCCCGAGGAAGGGGTCAGCCCCGGCCAGGCCTGCGTGTTCTACGAGACCGGCGGAACCCGTGTTCTGGGCGGCGGCTGGATCAGCCTGCGTCGGCGGCCAGCTGCCTGATCCGTGCGATCATCGCACGAACGCCGTTAGACCGCTGCGCTGAAAGGTGTTCGTCCAGACCCAGTCGGGCCAATTGCGCCTGCGCGTCCACCTCTGCCACCTGCTCGACGGGCAGGCCCGAATACAATGCGTGCAGCACCGCAATCAGCCCGCGCACGATCAGCGCATCGCTGTCGCCCTGAAAGTCAAAGCGGCCATTCTCGATCCGGGGCATGATCCAGACCTGGCTGGCGCAGCCATCGACCTTGGTGGCGGGCACCTGAAAGGCCGGATCCATCGGGGGCATGGCGCGCCCCAGTTCGATCACGTGACGGTAGCGATCCTCCCAATCGTCGAGGAAATCGAAGGTGGCGGCAATGTCTTCAAAGGCGGGGGTAGCCATGGGGTTCTCCTGTCTCGGGAAACGGGGTAGCCTGCGCGTGCCCCAAGGTCAAAGAGGCTTTTCGGCGCGCCCCCTTTGGCCTAACACTCTGGCCAGTGCCGCCTCTGCACGGCGGGACCGCAGAAGGGATGCCGCGATGATCAGACTGACCCTGCCGCTGTTGATTGCCGCGCTGGCGCTGTCGGGCTGTGCGCGGCTTGGCGAAAGCAGGCTGAACCCGTTTCGCGGTGGCCCGACCACCCCGGCCACGCTGACGCCCGAGGGCGGCTATGCGCTGCGCGACGCGCGCCCGGCCGTTCCGATGCTGATCGGGGCGGAATGGCACCCCCTGCCCGAGGGGAGGCTGTTGGTCGTGCGCGGCTTGGCGCCGGTCAAGGGCTATCATTCGGCAGACCTGATCACCGAACGGGTGCAGCCCGGCGGCAGGCTGGCACCTGATGCCGACGGTGTGTTGCGGTTGCGCTTTGTCGCCGCGCCGCCGGCGGCGGGCGATCCGGCGGCGGCCCTGCGCGCGGATGCGGCGACCGACACGATCACGGTGGCCCGCCCGATCAGCTTTGCCCAGCTTCGCCGCATCGCGGCCATCGAGATCACCGGCGGCGACAGGGTCATCCGCCTGTCGCGCTGATCCGGTTGCCGCCCACCGGCGCGGGGGCTAAGGTGGCGGCTTCAAGACAGGTGCCCGATGACCCAGACACAAGAGGCCGCATACAAGGTTCTGGCGCGGAAATACCGGCCCGAGACCTTTGCCGACCTGGTGGGCCAGGATGCGATGGTCCGCACGCTGAAGAACGCCTTTGCCGCGGACCGGATCGCGCAGGCCTTCGTGATGACCGGCATCCGCGGCACCGGCAAGACGACGACCGCGCGCATCATCGCCAAGGGCATGAACTGTATCGGCCCCGACGGTCAGGGCGGCCCCACGACCGAGCCTTGCGGCGTCTGCGAACACTGCGTCGCCATCGCCGAGGGACGCCACGTCGATGTGCTGGAGATGGACGCGGCTTCGCGCACGGGCGTGGGCGATATTCGCGAGATCATCGAATCGGTGCATTACCGGGCGGCCAGCGCGCGCTACAAGATCTACATCATCGACGAGGTGCACATGCTGTCCACCAGCGCGTTCAACGCGCTGCTCAAGACGCTGGAAGAGCCGCCTCCGCATGTGAAGTTCATCTTTGCCACGACCGAGATCCGCAAGGTGCCCGTTACGGTTCTGTCGCGCTGCCAGCGTTTTGATCTGCGCCGGATCGAGCCCGAGGTGATGATGGCGTTGCTGCGCCGCATCGCGGATGCCGAGGGCGCCTCGATCACCGATGACGCGCTGGCGCTGATCACCCGTGCGGCCGAGGGTTCGGCCCGGGACGCGACCTCGCTTCTGGATCAGGCGATCAGCCATGGCGCGGGCGAGACGACCGCCGATCAGGTCCGCGCGATGCTGGGTCTGGCCGACAGGGGCCGGGTGATCGACCTGTTCGAGATGATCCTGCGCGGCGACGCCGCCGCCGCCCTGACCGAGTTGCAGGGCCAGTATGCCGATGGTGCCGACCCGGTGGCGGTGCTGCGCGATCTGGCGGATGTAACGCACTGGATCTCGGTCGCCAAGATCACGCCGGACGCGCTGGACGATCCGACCATCGCCCCCGACGAACGCCTGCGCGGTCGCGACCTGTGCACGCGGCTACCGATGCGCATCCTGTCGCGGATGTGGCAGATGCTGCTCAAGGCGCTGGACGAGGTCTCGGCCGCGCCGAACGCGATGATGGCCGCCGAGATGGCCGTGATCCGCCTGACCCATGTGGCCGACCTGCCCGACCCCGAAGCGCTGATCCGCCGCGTCCAGCAGGCCCAGAATGCCGGCGAATTCGCGCGCGGAGCCACCATGTCCGGGACCGGTTCGGGGGCGGGCGCGCAGGCGTCAGAAGCCCCTCACGCGATGCGCCGCGCCCGCCCGGCACCGGCGGTCCAGTCGCGCGGTTCCGCGGCGCAGGCGCTGGCCGTGGCGCCGGAACTGGCCGAGAGCTTTCCCGACTTCGCCTCGGTCGTCGATCTGATCGCGCGGATGCGGGACATGACGCTCTTGGTGATGGTCGAGCGCCATGTCTCGCTGGTGCGCTACAGCCCCGGCCGGATCGAGTTCCAGCCGCGCGGCGATGCGCCTGCGGAACTGGCGCAGCGTCTGGCCGAACGCCTGCGCGGCTGGACGGGCGGGCAGCGTTGGGCGGTCACCGTCACGAACGAGGACGGCGCCCCCACCATCGCCGAAATGCGCGAGGCCGAAGAGCGCGCAGCCCAGGAACGCGCCTTGGCCCTGCCCATCGTGCAACAGGTGCTGGCGGCCTTTCCGGGCGCGACCCTGACCCGCGTCACACGCGCCGCGCCCGCGCCCGAGATCACGGACCAGGCCGAGGGGACAGGCAATCCCCATGACGAAACCCGGGGTCCGGTGGCCGAGGTTGAGGAATGGGACCCCTTTGAAGATGAGGATTAGACAATGATCAAGGGATTGGGCGGTCTTGGCGACATGGCCAAGATGATGAAGGCCGCCAAGGACATGCAGGACAGGATGGAGCAGATCCAGCAGGATATGGCGCGCATCACCGTGACCGGCGAAGCCGGCGCGGGGCTGGTGCGCGCGACCTGCACCGTGAAAGGCGAGCTGACCGCGCTGGAAATCGACCCCTCGATCTTCGTGCCATCGGAAAAAGAGGTCGTCGAGGATCTGATCCTTGCCGCCATCAAGGAGGCGCAGCGCCTTGCCGAGGAACGGATGAAATCCGAGATGGCGAAGATGACCGAAGGGCTGGGCCTGCCGCCCGGCATCAAGCTGCCCTTCTGAGCCATGCGCCACCCGCAGGCCGAAGGCAGCGACGACATTCAGGCGCTGATCGCTCTGATGGCGCGTCTGCCGGGGCTTGGGCCGCGATCGGCCCGGCGGATCGTGCTGCATCTGATCCGCAGGCGGGGCGACCAGATGGCGCAGATTGCCGCGCTGATGGAGAAGGTCGCGCAGAATTCCCGCGAATGTCTCTGCTGCGGCAACATCACCGACCGCGATCTGTGCGCAATCTGCACCGATCCCAACCGCGCCACGGGCGAGATCTGCGTGGTCGAGGATGTTGCCGATCTCTGGGCATTGGAACGGGGGGGGGCCTTTCGCGGCCGATATCACGTCCTTGGCGGCACGCTCTCGGCCCTGGACGAGATCGGACCCGAGGATCTGGGCATCCCCCGGCTTCTGGATCGCATCGCCGGCGAAGCTGTGTCCGAGGTGATCCTGGCGCTGAACGCCACCGTCGATGGGCAGACCACCGCCCATTACATCGCCGATGCACTGGAGGGGCAGTCCGTCACCGTCACAGGCCTGGCCCAGGGCGTGCCCATTGGCGGAGAGCTAGATTATCTGGACGACGGAACGATCAGCGCGGCGCTGAGGGCGCGGCGGCGTCTGTGACCGCCTTGGCCTCGTGCCTGCCCGAGGCCGCGCAGACCCGCCCTTGCCCGGTCGTGATGGGCGGGATCGCAGGCGCAGACCGTCGGGCTGCGCGCGGTCTCGGGCAGGCGCTTGTCTCGTGCCAGCGCGCCGCTGGCAAAGTTGCTGCCGGTGATGGCCGCGTATCCGCACGCCACGGACAAGGTGCAGGACGTATCCTCAGCCTGGTCGGATCGCCCCGGATCCGCAGCCCCTGGAACTGCCGCTGCGCAAGGCGATCCTGCCTCGGGCGGTCCGAATATGCCCAAGCCGAAGACGCGCATGGGATCGGACCCCGGGCCGGAACTGCGAATGAGTCGCCCGCTCAAAGGCAGCAGAGATTGCCGCGCCGCCATGCCCCTGACGGCCGCAGCAGCGAAGCTCCGCAGCCGTTGGCCGACAAGGGGATTCGCTGTGCCCTGATGGTGCTGATGGTAAACCGTCTCGACCGCACTGCCGGTCGTTTGCCGGGCTGTTCGGACCCTGACGAAAAAGCCCGCCCCTTGGTCAGGGGCGGGCCTTGTGCAAGATGTCGAGGCCGCTATCAGGCGGCGGCTTTCGCCTTTTCGACGATCGTGGCAAAGGCTTCGGGTTCGTTCACGGCCAGATCGGCCAGAACCTTGCGGTCAACCTCGATCCCGGCTTTCGCCAGCAGGTTGATGAACCGCGAATAGGTCATCTCGGCATCGGCCAGGCGGACGGCGGCATTGATCCGCTGGATCCACAAGGCGCGGAAGTTGCGCTTGCGGGTCTTGCGGTCGCGGGTGGCATACTGGTTCGCCTTGTCCACGGCCTGGGTCGCGGTGCGGAAGTTGCGCGACCGCGCGCCGTAATAGCCCTTGGCCTTGTCCAGGACTTTCTTGTGGCGGGCGTGGGTGACCTTGCCGGATTTAACTCGTGCCATTGTTCGGTCCTCGGATCAGCGGTTGTAGGGCATGTATTTCTTGACGATCCTGGCATCGGCGTCCGACAGGACGGTGGTGCCGCGCGCGTCACGAATGAACTTCGGGGTGCGCTTGATCATGCCGTGGCGCTTGCCGGCCTGGGCCGACTTTACCTTGCCCGAGGCCGTGAACGAGAACCGCTTCTTGGCAGCGGATTTGGTTTTCATCTTCGGCATTTTCATCTCCTTCATCAGAGTGAACGCGCGACTCGGCAATGCCAAACTGGCCGGCCGCACGGGAACGGAAGCGTGCCTGATAAGCGCGCTTGCGTGATTTGGCAAGAGGGGTCAGGGCAGGACGCGCTGCGTCAGCCGGTCCAACGCAGAGGCCAGCCCTTCGGGGCTGAACGGCTGGGGCTGCATGGCGAAGGCCCAGAAAATCAGCAATATGCCCGCGACGAAGGCCAGAGCCGCCGCACGCGGCGGCTGAGTCCGCAGAAGCTGGACCACCGCCAGAACGACCGATAGCAGGCACAGGATCAAACCGGCCGCCAGAAGAATGTCCGTCATCGCAGTCCCCCGTTGATGCGAGGCCCGATTACTCGGGATCGCTGGCGTAGATCAAGCGTTCGTCGCAGGGCGCGATGCGCAGGATGTTGGTCGAACCGGCGACGTTGAAGGGCACGCCCGCCATGACCACGACCTTGCGGCTTTCATCGGCGAAACCGAACTTGCGTGCGGCGCGGGTGGCGTTCACCACGGCCTCCTTGAAGCGCGACAGACGCGCCGTCGCCACGGCATGAGTGCCCCAGGTCAGGCAGAGACGGCGCAGCACGCGCTCTTCGGGCGACAGTGCCAGGATCGGCACGCGCGGACGCTCACGTCCCACCAGGCTGACGGTCTGGCCCGACTGGGTAAAGACGCAGATCG
The DNA here is from genome assembly GCF_019431455.1 of Paracoccus bogoriensis. Taxonomy (GTDB): domain Bacteria; phylum Pseudomonadota; class Alphaproteobacteria; order Rhodobacterales; family Rhodobacteraceae; genus Paracoccus; species Paracoccus bogoriensis. The sequence continues at coordinate 27,815 of NZ_JAHYSR010000020.1, forward strand.
CCGCCACATCGGTGGTCTCGGCGATCTCGCGCGCTGCCGTCACGATCGCATCAGGAACCGAGGACAGCGAGGCCTTGCGCGACGCCTCGATGATCGAGCGATAGTTCGGGTCCGCCTCGACCGAGCGGGCGACGCTGTCCATCGTGGTCACGGCCTCGACCGGATAGCTGCCCGCGGCGCTTTCGGCCGACAGCATGACGGCATCGGCGCCCTCGTAGATGGCATTGGCCACATCGCTGACCTCGGCGCGTGTCGGCATCGGGCTTTCGATCATCGATTCCAGCATCTGGGTCGCCACGATCACCGGCTTGGCGGCGCTGCGGCACAGGCGGACCAGACGCTTCTGGATCGGAGGCACCGAATGGACCGGCAGTTCCACGCCCAGATCTCCCCGCGCTACCATGATCCCATCCGAGACCTTGAGGATTTCGTCAAAGGCGCGAACGGCGGCGGGTTTTTCGATCTTGGACAGGACCGCGGCACGGCCGCGCGCCAGTGCCTTGGCCTCTTCGACATCTTCGGGGCGCTGCACGAAGGACAGGGCAAGCCAATCGACACCCAGTTCGCAGGCGAATTCCAGGTCGGCGCGGTCCTTGTCGGACAGCGCGGCCAGCGGCAGAACCACGTCAGGAACGTTCACGCCCTTGCGGTCGCTGATCTGCCCGCCCACGGTCACGATGCAATCGGCATGGTCGGGGCCGCAGGACACGACCTTGAGGCGGATCTTGCCGTCATTGACCAGAAGTTCCGCGCCCTCGACCAGAGCCGCGAAGATTTCGGGATGCGGCAATTGCACGCGGCTGGCGGTGCCAGGCTCGGGGCTGAGGTCGAAGCGGAACGGCGCGCCCTCGGGCAGGTCGTGCGGGCCGGCCGCGAACTGACCCACGCGCAGCTTGGGGCCCTGCAGATCGGCCAGGACGGCGATGGGGCGGCCGGTTTCGGCCTCGATGGCGCGGATCGCCTCATAGCGGGCGCGGTGATCCTCGTGGCTGCCATGGCTCATGTTCAGGCGGAACACGTCGGCCCCTGCTTCGAACAGCGCCCGGATCATCTGGCTGCTGGACGAGGCCGGCCCAAGCGTGGCCACGATCTTCACGTTGCGATGTCGTCTCATTCTTCCCGCCCTCTGACGTTTAGCGCTATCTATGCCGCAATTGCTGCGTGGCGGCAACTGGCGTCCGGCGCGCTTTCGTCGTAAGCAGGCGCGCAGCATGAATGATGATGCGACCATGACGGAACCCGCCTACTGGATCGAGGGTCGGAGGCGCCCCTCGCGCTGGCTGATCACCTGTGATCATGCCACGAACCGCGTGCCCGAATGGGTTGGGGGCGGCGATCTGGGCATTTCGCCGGCCGACATGGCCCGCCACATCGCCTATGACGTGGGCGCGGCGGGCCTGGCCTCGGCCCTGGCCGAGCGGATGGGCGCGCCGGCGATCTTTTCCGATTTCTCGCGGCTGGTGATCGACCCGAACAGGGGCGAGGACGATCCCACCTTGCTGATGCGGCTTTATGACGGCACCGTGATCCCCGCAAACCGCGACGCGGATGCGGCAGAGCGCGAAAGGCGGCTGGAGCGGCTGCACCGGCCCTATCACCGGGCGCTGGCGGCACTGGCCGACGGCCATCCCGCGCGCTGCATCTGCGCGATCCACAGCTTCACGCCGCAGCTTCGCGGCCGCCCGCCCCGGCCCTGGCAGGTGGGCATCCTCTACTCCCACCGCGACGCGCGACTCGGTCCGCCGATGGTCGCGGCTTGTCGCGAAGAAGGCTGGATCACCGGCGAGAACCAGCCCTATGACGGGCACCTGGAGGGGGATTCCATCGACCGGCACGCTTTGGCCCATGGGCGCCCGAACATGCTGATCGAGCTTCGCAACGACCTGATCGCCACACCGGAGGGCCAGGCGCAGTGGGCCGCGCGTCTGGCCCCGGTCATCGCGCGGGTGCTGGCGCAGACAGGGCTATAGCGAATGGGGGTGGCAAGGGGGGCGCTGCCCCCGATCGCCTGCGGCAATCCCCCCCTAGGATATTAGGACCAAGGCAAAGGCGGACGCTGCCGGAAGGGTTTTCCGGCAGCGCCCTTTTCGTCAGATCGCGGCCTTGCGGCTTTCTTCCAGGTAGATCTCGCGCAGGCGGGTTACGACAGGACCAACCTTGCCCGAGCCCACGGCGGCGCCGTCGATGCGGACGACGGGCATCACGAAGGCCGAGGCCGAGGTGATGAAGGCTTCGTCCGCAGCCTGAGCCTCGGCGATGGTGAAGGGACGTTCCTCGACCTGCATCTGCGCCTCGGCAGCGAAGCGCAGGACGGCGGCGCGAGTGATGCCGTGCAGGATGTCATGGCTGAGCTGGCGCGTGACGATCGTGTTGCCCTTGACGATATAGGCATTGTTCGAGGTGCCTTCGGTCACATGCCCGTCCTGCACCATCCAGGCATCATCGGCGCCGCGGGCCTTGGCCTCCATCTTGGCCATCGAGGGGTAGAGAAGCTGCACCGTCTTGATGTCGCGCCGGCCCCAGCGCAGATCCTCGACGCTGACCACGCTCCAGCCGGTTTTCGCAGCGGGGGCATCTGCCAGGCCCGGTTTCGACTGGGTGAACATCACCACCGTCGGGGCCGTGCCCTCGGGCGGATAGGCAAAGTCGCGGTCGCCGGGATTGCCGCGTGTCACCTGCAAATAGACAAGACCGTCGGTGATGCCGTTGCGCGCCACCAGGTCGCGATGGGCGGCAAGGTATTCGTCGTCGGACAGGGGGTTGGCGATGGCCAGTTCCGACAGCGAACGCTTGAGGCGGATCATGTGGCCCTCGAAGTCGATCAGCTTGCCGCCGAGCACACTGACCACCTCATAGACGCCGTCGGCCATCAGGAAACCGCGGTCGAAGACCGAGACGCGCGCCTCGGATTCGGGCAGGTAATCGCCGTTCACATAGACTGTCCGCGTCATCGAGATCCTCCTTGCGCGTGGCTTGCGCGCCGGTCCTGCGCCCAAAGCGGTCGCAGGTCAAGAACCTGGCATCACGCGCGGCGCAGCTTGCGGAAGGCGGCCGAGGCGCCCCAACCCGCCAGCACCGCCACGGCCAGCGACATCAGCCCATAGAGCAGCGGCTGGTCGAAGGCCAGGCGGTAGAGCCAGCGTTCCAGCCCGATCTTGCGGACCATGATCGGGGCGCGGTGAACGTCGATCACCTGACCCTCTCGCACCAGAAAGATGCGGGTCTTGTATTCGCCTTCGACCAGGGTGGCGGGCAGGGCAATATCGGCGCGGAACAGCGTCTCTTCGGCCAGGTGGACGCCGCTCTCGTCCAGAAGGAATCGGCCCTCGGCCTCGCGCAGGCGCAAAAGCGCCTCGGTGAAGGGCACGGTATCGCGAACCTCCAGCGCCCCTTCAAAGGCGCGCATCGCCTGCGGCAGCGAGATGCGGTAGCGCGCATCCCAGGCCGGATCGAGGATCTGGTCCAGCGGGCCGGTCGAGGCGACGGCATAGTAGCTGGGGACCGCGCCCACATCGACGCGCTCGGTGTTGACCCAGATGCCCGCGCGGCGCGCCTTGCGCCAGATGGTCAGCGCCTGCGACGGCGCCTCGACCGTGACGATCACGTGCAGCGGCGTGTCGGGGATCGGCGTTTCGCGTCGGATCGCGCCGTAGATGAGGATTTCCGAACCGTCGAAGCTGGCCGTGATCGCGACCGAGTCGCTGGACAGGCCCACGACAACCTGTTCGGCGGGCTGTTCGGCCTCGGGGGGGGTGACATTCTCGGGGGCGGGCGCGCGCGGCAGACCCGGATCGGGATAGAGAGGGAACGCCTCGTCCTGCGCCAGCGCGGCCGGGGCCAGGGCAAGGGCCAGGATCAGGGCCAGCCGCCGCATCACCGCGCCCTCACCACGATCGTATAGAGATCCTCGGGCGGCAGGAACAGGTCCAGCGCCAGCTTGCCGCAGACCGCCAGCACCAGCAGCGCAAGCAGGATGCGCAGCTGCTCGGCCCTCAGCCTTGCGCCAAGCGAGGTGCCGATCTGCGCGCCCACGACCCCGCCGACGATCAGCAGCACTGCCAGCATCACATCGACCGTATTGTAGCTGACCGCATGCATCAGCGTGGTGAAGGCCGTGACGAAGGTGATCTGAAAGAGCGAGGTGCCGACAACGACCTTGGTCGGCATACCCAGCAGATAGATCATCGCCGGCACCATGATGAAGCCGCCGCCCACACCCATGATCGCGGCCAGAACCCCCACCGCCAGCCCGACCAGCAGGGGCGGGATGACGCTGATATAAAGCCCCGAGGCGCGGAACTTGACCTTGAGCGGCAGGCGATGCACCCACATGTGGTCATGCAGCTTGCGCCTCGGCGCGGCGGGATTGCGGGCGCGGCGCAGCGCGCGGATGCTTTCCTGCAGCATCATCGTGCCGATCAGGCCCAGAAAGACGACATAGCAGAGCTGCACGACCAGTTCGACCTGGCCCAACTGCTGCAGAAGGTTGAACACCAGCACCCCAAGCGCCGATCCGACAAGCCCCCCCGCCAGCAGCACGCCCCCCATGCGGAAATCGACGCTGCGGCGTTTCATATGAGCCAGCACGCCGGAAACCGACGAAGCCACGACCTGGTTCGCACCGGTCGCCACGGCAATGGCGGGCGGGATGCCGATGAAGAACAGAAGCGGCGTGATCAGGAAGCCGCCACCCACGCCGAACAGGCCGCTCATCAGCCCGACCAGCCCCCCCAGGCCGATCAGGATGAAGGCGTTGACCGAAACCTCGGCGATGGGAAGGAAGATCTGCATGGTGCCGCGCCGGTTGCCCGGATCAAGGATGCAACAGCCCCCGGCACAGGTCAAACCGCTTTCGGCCGCCTCGCTACGGGTTGAAGCAGGCGCAAGCGGCGGCTAATCAGGACCGGTCACGATGGCGTGCGCGCGACCGCGCGGGCTGCGTTCAGCGGGGGATTTTCGGTATGCGCATCCTGATTACCAACGATGACGGCATCAACGCCCCCGGCCTTGAGGTGCTGCACCAGATCGCAACCGAACTGGCCGGCCCGCATGGTGAGGTCTGGACCGTCGCTCCTGCCTTTGAACAATCGGGCGTGGCCCATTGCATCAGCTACACCCACCCGACCATGATCGCCCGCCTCTCCGAGCGCCGTTATGCCGCCGAGGGCAGCCCCGCCGACTGCGTTCTGGCCGCCGTCGGCGACCTGATGGCCGACGCCCTGCCGGATCTGGTCCTGTCGGGTGTCAATCGCGGCAACAATGCGGGCGAGAACGCCATGTATTCCGGTACGATCGGCGGCGCGATGGAGGCTGCCCTGCAAGGCCTTCCTGCCATCGCCCTGTCGCAATATCTGGGACCGGAAACCGACGATCTGGCCGATCCGTTCGAGGCCGCGCGCCGGCACGGCGCCTCGTTGATCCGGCAGCTTCTGGATCACGGGGACTGGGATTCCGACGAGGATTTCCGCCTGTTCTACAACGTGAACTTTCCGCCCCTGCCCGCCTCGAAAGTGCGCGGCATCCGCGTGGCGCCCCAGGGCAAGCGGCGCGGCAGCCGGTTCGGCGCCGTGCCCTATACCGCGCCGAACGGCCGGCGCTTCATGTGGGTCGCGGGCGGCTCGCAACAGGCCGAGGCGCGGCCGGGCAGCGACGTGGCCGTGAACCTTGACGGTTACGTCTCGGTCACGCCGATGCGGGCGGACCTGACCTGCCATGCCTCGCTGTCGCGCCTGGCCGCGGCGCTGGACGGCAAGCCCCTGGCCTTCGGGGACTAGACCATGACCGAGGACGACGCCGAGGGCATCCCCGATCAAGACCCCGCCGAACGCAAGATGCGGTTCCTGTTCGCGCTGCGCTCGCGGGGCGTGACCGACCCACGTGTGCTTCAGGCGATGGAGCGGATCGACCGGGGCCTCTTCGTGCGCGGCCAGTTCGCCGACCGTGCCTATGAGGACACGCCCCTGCCCATTCCCTGTGGCCAGACGATCAGCCAACCCTCGGTCGTGGGACTGATGACGCAGGCTCTGGCGGCGGGCCCGCGCGATACGGTGCTGGAGGTCGGCACCGGCTCGGGCTATCAGGCGGCGATCCTGTCTGGGCTGTGCCGTCGTGTCTATACGGTGGACCGTCACCGTCGCCTGGTGCAAGAGGCCGAGGCGATCTTTCGCGACCTGGGCCTTTACAACATCACCGCGCAGGTGGCCGACGGATCGCGCGGGCTACCCGATCAGGCCCCCTTTGATCGCATCCTCGTGACGGCCGCAGCCGAAGATCCGCCAGGGCCGCTGTTGGCACAGTTGAAGATCGGCGGTATCATGGTGGTTCCGGTCGGGCAATCGGACGCGGTCCAGACCCTGATCCGCGTCAGGCGATCCGAAACCGGTTTCGACTACGACGAATTGCGGCAGGTTCGTTTCGTGCCGCTGGTCGAGGGGTTGGGCCAGACATGACCCCCGCCGACGGATGGGCAGGCAGGCTGAGGGCATAAGAACATGAGCAGGAATTTCAGGCTTGTCGCGGCGGGCTTCGTGCTGGGCCTGCTTGCCTCTTGCGGGCCGGATGGCAGGTTCGACCCGGATCTGCGCGGCTGGATGCCGGGCAACCTGGCCACCGACGAGGCAGCCGCCACAGCCCCCCCGCGCCCCGAACCCGACCAGCGCGGTGTGATCACATTCGCCAACGGGCAGGTGGTCGTGGCGCGCGCAGGCGAAACACCCGCCGCCATCGCGGCAAGGCTGGGGCTGGGTGCGGCGGAACTGGCGCGCCACAACGCGCTGATGCCCGACACCGTGCTGGAAGCCGGTGCCGTGCTGGTTCTGCCCTCGCCCGTGGCGGGTGCGCCGCAGGGCGGCGCGGCGGGTGCAAGCGGGACGACGGTGGTGACGGATCCCTTCGCCGACCAGCCCTCGCGCAGCACCGCGCCGACCGGCACGCCGCCTGGGGCCACCCCTGCCGCGCCCCACGCCGCCACCCCGGCCGCCGCACCGCGCGAACATGTTGTGGCAGCGGGCGAGACCGCCTGGTCGGTCGCGCGGCGATACAATGTAAGCGTGCAGGATCTGGCCTCGTGGAACGGGCTGCCTGCCGACATGGCGCTGCGCACAGGTCAGCGCCTGCTGATCCCGCAGCCGGGCCAGCAGCGCCCTGCGACCGCGGCCACGACGCGCCCCGGTCAGGGCAGCCAGACGCCGCCCCCGCCCTCGGCCTCGGCGCCCCTGCCCGACGAGGCGACCACCCCTGCCGCCACCCCCGCCGCCCCTGTGGCACCGGCGGCTGATCTGGGCGCGACCCGCACAGCGGCCACGGCCAGCCGCTTCCAGATGCCGGTTTCAGGTTCGATCGTGCGGCTTTACGAAAAGGGCCGCAATGACGGCATCGGCATCGCCGCGCCTGCGGGCGCCCCGGTCAGCGCGGCGGGCGCGGGAACGGTCGCGGCCATCACCCGCGACACGTCCGGCACGCCGATCGTCGTGGTCCGTCACGATGGCGACCTGATGACCGTCTATGCGGGCCTTGGCGATGTCACAGTCGCGCGCGGGGACAGCCTGGCGGCAGGTCAGGCGCTTGGCACGGCCGGCCAGAGCGGCGTCGTTCATTTCGAGGTGCGGCGCGGCTTCGAAAGCCTGGACCCGGAAAGTTTCCTGAACTGAGCCACCTGAAGCCAGGGCCGCATCGACGCACAATCCCTGTGCGGCCCGGCTTATCCCATCCCGGGGGCAGACAGGTTAGACAAGGGTGGCACAACAAGGGTCTGGCCATGTATCGCAACACCCCTCGCAGCTATGGCGCGGTCGCCCGCGCGTTCCACTGGGCCACGGCGCTGGTGGTCCTGGGCAATATCGGGCTGGGCCTCGTCGCGCACCGTCTGCCGATGGACCAGCTTGCGCTGAAGTTCGCGCTGTTCTCGCTGCACAAGACGCTTGGCGTGGCTGCTTTCGCGCTTGGGGCGGCGCGCATCCTCTGGGCGCTGAGCCAGCCGCGCCCCGTGCCCCTGCACCCCGAACGCCGGGTCGAGACCGCAATGGCCGAGACCGTGCACTGGGTGCTTTACGCTTCGCTGATGCTGGTCCCCCTGACCGGCTGGATCGAACATGCCGCGACCGAGGGCTATGCGCCGATCCTCTGGCCCTTTGGTCAGGGCCTGCCGATGGTGCCCAAGTCCCCCGAACTGGCGCTGACCATGGCCGCGCTGCACAAGATGCTGGCCTGGGTGCTGATGGCTGCGGTTGCACTGCATGTGGCGGGGGCGCTGAAACACGCGATAATCGACCGCGACCAGGTTCTGGCACGGATGCTGACCGGTCGCGCGGCGGGCGGGACAACGTCCGGTGGACGCCACGCCACGCCCGCGCTGGTCGCGCTGGCCTTGCTTGGCGCCGCAGCCGGTTGGGCGCTGAACGCGCCGCAGCCGCAGGCGCCGGTTGCCAGCCTCGCGGCGCAGGTTTCGGAATGGCAGGTGCTGGACGGAGAACTGGCCTTTTCCGTGCGCCAGATGGGTGCGCCGGTCCGAGGGGAGTTCGGCGACTGGACGGCCTCGATCAGCTTTGATCCCGACAGCGGCACGGGCGCGGTCAGCGTCTCGATCAACCTGCAGAGCGCGACGCTCGGCACCGTCACCGATCAGCTTCGCGGCCCCGATTTCCTGGACGCCGAAACCGCGCCGCTGGCCCTGTTTCAGGCCGAAATCCGCCCCGAAGATGAAGGCTACCTCGCCGAAGGCCACCTGAATCTGCGCGGCGAAACCCTGCCCGTCACCCTGCCCTTCGACCTGGACATCGCAGACGGCATCGCCCGGATGCAGGGCGCAACCGCGCTGGATCGCCGCGACTGGGGAATCGGCGCGGCCTATCCCGACGACGCGACGCTAGGCTTCGAGGTCGTGATCCAGGTCAGCCTGACCGCCAGCCGTGACCCCGGCGCGGTTGTGCGCTGAGGGACAGCCATTGTTCGCCCATCATGAATTGCGCACAGAACGCCGGCGGGCGATGGTGCATCATCAGATCAAGGAGACTGCCATGCTGAAGATCAATGCCATGACCGCCGGCTTCATCCTTGCAGCCACGGCTGCGATGGCCGAGCCGCAGACCTATCAACTGGACACCAGTCACAGCCAGATCATGTTCAGCTACGATCACCTGGGCTTCTCGACCACGATGGGCATGTTCAGCGACATTACCGGCACCATCGTCTTCGACCCCGAAGACCCCGCCGCCTCGTCGGTCGAGGCCAGCTTTCCGATCGCCTCGCTGATGACGGGCTATGCGGACCGCGACGCGCATTTCCTGTCGGCCGATTTCTTCGGCAGCGAGGCCGCCGCGCCAGAAGTCACCTTCAAATCGACCTCGATCGAGGTCACGGGCGAGGACACCGCGCTGATCTCGGGCGATCTGACGCTGAACGGCGTCACCCGCGAAGTCGTGCTGGACACCGTGCTGAACGGCCGGGGCGACCACCCGATGATGAACCGCCCCTGGATCGGCTTCGACGCGACCACGACCGTCCTGCGCAGCGACTTCAATCTGGGCATGTTCGCACCGGCCGTGTCGGACGAGGTCGAGATCCGTATCTCGGTCGAGGCGATGCAACCCGAATGACCGACACGCGCGACCGGCCGGGCGCGCCCTGACCTGACTGCACGAAAAACAGGGGCGGGTGAAGACCCGCCCCTGTCTCGTGATGACTGCAACAAAAGGTAATTGGTCAAAAACCTCTTGCCGGCGCAGCGATCACTTCGCGGCGGCAGCGGTAGCCGTGGTGGTGGCTTTCTTCACCGCGGCTTGCGTTTCGCGGGTGGCCTTTTCGGCGACCTTCTGAGCGTCGGCGGCCATGTCCTTGCCGGCGGTCAGCATCAGATCGACCGTGTCCATCTGGACCTTCTTGGCCAGTTCGGCATAGGCGGCCATGTGTTCGGCGGCCATCTCGGCCGAGGCCGAGGCGAAGTCGCTCATGGCCTTGGCGTATTCCGACGGCTCGTCGCGGACGGCGGCCAGTTCGCCGGCGCGGGCGATGGCGTCCTTGGCCCAGCGGGCCGAAATCTCGGTCGAGCGCTCGGCAGCGCTCAGGACCACCTTCGCCATTTTCTCGCCCAGCACAGCTTGCGACTTCATCGCCTCGTGCATCGAACTGGTGTCGATCGGGAAGTTCGCCATCATGTCCTGCATGGTCTTGGCGAAATCTGGGGTCTTGGCCATGTTTCTTGCTCCTGTGTTGCAGCGCCGGGGTCTCGGGCCTCGCGGCGCTGCTGGTCATGTCGGTGCGATCAATATGAATGCTGCATCGCAGCATTTCAAGTTCTTTTTCTGCGTCGCAGCAGAAATATGCTGCGGCGCATGTGAAGCGCGTCAGTTTGCGCGTTCGTGAACATAACGGCCCGGCGCGGGTTCGATCCCCTCGCCGGGGTCGCGGGCATCGACCATCTTTCCCGCGCGTTCGGACAGCCAGTCGCCCCAATGCGGCCACCAGCTGCCCTGATGGAAGATCGCATCCCTGCGCCAGGTCTCGTGATCGCCGCTGAAGTCACTCGGGCCGCGGTAATGGCCGTATTTCTTCTTGCTGGGCGGATTCACGATGCCCGCGATGTGACCCGACTCCGACAAGATGAACGTCCTGTCCGTCGAGCCCATCTGCGCCACGCCGCGCCAGCAATCCTTCCAGGGCGCGATATGGTCCGTCTCGCAGGCGATGGCGCAAAGCGGCACCGACACGTCGGACAGGTGCAACCGGTGGCCCATCAGATCGAAGCCTTCCCCCGCAAAGGCATTCTGCTGGCAGAGACCGCGCAGATATTGCATCGCCATCCTGCCCGGCAGGTTGGTGCTGTCGCCATTCCAGAACAGCAGGTCGAAGGCAGGCGGCGCCTCGCCCATCATATAGCTGCGGATCGCCGGGCCCCAGACAAGGTCATTGGCGCGCAGAAAGCTCATCGTGCGCGACATCAGACGTGCCCGCATCAGCCCGTGGCGCGCGATCTCTTCGGCGATGCCATCGACGAAATCCTGTTGCAGGAAGGTCGTGAACTCGCCCTGATCCGAAAAATCCGTCAGCGTCGTGAAGAACGTCGCCGAATTCACCCGGTCGTCGCCCCGCGCCCTGAGCAGCGCCAAGGTCAGCGACAGCGTGGTTCCGGCGATGCAATAGCCGACCACGTTCAGCTTTTTCTGGTCGGTGAGGTCGCGGACCTTGTCCATCGCCTCCAGATACGCGGCGACGTAATCCTCGATTCCGGTCTCGGCCATGCTGGCATCGGGGTTTTTCCAGCTGACGACGAACAGGGTATGGCCCTGATCGACCAGCCAGCGGATCAGGCTGTTCTCGGGCTTGAGATCGAGGATATAGAACTTGTTGATCCAGGGCGGAAAGATCAGCAGGGGCGTCGCGTGGACCTGGTCCGTCGTGGGCGCATACTGGATCAGCTCGAACAGGGGCGTGCGGTGAACGACGGCGCCAGGAGCGGTGCCGATGTTCTGGCCCACGCTGAAGGCGGTGCTGTCGGCCAGCGACACGATCACCTCGCCGCCATGGGTCTCGACATCGCGGACCAGATTTTCCAGCCCGCGCACAAGGCTTTCGCCCTCGGTTTCGATGGCCTTTTCCAGCGCGTCGGGATTGGTCGCCAGAAAGTTCGTGGGCGCCATCATGTCGATGATCTGCGCGGTCAGCCAGTCCAGCCTGCGCCGGGCGATCTGGTCGGGCAGTTCAAGCGCCGCAGCGGCCGAGCGCAACGCCTCGGCATTGGTCTGATACTGGCGCATCACCAGGTTGAAATAGGGATGCGTCTGCCATAGCGGGTTCGCGAAGCGGCGGTCCCTGGGGCCTTCCTCGCCAGAGGCGGTCAGCTTGCCCTTGACCAGCGCCTCTTGGGCACGGGCGTAATTCTTGAGCGTCTCGGCCCAGTAATTCACCTGATGTTCGATCATCCGCGAGGGCTGTTCGGCCATGGTCTTCAGCATCGCCCCCGCGGCGGTGAGATAAAGGTCGGGGCCCGGCCCCTCGACACCGGGATTGGGCGGCTGGCGGTTGGCCAGAGCCGCCATCAAACGGTGGCTGAGCAACTCGATCCGCTCGATGTTCTCGGCCAGCTTATGGGCAGTGGGCGCAGATCCGGCCTGCCTCAGCCCGCGCGGCATCTTGCGCGCGCTGTCCTGGGCCGTGGTGGCAGCGGGCACTTCCGGCGTCTCGGGGCGGTCCTGGGGCGCGGCTTGGCCGGCGGCGACGGGCTTTCTGGCTGCGGCCGTCCTGCTGCGCGTGCGGGGCGCAGCCTTTGCCGAAGGCGCGGCAGCCTTGGCCTCGGCTGCGGTCCCGACCTTGGCGGCCTTGGCCGTCGCGCTGCGTGGCTTGCGGGCTTTTGCCTTCCTGTCGGCAGGATCGGACGGATCTTTCCGCGAACGGGTCGATTTGCTTGCCATGAGCCGGTTCCCCCCCTAGAAATCGACCCATCATAGGCGCAGGGCGCGGACAGCGTAAACCCGGCATTTCCCGGACCCATACAGCCCCTGCGAAGGCATCTGAGGATGAGAGACATGCCGACAAAGGGTCTGAGGGGAATCGTTTCATACGACCTGATGGAAACGATTCGGAACACGAACGAGTGGCTGGGCGCCTCGGCCCGGGCACTAGCCTCCTATCCCGCCTTCGCGCTGATTCCGCATCCCGGCATCAAGCTGATGGGGGCCTGGGGCCGCGTGACGGAACGCAGTTTTGCCCGCATGGTCATCAAGCCGGGCTGGCAGATCCCCGCCATACCGGGCGAAGACGGGCAGGATCACAACGTCTATCCCGAGCCGGTCATCCGGCGTCCCTTCGGCGATCTGGTGCATTTCCGCGTGGCACGGCGGGAAGCGCGCCCCCGCAAGGTGCTGTTGATCGCGCCCATGTCGGGCCATTACGCGACGCTGTTGCGCTCGACCGTTACCTCTCTGCTGCCCGATTGCGAAGTCTATGTCACCGACTGGCATAATGCGCGCGACATCCCGGTTTCCCAGGGCAAGTTCGACATCGAGGATTACACCCGCTATCTGGTCGATTTCATCCGCCATCTGGGGCCAGAGACCAATGTCATCGCGGTCTGCCAGCCCGCGCCGCTGGCCTTGGCCGCAACCGCGATCCTGGCCGAAGAGGATCCCGCTGCGCAACCGCGCACGCTGACGCTGATCGGCGGGCCTGTCGATCCGGACGCCGCCGCGACCGAAGTGACCGATTTCGGCAACCGCGTCACCATGGGCGAGCTGGAACATCTGGTCATCCAGTCGGTCGGCTTCAAATACCGCGGCGCGGGCCGGATGGTCTATCCGGGCCTGGCGCAATTGTCATCGTTCATCGCGATGAACGCCGAAACGCATTTCAATGCCTTCGTCAACCAGATCTTCGCCGAGGCGCGGGGCGAGGCCTGCGAGGGCGACAAGCACAACAAGTTCTACGACGAATATCTGGCTGTCATGGACATGACCGCGGAATTCTACCTGTCAACCGTCGAGCGAATCTTCAAGGGTCTGGAAATCGCGCAGAACCGCTTCAGCGTGGATGGCAAGCCAGTGGATATCGGCAAGATCACCAATGTTGCGGTGATGACCGTCGAGGGGGCGAATGACGACATCTCGGCGCCGGGTCAATGCGTCGCCGCGCTGAAGCTGTGCACAGGGCTGCCGGACAGCAAGAAGGCGCAGCATCTTGAGGAAGGGGCCGGGCATTACGGCATCTTCGCGGGCAAGTCCTGGCGGCTGAACATCCGTCCGCTGGTGCTGGATTTCATCGACGAGCATTCGATCCTGCCCGATTCGGTCAAGCCGCGCCGCCGCCGCAAGGTCGCGGCCGAGCCCGGCAAGGACAGCAACGCCCATATGCCGGTCTGAACGACAGGGCCCCGGTCGCGCGGGGCCCTTCGCGTCTGGCCTGTCCGTCAGTCTATCTCGTCGATCTGCTCGATCTGCCTCTCGATGGCGCGCAGGCATTCCGGCGTGGAAAAGCGGTGATCCGCGCCCTTGACCAGCAGCAGCCGGATATCCCGGCCTTCGGCATGGTCCAGCAAGTCCAGCGCCCAGGTCATCGGCACATCCGCATCTGCCGTGCCCTGCAGCATCCGGACGGGCATGTCCAGACGTAGCGGCTGATTCAGGATCAGATGATCGCGGCCATCCTCGATCAGGCGGCGCGTGATGACATAGGGCGTATCGGCGTATTCGCTTGGCAGTTCGATCCGGCCGTCGCGCAGGACCGTCTGGCGCTGATCCTCGGAAAACTTCGCCCAGAACCCCCGTTCCGTGAAATCGGGCGCGGCGGCAATCGTCACAATCCCCGCCACGCGATGCGGCATCGCCCGCGCCAGAAGCAGCGCAATCCAGCCGCCCATGGACGAGCCGACAAGAATCTGCGGCCCCTCGGTCAGCGCCTCGATGACGTGGCGGGCATCCTCGGCCCAATCGCCGATCGCGCCTTGCTCGAACAGGCCGCTGCTGGCGCCATGACCCGAATAGTCGAAGCGCAGGAAGCCCCGCCCCCGCCGCGTGGCCCAATCCTGCAGATAGAGCGCCTTGGTGCCTGTCATGTCGGATTTGAACCCGCCCAGAAAGACGACGCCCGGGCCGCTGCCCGGCTGGCGGGCATAGGCGATGCGCCGCCCGGCCGGGGTGTCAAGATAAGTGCTCATCCGCAAACTCCTGCCTTGTCCGCGCCAACCCTGTTATCCGAACCGTCGGCAGAAATGAACCGCCACAGGAACCGACGGCGGCGACTTGACACCGCGACGGCCCACGTCCATGCCTGCCCGACCATACCCGCAACCGGGCGTTCCGTGGGCGCCAGACCGACGAGGAGGACGCGATGTCCCAGATTACCCTCACCTTTCCCGATGGCAATGCGCGCGCCTATCCCTCGGGCGTGACCGCAGCCGAGGTCGCGGCCAGCATCGCGCCCAGCCTTGCCAAGCGCGCGATCTCGGCCAGTCTTGACGGACGCCATATCGACCTGGCCTGGCCGATCACCGAAAGCGGTGCCATTGCCATCCACACGATGAAGGACGAGGCGCAGGCGCTGGAGCTGATCCGCCATGACTTCGCCCATGTCATGGCGCGCGCCGTGCAAGAGATCTGGCCCGATGTGAAGGTCACGATCGGCCCGGTCCGCGATCATGGCTGGTTCTACGATTTCGACCGTGCCGAACCGTTCGTCCCCGAGGATCTGGCCCGGATCGAGGCGAAAATGCGCGAGATCATCAATGCGCGCGAGCCGATCCGCACCGAAGTCTGGGATCGCGACCGCGCCCGCGCCCATTACGAGGCCGCGAACGAACCCTTCAAGCTGGAGCTTCTGGATCGCATCCCCGAGGGTCAGGACATCCGCATGTATTGGCATGGCGAGTGGCAGGATCTGTGCCGGGGTCCGCATTTGCAATCCATGGCGCAACTGCCCGCCGACGCCTTCAAGCTGACCCATATCGCGGGCGCCTACTGGCTGGGCGATGCCTCGCGCCCCATGCTTCAGCGCATCTACGGTGTGGCCTTCCGCACGCGCGACGAGCTGAAGGCCCACCTGACCATGCTGGAAGAGGCCGCAAAGCGCGACCACCGCAAGCTGGGCCGCGAGATGGACCTGTTCCACATGCAGGAAGAGGCACCGGGCCAGATCTTCTGGCATCCGAACGGCTGGAACATCTATGTCACGCTGCAGGATTACATGCGCCGCCGCCAGCGCGCCGACGGCTATGTCGAGGTGAACACGCCCCAGGTCGTCAGCCGCAAGCTGTGGGAAGAATCGGGCCACTGGGAGAATTACCAGGAGAACATGTTCATCGTCGAGGTGGACGAGGACCATGCTCGCACCAAGACCGTCAATGCGCTGAAGCCGATGAACTGCCCCTGCCATGTGCAGGTGTTCAATCACGGTCTGAAATCCTATCGCGACCTGCCGCTGCGCATGGCCGAGTTCGGATCGTGCAACCGCTACGAACCTTCGGGCGCGCTGCATGGCATCATGCGCGTGCGCGGCTTCACCCAGGACGACGCGCATATCTTCTGCACCGAGGATCAGATCGAGGCCGAGACGAAGAAGTTCATCGAGCTTCTTTCCTCGGTCTATGCCGATCTTGGCTTCGAGAAGTGGCGCATCAAACTGTCCACCCGCCCCGAAAAACGCATCGGATCCGAGGAAAGCTGGGACCGGGCCGAAGCCGCGCTTGGCAATGCCTGCAAGGCGGCGGGCCATGACTTCACGATCTTTCCCGGCGAAGGCGCGTTCTACGGACCCAAGCTGGAATTCGTGCTGACCGACGCGATCGGTCGCGACTGGCAATGCGGCACGCTTCAGGTGGACCCCAACCTGCCCGAACGGCTGGGTGCGGAATATGTCGGCGCCGACGGCCACAAGCACCGCCCCATCATGCTGCACCGCGCCGTGCTGGGCAGCTTCGAGCGATTTATCGGCATCCTGATCGAGAACAGCGCCGGCAAGCTGCCCTTTTGGCTGGCCCCCCGGCAGGTCGTCGTCGCCTCGATCGTCTCGGATGCCGATGATTTCGTGCACGAGGTCGTGGGCGAATTGCGCGCAGCGGGCATCCGCGTCGAGGCTGATACCCGTAACGAAAAGATCAACTACAAGGTCCGCGAACATTCAGTCGCCAAGGTGCCCGCCATAATGGCCATCGGCATGAAAGAGGTCGAGACGCGCAGCGTGTCGCTGCGTCGGCTGGACGCGCAGGGCAGCCGCAGCCTGCCTCTGGCCGACGCCGTCGAGATGCTGAAAGCCGAGGCGACCCCGCCCGATCTGCGATAAGCGAGGCTGCTGTCATACGACCGTCACCGACCAGCGGCATGATTCCGTTATTCCCGCTTGCCTTTCGCTGCGATTCGGGCATCCTGATGTCTGCGTGAGCAAGGACTTTCTACCGCCTCCCTTACGGGCAGCCGGATTTCCGAAAGCGGGCTGCACGGCCTGGCGCAATCCTGCGCCGGGATGACTTGAAGGAGAGACGGTTATGGCGACCGGAACGGTAAAGTGGTTCAACGCCACCAAAGGCTACGGCTTCATTGCGCCCGATGACGGCGGCAAGGACGTATTCGTCCATATCTCGGCGGTGGAGCGTGCGGGGCTTACCGGCCTGCAGGACAACCAGAAAATCGGCTACGAACTGCAATCGGGCCGTGATGGCAGGGCCTCGGCCGCCGAGCTCAAGCTGCTCTGACCGCACGCCCCGGCGTGTTGCGACGGCCCGTTCGCGCGGGCCGTTTTCCTTTTTTCCGCGACAGGTTTGCGATGGTCACGCTTGATATCTTTGCCGATCCCGTCTGCCCGTGGTGCCTGATCGGCAAGCTGCAGCTGGACCGGGCGCTGGAAAGCCGCCCCGGCCATCCCTTTGCAATCGCCTGGCATCCGTTCCGCCTGAATCCCGATCTGCCGCCCGAAGGCGCTGACCGCATCGCCCATTTGCAAGCCAGGCTGGGCGTCCGCGCGACCGAGGCGGGCGAGCAGATGGTGCGCGAGGCGGCAGCCCTGGGGCTGGCCCTGAACCCGGCACCACGCGAGCCGAACACGCTGGACGCCCATCGCCTGCTGCATTGGGCAGGGCTGGAAGGCGTGCAGAGCCTTGTGATGGCGGGCCTCTTGCGCACCCATTGGCAAGAGGCGGGCGACATCGCCGATCACGCCACCCTGTCCCGGATCGCGGCAGCGGCGGGAATGGATCGGGATGTGACCACCCGGCTTCTGGCCTCGGATGCCGACCGGGACGAGGTTCTGCTCCGCGAGGCCCATGCCCGGCAGCGCGGCGTCCGGTCGGTCCCGACCTTCATCGTCGCCAATACCCATGTCGTGCCGGGCGCGCAGCCCGCCGCCCTGTGGCAGCAGGTGATCGACGAGATCGGCGCCGCCTGACGGGCAAGACTTGCAGATCGTGCAAATCCTGCCTATCTGCAGGTCAGAACCGACAGGTATTCCCATGACCGACATCGCCCACCCGGCCGGGCACCCGACGCGCCGCCTGCCCTTGCCCGAATTCATTGCGATGCTGGCGTTTCTCTTTGCCACCATCGCCTTTTCCATCGACGCGATGCTGCCCGCCCTGCCCGAAATCGGGGCCGCATTGACGCCTGACAACATCAACCGCGCGCAGTTGATCCTGACCAGCTTCGTCGCGGGCATGGGGCTGGGCACGCTATTCGCGGGGCCTATCTCGGACGCGATCGGGCGCAAGCTGACGATCACGCTTGGCTTCGGCCTTTATGCCGCAGCCGCGCTGGCGGCCATCGCCGCGCAGTCGCTGGAGATGCTGTTGCTGGCGCGCTTCATCCAGGGCATTGGCGCAGCTGCGCCCCGGATCGTCGGGCTGGCGCTGGTCCGCGACCTCTATGAGGGGCGCGAAATGGCGCGGATCACCAGCTTCGTGATGATGATCTTCATCATCATTCCGGCTCTGGCGCCGTCGATCGGAGCAGGAATCATTGCGGTCAGCGCCTGGCAAGGGGTCTTTCTGGCCTTTGCCGCCTTTGCAATCATCGGCGCGCTGTGGCTGAATATCCGCCAGCCCGAAACCCTGCCCGCCGCCAGCAGACGCCCGCTGAAACTGTCCGTGCTGGCCGCCTCGGCGCGCGAGGTGCTGTCGGACCGGCAGGTGATGCTGGCGACCTTGGTCCTGACGCTTGGCTTCGGGCAGATGTTTGCGCTGCTGTCCTCGGCGCAGCAGCTTTTCGGCGAAACCTACGGGCGCGGCGAGGATTTCCCGCTCTGGTTTGCGGCGATGGCGCTGCTGTCGGGAACCGCCACGATCCTGAACGCGCGCTTCGTCATGCGTTTCGGGATGCGCCGCATCGCAGGCTGGGCCTATCAGATGCAGACCGTCGTTTCGGCCATCATGTTGGTCTTGCTGTTGACCGAGGCGCTGCCCGGACCGCTGCAATTTCCGGCCTTCTTCATCTGGGCGACCAGCGTCTTTTTCATGGCAGGCGTGACCTTCGGCAACCTGAACGCGCTGGCGCTGCAAAGGATGGGGCATATCGCGGGCATGGCGGCCTCGGTCGTGGCAGCGGTCTCGACGCTGGCGGCCGTGCTGATCGCCGCGCCGGTGGGGCTGCTTTATGACGGAACGGCGCTGCCGGTGGTCGTGGCGACGCTGACCTGCTCGGGTGCGGCAGTCCTGCTGATGCGGCGCCTTCGGGGATGAAAGAGCCGCCGCGAGGGCAAGCCGCGGCGGCCACGTTGCCGATGGCGCCTGCTCAGGCCGCGATACCCTCGGGGATCCTGGCCCCCGTCATGTAGGCCACTGCATCCGACATCGAATGTTCCCTGGGGTTGATGACGCAGAGCCGCTTGCCCAGCCGGTGGATATGGATCCGGTCGGCCACCTCGAAGACATGGGGCATGTTGTGGCTGATCAGCACGATGGGGATGCCGCGCGAGCGCACGTCCTGGATCAGGTCCAGCACGCGGCGGCTTTCCTTGACACCAAGCGCCGCCGTGGGTTCGTCCAGGATGATGACCCGACTGCCGAAGGCCGCCGCGCGCGCCACCGCAACCCCCTGGCGCTGGCCGCCGGACAGGGTCTCGACCGGCTGGCCGATGTTCTGGATTGTCATCAGGCCCAGTTCGGACAGCTTCTCGCGTGCGAAGGCGTGCATGGCAGGCGTATCCAACATGCCGAACCAGCGACCCAACACATCCTTGCGGCGCAGTTCGCGCCCCATGAACATGTTGTCCGCGATCGACAAGGCGGGCGACAGCGCCAGCGTCTGATAGACGGTCTCGATCCCGGCCTTGCGCGCGTCCAGCGGGCTGGCAAAGCTGACGGGCTGGCCTGCCAACCTGATCTCGCCCTCGTCGGGCTGGATGGCGCCCGAAAGCGCCTTGATCAGACTGGACTTGCCCGCGCCGTTATCGCCGATCACGGCCAGGATCTCGCCCGGGTAGAGGTCGAAATCGGCGCCGTCCATCGCCGTTACACGGCCATAGCGCTTGACCAGGTTGCGGGCAGACAGAATAGGCTCGGTCATGACGACACCTTTCGGATCCATTGGTCGATGGCGACAGCCAGGATGATCAGCCAGCCGGTCGCGAAAAGCTGCCACAGCACGTCCACCCCGGCCAGCCGCAGCCCCGAGTTGAAGACGCCCACGATCAGCGCCCCGATCAGCGGCCCGAGGATCGAGCCGCGCCCGCCAAAGAGCGAGATGCCGCCGATCACCACGGCGGTGATGGATTCGAGATTCGCCTCGAAGAACGAGGTCGGGCTGACAGAGCCGACGCGCCCGATCGAGGACCAGGCCGCCAGCGCGCAGATCACGCCCGCCACGACATAGACCGACATCAGCACGCGCCTGGTCTGGATGCCAGCCAGCGCCGCCGCCTCGGGGTCGTCGCCCACCGCATAGACCCGACGGCCCCAGGCGGTCTTGTAGAGCGCGTAATAGAGCACCGCAAAGACCAACAGCATCAGCACGACGCCGTAGGTCAGGACCGCGCCGCCGATCTCGAACCGTGTGCCGAAGAATTTCAGCAGCGGCGCCTCGGCATCTATGGTCTGGCTGCGGATCGTCTCGCGCCCCGACAGGTAATAATTCAACGCAAGGAAAATATTCCACGTGCCAAGCGTCGTGATGAAGGGCGGCAGCTTCAGGCGCGTGACCAGAAAGCCGTTCAGCGCGCCGGTCGCAGCCCCGCAGGCCAGGCCGATCAGGATGGCGATGGGCGCCGGGATGCCCATATTGACGGCCAGATGGCCCATCACGACCGAGATCAGCACCATCACGGCCCCGACCGACAGGTCGATCCCCGCGGTCAGGATCACCAATGATTGTGCCGCCGCCAGCGTTCCGACCACGGCGACCTGTTGCAGGATCAACGACAGGTTGAAGGCCGAAAGGAAGTTGGGCGAGACCAGCCCGAAAACGATCACCGACAGCACCAGCACGATGACCGGAACCATGGTGGGATATTGATGCAGGAAATGCTGTATCCGGTCCAACGCGCTGCGCGAACGGGTATCGAATTGGGCGACCGTTTCGCGAGTATTGCGTTCGACCACGGGATCGGGGGTGTCAGACATCGCGCACTCCGTGGAACAGGCGGCAAGCCCGACGGCCTTCGTGGCCGCCGGAGGTTTTCATATCGGGATCAGCCCCAGCAGCGGGCCAGGCCCTCTTCGATGTCTATGGACTCCACGCCCTCGACAGGGTCGCCGGTCACGAGATTCACGCCGGTATTGGTGAAATCAAGACCTTCGCTGGTCGTGGGCCTGGTGCCATCGGCGGCAAAGGCGGCAATCGCCTCGATGCCCATGGACGCCATCAACAGCGGGTATTGCTGGGCCGTCGCGCCGATCACGCCGTCGCGAATGTTCTGGACACCCGGGCAGCCGCCATCGACCGAAACGATGATGACGTCGTTTTCCTTGCCAAAGGATTTCAACGCCTCATAGGCGCCGGCGGCGGCGGGTTCGTTGATCGTATAGACGAGGTTGATGGTGGGATCGCGCTGCAACAGCGCCTCCATCGCCTGACGGCCGCCTTCCTCATTGCCCGAGGTCACTTCATTGCCGACGATGCGCGGATCGTTCTCGTCGCCGATCACGTCGGGGTTGTTCACGTCGATGCCGAAGCCTTCCAGAAAGCCCTGATTGCGCAGCACATCGACCGAAGGCGCACTGGCCGACAGGTCCAGCAGCGCGATGCGGGCATCAGCTGCGGCATCGCCCATCGTTGCAGCAGCCCAGGCGCCGATCAGGCGGCCAGCCTCGCGGTTGTCGGTGGCAAAGGTCGCATCGGCGGCGTCGATCGGATCAAGAGGCGTATCCAGTGCGATGACCAGGATCCCCGCCTCGCGGGCCTGCGCCAGCGGGTCCACGATGGCCTTGGTATCCGAAGCGGTGATCAGGATGCCCTTGACCCCCGCCGCGATGCAGCTTTCGACGGCCTGCTGCTGGGTTTCGTGATCGCCATCGACCTTGCCCGCAAAGGTCAGCAACTCGATCCCCAGTTCCTGAGCCTTGGCGGTCGCGCCCTCGCGCATCTTCACGAAGAAGGGGTTGATGTCCGTCTTGGTGATCAGGCAGGCGCGGGTCGTGTCCTGCGCGGCAGCGCCGCCCACCGACAGGGCAAGCGCGGACAGGGCCGCGAACGCGGCCAGAATCGTTTTCTTCGTCATTCCGATAACTCCTCCAGAACGGCGGGCCCTCATCCCGCCTTGCCCTCAAAAAGCATCACAACAAGCCGCTTGTCAATAAATCAATTATGTTTATTTAATTGGTGCAAGGGAGGACCGCATGATGCCAAACGACCTGAGCGCCGGCCCCGGTCTCAGCCGGAACGAGCGGCTGATCCTGTCACTGATCCGCCGCCACGGCCCCCTGTCCCGCGCGGCTCTGGCGCTGCGCACGGGCCTGTCGGCGCAGGCCGTTACCAATCTGACGCGCAAGCTGATGACCGCGGGGCTGCTGGATGCGGGGGAGGTCGTGCGGGGCAAGGTCGGCCAGCCTTCGACGCCCTTGTCACTGGCGCCGGAGGGGGCGCTCTTTCTGGGGCTGAAGATCGGACGCAGACTGGCCGAACTGGCGCTGGTGGATTTTACCGGCCAGATCCGGCTGCACCGGCAGGAAATGCACGCCTTTCCCGAACCGCGACGCATCCTCGGTTTTGCCCGCCATGGGGTCGCAACCTTCATGGACGCGCTGCCCGGCCCTTTGCGCGAGCGCGTCGCGGGGCTTGGAATCGCCACGCCCTATCGGCTGTGGGACTGGGGCGCCGAGATGGCCGCGTGGGAGGGGCTGGACCTGGCCGCCGAACTGGCGCCCAACATGCCCTGCCCCATCTTTCTGGAGAACGACGCGACGAGCGCCTGTGGGGCCGAGCTGATCTTTGGCACACAGGAATTGCCACGCGACTTCATCCATATCTATGTCGCGCATTTCGCAGGGGGCGGGATCGTGCTGGACGGCGTGCTGCGGCATGGCCCGACACGGAACGCGGGGGCGCTTGGTTCGATGCCGGTGCCGGGAGGCGAGCAGTTGCTGGACCGCGCTTCGGTCTCGACGCTGGAACGTCAGATCGGCCGCGCCCTGCCGCCCGATGATTCGGCCTGGGACGTGCCCGAGGAGGACGAAGCTGCCTGGGCGGCGCAGGCAGGCGAAGCCCTGGCCTTCGTCACGCTGTCGGCGGTGGCGCTGGTCGATCTGTCGCTGGTCGTAATCGACGGCGCGGTGCCCCCCGCGACCCGCGCCCGGCTGGCCGACGCGACCCGCGAAGCCCTCGCCCGGATGCCCGCCGCCGGGATCGACCGTCCAAGCGTCGTGCAGGGCGGCCTGGGCCGGACAGCCCGCATCCTGGGCGCGGCAGGGCTGCCCCTGGCGCATTTCTTTCAGCCCGGCGGGGCAGCGCTGAGACCGGGGATTGCCGCTTGACTTGGCGGCGCACAACCCTATAAGCGCGAACTTCATTGGTGTTGGTGGACCCCGCAAGGGGAAACCTGTCGGGCCGGGGATTTCAGGATCGCGGCCAAAGGACAACGCCCTTCGACAATACAAGAAGGAGATCAGCCGTGACCAAACGCACGTCTGCCAAGTACAAGATCGACCGCCGCATGGGCGAGAACATCTGGGGCCGCGCCAAGTCGCCGGTCAACCGCCGCGAATACGGCCCCGGCCAGCACGGCCAGCGTCGCAAGAGCAAGCTGTCGGATTTCGGCACCCAGCTGCGCGCCAAGCAGAAGCTCAAGGGCTACTATGGCGACCTGACCGAAAAGCAGTTCCGCCGCATCTATGCCGAGGCCGAGCGTCTGCGCGGCGATACCGGCGAGATGCTGGTCGGCCTGCTGGAGCGTCGCCTGGACGCGGTCGTCTATCGCGCCAAGTTCGTTCCGACGATCTTCGCTGCGCGCCAGTTCGTCAATCACGGCCATGTCGAAGTGAACGGCAAGCGCGTCAACATCCCCTCTTACCGCGTGAAGGAAGGCGATGTCATCTCGGTGCGTGAGCGTTCGCGCCAACTGGCCATCGTGCTGGAATCGGTCGCCCTGACCGAACGTGACGTGCCCGACTACCTGGACGTGGACCACAACAAGATGACCGCGACCTTCGTGCGCACCCCGGCTCTGAGCGACATTCCCTATCCCGTGCAGATGGAACCGAACCTGGTGGTCGAGTTCTACGCGAAGAACTGACCTTCGCCACACCGCGATGCTTCGGGGGCCGCATCTGACGATGCGGCCCTTTTGCGTCCCGCGACAGGCGGGGGGCTGCCGCCCCCCGCACCCCCCGCCGGCCAAGCCACCGGTAATGCCGATCCCGATGGGGGCTTTCCTAAAGCCCCGGCGCGGCATAAACGGAAGCCGGACAAAGGATAAGGCCATGACCCAGACACCAGTGCAGCCCGGCATCATGGACATCGCGCTTTATGTCAGCGGCGAAAGCGTGCTGGCGGGGCGCAGGGACGTGCTGAAACTGTCCTCGAACGAGAACCCCTTGGGATGCAGCCCTGCCGCAACGCAGGCCTTCCGGGCGGCCTCGGGCGATCTGCACCGCTATCCCTGCACCGACCACGCCAGCCTGCGCCGCGCCATCGGCGAGGTGCACGGGCTGGACCCCGATCGCATCATCTGCGGCGTGGGCTCGGACGAGGTTCTGCAATTCGTGGTGCAGGCCTATGCCGGACCGGGTGACGAGGTCATCACGACCGAACATGGCTTTTCCATGTATCCGATCCTCGCGCGGATGGTGGGCGCCACGCCTGTCACCGTGCCGGAAGTCGCGCGCCGCGTTGATGTGGATGCGATCCTTGCCGCTGTCACGGACCGCACGCGGGTCGTGTTTGTGGCGAACCCCGCCAATCCGACCGGCACGATGTTGACCCAGGCCGAATTGCTGCGTCTGGCCGAGGGGTTACCGCCCTCGGTCCTGTTCGTGCATGACGGCGCCTATACGGAATTTGCCGAAGGCTTCGATGGCGGCGCCTCGCTGGTGGACCGCTTCCCGAATGTGGTGATGACGCGCACCTTCTCGAAGATCCATGGGCTGGGCGGGCTGCGGATTGGCTGGGGTTATGCGGCGCGATCGGTGATCGACGTGCTGAACCGCGTCCGCCAGCCCTTCAACCTGTCCAATGCCCAGATGGCTGCCGCCGAGGCCGCGATCCGCGATCATGACTTTACCCGCCGCTGCGCGGAACTGAACGCTCGCCTGCGCGCCGAGATGCGCGAGGCGCTGACCGGCATGGGGATCGCCTGCGACGAGAGCTTCGCGAATTTCGTGCTGGCGCGCTTCGACAGCCCCGCCACTGCGGAAGCCGCCGACCGGGCGCTGCGCGAGGATGGCATTCTGGTCCGCCGCGTCGCGGGCTATGGCCTGCCTGAGGCGCTGCGCATCACGGTGGGCGACCAGGCGGGGGTCGCGCGCGTGCTGGACTGCCTGCGGCGCTTCATGGCAGGGCGGGTAGCGGCATGATCTACCGGAAGGTTGCGCTGATCGGGCTGGGCCTGATCGCAGGTTCGATGGCCCATGCGATGCGCGAAGCCGGTCTGGCAGGCCGCATCACCGGCTATGCCCGCAGCCGGGAAACCCGCGATGTCGCACGCGAGATCGGACTGTGCGAGGTCTGCGACAGCATGGCCGAAGCAGTGTCGGACGCCGACCTGATCGTGCTGGCGGTGCCGGTCGGCGCCATGGGGCCGGTCATGGCCGAGATTGCGTCGCATCTGGCGCCCGGCGCCACGGTCACGGATGTCGGTTCGGTCAAGCAATCGGTGATCGACGCCGTCGCGCCCCACATCCCCAAGGGTGTGCATTTCATCCCTGGCCATCCGCTGGCCGGGACCGAACATTCCGGACCGCGTGCGGGCTTTGCCAGTCTCTTTCGCAACCGCTGGTGGTTGCTGACTCCCCTGCCCGACACCGATCCGGCGGCGCTTGATCGCCTGGAACGCCTGATCGCGGGCTTGGGCGCAAAGACCGATATGATGGAGGCCGCCCATCACGATCTGGTTCTGGCCGTCACCAGCCACGCGCCGCACCTGATCGCCTACACGATGGTCGGCGTGGCGGATCACCTGCGCCGCGTCTCGGGCGAAGAGGTGATCCAGTATTCGGCAGCGGGCTTTCGTGACTTCACCCGCATCGCGGCCAGCGATCCGACGATGTGGCGCGACGTTTTTCTGCACAACAAGGAAGCAACCCTGGATATTCTCGGCCGCTTCACCGAGGAACTTTTCGTCCTGCAACGCGCCATCCGGATGGGCGACGGCCAGCATCTGCACGACTACTTCACCCGCACCCGCGCCATTCGCCGCGGCATCATCGAGGCCGGTCAGGACACCGAAGCCCCCGATTTCGGCCGGATCGCAGGCGCGGCGGCACCCCCTCCGGGCTGATCAGGGGTTGGGCCCTGCGGCTGAGCTTGTGACCGTGCCCGTAACGGCCCCCGTAACGGACCCCGTGACCGGCAGGACTGCGGCGGGCGCTGGCGGGGCTGTCAGGAGGGGCGCCGGACCGATCGGAACGGGGCCGATCGACATGCGGCCATCTGCCATCGTCAGCAGCAGGCGCAGCTCGCCCTCGGCGGGCGGGGGCATGGCGGGGCCGTGATCGAAAGGGGGCGCGATCTCGGCGCGGGCCAGTTGCGACAGACCGGCCTCGACCAGCAGGCGCGCGGTGTCGGGCAGAAGCCCCGCCGCCGCCAGCACATCAAGCACCGCCCCCGCATCCCGTGCGTAAACCGCCACCTGCCCCTCGGCCAGACCTGCGGCGTCGGGAGTGATCCGGCCGATAACGCGCAGCGCCTGGCCACCAAGCCATAGGTCCATCCCCGCACTCTGGCCGCCAACCAGGCGAGGCATTTGCGGGTCATCGGGCTGAAAGGGAGCGTCCAGCCACAAGGTCGCCTCGCCCTCGATCGAGATTGCGGTGCCCAGCGTCGCCAGAGCAGGCACCAGAGGCGAAAGGGCCTGCGGCGACAGATCGTCAAGCCGGACCATCACGCGATAGGCTGCACGCGCGGCGCGCGGCGAACCGAAGCCCAGCCGGTTCAGATCGAGTTGCAAATCCGCCGCACGCGCCAGCGGCTGGCCGTCCAGCGCCAGATTGCTGCCTTGCATCCGGGCGCGTTTCACGCTGCGGCCATGCAGGGGCGAAAAGCCGATCTCTGCGTCCAGATCCTGCCCGGTCAGGCCCAGGTCGCGCCCGTCAAGCGTCAGCGTCAGGCGGTCGGGCAGCACCAGCCGCAGCGTCAGCGGCGCCAGCGGATCGACCAGAAGCCGCACCTGATCGGCCCTGATGGCAGGACTGCCCGGGCCGATGCGCGGCGCCTCGATCATGACGCCAAGCGATGGCGGCGCGCGCAGGGGCGCGACCGAGGCTGCGGCAAGATCCGGCCTTTTTTCGATTTCGGCCTTCAGGCGGTTCGCGGCCAGGATCTCGCCCCCGAACCAGATGCCGCCCGCCAGAAGAGCCAGCAAGATCGTCAAGACGATGATGGCACGACGCATCGCAAATCGGTCCTTCCCTTGGCGGGCCCGCCGGATCGGCCGCAGGGCCTTTCGCCGACCCCTCGGGCCTCTTATAGAATGAGGCAATGGCGGCAATGCACAAGATAGATTGGATTTTCGGTTACGGATCGTTGATCTGGGATCCCGGATTTCGCCCGGTCGAGATCATCCGGGCCAGCCTTGACGGCTATCGGCGCAGCTTCTGCCTGCGCTCGATCCAGCATCGCGGCACCAGCGCCCGCCCCGGTCTGGTCCTTGGCCTGGACCACGATCCGGGCGCAAGCTGCACGGGCCTTGCCATGCGAATCGCTGCCGCCGATCACGATGAGGTTCTGGCCTATCTGCGCGCCCGCGAACTGGTCACCGACGCCTATTGCGAAGCCGTGCTGCCCCTGACTCTGGAGGATGGGCGGCGGGTCGAGGCCCTGACCTATGTAATGCGGCGCGACCATTGGCAATATGCCGGAAACCTGCCGCCCGAGGAACAGGCGCTGGCCATTGCTGCTGCGGTCGGTGCGCGCGGGCCGAATGCGGATTACCTGTTCAACACCGCCGAGCATCTGGCCCGGATCGGACTGGCCGATCCGCAGCTTGATCATCTGGCCGACAGGGTCCGCAAGCTGTTGGAAAGCCGCGCATCGAAGCCATGACACCAGCACTTGCCACGCTTGGCAAGGCGGCATGGCGCCCCTACACTCGGCCAGGATCAGACAGGGACAGGTGACAGCGTGAGCGAGGGGATCAGCGACAAGACGCCGGATGACAAGACGCCACCGCCTCGACTGACGCTTGGGCCGCGCCGCGTCAGCGCCACCCGCGCCCAAGCCCTGCTGGGCGCCGCCACGCCGCGCTTTTCCCAGCCGGTGCGCCAGATCCTGCTGATGCTGACCGTGCTGGCGCTGGTTCTGCTGGGCGCCTGGTTCACCTATGGCCGCATCCTGCCGATCTTCCTGTCGAACCTATGGCTGAACGGGCTGATCCTGGCGGTCTTTGCGCTTGGGGTTCTGGCCTGTTTCTGGCAGGTCGGCCAACTGGTCCGCTCGGTCAGCTGGATCGAGCGCTTCGCCGCCCGCCGTCGCACGGCGATCGAGCGCGATGCCTCGGTGATGCCTGACGACCAGGCACCGCGCCTGCTGGCACCGCTTGCGGCCATGCTGGGCGCGCGGGGCGCTGCGGGGGGCGCGATCTCGACCCTGTCGGCGCGCTCGATCCTGGAATCGGTGGCGACGCGCATCGACGAGATTCGCGATATCACCCGATACCTGTCTAACCTGCTGATCTTTCTGGGACTTCTGGGCACGTTCTACGGGCTGGCCACGACCGTTCCGGCGGTTGTGGACACGATTCGCGCCCTTGCCCCGCAAGAGGGGCAGACCGGGATCGAATTGTTCGACCAACTGATGACCGGGCTCGAGGCGCAACTGGGCGGCATGGCGGTGGCGTTCTCCTCGTCGCTGCTGGGCCTCGCGGGATCTCTGGTCGTGGGCCTTCTGGAATTGTTCGTCACGCACGGACAGAACCGCTTTTACCGCGAGCTTGAGGAATGGATGTCGGGCTTCACCCGCGTCGGCATGGCTGGACAAGAGGGCGAGGCCATCGACCAGGCCGCGCTGGCCGGCTTCATCGAACAGATGGGCTTGCAGATCGACCGCCTGCAAGAAATCCACGCCACACGTGACGCGGCGCGCGACGACGCGGCAATGCTGGCCGATGAACGTGTCGTGGTGATGGCGCAGGCCATCGAGGCGCTTGTCCTGAGGACCGAGGCGGATCAGGCCGCAGCCAATGCCCGCGCCGAGGCCACGACCCGCGCGCTGGAACAGATCGCGCGCGGACAAGAGCGTCTGATCGAAACGGCAGGCCAAGCCACCGCACCCGACCTGACGCGAATCGAGACCGCCTTGGCACGGCTGGGAACGGAACTTGCCAGCGGCCGCGAAGAGATGCTGGCCGATCTGCGTTCGGATCTGCTGGTGCTGACAAGGGCGGTCCGGGCAGCGCGGTTCGGCGACCCGTTCCGCGACGACCTGCTGGCCCAGCCCCGCCGTCGGGACGAGTAAGCATGGCCCTGCGCGCGAATTCCGGGCAACGCTTCTCGGCCACGATCTGGCCGGGCTTCGTCGATGCCATGACGGCGCTTCTGATGGTGCTGATGTTCGTGCTGACGATCTTCATGGTCGTGCAGTCGGTGCTGCGCGAGCAGATTACCGAACAGGACGACACGATCAGCGACCAGGGACAGATCATCTCGCGGCAAGAGCGGCAGTTGCAGGCTCTGGGTCGTCAGGTCGCGGCGCTTGGGCAGGCCCTCTCTGCCTCCGAGGAACGCGAGGCGGGGCTTGCGCGCGATCTGGCCGCCCAGCAGGCCCGCACCAGCGATCTGGAGGCCGAGGCCCGGGCACGCGCGGCGCAAATCACCCGGCTGAGCGCCCAGCTTGAAACGCGCGAGGCCGAACTGGCCGAGACACGCAGCCGCCTGACCGATTTCGAGGCCGAAGTCGCGACCCTTCTGGCCGCCCGCCTTGAGGACCGGGCTGAGGTCGAGGCCCTGAGCGCAAGCCTCGCCGAGGCCGAGGAACGCGCCTCGGCCGCCGAACTGGCCATCGCCGCCGCCCGTCGCGAGATCGACGCACAGGCCGAAGCCGCCCGCCTTGACGCCGCCCGCCGCGAGGCGCTGGAGGCGCTGACGGCCACGCTCCGCGCCGAACTGGCCGAAGGCGAAGCCGCCCTGACCGAAGCCGAAGCCGCGCGTCTGGCCGAGGCCGAGGCCGCTGCCCTCTTGCGCCGTCGCCTGGAGGCCGCCGATGCCGAACTGACCGCAATGACGCTGGCATTGGAGGAACGTCGCCGCGAGGCCGAAGAAACGCTGACTTTGCTGGCCGCCGCCGAGGCTGCGCGCGACAGGCTGTCAGAGGAACTCGCCGAGCAGACCGACGAGGCGCAGCGTCAGGCGGGGCTGCTGGCCGCCGCCCGCGCCGAACTGGCCCGTCAGGAAGACATGTCCGAAGACAGCCAGCGTCGGGTGGCGCTGCTGAACCAGCAGGTCGCAGAGTTGACCGCGCAGCTCGGCTCGCTTCAGGCGCTGCTGGAAATCGCGGGCGAAGAGCAGGCGCAGGCCGAGTTGCGCGTCGCCGAACTGGGCCAGCAATTGAACGCCGCGCTGCTTCGCAATGCCGAGGAAACGCAGCGCCGCTTGGCGCTGGAGGAAGAGGCTCGCCTGCGCGCCGAGGCCGAAGTGCAGGATCTGGCGCGCTACCGGTCGGAATTCTTTGGCCGGCTGTCGCAGATCCTGTCGGGGCGCGAGGGGGTGCAGGTCGTGGGCGACCGCTTCGTCTTTCAGTCCGAGGTTCTGTTCGCGCCGGGCGAGGCTGCGCTGTCGGATGCGGGCCGCGACCAGGTCGCCGGTCTTGCGCGCCTGCTGACCGACATCGCCGACGAGATCCCGCCCGAGATCGACTGGATCATCCGGGTGGATGGCCATACCGACAACATCCCCCTGTCCGGGACCGGCCGCTTTCGCGACAACTGGGAATTGTCGCAGGCCCGCGCCCTGGCCGTGGTGCGTTATCTGACCGAGGAACTGGGCTTTCCCGCCTCGCGTCTGGCGCCGACCGGCTTTGCCGACACCCGCCCGATCTCGACCGAGGACAGTGCCGAAGGGCGTGCGCTCAACCGCCGGATCGAACTGAAGCTGACCGAAAGGTAAGGCGCCGCGCGGTCAGAGCCGCGCGATCTCGGCCTTGAGCGCCTCGGCCTTGGGATCCGACAGGCCGGCCATGCGGCGAAGATGGCGTTCGAGTTCGGAATTCAATTCTGCCCCGACCAGAACGATGGTCGCATTCAGCCACAGCCAGGTCATCAGCGCGATCACCGCGCCAAGGGCGCCATAGGTCTCGTTATAGTTGCCGAAGTTCGCGGCATACCACGAAAAGAGGATAGAGGTGACAACCAGCGCGATCCCCGCAAGGACTGCCCCTGGCGAAACCCAGCGCCAGCGCGAACTGGGCCGGGATGGGCCCCAGCGATAAATTGCCGCCAAGGCAAGGATGAGAACGGCAAACATGATCGGCCAGCGGATCAGGTTCAGCGTCATCTCGTTGCTGGGCGCCATCGGCACCCACCGCAGCAATGCCGGAATGACAGCAACCATGGAGAACATCACGGCGATCAGCGCCAGCCCGCTCAGCGTGAACACCATCGAAACCAGGTTGAACTTGAGAAAGCTGCGCGTCTCTCGCTGGTAGAAGGCGACGTTCAACGCCGAAAGAAGCGCCTTTGTCCCGCCATTTGCGGACCACAGCGCAACGATCAGAGCCACCAGACCGGCCAGCGAAAGAACGCCCGCCGGATTGCTGGCAATGGCATTGACCTGGGTGCTGATGATCTGCAACCCGCCCTCGGGCAGCAGGTCCGACAAAAGCGACAGATGCCCCTCGATCATCGCCGGATCCGCCATCAGACCGTAAACCGACACAAAGGCCGTGATCGCCGGAAACAGCGACAGAAGGCCGAAAAACGTCACGCCGCCAGAAACATAGGTCACACGGTCTTCGCCGATCCGTTCGATGGTCGATTTGCCGACCGCCACAAGGTCGGACCATCGCAGATCCCGAAGGCCAACATCGCCTCGCACGGTTGCGGCATGGTCGGCCGGTGCCTCGTCATGCTGACCAAAGGGCCGCCCGGTGCGCGGATCGACCGGGCCGAACAGCGCGTCCAGAACGCCCGGACCGGGCTTCTGGCGGCTCATCCGCGGCCTTGGTCGTGCCATTCGCGCCCCCGGCCGGGTCGGCCTGCGCCTGTCACGCCGCGGATCTGGTCGGCGACGCGGCTGAACTGCTCGACGACGCTGCGCGCCTGACCAGCCACGGTGTTGAAGGCGTCGAAAGCATTCAGCACCGAGTTCACCACGGCGTTCAGCCCGGTCGAAACATCGTTGGCGGTTTCGGTCAGCCTTTGCGCCGGCGTGCCCCTGCGGCGCGAGGCCTGGGCGCGCAGGCGCGCGGCGGTCTCGGCATCGGCGCGGGCTTGGGCGCGGACGCGGCGGCGCATTGCCTCGCGCTCGTCCTCATCGATCTGCGCGAAACGCGGCGCCACATGCGCGCGCTCGGCGGGGCGCTGCGGCCCGGCGACCGCGCGGCCCACAGCCAGCCCCGCCGCGGTCAGCCCCGCAACGCCAGCCGCAACCCCACCCCAGACGATGATCCGCGCCGCCAGCGACGGGCGCGGCCAGACCCGCCGCCCGTCGGGCGAGACAGGCCCCGAAGGCGGGATACGCGAGGACGGCATCTTGCGATGCGGATAGGGGCTTGCCGTGCGATGCCCCTCGGGGACGCGACGGGTGCCGAACCGGGTCTGGCTGTCGCGGTCGGCCTCGGTCAGGTGGGGATGGGGGTCTTGGGGGCGCATGAGCGGTCTCCGACTGGCAATGTCTTGCCCTTCAAACCCGCACACGGCGCGGAATGTTCCGCAATCCGGTCCCGGTCGGCATGAAAACTTGCCCCCTGGTCCTGCCAAGGCTATGCCGCGCCCATCGACAAGGAGCCCGCCATGATCCCACGCTATGCCCGCCCCGAAATGGTCGCCATCTGGTCGCCCGAGACGAAGTTCAAGATCTGGTTCGAGATCGAAGCCCATGCCTGTGACGCGCAGGCCGATCTGGGCGTGATCCCGCGCGAGAATGCCGAAGCCGTCTGGCGCGCCAGGGATGTCCAGTTCGACGTGGCCCGCATCGACGAGATCGAGGCCGTCACCAAACATGACGTGATCGCCTTCCTGACCCATCTGGCCGAACATGTCGGCAGTGAAGAGGCGCGTTTCGTTCACCAGGGCATGACCTCGTCGGACGTTCTGGACACGACGCTGAACATCCAGCTTGTCCGCGCCGCCGACATCCTGCTGGCCGACATGGACCGCGTCCTGGCGGCGCTGAAGACGCGCGCCTACGAACACAAGGATACGGTTCGCATCGGCCGCAGTCACGGCATCCATGCCGAGCCAACGACGATGGGTCTGACCTTTGCGCGCTTCTACGCCGAAATGGCGCGCGGCCGTGCGCGCCTTCAGGCCGCGCGGGCCGAGGTAGCCACCGGCGCCATCAGCGGCGCAGTCGGCACTTTTGCCAATATCGACCCGGCGGTCGAGGAACATGTCTGCGCGAAGATGGGCCTGCGCCCCGAGCCGATCAGCACTCAGGTCATCCCCCGCGACCGACATGCGATGTTCTTTGCGGTGCTTGGCGTCATCGCCAGCAGCATCGAGAACATCGCCATCGAGATCCGCCACATGCAGCGCACCGAAGTTCTGGAGGCCGAGGAGTTCTTCAGCCCCGGCCAGAAGGGCAGTTCGGCCATGCCGCACAAGCGCAATCCGGTCCTGACCGAGAACCTGACCGGCCTTGCCCGTCTGGTCCGCATGGCCGTGATCCCCGCGATGGAGAACGTCGCGCTCTGGCACGAGCGCGACATCAGCCATTCCTCGGTCGAGCGCGGCATCGCGCCGGACGCCACGATCACGCTGGATTTCGCGCTGAACCGGCTGGCGGGCGTGATCGAGAAGCTGGTGATCTACCCCGAAAACATGCTGGCCAACCTGAACAGGTTCCGCGGTCTGGTCATGTCGCAGCGCGTGCTGCTGGCGCTGACGCAGGCGGGTGTCAGCCGCGAGGACGCCTATCGACTGGTCCAGCGCAACGCCATGAAGGTCTGGGAGAAGGGCGCCGATTTCCGCGAGGAATTGCTGGCCGATCCCGACGTGACTGCGGCGCTCTCGCCCGCCGAGATCGAGGAAAAGTTCGATCTGGGCTACCATACCAAGCATGTGGACACGATCTTCCGCCGCGTATTCGAGACCGATCCCGTCTGACAATCGGGCGTCGCTAACCGAATCTTAGGCCCTTTGTCGCATCTTGCCGCCGATCGGGAATGTGACAGGGGGCCTTGGCATGGGCGCAGCCATCAGATTGAGCCAGCGGCAAAAGGCGGCGGTGATCGTGCGCCTGCTGCTCGAGGAGGAAGAAGGCATCAGCCTCGAACAATTACCCGGCGAGTGCCAGACCCTGCTGGCGCAGGAAATGGCCGCCATGGATATGATCGACCGCCAGACCCGCGATGCCGTGATCCAGGAATTCTGCGAACATCTCGAATCGGTGGGGGTGACCTTTCCCGGCGATCTGGACGGAACGCTTGCCATGCTGGGCGGCAGCATCTCGGCTGCAAGCAGCGACCGGTTACGCAAGGCGGCCGCGGTCGAGGGGCGCGCCGATCCCTGGCAGCGCATCGCGGATCTGCCGGCCGAGACGCTGATCGCTCTGGCCAAGGGCGAGGCTGCGGAACTCGTGGCGCTGCTCTTGTCGAAACTACCGGTCGAACGCGCGTCCCAGGTGTTCGTGGCCCTGCCCCGCGACCGGGCTCGGGCCGTGGCGCAGGCCATGCCCATGACAGCGGGTGTCAACCCGGCCTCGTTGCACCGGATGGGTTGTGTGCTGCTGCGGGCTGCCGATGCCCTGCCGCGCCCTGCGATCGCAACCCCCGCGACCAGCCGGATGGGGGCGATCCTGAACTTCGCCTCAGCCGATCTGCGCGATCAGGTGCTGGAAACGCTGGACGATGCCGATCCTGGCTTTGCGGAAGAGGTGCGCAAGGCGATCTTTCTCTTCGCGCATATCCCTGCCCGTGTCTTGCCCCGCGACGTTCCCCGCATCCTGCGCGAGGTCGAACAGCCTGTTCTGCTGCGTGCTCTCTCGGCGACCGAGGGCGCGGACGGCGCAGCGGCGGCCTTTCTCATGGAAAACATCTCACAGCGCATGGCAGACGGGCTTCGCGAAGAAATCGAGGCTCTGGGCAAGCAGCGTCCCAAGGATATCGAGGATGCCATGACCGAAGTGGTCGCGGCCATCCGACGCCTCGAAGCGACCGGCGAGATCGCTCTGGCCCCGCCCCAAGCGGAGGATGATGCAGAAGATCATTGATCCGCTTGCCAGCGCCTGCGCCCACAGCAATAACGGCACCACTTGGAGGCCGGGATGACGAACCAGATCGCGATTGCCCTGCTGATGCTGTTTGCCGCGCTTCTGCTGGCGGATCACTTCTGGCTGCAGATGGACATGCCGCTGTTTCTGGCCCGCCAGCTGGACCGTTTCATCGAATATCTCAGCTTCTGGCGCTAGGACGCGGTCTCATGATGCCTGGCCCATAGTCGGACGCAGGCGATGAGGACGGCGGCCAGGTCGTTGCGGGCGGATGTCTCGCAGCGTGTGGCGGTCTTTTGTAAGTGCTTTATCTTGTTGAGTAATTGATCGACCGAGCTGCGCTTGCGAGAGGTCGGGATCGCCGGGCGCTGCACCTTTCTGTCGCGCTGCATGGGGATGTGTCCGCGCCCGCCGCGTGCGGCGATCGGATCTACTTAACCGTCCGGTCTGACTGTTCTTCCATTGCGATGGATCGAGGCATGAAGGCGAAGAGCCGCGCCCCAGCTTCTTCGAGGCCGTCGGTCACCGCCCGGCACTTGAGGCGCCTGAAAGAGGAGTTCCGTCACCGCATCAGAACCCAGACCGTGCTGCCCTGCGCCGAGACCGTGCCGATGCTGCTCTGAGAGTTGCTCGCGTCCGGCCAGATGCAGATGCGCAAGGCCGATGGATGGGAAACCCTCTCTCAGAACTTGTTCAAAGTCTTTTGAGCAGAAGAGTCAAGAAAGCCAAGTGAATGAACTGCAGACTGGTGTTAAGTAGCCGCTCGCAGTTCTTCCACAGCCGCCGATTCTTTTCCAGCCAAGCGAAGCTGCGCTCTACCACCCAGCGTTTGGGGATGACAGAGTTGGTCCTCATTTCCCGGACAGATTCGCGGCGTTGCTAAGCTTGCCAGTTGATCATGCCGCCGCATTCAGGTCTTGGCCCTGATGGGCCTCGACCGGTGCCCTCCCGCCAAGCGCCGAATGGGGGCGCTGGGTGTTGTAAAAGGCAATCCATTTGCCAATGCCTGCGCGCGCGGCGGTGCCGGTCTCGAAGGCATGCAGATAGACGCACTCATACTTCAGCGACCGCCATAGCCGTTCGATCATCACATTGTCCATCCAGCGCCCGCGCC
>NZ_JAHYSR010000021.1 GCF_019431455.1 Paracoccus bogoriensis
CACACCGCAGCGGCCGCCTAACCATGAGCCCGGCAACGCTGCCCCGACCCGATTTCAACATTCATCGGGACATCCCCTTCCTCGTCTCGGTCCTCGATCAGCTGAGGTGATGCAGAAAGCCGCACTCGCGGGCTCCGAAGCCAACATCGCAAACCGTGAAATACCAGTCGCAACAACTGCGCCATCATGTGTCTGAAGGTAGCCGTTCGGTCTGACCACGACGCCTGGCGAGGAGCGCGGGCTTGCCCGCACGAAACCCTCCGGTGGGGGGCGACCGAGCCAGGGCCCGCGGGGCCCGAACGGCAGGTGGGCACGGATCGCGTTCACGGTCTGGGCCTGCTGCCTCACAAGAAAGTCCCGTGCCTTGTGCTCCAGCAGCGCCGCCTGCCGCTCGGCCGATTTCACCGGCACGAAGCGCATCGTCGGCCGCGTGACCGCCTCGCAGATGGCTTCGGCATCGTTCGTCGGCTTGCGCGGCTGCACCGCAGCCACGGTCCTCCTCACCATCTATCTTCCCGCGCGTCACGGACCCCGATATCCTGGTCGTCGATAACGGCCCGGAACTGCGCGGGCGGGCGCTGGATGGATGGACCGATGATCACCGCGTCCAGGGTTAGCGCCCGAACACGCCTCTATCCCGACAAGGCACGGCCCGAGACGTGCGAAGACCCCCAGCACCTGCGACCGGCGCAGCCGACGGCGGACGATCATGCGCCTCTCTGCATCGACGCCGTGCATCTGGAAAACGCCCTTGGCCAGATCGAGGCAAAGGGTGACAGGCTGATCCATGGATCGCCCCCTCAGGGGAATGCTCCGCGGCGCCCACCCCGGCACATCGCGATGCCGCAAGCGGGGCCATCCACATCATCAATGGCGCTTGCGCCTCACCCGCTTGTCCGTCCAAGCCGCTTCGTCCGGCGCGCCACGCCATCACCATGGTGTCCACCATCGGTGGTGGACACTGTCCGGCTATCTCAGCCCGTGGCGGAGCGGTCAGGCCGGGCGGTTAGGTCGAGGCCAAGCAGCAGGGAAGCTTTCGTCCGGCAGGCTGACAGGGCCACCCGGATGGAGAGGTTTTCCGTGCGCGCCGGCCGTCGATGTCTGTTCTCCCGAGTTCCGAGGCGGCTGCGCGGGCAGCGAACGAAGTGACCTAAGTGTGCGCCAGCACGGCCTTCCGGGCGCGGCGCCATGCTCGCCCGAACCAGGTGCCGTTCACGGCGGTCAGGCGGGGCGGGACCGTGCGACGGACAGAAATTGTGATCCAGCCCCCTGGCCTCGCCCCCCAATCTGTCGGCGCGGAAATCCAGGGGCGTGCCGGCGAGGTGCAGGATCCGGCCGTCGGGGATGAACTGCGCATCGACGGGCAGGTAATCCTCGGCCACGATCCGCAGGTGGTAGCCCCGGATGTCGCCCTGACCGTCAAGGTCGAAATAGCCATGGTGGGTCAGGCTGCACGGGGTGGCCTTGTCCGTTCGCGCCGACAATGTGACGCGCAGCGTCCGGTCGGTCAGCGCGATGCCCGCGGTGATGTCAAGCGGCCCGGAAGGCCCATAATCCGTCGGGCAGAGACAGGCACAGCGTGACCGAGGCGGGCTCCAGCGCGCTGATCAGCCAAAGCATCGTATCGGTTCCCTCGCTGTCGCCATGCAACATGCGGCGGCCGAGGAAATTGGCGTCCAGTGCGTGGCTCTGGCCGTCCAGGACCACCCGCGCGCCGCCGATGCGGTTGGCATAGCGGCCGACGATGGCGCCGATAGAGCGGCCGCGCCCCAGATATTCCGCGGGCGTGGCAGCCCGGAACCGGCGGATGGGCGACACCCTCCATCCTCAGATCCTGCACGATCGCACCCCGTGTCAGAACGCGCGCCCGCAGCCCGCCCCCGGCCAGCGTCATGGCCTCGATCTTGCGGCCGTCGGGCAGGGTGTTGAATTTCGCCCTCTGCTCGGCCTGCGGCGTGCGGGTCATGGGTTGGGCTCCGTCACGGCTTTGCCTGTTCAGATGCCGGATGCAGGGCTTCCGCAAGCCCGTCTAGCCCTGGGGCGTGCTGGCCTTGCGCTGCGCGGCGCGTTCCAGGCCCAGCTTGCGTTCGCGCCAGATGATCATGATACCGGCCAGGATCACGATGGCGGCCCCCAGGATGACCGGCAGGCCCGGCACTTCGGCAAAGAACCACCAGCCGATGCCGACGGCCAACAGCATCGAGACATAGTCGAACGGCGCGATGACCGAAGCGTCGGCATGGCGATAGGCCGAAGTCAGCAGGATCTGCCCCACCCCGCCCAGCAGCCCCGTCGTCACCAACAGCGCCAGCGTCGGAAGGTCTGGCAGCACCCAACCGAAGGGCAGCGTCAGCAGCGACAGACCCGACGCCGTGATCGAGAACCAGAAGACAATGGCCGAGGTGCGCTCGACCTGGACCAGCTTGCGAACGAAGATCATCGCCAGCGCCGTGCAGATCGCGCCGGTCAACGCGACCACCGCCCCCAGCATCCGCGCCGGGTCGGCGTCCCCCGCGCCCGACCCCAGCTGTGGCGACAGCACGATCAGCACTCCGCAAAGCCCAAGCGCGACCATGCCCAACCGAAAGGCGCGCACATCCTCGCCCAGGAACATCCCCGCAAAGACCACCACCAGCAGTGGCGAGGCATAGCCGATCGCCGTCGCCTCGGGCAGCGGCAGAAGCGCCAGCGCCCAGAAGCCGAAACCCATCGCCGCCGTTCCCGCAAGCCCGCGATAGACGTGACCCATGGGCCGCACGCTGTGAAGCCCGCCGCGCCATTCCCGCCGCCAGACCAGCCAGGCCAGGATTACCGGCACCGCAAAGAGCGACCGGAAGAACACTTGCTGGCCCGGCGGCACGCCGATCTCGGGCGCCGAGGTCGCCTTGACCAGCGCGGCCATCACCGTGAACACCGTGACCGAGGCGCATTTCAGCAGGATGCCCCGCAGCGGAGAAGATAGCCCGGATGTCACGTCGCACGTCCCTGGTTCGTTGCCGCGAACTAGCCAGAATTTGCAGATCGTGTAAATCCCCCGACCCCATTGCTCGTGCGTTTCGCTTGCACCTGATGGTGAGACCGCCTTACATGCAGAAAGAGAACCGTTATGTTCCGTTTTTGATCGTGCAGGGCCGTCAGGGCGCAGCGCGCCTCAGGGTTCTTTCCGCCGCTTGTCGGGATGATCGCGATGTATTGCACCTGCTGCGGCCACGAGGCCGACCCCGATTGTGCAACCTGTGTCGGTTGCGGGGCACGCTGGTGCCGCCAGCCTGCCGGAATGACGGTGGGTCTGCGATCATGCAGATCGCGCGGCGGCGCTGGTCGCCCTTTGGCGCCGGCTCGGCATTGTGGCGCAAGGCGTGGCGCCCGAAAAACTGAGGGCCAGCCGAGCGGTGCGGATCTGCCTTGATGCGGATCAAGGGCCATTCCCGGCCTGAACGGCATCGTCCCGCCAGCGTTCAAGACCGGGGCTTTTGCCGGCCCCCTCTTGCGTGGCATGGTTGCGGCATGAAGCGTTTTCTTTCCCGCCATCTGCCTCTTCTGACCATGCTGATCGTTCTGGTCGCGGGATTGAGCCTGGCGGCCGGTTCCGTCGCGCGGCAGGCGGGCCTTGCACGTCTGGATGAGGAATTGCAGGGCCGTGTCGCCCTGGCCCGTCACGCCATCGTCACCCAGATCGAGCGCTATCGTTACCTGCCCGCCATCATCGCCGAGGATGCGCGTATCCAGGATCTTCTGGCCACGCCGGACGGGTCGGCAGAGGCGGCCAACAGCTATCTTCGGGTCGCGCGCGATCTGTCGGGCGCGGACGAGATTTATCTGCTGGATGTGCGCGGGGTGACGCTGGCGGCCAGCAATCATGCCGAACCGAGCAGTTTCGTCGGCCATGATTATTCCTTCCGCCCCTATTTCGTTGACGCGATGCAACTGGGCGAGGGGCGCTATTACGCCGTCGGCGTGACGACAGGCGTGCCCGGTTATTTCCTGGCCTCGCGGGTGGGGGATGCGGAAGCGCCGCTTGGCGTGGCGGTGACCAAGGTGGACATGGCGGGACTGGCCGCTGCCTGGGAGGGCGCCGGGCAGGATATCGGGCTGGCTGATGATCTGGGCATCGTCTTTCTGGCCGGGCGTGCGGATTGGGTCTATCGCCCGCTGGACCCCCTGCCCGAAACCGCGCTGGCGCGGATCGCGGCCGAGCGGCGCTATGACGGGATGGAGATCGCCGCCGCCCTGCCGCTGCGAGAGGCGATGGACGGGGGGCTGCATCTGGCCGAGGGACTGCTGGAGTCCGATCGCTGGCGGATCATCGCCGGACTGCCGACGGCGCCGGTCGATGCTCAGGCGCGGCTGGTCGCGGCGGCGACCGCGCTGGCGGGGTTGCTGGCCTCGGCGCTTGGGCTGGGCTTGTGGCAGCGGCGTCAGCTGATCCGGGTGCGGCTGAACCAGAATGCCGAACTGGAGCGGCGCGTGGCCGAGCGGACCGAGGCCCTCGCGCGCGAGATCGACGAGCGCCGCCGCGCGCAGGAGGATCTGCGCCGCACCCATGAGAGCCTGGTCCATGCCGCAAAGCTGGCCGTGCTGGGGCGCATGTCCTCGACCATCGTGCACGAGGTCAGCCAGCCCCTTTCGGCGCTGGACAGCACATTGGCGGCGGCCGAACTGCACCTGGCGGCAGGGCGGGACGACCGGGCGGCGGCAAGCCTGGGCTCGGGGCGGGCAATGCTGGTGCGGATGCAGAAGATGGTGCGCAATCTCAAGCGGTTCGGCGCAAGGCAGCGCCCCGAGCCGCCCGAGTCCGTCGATCTGGCGCAGGTCGTGACCGGCAGCGCCGAAATTCTGGCGCCCCGGCTGCGCGAACTGGGCCAGAGCCTCGTGCTGGACCTTCCCGCTGGCCTGCCTGCGGCGCGCGGCCATGCGATCCGGTTCGAGCAAGCGGTAACGAACCTGATCCTGAACGCAGCCGAGGCCAATGCCATCCAGGGCAGCGTCGAGCCGATCCGTGTCGCGCTGGCCCTTGGGCAGGACGGGTTGCGCCTGGTGATCGAGGATCGCGGACCGGGTATCGCGCCGGGCATGGAAAGCCGCATCCGCGAGCCCTTTTTCACCACGCGCCTGTCGGGCGAAGGCCTGGGTCTGGGCCTCTCGATCACGCAGGGCATTCTGGATCAGGCAGAGGGGCGGCTGCGCTTTCATCCCCGACCGGGCGGCGGCACCGTGACCGAGGTCGAACTGCCCCTGTTCCGCCCTGAGCGGCTGGCGGGCTGATCTCATGCAGGGCAATCGCGGCAGGATCATCTTCATCGACGACGAGGCGGGCCTGTGCGAGGCCGCAGGCGACTGGCTGGAGGCATCGGGCTTCGTCGTGCGGACCTTTACCGACCCCGTTGCCGCGCTGGCGGGTCTGGACCTGCCCGGCTGCGATTGCGTCGTCACCGACCTGCGGATGCCCGGACTTGACGGGCAGCAGGTTCTGGACGCGCTGAGGCTGCGCGACCCCGATCTGCCTGTCGTGCTGCTGTCGGGCCATGCCGACGTGCCGGTCGCGGTTGCGGCCATGCGGACCGGCGCACATGATTTTCTCGAAAAACCCTATCGCGCCGAACATCTGGTCGAGGTTCTGGACAATGCCGTCGCCTTGCGCCGCGCGCGGCGGCAGGCGCGGGCGGGCGGGCCTGCGCTGATGTCGGAACGGCTGGAGGCGCGGTTGCCGGGCAGCAGCGCGCAGGTCCGCTACCTGCGCCAGCGGGTGCGGGCGCTGGCCGATCTGCCGGTCGATCTGATGCTGTCGGGCGAGCCGGGGACGGGTCGGCTTGCGCTTGCCCGCTGTCTGCACGATCTGGGGCGGCGGGCGCGCAAGCCCTTTGTCGCGCTGGACGCCCATGCACTGACCGGTCCGGGGGCCGAGGCCGAATTGTTCGGGCTGGATCGCGGGTCGGGCGGCGCCGGCCGGGCGGGCCGGGTCGAACAAGCCAGCGGCGGGACGCTCTATATCGCCTCGATCGAGGCGCTACCGCTAGCCTTGCAGGCGCGGCTGATGGCGGTGCTGCGCGAAGGCGAGGTGATGCGCAGCGGCGGCCTGACGCCGCGTCCGGTCGATCTGCGCCTGATCGCGGGGACCGGGCCGGAACCCCAGCGTGCCGTGGCCGAAGGTCGGCTGCGCGCTGACCTGTTTCATCACCTGTCGGCCGCCGCGCTGCCGCTG
This sequence comes from Paracoccus bogoriensis, assembly GCF_019431455.1. GTDB lineage: Bacteria > Pseudomonadota > Alphaproteobacteria > Rhodobacterales > Rhodobacteraceae > Paracoccus > Paracoccus bogoriensis. The sequence goes on from NZ_JAHYSR010000021.1 coordinate 6,203, forward strand.
CCACCTCTGCGGCACCGCCGCGAAGATCTGGCCGAATTGTTCGCCGCCTGCCTGCTTGAGGCCGCGCGAAGGCTGGGCTTACCCGCCCCGGACCTGCGCGCCGCGGATCTGGACCGACTGATGGCGCATGACTGGCCGGGCAACTTGCCGGAATTGCGCGCCGCGGCGCAGCGTCTGCTTCTGGCGCCCGAACCTGCGCCCCTGCCCGACCCCGCCCCGCCCCTGCCCGAGCGGCTGGCCGCGATCGAGGCCGCGATGATCGCCTCGGCCCTGGCCGAGGCCGGGGGTGTGGCCGCGCAGGCCGCCGAACGTCTGGGCCTGCCACGCCGGACGTTGAACGAAAAGATTGCGCGCTATGGCCTGCGCGACGACTGATCGGGCGGTTTCTTGCCAGACAATTTGCAAACCTGGCGGAATGACGCCAGGTCTCTGTTCAGGTAGAGAGTAATTTCACATGAAAACAAATTCTTAAAGAAGTTCGCTCAATGTCACGCCGTCGTGAATTCTGCGTGGGTTCGAGAGGCCTCGGCTGCTAGCCTTCCCGCCAGAACATCATGGGAGGATCGCATGTTCCATCGCATCGCAGCCGCCATTCCGGTGGCCGCCCTGTCGGGCATTCTAGCGACCGCGCCGCAGGCGCAGGCGCAGGATTTCATCAACATTCTGACCGGGGGCACCTCGGGGGTCTATTACCCCCTTGGCGTGGCGCTGTCCGAGATCTACGCCGCGGGCATCGACGGGTCACGCACGCAGGTCCAAGCCACCAAGGCCAGCGTCGAGAACCTGAACCTGCTGGCCCAGGGCCGGGGCGAGATCGCCTTTGCGCTTGGCGACAGCGTCAAGATGGCGTGGGAGGGCAACGAGGAAGCGGGCTTCCCCCGTCCCCTGTCCGAACTGCGCGCCATCGCGGCGATCTATCCGAATTATATCCAGATCGTGGCCGACGCTTCCTCGGGGGCGGTGACGCTGGACGATCTGCGCGGCAAGACGCTGTCGGTCGGCGCCCCGGCCTCGGGGACGGAGCTGAACGCGCGGGCGATCTTTGCCGCAGCCGGAATGAGCTATGACGATCTGGGCCGGGTCGAATACCTGCCCTATGCGGAATCGGCCGAACTGATCAAGAACCGCCAGTTGCAGGCCACGCTGCAATCCTCGGGTCTGGGCGTGGCCTTCATCCAGGACCTGTCGGCCACCCACGACATTACTATCGTCGAGATCCCCGAAGAGGTCGTGACCGCCATCGGCGAACCCTTCGTGCCCGCGACCATCCCGGCGGGCACCTATGCGGGGATCGATCAGGACATCGCCACGGCGGCGGTGGGCAACATGCTGATCACCCATGAGGGCGTCAGCGAGGAAACCGCCTATCAGATGACGAAGCTGATGTTCGACAATCTCGACCGGATGCGCAGCGCCCACGGCGCGGCGGCGGCGATCACCCCGGAAACCGCGCTGGACGGCCTGCCCATCCCGCTGCATCCGGGGGCCGAGCGGTATTACCGCGAGATCGGCCTGATCCAGTAAGCCGAACGGCCAGCACCCCTGCGCGGGCCGTCCCCCTACCCGGAGAGCGCCGTGAGACATCCCATCCCCGCCGGCGGGACCGCGCCGGCCCACCATCCCCGTCTGGACCCCCATGCCGAGGCCGAGGTCAGCGAGGGCCTGCCCCCCGGCTTCGGACAGGGCATCCCCGGCCGCATCGCCTTCTGGCTGGCCGTCGTCTTCTCGCTGTTCCAGCTTTGGGCTGCGGCCTACGGCACCCTGCCCAGCCAGATCGTGCGGGCGATGCATGTGGGCTTCCTGCTGCTGCTGGGCTTTGTCCTGATCGGCAATCTGGTCGCGAAAACGCGGGCGGGTCAGGCGTTCTTCTGGACGCTCGGGATCCTGGGCTTTCTGACCGGGATCTATCAATGGGTCGAATATGCGCCCCTGATCCGCCGCACGGGGTTCCTGACCCAGATGGATCTGGTCATGGGCACCATCCTGATTGTGCTGGTCTTCGAGGGCGCGCGCCGCCTGATGGGCTGGCCGCTGGCGGTGATCGCGGGGATCTTCCTGGCCTATTGCTTTCTGGGCCAGCATCTGCCTGCGCCCTTCATCCATCGCGGCTACGGCTTCGACCAGATCGTCGAGCACTTCGCCTTTGGGACCGAAGGCATCTATGGCAGCCCGATCTATGTCAGCAGCGCCTATATCTTCATCTTCGTGGTCTTTGCGGCGTTTCTGGAACGCGCGGGGATGCTGAACCTGTTCAACGATTTCGCGCTTGGCATGGTGGGCCATGTGCGGGGCGGGCCTGCGCAGGTGGCCACGCTGTCATCGGCACTGATGGGCACGATCTCGGGGTCGGGGGTGGCCAATGTAGTGGCCTCGGGGCAGTTCACCATCCCGATGATGAAGAAATCGGGCTTTCGCCCCGCCTTCGCGGGCGGGGTCGAGGCCACGGCCTCGATGGGCGGGCAGATCATGCCGCCGGTCATGGGCGCGGTGGCCTTCATCATGGCCGAGACGCTGAACGTCCCCTATGCGCAAGTCGTCAAGGCGGCGATCGTTCCGGCGATGCTGTATTTCGGCGTCGTGTTCTGGATGGTCTGGCTTCAGGCCGGGCGCGACAATCTGCGGGGTCTGCCGCGCGAGACGCTGCCCAATCCCTGGCACGCGGTGCGCGATCAATGGCCGCTGGTCCTGCCGCTGGCGGCGCTGGTCTATCTGCTGTTTGCGGGCTACACGCCAATCTTCGCGGGCACGATGGGGCTGGCGCTGGTCACGGTGCTGATCCTTGCCACGCCGCTGGCTGCGATGATCGGGCCTTTCGCCTTCCGCATGGTGTTCTGGGTGGCGATCGGCCTCGCGGCGGCCAGCTTCATGCGCTACGGCGTCAACCTTCTGGCCATTGTGATCGCGGGGTTGATGATCGCGTGCCTTCTCCTGAAAGGGGCAAGACCCACGGTCGGCATCGTGCGCGACGCGCTGGCGCAAGGGGCACGCAATGCGCTGCCGGTCGGCATGGCCTGCGCCATCGTGGGCATCGTGATCGGCACGCTGACGCTGACCGGGATCGCTTCGACCTTCATCGGCGCGATCATCGCCATCGGGCAGAACAACCTGTTCCTGTCGCTGCTGCTGACCATGCTGACCTGCCTTGTGCTGGGCATGGGCATCCCGACGATCCCGAACTACATCATCACCTCGTCGCTGGCCGGCCCTGCCCTGCTGGAGCTGGGCGTGCCGCTGCTGGTCAGCCATATGTTCGTCTTCTATTTCGGGATCATGGCCGACCTGACGCCCCCCGTCGCGCTGGCCTGCTTTGCCGCGGCCCCCATCGCCAAATCGACCGGGCTGAAGATCTCGATGCAGGCGATCCGGCTGGCGGCGGCGGGCTTCATCATCCCCTTCATGGCGGTTTATACGCCATCACTGATGCTACAGGATGGCGGCGCCATCGCCGAGGCCTGGGGCTACCCGGTCGAGGTCGCCTACGTGCTGCTGAAAACGGTGCTGGGCGTCGGTCTCTGGGGTGTCGCGGTGGTGGGCTACCTGCTCGACCGCACCACCCTGCCCGAGCGACTGCTGGCTCTTGCGGGCGGCGTCTCGCTGATCCTTGCGATGCCGGGTTCGGATGCGGCGGGCTTCGGACTGGCGCTGGCCTTCCTGGCCGTGCATGGGCTGCGTATCCGCCGCCGGCGGGCGGCCGCCTGATGCTGTGCCTTGCCGCCGGCGCCACGGTGCTGACGCTGGCGGCGGGCGAATTCACGCTGGAATGGACGCATTCCGTCAGCCGGACCCTCTGGTGGGAACGCTGGCAGATCAGCGCCGAAGGGCTTGCGCCCGTCGAGGCGCGGCTGACCGGCGCAGGTGCCGGAATGGAGCCGCCCCCCGATGCGATCTGGCGCAACGGCGCCTGGCACTACACCCCCCGTGTCGCGCCGCAGCGCGAGATCTGGCTGGCCGCTTCCGGCGCCACGGCAGGCTGGCGGCTATGCGCTGGCGCGCAATGCCACGATCTTTCGGGGACGGGCCAGCCGCTGCGACTCTGGACAGGCGCCGAGGACTGCGGTCCGCCATGACCCCCGGTCCAGCGGTCGGCCCAGCCCAGCAAAAGCCGAACGATCCGCCGATGCCCCTCTTGCCGCGGCGCTGCCTCTGTGCCGGGGCTCTGACGCGGAAACCGGCTGATGGCCAGACCGCCCCACGGCTGCCGTGATGACGACGTTATGCCTGCAAGCACCCGGTGCGCCTGCGCCCGTGGGGTCAAACGGCTCGTGCGGTCCCGGCCACCACTGGATTCGCAAGATACGCTGGCCGGATCTGTGCGGCACAGCCGCTGGCGGACAACGACCTGAAGCCGGCGATCGCCCCGGAAGACACGGCTTTCTTCTGTCCTCTCGATGCGGAACGGGGTGCGGGGCAGCGACGTTTCGGTGTCACGCCCGGTTCTGACCGGACGGCAAGGAACACGGAAGGGGACATCTCGGCACATGCACGGCACGGACGAACGTCTGACCCGACCGGGGCAGAATTGCTGGCGCGTCGAGCGGTCCGGCCGGTTTACCGTCATCCGCGACGGCGACGCCTATTTCACCGCGGTCAGGCAGGCGATGGCGCAGGCCCGGCGCAGCATCCTGCTGATCGGCTGGGATTTCGACGCACGCATCAATCTGGGCGACCCCGCCGCCGATGGCGGTCCGGCCCGGCTTGGCGATTTCGTGCTGTGGCTGGCACGCAGCCGACCCGACCTGCATATCCGTCTGCTGCGTTGGGATACCGGCGCCATCAAGTCGCTGTTTCGCGGCACGACCATTCTGACCATCCTGCGCTGGAAGCTGCATCCGCGCATCACCTTGCGGCTGGACGGGCATCACCCGCTGGCCAGTTCGCACCATCAGAAGATCGTTGTCATCGACGACTGCCTGGCCTTCTGCGGCGGGATCGACATGACCGAGGGCCGGTGGGATACCCCCGAACACCGCGACCAGGAACCCCGCCGCACCGACCCGGCAGGCCGCCCGGTCATGCCCTGGCACGACGCCGCCGCCGCCTTTGACGGGCCGGCTGCCCGCGCATTGGGCGATCTGGCCCGCGAACGCTGGCGCATCGCCACGGGCGAGCAACTGCCCCCCGTCGCCGATATCCGGGATTGCTGGCCCGATAGCCTGAAGCCCGCCTTCCGTGGCGCGACCCTGGCCATCGCGCGGACCCGGCCCGAGATGAAGACCGTCGAGCCGATCCACGAGATCGAGCAACTGTCGCTGGACCTGATCGCGCGGGCACGACGCTTCATCTATGCCGAAAGCCAGTATTTCGCCTCGCGCAAGATCGCACAAGCCATCGCGCAGCGCCTGACCCGGCCCGAGCCGCCCGAAATCGTTGTCATCAACCCCATTGGCGCACAGGGCTGGCTCGAGCCGCTGGCCATGGACACCGCCCGCGCCCGGTTGGTCGAGGCTCTGCGTGCATTGGACCGGCAAGGCCGTTTCCGGCTTTACCATCCCGTGACCGAGGCCGGTTCCGAAATCTATGTCCATGCCAAGCTGATGATCGTGGACGATCTGTGGCTGCGTGTCGGATCATCGAATTTCAACAACCGCTCGATGCGGCTGGACAGCGAATGCGACGTGCTCGTGACGGCGGAGCACGAGGACCGGATCGAGGACCGGCACAGCATCGCCGCGCTGCGCGAGACCCTTCTGGGCGAGCATCTGGGCCTGCCCCCAGAGCGGATTGCCTCGCTGATCGACCGCCATGGCGGGCTGATCCCGATGATCGAAGCGGCGCGGCGCCCACCCGGCACCGGTCGGACCCTGATCCCCTACGAATTGCCGCAACTGACAGGCTTCGAGGAATGGCTGGCCGAGAACGAGATCCTCGACCCCAATGGCGCCGACCGCATCTTCGAGCCATTGAGTCGCCGCAGCCTCTTTCGCGGTTGGCGCTGGCGTCGCCCGGGGTGAAATGATCGTCGGGCTTGAATCGGCGCCGCAAGGTCTTATCCTGGCCCGATGCCGGACCCGACCGGCCTTTTGCGAACCTCCATGCCTGTCCTGACACCGCCCTTGATCCTGCTGCGCCGCGCCTGCCTGATGCTGGCGGTGCTGTTGGTCATGTCGGCGCCGGGACCAAGGCTGCCGGACGCACTGGCCGGTCCGGGCCATGCCATGCTGTCGGACGGCGCGCTGCCGATCGCCTCGGCCCTGCCCGAACGGTTGACCCCGCAAAGCGGCCCCGAGAGCGATCCGGCCCTGTTCGCCCGCAGGGCCGATCCGCCCCAGGCCATACCGGGCCGCATCAGGGCGGCCGTTCTTGCGCGGCCCCTGCCCCTGTCCGGGCCAGGTCCGCAGGCCCATGGTGCCCGGGCGCCCCCGGTGATGGCCGACAGAACCTGACCGCCCCGCGGGGCGTGACATTTCATCGCACTCACCAAGGACAAGAGAATGACCGACCAGACCGGCCCCGAAACGCGGGCCCGGACGTCGCCTGATGGGCGTGCGTTCCAGACCCTGATGCACTGGCTGCTGCTGACCGCGATCATGACCGCCCTGATCGGCGGCGCGGCCTGGCTGTTCTAGCCCGACCTAATGCGAGAGGCTGCGCGCCAGTGCGGCCTCTATCGCGGGGCGGTCCATCTGCTCGCCCAGGAAATCAAGGATCTCGGCGACGTAATCCGCGCCCTCGCGGTAACGCTCGTGCCGGATCGCGAAACATGCTTCAGGCTGCGCCGCGGCGTAATCGGCAAAAAGCTCCTCGGCGCGACGCAACTGCGCAACCACCTGCTCGCGCGGCTGCTGCGCCCACCATCCCGACCGCACCACCGCCTCCAGGTTGCGGGTCTGAAACAGAAACCGTGTTCCTGCGAAGCTGTCGCGCAAAATGTTCAGATAGGTGGCGAAGAAGTCCGGATCCTCGTGAAACCGAATCTCCTTGAACCCCGAAACGCGGCAATCCGGGCCGGGGCGCAGCACTTCGCGGGAAAAGACCTCCATCAAGCCACGGCGCAGCGCGTCCGGGTCCACGTTCTCGGCGCCCGCCCATGGGTCATGCGGCTGGCCGATCAGAGGCGCCAGATAGGCATCGCGCTGCCCGGCCGGCAGCGCCGCGTCCCGCCTGCGACCGGCGAACATCTCGTGGCGTTGCACCAGATCGACCGCCCGCGCCAGGAACCAGGCCAGATTGCCGTTCTCGCCCCGGATCTGATAACCAGGCAGCGTGTTCAGCAGGCTCTGCGTCAAGGTCGAGCCCGACCGGCCGTAGGTCACGATGAAAACATGGGCGCGGGGGGTCGGCAGGACATCATGCGCCCGCTTCTGCATCGGCGCCAAACCTGCTCTTTCTGTCTGCTCGATCATGGCGATGAAGTCGGGAAAACCGAACAGATGCTACTCTGCTGGATCAGCCACAGGCGGCCTGGCGGCAGTCGCAAGGTCCAGCAGATACGCCTTCGGCTTCAGGCCAGCCTGCGTGAGGAAGCTGACGTAGCGCGCGGCCTTTTTCGCCCGGTGCTCGTCATGGGCCGCACCGTCGAACCTGATTGCCTCCTTCAGGCTCGTGCGGGTGATCGGGAAGGTCAGCTCTGAAGCCCGCAGAAAGGGCACGCCTGTTTCGCAGCACATCTCCTCGGTTCGGGTGTCGATTGTCACGGTGCAGGCCATTCGTTCGGCCTGGATCGCCAGTTGCGCGCCATGGAAGCGCGGTCCGATCAGCAGGTCATGGCGGCGCAGTTCGTCCATCCATGCTGTCACGTCATAATAGGACCGCGCGTAATTCAGCGCCCACTGACGGAACTCGGAATGCGTATAGTGCGGCACCGTGTGCTGGTGGATCCGATCAAGCTTGTCGGGCTCGATCTCGTCGAACTCGCCGCGGGAGATGCGAATCATCGCCCCCATGGACTGCACGATGTAGCAACCGGGAAACATCGGGTCCATCATCAGCGCAATCAGCTGCTGCTCGATGCGCCGGGTCTCGCGCCAGCTTTCGTGCCCGCCGGCAACCGCGATCCGTCGCGGCAGCGGCGCGCTTTCCCAGTTTGCAGCAATACGCCTCCCCAGGTCGGGGTCGGGATTCATGAAATGCGAAGGGCAGCCGCCGGCCAAGGTGTCTGCCCCCGTCAGTCTGGCGATCTGTTGCGTCGTGTATGGCCCACGGGTGTAGATGTTCTGGATACCGTGACGCGCCCCGTTGGCGATCAGCTCGTCCAGCCAGGCGCGCGTGCCGTCCGACAGCTCCACATCGGCCCCGAATTCTTTGGCCTGCGCGCCCAGCCCGATGGCGATCACCGGCAAGGTCACATCCTTCAGCAGCTTGGCCAGCCCACCCAGGTCGGTATGCCTGCCCAGCTGGTTCGCGCAGGGAATGACCACCACATCGCAGCTTTCGTTCAGCACCGAAGCCTGGCTATGCCAGGGGAAGTGAAGGATCTCGCCCTCGATCTGCGTGCGCACGGCATGAACAAAGGCAAGGTTGCCGTTGTTGTGACCGATCTTGCGATAGAGCGTGTCAAAGTCCGATGTCGCATACATGCCGCAGTCGGAGCTCTCCCAAAGCAGTCCGATCTTCATGTTACTTTCCTTTCCCATGGTGAAGCTGCCGCTTGGGCGCAAACAAGGCAGGTGCCGAAGAACGATGCCCGCAGAGCCGGTGCCATTCGGCGTCGAACCCCGCCATGTCCAGCGGCGGCTCGATGCGGGCGATGTGTTCGGCAAGAATCTCGGGGCGGTCATGGACAGACAGGATCGTGGCGGCCAAGGCGGCAGGGTCGCCGACGGGAAACTGGATGCCCCAGCCTTCGGTCTTTTCCGCCATGCCTCCGATATCCGAGGCGATCATCGGCGTGCCGGCGGCCCGCGCCTCCTGGATCACGACGGGCGAGTTCTCCCACCAGATCGAGGGGATGATGATCCAGCCGAAGCGCCCCATGATCGAGACGCAATCCTGCGGCCTGTAACGGCCGCGGAACTGCATCCATTCGGGCGGCTTCAGCCCCGGCCACAGGGCGGCAAAAGCCTCGGCAGTCACGCCATAGAGCTCCAGTGTGATCGGATTGGCAGGCGGGGCGGCCTCGATCAGTTCGGCCGCGCGGACAAGGACGTTCAGCCCCTTGGTCGGCGTCGCCTGCCCGAAGAAGGCAAAGCGGCGGCTGCGATACAGAAGGCTTTCGGGAGTCGTCTCGGGCCGGGGCTCCAGATGATCGAGGCCGTTCTCGATCACCGAAATCCGGCCCGGCGGGATGCCCCAGGCCTCGAAACGGTCGGCCAGAAAACGGCTGGGCGACAGCAGCACGTCGAACAGGTCCAGCATCTCGGCCATGCGGGAACGGCGCAGCGCGAAATCGACCGGCGGGCGGTTCAGGCAGGCCGCGCAGGCGACATCGGAAGCGGCGTGGCACAACTCGCCCGAGGTCTTGAGCATCTGGCCGTGATTGGCGCAGATCGCGGTCATCTCGTGAAGGGTGCAGATCATCTGCGCCTCGGGGCGAAGCCCGCGCAGGCGGCGGATCGTGCCCGCGCCGATGTTCCAGAAGTGGTGAAAGTGATAGATGTCGCCCTGAAGCGAGAACAGGAAATCGAGGATCCAATCCTCGTCCTCGATGCGCGGATGCTCCATCGAGAAACTGTCCATCCCCATGCCGCGCAGGCAGAAATCGCGCTCGGAGAAACTCAGCAGCCGCTGGCCGGGGCCGAAGAAGCGCGCCGCGTCCTCGGGGCCGATGGTCGAGCCGACAAACCAGGCATCCTTGTCCTGCGACAGCAGGTGTTGGAACTGACGATAGGCCGCGACTTCGCCGCCGCCATAGCGCAGCGCCGGGTGGGAATGGGATACGATCACGATGCGGGTCATGCGGCCTCGGTCAGCAAAAGGGCCGAACGGGCATCGAAATCGTGCCAGCCCACGCTCTCGATCAGGCTCTGGCAGAAGGGGCCGCGATTGCCCGCCAGAAAGCCCTGGGCGGGGGCGGCGATGAGGCGCGCCTCGTCCTGCGCCAAGGCGCGCAGCGCCAGCGCACGCCAGCCTGCCTCGGGCGTCAGATAGGCCGAGGGTAACGCAAAGGACGCCAGCAGCGCCGGTGCGCTGCCGCAGCACGCAAAGGGCGGGCGGTCGGCGGCGAAACGGCGCCGCAGCGCGGCCTCGTCCCCGCCGCCGGGCAGAGCGGCCACCGGGTCCAGCGTCACGATCAGCAGCGTCTTGTCCAGCGGCTCCAGCAGGATCTCGGGGTCGAGATGGAAGAGAACCGAGGACCGCGCGAAGATCGCCAGCCCCTTGTGACCTGCCGGTTCGGGAGGGGTCAGCGCGCAGCCTGCCAGCGTCACGGCTGCCGCCGCCTCGCGCGACGCGCCGGCCAGCGCGTGATCCAGCGCGGGCGTCAGCGCGGGGCGCAACAGGTGGACCGCCAGCGGGCGGTCCAGCACGGCGGTGACACGGCGCAACACGTCGCGCAGGTCGATATCGTTCAGATCATGGTCCAGCACCAGCAGGACAGGCGCCTCGCGGTCGGCGGCCAGGTTCAGGACCGGCGCCACAGGCAGTTCGGCCGGCAGGGCTTTGCGGTGCAGGCGGCGGGCCAGCGCCTGATCCTCGAGCCCCTGCCCGGTTTCCAGGATCAGACGGGCGACCTTGGCGGGTTCGACCATATCCAGCGGTGCCAGGTGGCCGGAATGATCCAGATGGCCCGGCGGCATCAGCAGAAGGCGCGGCTGCGCCTTTGGCGCCTGCGGCAGCCGGAACGAGGCCGCCCAGCCATCGCGTCCGCTGAACGCATAGCGCGGCGCATAGGCCGCCAGATCGGGGCGCGGCAGGCTGGCCTGCATCAGATCGACCGGCGTGATGCAGCCATCGCAGATGACCAGAGCGGTCATCGTTTCGGCCTGCCGGGTCGCCCCGAGAAACCAGCCCGTGGCCGCGCCCTGCCCGTCAGGACCGATCAGCGCCCTGTCGATGCCAAGCACGTGATCCTGGCTTTCGCGTTCCAGCCGGGGGGCGGCCAGAATGCGGTTCACGACCTTGCGGGCGGTCGGTTGCGCGGGTCCGGTGATCTCGCGCCGCGCGATCATGCGGACATAGGCAAAGAACGCCTCGTCCACACCGATCTCGACCAGTCTGGCCAGGTCCGAGGCCAGCCGGTCATTGGCGATCGGCACATATTCCTTGCCCATGCCCAGAAACAGATCCTCGGAGGGATCATTCGCGCCGGGTTCCTCGGACAGGTCGAACAACGCCAGAAAACCCATCGGAGACAGGGATCGCAGATCACGGCGCGGAAACCGCCGCATCAGCACCGGCAGGACCGAGACATGGCCCACATGCAGGACGATCTCGGGCTGGGGCCGGGGCGACCAGCCCGCAGCCAGAACCTTGTCCGCCGATATGGAAAAACAGAAATCGAGATGCAGCTTCAGGTCCACTGGGATCGTCCGTTCGGCAAGGGGCGCGGCGTTTTCAGACGACCGTCAGGGCAAGGTTCTCGATCAAGAAACGCAGCGGCGGCTGGCGCAGGTGGATGATGACCCGGCGGCCGGTCACGCCCTTGGCGCTTGGCGGCAGCGTCAGGCTGCACAGCGCCTCGCGATGCGCACCCAGCACCCATTCCTGATGCAGGCTGTCGATGATTCTGCCATCCGCCTTGAATTCACGCAGAAAGACATCGGCGATGACGGGCGCGGGAAAGGTCGCGCGGGCATCCAGATAGCAGGTCCGCTCGGCTTCGGTTTCGGGCAATTGGCCCTCGAACGTCATCCAGGTCATGCCGGAATTGCGGAATTCCAACCCCTTTCCGTCCTCGGACTGCGCGAATTCGGCGCGGGCATCCTCGGGGATGCAGATGCCAAGCCTGGACGCAAGAGCGTTGTAACCCTCGTCCAGCAGCCTCTTGGGTTTGCCGTCCAGGCAGCGTCCCGCCTCGGCGACAAGATTGATGCGCTGCTGCTGCAAGGTCATCAGCACGGCGGCGGCAGCTTCGAAGCTGCGAACGGCACAATCGTAAATGGTCGGCATCTGGTCAATCCGTTCAGGTGAGGTGGAGGGAAAGAGGTTGCCGGGCGGCAACCGGAGGCGAAAGCAGCAGACGTTCCTGCAGCCAGCCGCGCAGGGTCGCGGTCGCGTCGCGCCAGGTGCGGCTGTGGCCAGCCGTCCGGGCGCTGATCTCGGCCAGCAGCTCGCGGTCGCGGTCCAGGGCCAGGATGCGGTCGATGATGTGGCGTTCGCATTCGTCCTGGGGAACGATGAAGCCCGTCCGGCCGTTCTCGATCGCCTCGTGCAGGGCGCCCGCCTCGGCGGACAGCACCACGACACCGCAACGCTGCGCCTCCAGCACCGATAGCGGCAACCCTTCGAAATAGGACGGCAGGACAAGGATGTCGGTCTGCGTCAACAGCCGCGTCAGCGCCTCGGGGCCAGACACCGGACCCAGGAAACGGACCTGCGGCGGCCAGCTCAGCTGCTGGCCCTGATCTTCGACCACGGCACGCCCTGCGATGGTCAGATGGATCTGCGGCAGCCTTTCGGCCAGCACGTTGTAGATTGTCGAAAGCCTGCGGATACCCTTTTGCCGGTCGAAGCGCCCCAGGAACAGCACCCGCAGGGGCGCGCGGCGGCCGTGCGGATTGCCGCGAAAGCCGGTGATGCAGCGCTGTTCGGCCGCGCTCATGGGATAGCCCGGCGCATTGGGCACGGCGATCAGCTTCTGGGCCGGGATGCCGTTGGCGTGCATCCAGAGCCGCAGCGTCTCGGAGCAGGTCAGGAACAGGTCATAGGCCTGCTCATAGGCCAAGGCCAGATGCGGCGGGCCATAGCCGCGGCCATAGGTGCTCTGCTCGACCAGATGCTCGTGGTCGATCATCAGCACGCCCCGCCGCCGCAGCCCGTCGGCCACCTTGTGCAGGGCCGCCGAATGCGCGTTGATCACCGCATCCATCGAGGCCAGCAGCCCCATCAGGTCGGGCGCCTGCATTCCCTCGCCCCAGGCGGGTTCGGCGGTGCCCATATATTCCTCGCCGCTCCAGTCGAGGGCGTCGGCGTCGGGCAGCCAGTTCAGTGTCGAGAAGGGCTCCAGCGCCCAGGGTTCGGCATGGATGGGGCGGTCGCTGATGACGAACAGATGCAGCCGGTAGCCATCGGCCCGCAATTCGCGCGCGATGTTGGCGGCGACCTTCTCGACCCCGCCAAAGCTGAAGATCGGCAGAACGATACCGATATCGCGCACATCGTCACGTTTCAGCAGCGGCATGGCGATACCGCCATCGACCGCGCCGCGGGGGATCTGGGCGACCCGATCGCGCCGGATCGCGCCGCCGGGGGCACGCCAGTTCCATTGTTGTCCCAGCGCGCCGCGCCAGGGGCTGCGCACCAGCGACAGCAGAGCCGCGCGCATGATTTCGGCCGCGCCGGTGCTGCCGCCGTTATCGGGTAGCCAATGCGGGCAGCGGATCGCCCAGCTTTCGGTCTCGCAAGGCAGCGGCAGGCTGTCCAGGCGGCGCAGCCAGTCCTCATCCGGGTGGCGCACCATCCTCTCCAGCGCCGAGATGGGCAGGCAGATCGCATCGGCCGGGCGTTCGGGATTGCCGCCATCAGTGACCAGCGACAGGCTGCCGTCATCGCTGTGATCCAGAAAGAACAGATCCATGTCGCGGCCCGACCGCTCGACGCGGCGTTCGCATGTCCAGAGCATCGCATGGATCAGGCGCATCTGCGTCAGATGCGGGGCGACGCCTTCGCGCAGAAAGACAAGATAGGCGGGCGCGTGATTGGCATGGGGATCGGCCAGATGGGCGATGATCATGCGTTCCAGCGCGCGCCAGTCGCTGAGCCTGGGTTCCAGCGGATCGACGCATAATGACACCTTGCGCGCCTCGCCCTCGATCAGGGCGTAGCGCGGGAAATTCTCGGCCTCCAGCGCGACCAGCCTGGGCAGGCGGTAAAGCCAGTCATGCTTGCGGTGCAGATAGGGGCGCAATTCGCCATCCTGCGCGTGAGATCGGCTGAGCATACTGACCGGGCGCTTGCGGTAATGCAGCAAGGGCTGGCGCGCCGATTTTCCCCGAAAACCCAGGCGAGCGGCCTGAAGCCAGAAATCCCAGTCCTCGTAGCCCTGCCTCATCCCTTCGTCGAAGCGCACACCCGCATCCAGAACCCGGCGACGGATCAGGCTGCCTGCATCGCAGGGATTGGCCTCGGCGGCCAGAAGCAGGTCGAATTTCGGTTCCGTGATGAAATGGCCATTCTGGCCGAAGAAGTCGAATTCGGGATAGAACCAGTCGGCCTCTTTCCAGCCCGACAGCAGATGGCCCATCCGCGCCCCGGCGCCTTCGGCCAGCACGTTGTCGGCATCCAGCAGGAAGATCGCGTCAAGATCGGGGTCCAGATCCAGCGCCGCCGCGATCCCCCGGTTGCGCGCCCGGCTGAGACCGCCATTCTCGGTATGCAGCACCATCATCGAGACTCCCAGCAGCGCCTGCCAGGCGGCCAGGGCGCGACGGGTTTCGTCATGGGGGCAGCCATCATCGACCACGATCAGGCGGCGGATCACTCCGGCCTCCAGTTCGCGTTCGACCGAGGCGATGGCATCGTCGATCAGCACCGGATGCCCCTTGGCGGGGATGATCACTGTCACATGCCAGGGGCGGGCGGGGGTCATTCCTCGGCCTCGTCCAAGGGGGCGCCGGTGACGACCCGCAGGCCGCGGAACAGCGCCCAGCTGAGGTCGTTCGGCCCGTCATGGGCCAGCGAGGCGGCCAGAAAAATGTCGGCGCGGTCGCGGATCGGCTCGGAGGGGACGCAATGCGCCTGTGCCCAGCCAAGCGCGGGCAGACCGTGGACCCAGGGACCGATCCGGCCCTGCCAGAAGCCGTCGCGCCCGACCAGCCCGGCCGGGGCCACGCCCACGGCAAGGTTCAGGTTCGGCGCCTGCGGATGGCCCACCGTGACGACGGCGGTGATGTGGCTCAGCCTGGGCAGCCCACATCGCGCAGGACCGCGCAGACCGGGCCGCTGCGCGAGGGATGGACCAAGATCGCATCCTCGTTTTCCCGGTAATCGGCGGTGACGTAATCGGTGGCCGAGGCGGGCTTGGCGAACAGTTCCGGCCTGGGCAGTTCGCCCGCCGACAGGAACCGCGCATGGCGCCCGTCGCCCAGAGGCGAATGCAGGACCAGCGGCTCGTCCGGCAGCGAGGCGCCCGCGACCGCCTTCCAGACGCGCAGCGCCAGCACCATATCGTTGTCGAAGCCGTCGCCCTTGGCGGCAAAGCGCGGATCGGGCACACGCGGACCCATCCCCACCGCCAGACGCGCCGCGCCCGTATAGCGTAGCATCAGCGCGCAGTTGCGCGGATCGCCCGGCAGGGGCGCATCCAGCAGATAGCGCACCCAGCCCGTCCGCGTTTCCTGGCCGCCATAGGCCTCGGTCATCTCCAGCGTTTCGCCATTGGCGTCGATCACGGCGACGGTCAGGCCCAGATCGCGGTTGCGCGGCAGGTCGGGCAGCCACAGATCGACCGCCGTGATGCTGACCGCGTCGATGGGCAGGCGTTGCAGCAGCACGCTGTCGCGCGTCATGTGGCCGATCACGCCGGTCGGTTCCCAGCACAGGCTGCGCGCGATCTGCGGCTCGCCCAAGGTATAGAGAAAGCTCTCGATGGCGCGAAAGCGGATCTTGTCGGACTGCCCTCGCGGCGCAACATCGCCGAGGCGGCGCGCATCTCGCCCAGTTCACGCTCGGCCGCAAGCATCCGCTCGCCGAGCAGCCCGAACAGGCTCTGGCTGGCGTGTTCGGGCGCTGCGGGATCGACCTCGATCACCGGCAGTTCGGCAAGACCCCTTTCGCGCAGACGCTGCCGCCAGCCGGGCGCATTCCCGGGCAGGACCAGGGCCGCCAGACAGGAGCGGCCCGGCGCAGGTGCGGGCTCATTGCCATCCTTGACATCGGCCAGAACCACCATGCCATCGGGCAGCAGATTGCGGCAATCGGCGGGAATATCGGCATCGACGAACAGCGCCTAGTTCTGAGCTTCGACACCCATCGCAGACCGACCTTTCCAATCAACATGCCTGCCCCGGAACCGGACAGATCGGTGGCCAGACAACGCTTTCTCCAAGGCGCACCCGGCCCAAGCCTTATGTCTGCGCCCGTGCTCCGTCAACAAAAACAATACTGATCTGTTCAGTTTGGATCGGCAGCTCCGGAAGCCGACGTTACAGGTCTTGCATGACAAAGGGATCACGGCCCCGACCGATTCCCAAGGGAACAGTCGAGGCCGTTGCGCGATTGGCAGCATCGGTCATGAGGATGCCCGGCAAACATCCGCCATTGACCGAAAGGCGGGCAGAACTGGAACGGGTCGCGCCTCAGCGGCTGCGGCAATAGCGGGTCAGGGCGGCGCGCACCCCACCCTGTCGCAGCAGGCCAAGCTGCGCAGCAAAGGCGGCGCGCAACGTCGCATCGGCGCCAAGATCGCCAAACACCGCGACATTGCCCAGGAAAGCGGCCGGATCGTCCCGCGCCGCGATTGCGTGGCGGCGCAGGGTCTCGTGGGCGTCGTCATTCGGTGCGATGGGTTGGCCTGCCTCGGTCGCGCCCTCGCAATAGCGGCACCACAGCGCGACCTCCAGCGCCAGCCCCTCGACCGGCAGGCCCGCCGCCAGCCGGTCGCGCAGCGTCGGCAGGATGAATTTCGGCTGCCGGTTCGACCCGTCCAGACACAGGCGCGGGATCGTGTCGCCGATCCGGGGGTTGGAGAAGCGGCTGACGATCAGATCCAGATAAGCGCCGTAATCCACGCCGGGAATCGGGGCAAGGGTCGGGATGATCTCGCGCGTCTCCAGCGCGACCAGCCAGTCGCGGATGTCGGCGTCGGCCATCGCGTCATGCACGAAGTGATGCCCCAGCAGTGCCGAGGCATAGGCGATCGCCGCATGGCCGCCATTCAGGATGCGCAGCTTCATCAGCTCGTGCCGCGCCACATCGGCGACGAATTCGACGCCCACCCTCTCCAGCGCGGGGCGACCCTGGGGAAAATTGTCCTCCAGCACCCATTGCCTGAACGGCTCGCAGACGACGGGGGCGGCGTCCTCGATCCCGAAACACTCGCGCACCAGTGCCCTTTCGCGGTCGCTGGTCGCCGGGGTGATGCAATCGACCATCGAGTTGGGAAAGGCCATATGCGTCTCGATCCAGTCGGCCAGCGCCGGGTCGGAAAGCCGGGCAAGGCCGGTCAATGTGCGGGCCGCGACATGGCCGTTCCCGGGCAGGTTGTCGCAAGACAGGACCGTGAAGGGCTCAAGCCCCCCTGCCCTGCGCGCGCGTATCGCCGCCAGCATCATGCCAAAGACCGTGCGCGGCGCATCGGGATGGGCCGCGTCATGGCGGATCTCGGGATGGGCGGCGTCGAAGCCGTCGGTCAGTGCATCGACGAAATAGCCGCCCTCGGTGATGGTCAGCGAGACGATGCGGATGCGCGGGTCCGACATGGCCGCGATGACCGCGCCCGGTTCCACAGCGCCAAAGTCGATCATCGGCCCCAGGATGCGCGCCGACAGACCCGCCGGGTCCAGTTCGACCAGCGTGCTCAGCCAGTCCTGCCGCGCAAGCCGATCCCGCATCGCCTGATCTCCCGCGCGCACGCCTGCACCGACCAGCGCCCAGTCATGCCCCTCGCCCAGGGCGAACAGCCGGTCCAGATACCAGGCCAGATGAGCGCGGTGGAAATTGCCGACACCCAGATGCAGGATGCCGGGCGACAGATGGGCGCGGTCATAGCCGGGGCGCGCAACGTCGGGTGGCAATTGGGCCAGAGCGGCCTGGGTCAGGGGAATGGCCATGGTCGGACCTTTCGTCATGCGGCACCGGGCCGCTGCGGCGGCCGGGCCTGGGTTTGCGGGACGCAGGGCGGTCAGGGCAGCCGCAGGCCCCCGTCGTCAAAGCGGTGCAGTTTCGAGACATCGGGCGTCAGCCAGACCGTGTCGCCGTGATGCAGGTCGATCTCGCCGCCCGCGCGCACGGTGATCGTCTTGGCCAGACCGGTCTCCTCGACATGGAAGAACGTGTCGCTGCCCAGATGCTCGCTGACGCCGATCCGGCCCTTCCACGCGCCCTTGGTGGCCGAGATGCCGATATGTTCGGGCCGAATGCCGATCGTCGCGGCACCATGTTCGGCGGCAACCGGCCCGCTGAGAAAGTTCATCCGGGGGCTGCCGATGAAGCCCGCGACGAACAGGTTTCCGGGCGCGCGATACAGATCCATCGGGCTGCCGACCTGTTCGATCCGGCCCGCATTCAGCACCACGATCTTGTCGGCCATGGTCATCGCCTCGACCTGGTCATGGGTGACATAGACCATCGTGGTCTTCAGCCGGTTGTGCAGCTCGCTGATCTCGAGCCGCATCCCCACGCGCAGCGCCGCGTCCAGGTTCGACAGCGGTTCGTCGAAGAGAAACGCCGAGGGCTCGCGCACGATGGCCCGCCCGATGGCGACGCGCTGGCGCTGGCCGCCCGACAGCTGGCCGGGGCGGCGGTCCAGATAGGCGGTCAGGTTCAGCGCGCGGGCGGCGGCCTCGATCCGGCGGTCCTGTTCGTCCTGCGCGATGCCCGCCATGCGCATCGGAAAGGCGATGTTCTTCCTGACCGACATATGCGGATAAAGCGCGTAGGACTGGAACACCATCGCCAGCCCGCGTTTGGCGGGCGGCAGGTCGGTCGCGTCCTCGCCGTCGATCAGGATGCGCCCGCCCGACGTGTCCTCGAGCCCCGCGATCAGCCGCAGCAGCGTCGATTTCCCGCAGCCCGAGGGGCCGACGAAGACGACGAATTCACCGTCATTGATGTCCAGATCCAGGGGCGGGATCACCTCGACCTCGCCGAACTTCTTGGTCACGTTCTCAAGGGTGATGCGTCCCATGATGGCCCCTCATTTCACCGCGCCGAAGGTCAGGCCGCGGACAAGTTGCTTCTGGCTGAACCAGCCCAGGATCAGGATTGGCGCGATGGCCATGGTCGAGGCCGCCGAGAGTTTTGCGTAAAACAGCCCCTCGGGCGAGGAATAGCTGGCGATGAAGGCGGTCAGCG
The DNA here is from genome assembly GCF_019431455.1 of Paracoccus bogoriensis. Taxonomy (GTDB): domain Bacteria; phylum Pseudomonadota; class Alphaproteobacteria; order Rhodobacterales; family Rhodobacteraceae; genus Paracoccus; species Paracoccus bogoriensis. Next base: position 25,250 of record NZ_JAHYSR010000021.1, read on the forward strand.
GCGCGGACCGCGCAGCCGTCAGGTTCAGCGTCCAGAACGCCTCGTTCCAGGCCAGGATCACGTTCAGTAGCAGCGTCGAGGCGATGCCGGGGATCGCCATGGGCGTCAGCGCATGGATGATCTCCGCGCGCAGCCCCGCCCCGTCCATGCGCGCGGCTTCCAAGATCTCGCCCGGGATCTCGCGGAAATAGGTGTAGAGCATCCAGACGATGATCGGCAGGTTGATCAGCGTCAGCACGCCGACCAGCAGGATGCGCGTGTCCAGCAGCCCGGTGTCGCGCGCCAGCAGGTAGATCGGCACCAGCACGCCCACGGCGGGCAGCATCTTTGTGGACAGCATCCACATCAGGATGTCGCGCGTCCGCCGCCCCGGCACGAAGGCCATCGACCAGGCGGCGGGAATGGCGATGACCAGCCCGATCAGCGTCGATCCGAACGAGATCACGACCGAGTTCCAGAAATGCCGGAAATAGTTCGAACGCTCCTGCACGGTGACGTAATTGGCCAGCGTCCAGTCGAAGTTCAGGAATTTCGGCGGGATCGCGATGGCGTCGGACTCGGACTTGAAGCTGGTCAGCACGGTCCAGAGGATCGGAAAGAAGATCAGCAATCCGATGGTCCAGGCGATCAACGTGGTCGCGGCCTTGCGGCGGGTGGTGACAGCGCGGGGCATGGGTCTTCCTCCTTACGCGTCGAGATTCTTGCCGATCATCCGCATCAGGAAGATCGCCACGATATTGGCCAGGATGATCGCCACGACCCCGCCTGCCGATCCTAGCCCCACGTCGAATTGCAGCAGCGACTGCATATAGACCAGAAAGGTCAGGTTGGTGCTGGCCGTGCCCGGACCGCCATTCGTCGTCACCAGAATCTCGGCGAAGATCGACAGCAGAAAGATCGTCTGGATCAGGATCACCACCGTGATGGCGCGCGCCAGATGCGGCAGGGTGATGAACCAGAACCGTGCCAGGGGCCCTGCCCCGTCCATCTCGGCCGCCTCCATCTGCTCGCTGTTCAAGGATTGCAGCGCGGTCAGCAGGATCAGCGCGGCAAAGGGCAGCCATTGCCAGGCCACGATGCCGATGATCGAGGCCAGCGGCGCATGGGTCAGGAAGTCATAGGGTTGCAGCCCGACGCTGCGCGCCAGCCAGGCGAAGACCCCGTTCACGGGGTTCATGAACATGTTCTTCCAGACCAGCGCCGAGACGGTCGGCATCACGAAGAAGGGCGCCAGGACCAGCAGCCGCACGATCCCCTGCCCCCAGAACGGCTGGTCCAGAAGCAGCGCGATCAGGATGCCGCCGATCACCGTGATGGTCAGCACGCCCCCGACCAGCGCCAGCGTGTTGCGCAGCGCGGCCATGAAGGCGGGATCGGTGAAGAAGTAATGGTAGTTCTCGAACCCCGCCCAGCTTTCCATGCCGGGCATCAACAGGTTGTAGCGCAGGAACGAGAAATACAGCGTCATCGACAGCGGCACGATCATCCAGCCGAGCAGCAGGATCACGGCGGGCGAGATCATCAGCCTTGCGGCCGTGCGTGAAGCCTTGGTTGACATGCGCTTGCACCTTTGCCGGGGCGGCCGCCTGCGGGCGGGCCGGTCATTTGCGTCAGGGATCGTCTGCGTCAGGGGTGGGGGCGCGCTTGGAGAGATGAGGGCGCGCGCCCCCTTCAGGCGTCTTGGTGCGCCTATTTCGGATAGCCCGCTCGGGTCATCTCGCGCGCGGTCAGGGCCTGGGCATTGGCCAGCGCCTGCTCTGCCGTGGCCTGTCCGGCCAAGGCGGCGGCGAATTGCTGGCCGACCGCCGTGCCGATCCCCTGGAATTCGGGAATGGCGACGAACTGCACGCCGGTATAGGGCACCGGATCGACCGTCGGGTTGGTCGGATCGGCGGCGTTGATGCTGTCCAGCGTCATCCGCGCAAACGGAACCGAGGCATATTCCGGATTGTCGTAAAGCGACTGACGGGTGCCCGGCGGCACGTTGGCCCAGCCCTCGCGCTCGGCGACCAGCGCGGTATATTCCTTCGAGGTCGCCCAGGCCACGAATTGCTTGGCGGCCTCGACCTTCTGGCTGCCCGCCGGAATGCCAAGCGACCAGGCCCAAAGCCAGTTGCTGCGCTTGCCCAGCCCGTTATCGGGCGCCAGCGCAAAGCCCACGCTGTCGGCGACGGTCGAATCGGCGGGGTTCGTCACGAAGCTGGCCGCAACCGTGGCGTCGATCCACATGCCGCACTTGCCCTGCTGGAACAGGGCGAGGTTCTCGTTGAAGCCGTTATTCGCCGCGCCCGGAGGGCCGTATTCCGTCAGCAGCATCAGGTAATCGTCCAGCGTCGCGCGCCATTCGGGGCTGTCGAACTGGGGGGTCCATTCCTCGTCGAACCAGCGCGCGCCATAGCTGTTGGCCATCGCGGTGATAAAGGCCATGTTCTCGCCCCAGCCCGCCTTGCCGCGCAGGCAGATGCCATAGACCTCGGCATCGCGGTCGGTCATCGCGGCAGCGGCTTGCTTGATGAAGTCCCAGCTGGGCGCGTCGGGCATCTCAAGCCCCGCAGCCTCCATCAGGTCGCGGCGATACATGACCATCGAGCTTTCGCCGTAGAAGGGCGCGGCGTAAAGCTCGCCATCCACCGTCAGGCCGTCCCGGATCGCGGGCAGCAGGTCGTCGGCATCCCATTCTTCGGGCAGGTCGTTCAAAGAGATCAGCCAGCCCTGCGCCCCCCAGATCGGAACCTCGTAGGTGCCGATGGTCATCACGTCATACTGCCCGCCGCGCGTGGCAATATCGGTGGTGACGCGCTGGCGCAGGACGTTTTCCTCCAGCGTGACCCATTCGACGGTGATGCCGGGGTGCTTTTCGGTGAAATCCGAGGTCAGCGCCTGCATCCGGATCATGTCGCCATTGTTCACCGTGGCCACGGTCAGCGTCACATTCTCCTGCGCGGCGGCGCCGCTGGCCGCGCATAGCGCCGTCGCGCCCAGAAGGGCGCGGAATGTCGTCTTCATGCTATCCTCCCTCTCCGATGGGCATTTGCCCTTTTGGTGGGCAAATATTCATCAGGCGCGCGCGACTTGTCAACGCCCTCTTTCGGCGCCATGCAGAAGATGCCGTGTCAGGCCGGGTCTGACAGAAGCTGCTCGGCCGTGGCTTCAGAGGTGATGAGGCCGTTGACCAGCCTTCCCCGCAGGGCCGCGCGGATCGCGGCCAGCTTGGCCTGACCGGATGCCATGGCCCAGACCGGGCGCTCGGGCGCGCTCGGCAGCGGGGCCGAGGCAACGCGCCGGTTATAGGCGCAATCCAGCAATTGCCCCTGGCTGTCATAGACCCAGGACGTGATCTCGCCCACCGCACCCGCGCGGGTCAGCGCCTCAAGCTCGGCCGATGACAGGAAGCCGTCCACATGCAGCGGCGCGCTCGAATCCATCTGCCCCACGCCGACCAGCGACAGATCGGCCTTTTCGCACAGCATGATCGTGTTGCGCGCACCGGGCTGGGCCTGCATCGCGGCCAGTGACTGCGGATCGGGGGCCAGAACCGGCAGCGGATAGGGGTAATGCGGCGCCCCGATCCGGTCGGCCAGACGGATCGTCGCATTATAGGCGGTGGCCGAGCCGTCCTCCATCATGTTGCCAAGGCGCGAGACGACGACATGCTGCGGGCAGGACATGCGGGGCACCTGCTCGACCATGGCGCGCAGGTTGCGCCCTGTGCCAAGGCTGATGACCCGGCGCTCGGGCAATTTCAGCACACGCTCCAGCAGGGCGGCGGCGGCGATGGCAAGGCCGGTCAGCAGGTTCGGCGCCTCGGGATCCGAGGGCACGACCTCGCATCCCTGAAGCTCGAACCGGTCGATCAACCTTGCGGCCAGATCCATGCAGCGACCGATGGGATGATCCAGCCGCACCTTGATCAGCCGTTCGGCCATGGCCATGGCGACCAGCCGCTGCGCGCTCTGGCGGCTGACGCCCAGCTTGCGCGCGATCTCGTCCTGGGTGTTGCCCGCGACGTAATACAACCAGCCCGCACGCGCGGCATCGTCCAGGCGCGCGGCTTCGGGCGTGAATCTGGTCGGTGGCTGGGTCATGGCGCCTCCAACTGCGCGAGGATGGTATCAAGGGCCGTCCAGTCGCTGAAGCTGCAAATGCCTTCAGGCGGCGCGACCCCGGCCAGATGGGCGCCGCCGCCGTAATGCAGCACCGCCATGCCGGCGGCGCGCGCGGCTTGCAACCCGGGAGGGCTGTCCTCGATCACCAGCACACGGTCGGGACTGGCCTGCATCCGTGCGGCCGCATGAAGAAACAGGTCCGGAGCCGGCTTGCCCCGCGCCACTTCCGAGGCCGTAAAGACATGCGCGCCAAAAGCGTCGCTCAGCCCCAGGACCGCAAGCGTGCGCGCCACACGCGGCGGGCTGGACGAGGTCGCCACACAGAAGCGCCGCCCGAGCCCGGCCAGCATCGCCGAAAAGCCCGGCGTCTCCTTCAGATCGGTCTCGAAGCGTTCAAGCAGGCGCGCGCGGTAGCTGGATTCGAAATCGTCGGGCAAGGGATGGCCCGACCGGGCGCGGATGCCGGCAGCCACCGTCGGGAAACTGCGCCCCAGAAAATCACGGCGCACATCCTCAAGCGTCATGGCGATGCCCAGATCGGCCAATTGCGCGATCAGCACTTGGGCCGACAGGATTTCGCTGTCGGCAATGACGCCGTCGCAATCGAAGATGATCAGGTCAAACCGCATGGCGAAGATCCGGCACCCCTGCCCTGCCTCGCATGTCACGGTGCCTCGATCCGCAATCCGCGCAGGGATGGGTCCAGCCTGCGACCGGCCGTTTCCAGTCGCGTCAGCAGATGCGTGCGCAGATAGGTGGCGTGAAAGCGCGAGGGCGCAGCAAGGGTCAGGATGCCCTCGGCCTGCTCGATCTCGATGAGGGGTGCGAACCAGGCACCATAGATCACCGGATCTTCGGCATTCAGAATCATGCGCATACGGCCCCACAATCCCGGTTCGGTGGCGGGGACGCTCCGGCGGAACGGAACGACATTTGCGTCCGCTGAGGGAATGGCGTTGCCCTCGCCGCCGCGCTCGGCCATCCGGGCGACGTAATCCTCGCCGATATTCGGCCAGGCTGGCCGCGTATCCAGCAGGATCCGCTCAAGATCAATGCCCAGAACCGACACCCTGCCCCGCGCGCCCTGTCGCTTGACCCTGATCCAGCCCATCGCGCGCAACTGTGCCATCTCGCGCTTGACGGTGCGTTCATCCACACACCAGAGCCGCGCTATCTCGCGCTGCCCCATGCATAATTCGTCGCGCTGCCAGTTGTATCGGGTCGTGATCAGAGCCATCAGGCGCAGCACCAGCCGCTGCGCAACCGCGCCTTGAGCAAAGGCATGGGCCATCAGCGCCGACAGGATGTCGTATTTTTTCGCCGCGGCGTCACGCCCGACGGGTTTGATGACCTGCATCTCTGCTCCTGCCCGCTGGCCGGGTGATCCCCTGGCCGGTTAGTGCTGCGGCGATCTGCGCTGTGTGACCAAACGTCTTTCATCGCTCGTCGCCCATTAGCGTCCTGAAACACGATTCTGTCAAGCGGATTGGCGAGACGAGCGCGTTGGCGGCGGCAAATACCAAAGAAGCCCGGTATCAATGGTATTGGGTGACGGGCATGATGTCCCGCAATCCTTGTGAAATGGCCCCTTGTGCGGGCGTGCCTGCCGATCTTGTCCCCCATTCGGGCGCTTGTGCCGTGCCGCCTGATCCGGACAGCGCGCGGGGCGATTCGCGCAGCAATGGCTGGGAAACCTGTCATCCGCATTTGATGTAACAACGCTTTTGCCAAAAGCGCAAATAAGTCGTAAAAGGAAAGCCGGCAGTAATTTGCGTCCTCTGAATACAGGCAAATCATGTTTACCCATCAAGACCTCTCGCGACTGCAGGCTCAGTCGCTGAAGATGCAGGGCTGGATCCGGCGGCAGACCTTCAGCCCGTCGAACGAAAAGACCCTGCGGCGCTTTTCGAGCTGGGAGGTGGCCGAACTCATCTTCCGGATGAATCAGTCCACCTTTCGCGGCAAGCTGGCCGCTGATCCGAATCTTCCCCTCGGGGAAGTCGAGGAGGATGGCCGTCAGCGTTGGTTCAGCCTGGAAGAGGTGAATGAATTGCGCCGCCGCATCCGTGTGAACAGGAAGTCGCTGATGCCGCCCCGCCCCGAGGGCAAGCGCGCCTTCCGGGCGGCGATCGCCAATTTCAAGGGCGGCGCCGGCAAAAGCACGGTGGCGCTGCACTTCGCCCATGCGGCCGCGCTGGATGGCTATCGGGTGTTGGTCGTCGATTTCGACCCCCAGGCCACCTTGTCCCACGCGATGGGTCTGACCGATGTCGGCGAAGATCACACCGTCTGGGGCATCATGGCGCGCGACCTGGAGCGCGAAACCGACCGGATGAACGCCGCCAGCGCCGGCGCCGAGTCCGGGACCGCCCTGCCCCAGCGCAAGCTGCCTGCCTCGATCAGGGATATGGGTCTCGGGTCGTTGCGTGCGGCAGATTTCATCAAGCCCACGGCCTGGGCAACGATCGACATCGTGCCCAGCTGCGCCAATGCGGCCTTTGTCGAATTCGCCAGTGCGCAGTATCGGCATCTGAACCCGGAATGGACCTTCTTCGGCGCGGTGTCCCGTTTTCTCGATTCGCTTGCGGATGACGCATATGATCTGATCCTGTTCGACTGCCCCCCGGCCATCGGATACCAGTCGATGAACGCCGTCTTTGCGGCTGACATGCTTTATATCCCCTCGGGCCCCGGCTATTGGGAATACGATTCGACGACCAGTTTCATCGGCCAACTGGCCGAGGCGCTTGAGGATCTGTCCCATGGGTTCGAGAACTTCCCCACGGGGAAGATCGCGCTGCCGAAGGTCTTTGCGGATATCCGGTTCCTGATGACGCGCTACGAGCCCTCCAACGAATTGCACCAGGCGATGTTCGGCGCGTTTCGGCAGGTCTTCGGCGACCGCGTGGCCCGGTATCCGATCGAACTGACCCGAGCGGTCGAACAGTCGGGGCGTTTTCTCAGTTCGATCTACGAGATCGACTACAGAGAGATGACCCGGGGGACGTGGCGTCGCGCGCGTGCCACCTTCGATCAGGCCTACGAGGAATTTCGAGGTCACGTTCTCAACGCATGGATCGGGCAGGAGGGGCAATCATGAGCCGCAAGCGTCGCATGTTCGATATCGACCTGCCGCAGGATGATGCGGCAGACTTCCCCGCGGGGAAGGGCGACGTCTCGGCGCGCGCCGGACAGCGCCGAGGGCCGATGGCTGCAGCGATCTCGGAAACGGTGGAATCGGTGCGTGACCGGGCCGAGATCGAGGCCAGGATCCGCGCCGAGAACGATGCGCTTGCCCAAGAGCATGTCCGGCTGAAGCGGGCAGGGCTGATTACGGACATGATCCCGCTGGATGCGATCGACACACAGAAGTTGATCCGCGACCGCCGACCGATCGCGGATTTCGAACTGGCCGAACTTGTCGCGTCAATCCGCGAAATCGGCCTGTCAAATCCGATCCGTGTCGAGCCAACCGAAGATGGCCGCTACGAGCTGATTCAGGGCTGGCGGCGGCTGTCGGCTTACCGGCAGTTGCTGGAGGAAACCGGAGACGCCGAGGCTTGGGGCCGGATTCCGGCGGGGATCGCGGCACGCGGGGATGCGCTGGAAAATCTCTATCGCCGGATGGTGGATGAGAACATGGTCCGAAAGGATGTCTCGTTCGCAGAGATGGCGCAGCTTGCGCTGCATTATGCGATGGACCCGCTGACGTCGGAGAACGATCCCGAAAAAGCGGTCGCGATCCTGTTCAAGTCGGCGGGCTATCAGAAGCGAAGCTATATCCGCAACTTCATTCCGCTGGTCGAAAGGCTGGGCGAGACCTTGATGTATCCGCAGGAAATCCCGCGGTCGCTCGGTCTGGCCCTTGCGCAGCGCCTGGAGGACGTGCCCGGCATTGTCGCTGCCATCAAGTCCGAACTGCGAGATTGGGATACGCGCTCGGTCACGGACGAATTGGCGGTCTTGCGGCGCTATGCGGGGCAGGGGGGGGATATGCCCAAGGGTGTCGCGCCCCGGAAGGCCGGCCCGGAACCGCGTGAAGCCGTCAAGGCCAAGACCAGCTTTCAGCTGCAAAGGGCACAGGGAACCGCAAGATGCATCGCCGCCGACGGGCGTCTGGAGATCCGCCTGGCGCGCGATTTTTCGACCATCGACCGGCGCAAGCTGGAAGCCGCAGTCGCTGCGATGCTCGACCAGATCGAGTGATCCTTCCCCGCGGGGAAGCCCCGGCGGCCGATCCGCCGGGGCAGAGATATGTGCCGACGCAATCGTCCTCTGGCTGATCCTCTGACGTTCAGGCAAAAATAATCGTTCTATAACAATAAGTTAATAATGTTCCGTCCTCGTGGTGGGTCGGCCGGCAACCTGGGCAGCCCGCTGCAATCCCCAGGATCGCCGGCGCAATCGCGAATTCGGGGTCTTGCAACAGGCAGGCCGGTCCTTGCGGTTGTCCCGCTGCGCGCGATAGGCCAGAAGCGGTCCGAATGATTGACGGAGACGCCGATGGATATGCCGGATCGCTTTTGCGGCGCCTCTCTGGCGCAGGCGCTGGATGTCGCCGCGCCGGGCTTCATCGTGACCGTCTATGGCGATGTCGTCGTGCCGCGCGGCGAAGTCCTGTGGATGGGAAGCCTGATCGAGATCTGCGCCCGGCTTGGCATCAGCGAGAACCTGGCCCGCACGGCAGTCTCGCGGCTGGTCGCCTCGGGGCGGTTGCAGGGCGAAAGGCAAGGGCGGCGCAGCTTCTATCGGCTGGCCCCCACGGCGCGAGCGGAATTCGCGGCCGCCACGCGGCGGCTTTATGATCGGACGGCACGGCCTCGGGGGTGGATGTTGCTGGCGGTCGATGACGTGCCCGATCCGATCCGGCGGCGGTTTCACATGGCGGCGGCAGGGGGCTCGTGCTGGCTGGCGCCGGATTGGGGCACCATGCCTCCGGGAGCGCGACTGATCCTGCGCGTTCCCGATGACGCGCCCGAGGCGATGCCGGGCCTGGCCGATTTCTGGGATCTGGCCGGACTGGCGGCGCGTTACGAGGCATTCCTGGCGCAATTCGCGCAGGTGGCGGACGGGCTGGCAGGCCGCGACGTGACGGCGGCCGAGGCGCTGACGCTGCGGCTGCTGCTGGTCCATGCCTACCGGGGCGCGGTGTTGCGCGATCCCTTCCTGCCCGAGGCGCTCTTGCCTGGGAACTGGTCAGGCCGCGCCGCGCGGCGTCTGTTCCGCGACCTTTATCTGAGGCTGACGCCCATCGCCGGACCCGCCATCGCCGCGCTAGAGGGGATGGCAGGCCATCTTGCCGCAGAGACCGAGGAAAGTCTTATTCGGATCAATATGTTGCGCTGATACGTCCCCCGCCCTCAGGCAACCGCGCCTTGAAACATTACGACATTCCTCCAAATTTGCTTTGACATGTAATGTTTCCGGTGTATCACTGACCGTGCGGTCGATGAATAATCGCCGCCGGGGGACGAATCGGAGGAATACTGGAATGCAAGACGCCTTCATCTGCGACGCTGTGCGCACGCCCATCGGGCGCTATGGGGGGGCCTTGGCCTCGATCCGGGCGGACGATCTGGCCGCGCTGCCGCTGCGCGCGCTGATGGAGCGCAATCCCGGCGTCGATTGGTCGGCGGTGGACGACCTGATCTATGGCTGCGCCAATCAGGCGGGCGAGGATAATCGCAATGTGGGTCGCATGGCCGTGCTGCTGGCGGGGATGCCGGTCGCTGTTCCGGGCACGACCGTGAACCGTCTGTGCGGGTCGGGAATGGACGCGGTCGGCATGGCCGCGCGCGCAATCAAGGCGGGCGAATGCGATTTCGTCATCGCGGGCGGGGTCGAGAGCATGACCCGCGCGCCCTTCGTGATGCCCAAGGCCGAAAGCGCCTTTTCCCGCGCCAATGCGGTCTATGACACGACGATCGGCTGGCGCTTTCCCAATCCGGCGCTGAAGAAGGTTTACGGCACCCATTCCATGCCGGAAACTGCCGATAACGTGGCTGCCGATTACGGCATCAGCCGCGCCGATCAGGACGCCTTTGCGGCCCGCAGCCAGGCCCGTTGGGCCGCTGCGCAAGAGGCCGGGATCTTCGCGCAGGAAATCGTGCCTGTTCATGTGCCGCAGAAAAAGGGCGATCCGGTCATTTTCGACACGGACGAACACCCGCGCCCCGGCACCACGGTCGAACAGCTGGCGCGCCTGAAAGGGGTGAACGGCCCCGATCTGACGGTGACGGCCGGGAATGCCTCGGGGGTGAATGACGGCGCGGCGGCGCTGGCGATCCTGTCCGAACAGGGCGCCCGCGCGCAGGGCCTGACGCCCAAGGCGCGGATCGTCGCCATGGCCGCCGCGGGCGTCGAACCGCGCGTGATGGGGGTGGGCCCCGCGCCGGCCGTGCGCAAGGTTCTGGCGCGCGCGGGCCTGACGCTGGACCAGATGGATGTGGTGGAATTGAACGAAGCCTTTGCCGCGCAGGCGCTGGCCGTTCTGCGCGATCTGGGCCTGCCGGATGATGCGCCTCATGTGAACCCTCATGGCGGCGCCATCGCCCTGGGTCATCCGCTTGGCATGTCGGGCGCCCGGCTTGTCACCACCGCCATGTATCACCTGCACCGCACCGGCGGGCGCTATGCGCTTTGCACCATGTGCATCGGCGTTGGTCAGGGAATCGCCATCATCATCGAACGGGTCTGAAGGGAACGCACGTCATGTATGCTCAGCTTGTCAAATCCGAAGGCGTCAAGTCGCGCGACGAGATGTCCCCCGAAGAGATCGCCTTTCAGGAGCGCATCGACCGGGGCGAGAAGATCGAGCCCAAGGAATGGATGCCCGAGGGCTATCGCAAGACGCTGATCCGCCAGATCGGCCAGCACGCCCATTCCGAGATCGTAGGCCAGCTGCCCGAAGGCAACTGGATCACCCGCGCCCCCACACTGGAACGCAAGGCGATCCTGCTGGCCAAGGTGCAGGACGAGGCCGGGCATGGCCTCTATCTCTATTCCGCGGCCGAAACGCTTGGCGTCAGCCGCGACGAGCTGCTGGAGCGGCTGCATAGCGGCAAGATGAAATATTCGTCGATCTTCAACTATCCCACCCTGACCTGGGCCGATATCGGTGCGGTGGGCTGGCTGGTCGATGGCGCGGCGATCATGAATCAGGTGCCGCTGCAGCGCACAAGCTATGGCCCCTACAGCCGGGCCATGATCCGCATCTGCAAGGAGGAATCGTTCCACCAGCGGCAGGGCTACGACATCATGATGAAGATGTGTGCAGGCACGCCCGAGCAGAAGGCCATGGCCCAGGATGCGCTGAACCGGTTCTGGTATCCCGCGCTGATGATGTTCGGCCCGTCCGACAAGGATTCGGTCCATTCCGCGCAATCCATGGCGTGGAAGATCAAGATGAATACCAATGACGAACTGCGGCAGAAATTCGTCGATCAGACTGTCCCGCAGGCCGAATATCTGGGCCTGACCATCCCCGACGAGAACCTGAAATGGAACGAGGAGAAGGGCGGCTATGACTTCAGCGAACCAGACTGGTCCGAGTTCTTCGCCGTCATCGCCGGCAACGGCCCCTGCAATGCCGAACGGCTTGGCGCCCGCGTCAAGGCCTGGGAGGATGGCGCATGGTTCCGCGAGGGCCTGATGGCCCATGCCGAAAAGGCCCGCAGCCGGCGCATCGCTGCCGAATAGACGCCGAACAGAGACGGGCGCGCGCCGCCGCTCTTTGCCAGATCACCGGGAGGAACCCATGTCCAGCGAATGGCCCCTTTGGGAAGTTTTCATCCGCGGCCAGCACGGCCTGAACCATCGTCATGTCGGCAGCCTGCACGCGCCTGACGCCGAAATCGCGATCCGCCACGCCCGCGATGTCTATACGCGCCGCAACGAGGGCGTCTCGATCTGGGTCGTGCCGTCGAATGCGATCACGGCCTCGAGCCCGTCGGACAAGGGCCCGCTGTTCGAGCCGTCGAATGCCAAGGTCTATCGTCACCCGACCTTTTTCGACATCCCCGAAGAAGTGGGGCATATGTGATGCCGTCGCTGCCTGACGTGATGACGCCCGAAATCGAAAAGCTCGCCGCCGCGCAGGCGGGGCAGGGGGCTTCCGCGCCACAGGACCAGACCCGCGACGCGCTGTTCGAATGGCTGCTGCGGACGGGCGACAACGCGCTGATCCTGGGCCACCGCGTGTCGGAATGGTGCGGCCACGCCCCCGCGCTGGAGGAAGATATCGCCCTGGCCAATCAGGCGCTGGACCTGATCGGGCAATGCCAGCTTTGGCTGGGCCTGGCCGGAGAGGTCGAGGGCAGGGGGCGCAGCGCCGACAACCTGGCCTATCTGCGCGATGCCGGCGCCTTCCGGAACCTGCTGCTGGTCGAACGTCCGAACGGCGATTTCGGCCATACGCTGATGCGGCAATTCCTGTTCGACGCCTTCCATATAGAATTGCTGGATGCCGCCGCTGCCTCGCCTGATGCGCGCATCGCCGAGATTGCCGCCAAGGCGAAAAAGGAAGTGGCCTATCATCTGGAACGCTCGGCCGATCTGGTGATCCGGCTTGGCGACGGCACCGCCGAAAGCCATGACCGGATGCAAAAGGCGCTGGACGCGCTGTGGTCCTATACGGGCGAGATGTTCCACGACGACGCCCATGACCGCGCGCTGGCCGAGGCGGGGGTGATCGCTCTGCCGTCCAGCCTGCGCGCCGCGTGGGACCGGACCGTGGGGCAGGTCATGGCCGAGGCGACGCTGCGCCTGCCCGGCGATGTCTGGCAGCACGGCCTGACCGGTGCGGGGGGCGGCAAGCGCGGCGTTCACAGCGAGCATCTGGGCTATATCCTGGCCGAGATGCAGTTCCTCCAGCGCGCCTATCCGGGCGCGACCTGGTAACGCCATGCAGGTGCTGCCCGATACCGCACAGGTCTGGGATTGGCTGGCCCAGGTGCCGGACCCCGAGATCCCGGTCATCTCGCTGACCGATCTGGGCATCATCCGCGATGTGGCCTGGCAGGGGGACACGCTGGTCGTCACGGTCACGCCCACCTATTCGGGCTGTCCGGCCACCGCGGTCATCAATCTCGACATCGAGACCGCCCTGCGCGCCCGCGGCATCGAGAAGCTGGAGCTGAGACGCCAGCTTTCGCCGCCCTGGACGACCGACTGGATCACGCCCGAGGGCCGCGAAAAGCTGCGCGCCTATGGCATCGCGCCTCCCATCGACGGGACGGCGGCGGATGGGCGGCTGGCGGGGCGCATCTCGCGTCTGGCGGGCAGGTCCAATCTGGCGATTGCCTGTCCGCGCTGCGGATCGAACGCGACGGAAAAGGTCAGCCAGTTCGGCTCGACCCCCTGCAAGGCCAGCTACCGCTGCACCGACTGCCTGGAACCTTTCGACTATTTCAAATGCATCTGAGGAACGCACCCGATGGCACGCTTCCACCCCCTGACAGTGACCGAGGTGCGGCGCGAAACGCGTGACGCCGTGGTCGTGACGCTGGAGCCCCGCCCCGAGGACCGCGCGCTGTTCAGCTTCACCCAAGGCCAGTATCTGACCTTTCGCCGCGATTTCGACGGCGAGGAACTGCGTCGCAGCTATTCGATCTGTGCGGGCCTGGACGAGGGCTGCCTGCGGGTCGGCATCAAGCGTGTCGAGGGCGGCGCCTTCTCGACCTGGGCCAACGAGTGCCTTGCGCCTGGCGACCAGATCGAGGCCATGCCGCCGATGGGCCGCTTCTTTACCCCGCTGGATGCCGAAACCGCGCGGCATTATCTGGGCTTTGCCGGCGGGTCGGGCATCACGCCGCTTCTGTCGATCATCAAGACCGTCCTGGCGCGCGAGCCCCGGTCGCGATTCACGCTGGTCTATGCCAACCGCCAGATCAGCACGATCATGTTCCGCGAAGAGCTGGAGGATCTGAAGAACCTCTATCTGGGCCGCCTGTCGGTCATCCATGTCCTGGAACAGGAAGGACAGGAGATCGACCTGTTCACCGGACGCATCGACGCCGAGAAGATGGCGCATCTGTTCCGCGTCTGGATCGACCCGAAATCCGTGGACACGGCCTTCATCTGCGGTCCCGAGCCGATGATGCTGACCATCGCGGCCTCGCTGCGTGAGCACGGGCTGAGCGACGAGCAGATCAAGTTCGAGCTGTTCGCCAGCAGTCAGCCAGGCCGCGCCAAGGCCCGTGCGGTCTCTGCCAGGGCCATTCCCGAAGGCGAGGCCGTGCAGGCCAGCATCACGCTGGACGGCACGACGCGCGCGCTGAGCCTGCCGCGTTCGGGCCAGACGATCCTGGACGCGGCTCTGGCCGCCGACATGGACGCGCCCTATTCCTGCAAGGCGGGCGTCTGTTCCACCTGCCGCTGCAAGGTGCTGGAGGGCGAGGTCGAGATGGCCGTCAATCACGCGCTGGAGGATTACGAGGTCCGCGCGGGCTATGTCCTGTCCTGCCAGGCCTTCCCCGTCAGCCAAAAGGTGGTGGTCAGCTATGACGAGTGACGCGATGCAGGTCCAGGATTACCTGGCCCAAGGGGGCGTGCTGACCGCGCCGGGCAATGTGCCCGCGCGCTATCGGGGCGAATTGCTGCGGCTGATGGGATCCTTCGTGGACAGCCAGCTTGCGGCCTCGGCCGGATTTGCGGGCGCGATCAACTGGGCGCCCGGCATCAAGGAACGCATCGCCGCCAGCCGGATCACGCTGGAAAAGGCCGATCACGCCGAACGTGTGCTGGCCGTCATGGGCGATTTCGGCACCGACACCGCCCGCTATCAGCGCCAGCATGACTGGGCCGCGCGCGTGGCCCGCGACGCCGATCTGGGGCCCGCGCGCCAGTCGGGCGACATGCGGCTGTCGGTCTTTCACTATCCGCTGTCCGGCTGGACCGATGCGGTGGTGATGAACGTGCTGCAGGGTCTGGCGACGGGTGTGCAGATGACGGAACTGACCCGCATCTCCTATGCCCCGCTGGCCGAGACCTTCCGCGAGATCGCCCCGCGTGAGGCGCGTCATGCCGCGCTTGGCCTTGAAGGTCTGGCGCGTCTGGCCGGGACCGACCCAGAGGGCGCGCGCGCCAGCATCGCCTATTGGACGCCGCGCGTGGCGGCGGGCTTTGGCCTGTCGGGCTCGGCGCGCTTTGCGACGCTGGCGCAGATGGGCCTGCGGCGGCGCGACAATGACACGCTGCGGGCTGAATGGCAGGCGCTGCTGGGCGAAAAACTGGCCGAATGCGGCCTGTAAGACGATACGGAAAAAAGGACAGGACCATGAGCATGACAGCCCCCCGCCGCCTGGAAAGTCTGATCGGTGGCCGCTGGGTCCGGGGCGACCGCGAGGGTCAGCCCCTTCTGGATGCGGCGACCGGCGAACTGGTGGCTTATATCGACGCGACGGGTCTGGACATGGCCCATGCGCTGGATTGGGGCCGCCGCACGGGCGGGCCTGCCCTGCGCGCCATGTCGTTTCACGAGCGCGCCGCGATGCTCAAGGCGCTTGGCCTGGCGCTGATGGCGCGCAAGGAAGAGTTCTACACCGAAAGCTACCGCACCGGGGCGACCCGCGCCGATGGCTGGGTGGATATCGAAGGGGGTATCGGCACCATGCTCACCCTCGCCTCGAAGGGGCGGCGCGAATTGCCCAATACGCGCGTTCTGACCGATGGCGATGTCGAGCCGCTATCCAGGGATCACAGCTTTTCGGCCCAGCACATCCTGACGCCGTTGCAGGGTGTGGCGGTGCATATCAACGCCTATAACTTCCCGGTCTGGGGGATGCTGGAAAAGATCGCGCCCGCGCTGCTGGCCGGGATGCCCTGCATCGTCAAGCCCGCATCCCAGACCGCCTATCTGACCGAAACGGTCGTCCGCGCGATCCACGAGACCGGCATCCTGCCCCAGGGTGCGCTGCAACTGATCTGCGGATCGGTGGGCGACCTGCTGGATCATGTGACGGGTCAGGATGTCGTGACCTTCACCGGCTCGGCCTGGACGGGGCGCAAGCTGCGGACGCACAAGGCGATTGTCGAGAATTCGACCCGCTTCACGATGGAGGCGGACAGCCTGAACGCCTCGATCCTGGGGCCGGATGCGGGGCCGGGGACGCCCGAATTCGACCTGTTCGTGCGCGAGGTCGCGCGCGAGATGACGACGAAGGCCGGGCAGAAATGCACCGCAATCCGCCGCGTGATGGTGCCCGCTGCCCATATCGACGCCGTGCAGGACGCGCTGGTCGCGCGGCTGGCCGGCGCGACCCTTGGCCTGCCCGCCGCCGAGAGCACGCGGATGGGGCCGCTTGCCAGCCGCGATCAGCGCGACGAGGTCCGCGCCCGCATCCGCGAATTGCAGGCGGTTGCGCGCATCGTGGCGGGCGACCCCGATGCCGTGCCCGCAGGCCTGGAGGCCGGAGCCTATCTGGCGCCCGTCCTGCTGCGCACCGACGATCCGCTGAACGCATCGGCGGTCCATGATTGCGAGGCTTTCGGTCCCGTCGCCACGCTGATGCCCTATGAGGGCACGGAACAGGCGGTCGCGCTGGCCGCGATGGGCAAGGGGTCGCTGGTCTCGTCGCTGTTCACCAATGATCCGACAGTCGCGCAAGAGGTCGTGCTGGGCCTTGCCCCTCATCACGGGCGGGTGCTGATCGGAAACCGCGTCTCGGCCAAATCCTCGACCGGGCATGGCTCGCCGCTGGCGGCGCTGGTCCATGGCGGACCGGGCCGCGCGGGCGGGGGCGAGGAACTGGGCGGGATGCGCGCAGTCAAGCACTACATGCAGCGCACGGCGGTTCAGGGGGCGCCCACGCTGCTATCGGCCGTGACCGGGCGCTGGTCCGAAGGGGCCGAGGCGCGGTCGGACATCCATCCTTTCCGCAAGTCGCTGGCCGAATTGCGCATCGGCGATCAGATCGTGACGGCCGCGCGCGCGGTCACGCAGGAGGATGTCGAGCATTTCGCGCATTTCACCGGCGACACGTTCTACGCCCATATGGACAGCCAGGCCGCCCGCGCGAACCCGTTCTTTGACGACCGCGTGGCGCATGGCTATCTGATCGCGTCCTTCGCGGCGGGGCTGTTCGTCGATCCGGCGCCGGGTCCGGTTCTGGCAAATTACGGCGTGGACAACCTGCGCTTTCTCGCGCCGGTCTATTTCGGCGACACGCTTCAGGTCCGGCTGACCTGCAAGGAGATCAACCCCCGCGCCAATGCCGAATATGGCGAGGTGCGGTGGGATTGTCAGGTGACGAAGCAGGACGGCACCGTGGCCGCGCAATATGACGTTCTGACCATGGTCGCCAAGACCTGGGGCCAGCGCGCGCAGGCGGCCGAATGAAACTCCGGTCGCGGACGGAATGCGACGGAAGGGTGGAGCGGGGCCTCAGCGCACCGCCTTGATCCCTTCCAGAATCAGGGTGGTGGCCATGTCGGCATAATCCTCGCGCGAGATGGGGCCGCCATCCTTGAACCACATATAGACCCAGTTCATCATGCCGAAGAGCGACATCGTAACCGGCATCAGAAGCGGCCTTTCGCGGTTGTTCAGGCCCGGATTGATCTGGTCCAGCACCTGCGAAAAGCGCCGCACGATGGCGCGTTCCAAGGCGGTGATCGCGGCCTTCTGATCGTGCGACAGCGCGGCGGTGGCGTTCAACTGGACCTTGTGTTGATTATCCGCGCCCCGGTAATTTTCCAGCACCGCGCCGACCAGGCGGCGCAGACGCTGATCGGGGGGCAGGGCAGGGTCGTCCGCCGCGTCGATCGCGGCTTCCAGTTCTTCCAGATGGGTGGTGATGATCGCGAAGATCAGCGCATCCTTGCCGGGATAATAATGATAAAGCAGCGCCTTCGAGACCTGCGCCCGGGCCGCGACCTGCGCCATCGAGGCCTTTTCCATGCCCTGTTCGGCAAAGACCTCGGCGGCTTTGTCGAGAATGACGCGTTGCTTTTCTTCGAAATCCTGTGCGCGTGTTCGGGCCATGACGGTCAGCGTCCTCAAGGATCGTCGCAGAAGAAAGGGGGCGTTCGGCCCCCTTTGCGGATTTAGCCTGTGGCCGGGGCGGTGTCACCCGCCCCGGTTGCCCGCGGTTCAGACCTTGGGCCGGTTGTCCAGAACGCGCCTGGCCTTGCCTTCGGAACGGGCAATCGCATTCGGGTCGCGAACCTCGATCCGGGTCGAGACGCCGACCACCGACTTGATGTGATGGGCCAGTTCCTTGGCGGAGGTGGCGCGGGCATCCTGGGTCGCCATGTCCGGGTTGCATTCGACATGGACGATCATGCTGTCCATGCGACCCGTGCGTGTCAGTTCGATCTGGAAATGGGGGGCGAGGCCCTGGCATTTCAGGATCTGCTCTTCGATCTGGGTCGGAAAGACGTTGACGCCGCGCAGGATGATCATGTCGTCGCTGCGGCCGGTGATCTTCTCGATCCGGCGCATGGACCGCGCGGTGCCGGGCAGCAGCCGCGTCAGATCGCGCGTGCGATAGCGCACCATGGGCAGACCTTCCTTGGTCAGCGTGGTCAGGACCAGCTCGCCCATCTGGCCGTCGGGCAGCACCTCGCCCGTCACCGGGTCGATGATCTCGGGGTAGAAGTGGTCTTCCCAGAGATGCAGCCCGTCCTTCGTCTCGACGCATTCCTGCGCGACGCCCGGTCCCATCACCTCGGACAGGCCGTAGATGTCCACGGCCTGCATGTTGAAGGCCTGCTCGATTTCCTCGCGCATGGCGTTGGTCCAGGGTTCGGCGCCGAAGATGCCGACCTCGAGGCTGCTTTCGCGCGGGTCCAGGCCCTGGCGGCGGAACTCGTCCAGGATCGACAGCATGTAGCTGGGCGTGACCATGATGATCCGAGGCTTGAAATCGTCGATCAGCGTGACCTGACGTTCGGTCATCCCGCCCGAGATCGGCACGACCGTGCAGCCAAGCCGCTCGGCGCCGTAATGCGCGCCAAGACCGCCCGTGAACAGCCCGTAGCCATAGGCATTGTGCAGGATGTCGCCCGGACGCCCGCCTGCCGCCCGGATCGAGCGTGCGACCAGGTTCGCCCAGTGCTCGATATCGGCGGCCGTGTAGCCCACGACGGTCGGCTTGCCGGTCGTCCCCGATGATCCGTGGATGCGCACCAGCTTTTCGCGCGGGACGGCGAACATGCCAAAGGGGTAGGTGTCGCGCAGATCCTGTTTCACCGTAAAGGGGAACCTGGCGATGTCGTCCAGCGCCTTCAGATCCTCGGGATGGACGCCATGCGCGTCAAAGCGCGCGCGGTAGAAATCCGAGTTCTCGTAGCAGTGTTTCAGCGACCGCTTCATGCGGTGGAATTGCAGCGCCTCGATCTCATCGCGCGAGGCGATCTCGATCGGGTCGAGGCTGTCTTTCGGCGGTGTCAGGTTCTTCACGATATCCTCCCTGGAGAATGGCGCGCGGGGCATCAATCGCCCAGCAGGCGGCCCTTGACGGTGCGGGAATGTCCGCGGAATTCGGCGATATGGGTGCCGTTCTGATTGGTCACGGTCACGTCATACAGCCCGCTGCGGGTCTGGCGGGCGCGCTCGGTCGCGGTGGCGGTCAGCCGGTCGCCTGCGAAGGCCGGGGCCAGATAGGTGATCGCGGCCTGTTGTCCCACCGTGCGCTGATCATGCGTGTTGCAGGCGAATGCGAAGGCGCTGTCCGCCAGCGCGAAGATGTAGCCGCCATGCGCGGTGCCGTGGCCGTTCACCATCGCGGGCGTGATCTCCATGCTCAGGACCGCCGCACCGGGGGCGACGCTCTCCAGCACCATGCCAAGGCGCTGCGAGGCCAGATCCTCGGCCCACATGGCATCGGCACAGGCGCGCGCCCTGTCTTGATCGCTCATCTCATTGCCCCCGGAACACGGCTGGACGCTTTTCAAGGAAGGCGGTCACGCCCTCGGCGTAATCGCGGCTGCGGCCGGCCTCGCGCTGGCAGTCGCGTTCCATGTCGAGCTGGTCATCAAGGCTGTTCGTGGCCGCCGCCTGGATCAGACGCTTGGTCAGGCCCAGGCCGCGCGTGGGGCCCGCGGCCAGCGACAGGGCCAGTGCGCGGGCCTGATCCATCAGCGCGTCATCGGCGACCGCCTGCCAGATCAGCCCCCAATCGGCGGCCT
Source organism: Paracoccus bogoriensis (assembly GCF_019431455.1). Classification (GTDB taxonomy): domain Bacteria; phylum Pseudomonadota; class Alphaproteobacteria; order Rhodobacterales; family Rhodobacteraceae; genus Paracoccus; species Paracoccus bogoriensis. The sequence continues at coordinate 45,484 of NZ_JAHYSR010000021.1, forward strand.
GCTGGGCGCTGACGGGTTGGGCGGTCAGGGCCAGCGCCTTGGCGCGCGGCTCTCCCAGGATGCGGGTCAGGGACCAGCTGCCGCCGGCATCGGGGACCAGCCCGATCTTGGCGAAGGCCTGGATGAAACGCGCCGATTGCGCCGCCAGCACGATGTCGCAGGCCAGCGCGATATTCGCGCCTGCGCCTGCGGCCACACCATTCACCGCGCAGATCACCGGCTTTTCCAGGCTGCGAATCAGCCGCAGGGTCGGGTTGTAGAACGTCTCCAGCGTGGCGCCCAGATCGGGGGCCGGGCCGCCCTTGCGCGGATCGCGGTCGCCCAGATCCTGACCCGCCGAGAAGCCGCGCCCCGCGCCCGTCAGCAGAACCGCCCGCACCTCTGCATCGTCATGCGCGCGTTGGAAGCCCGCGCGCAGGGCCAGGTGCATGTCCTCGTTGAACGCGTTCAGCTTGTCGGGCCGGTTCAGGGTCAGCGTCAGCACGCCATCGGCCAGATCGACCAGAACAGTGTTGGTCATGTGATTCCCCCTCTGGACCGGGATTTCGGCGCAATATCCGAAAAGGTTCCCGGCTTTCCGAAAAAACTTGTTGCATAGACCGACCGGTCGGTCAATGATAATCGCATGTCGAGAGGACGGCCGCTTCGGGCCGCGACAGGAGGGGGATGATGACCGGTTTCTTCGATCGCCACGAGGCGCTTTTGCTGGATGCGCTGAACGCGCTTGCCAACCGTGGCTATTGGGCGCCGTTTCAGGAGATTCCCAGTGAAAAGCATTATGGCGAAGGGTCGCGCGCAGCCGGAGAATCTGCGTTCCAGGCGCTGAAGGGCCAGCCCTTCGACCTGCCGGGCCACCCCGAATCGCACCGCGTGGGGGCCGAGGAATCGCCCTTTGGCGGGGCGCTTGGCGTGACCTACCCGACCGCCGATCCCGCCGCCCTGATCGCAGCTTCTTGCGCTGCCGGTCCCGCCCTGGCCGCGGCCAGCCCCAAGGCGCGTGTGGGCACCCTGATCGAGGCATTGGTGCGGCTGAACGCGCAATCCTTCCTGATCGCCCATGCGACTCAGCACACGACGGGGCAGGGCTTTGCGATGGCCTTCCAGGCGGGTGGTCCCCACGCGCAGGACCGCGCGCTGGAGGCCGTGGCCCTGGCCTGGCAGGAAATGACCCGCTTTCCCGACCGCGCCATCTGGGAGAAACCGCAGGGCAAGGCCGCGGCCCTGCGGCTGGAAAAGCATTGGACGCTGGTGCCTCTGGGCGTGGCGCTGACCATCGGCTGCAACACCTTTCCGACCTGGAACGGCTATCCTGGCATCTTCGCCAGCCTGGCGACCGGCAACCCGGTCATCGTCAAGCCGCATCCGCGCGCGATCCTGCCCTTGGCGATCTCGGTCCGCATCCTGCGCGAGGTCTTTGCCGAGGCCGGTCTGCCCGCCGATGCGATCCTGCTGGCCGCCGATGCCCCGCAAGCGCCGATCACGCAGGCGCTGGCCACCGATCCGGCGGTGCGGATCATCGACTATACGGGCGGTCAGGCCTTCGGCGGCTGGCTGCGCGAGAATGCGCGTCAGGCGCGTCTGTTCACCGAAGAGGCGGGCGTGAACACCGTCACCATCCTTGGGGCCCCGGATTTCACGGGGATGTGCGACAACCTCGCCTTTTCGCTGGCCCTCTATTCGGGGCAGATGTGCACCTCGCCTCAGACCATCCTGGTCCCCGAAGGCGGGATCGAGACGGATCAGGGTGCCATGACGCCCGATCAGGTTGCGCAAGGCATCTCGGAGGCGCTGGACCGGCTGCTGGCCGATCCGGCCCGTGCCGAGGGCGTCCTGGGCGCCATCGCCAATCCCGCGACCCGCGCCCGGCTGGAGGATGCCCGCGCCAAGGGCCGCGCCATCCGTGACGGCCTGCCGCTGCTGCTGGCCGATGCGGGCACGCTGGCCGAAAGCGAATGTTTCGGCCCCATTGCCTTTGTCATCCGGACCAGGGATGCCGATGCCGCCATCGCGCAGGCGACGCGGCTGGCGCGCGAGAAGGGCGCGATCACCGCCGCGCTTTACGACACAGACGAGGACCGCATCGCGCGGGCCATCCCGGCCTATGCGGCGGCGGGCGTGAACCTGTCGATCAATCTGACAGGCACCATCTTCGTCAATCAATCCGCCGCCTTCAGTGACTTCCACGTCACCGGCGCGAACCCGGCGGGCAATGCCTGCCTGACCGACCCTGCCTTTGTCGCACCGCGCTTTGCCCGCGCGATGTGGCGCCGCCAGATCACCTGACACCATCTTCGGGAGGAGACCCAGATGAAGACCACCACCGCCCTGGCCACGCTGATGATGCTTGGCCTGACCACCCCTGCCTTGGCCGAGATCCGGATCGGCGCCAGCATCTCGGCCACCGGCCCGGCCGCCTTCCTGGGCGATCCGCAGGTCAAGACGCTGGAAATGCTGGTCGAAGAGCTGAACGCCAATGGCGGCATCAATGGCGAGACCCTGCGCCTGATCCATTACGATGACGGCGGCGACCCGAACAAGGCGCGCACCTTCGCCACCCGCCTGATCGAGGATGACGAGGTCGTGGCCATCATCGGCGGCACCACCACCGGCGCCACCATGTCGATCCTGTCGGTCGCCGAGGATGCGGAAATCCCCTTCATCTCGCTGGCGGGCGCCATCGAGATCATCGACCCGGTGCGTCCCTTCACCTTCAAGACGCCCCATACCGACCGCATGGCCTGCCAGAAGATCTTCGAGGATATCCAGGCGCGCGGCTTCTCCAACGTCGCCATGATCTCGGGCACCGACGGGTTCGGCGCCTCGATGCAGGCCCAGTGCAAGGAAGTGATCGGCGATTACGGCCTGACGCTGGTGGCCGACGAAAGCTACAACCCCACCGATGCCGACATGACCGCGCAACTGACCAAGATCCGCAACACGGCGGATGTCGAGGCGCTGGTGAATCCCGGCTTCGGTCAGGGCCCCGCCATCGTGACGCGCAACTATGCCCAGCTTGGTCTGGATATCCCGTTCTACCAGTCGCATGGCGTGGCCTCGAACGGGTTCATCGAACTGGCAGGCGCGGATGCGGCCGAGGGCGTGCGCCTGCCCGGCACGGCGCTGCTGGTGGCCGACATCCTGCCCGACGACGACCCGCAGAAAGAAATCGCGCTGGCCTACAAGACCGCCTTCGAGGACAAGACCGGCACCCCGGTCAGCACCTTCGGCGGCTATGCCCATGACGCCTTCCTGATCCTGACCGACGCCATCGGCCGCGCGGGTTCGGCCGAACCGCAGGCGATCCGCGACGCCATCGAGGCGACCGAGGGTCTGGTCGGCACGACCGGCACCTACACCTTCAGCCCCGAGGATCACCTGGGCCTGGACCTGAGCGCCTTCCGGATGCTGGAAATCCGGAACGGCACCTGGACGCTGGTCGAGTGATGTTCCGGCCCCGGCCACGCGCCGGGGCCGCCCCTCAAGCCCCGAGGTTCACATGTCGGAACTGCTGCAATTCCTGTTTTCAGGGGTAACGGTCGGCGCGGTCTATGCGCTGGTCGCCCTTGGCTTCACCATCATCTACAACGCCTCTGACGTCGTGAACTTCGCTCAGGGCGAATTCGTCATGCTGGGCGGCATGATCACCTTCGCCGCCCATGCCGCGGGCCTGCCGCTGCCGCTGGCCGCCATCTCGGCCATCGTGCTGACCGCAGCCCTGGGTGTGGCGATGAACAAGCTGGCCATCGAGCCCGCCCGCGGCGCGCCGGTCGTGTCGCTGATCATCATCACCATCGGTGCGTCCATCTTCATTCAGGGCGCGGCGCAGATCGCCTTCGGCAAGCAGATCCATTCCTACCCGGCCTTTTCGGGCGACACGCCGATCCGGGTCGCGGGCGCCACGATCCTGCCGCAAAGCCTGTGGGTCATCGGCGGCGCGGTCGCGGTCTTCATCGCGCTGTGGCTGTTCTTCACGCGCACGCTTCTGGGCCGCGCGGTGCTGGCCACGTCGAACAACCGGCTGGCGGCCCAGCTTGTCGGCATCAACACCAATTTCGTGATGACCCTGTCCTTCGCCCTGTCTGCGGGGATCGGCGCGCTGGCCGGGGTGCTGGCGACGCCCATCACGCTGACGGCCTATAATGTCGGCATCGCCTTCGCCCTGAAGGGTTTTGCGGGCGCGATGCTGGGCGGCATGGGCAATCCCAAGGGCGCGCTGGTCGGCGGCTTCGCCATCGGCCTGATCGAGGCGCTGACGGCGGGCTACCTGTCCTCGACCTACAAGGATGCGGCGGCCTTCGTCGTGATCCTGGCGGTCCTGTTCTTCATGCCGCAGGGTCTGTTCGGCCGCAAATCCACGGATCGGGTGTGACCATGAAGATATCTGCGAAATCCGCAACGCTTCTGGTGCTTGTGGTCCTGGTCGCGCTGTCCCCGCTGCTGTTTCCGTCGAATTTCTACTATCGCGTGGGCGCGCTGATCTTCGTGAACGCCATCGCGGTGACGGGCATCGTGATCCTGACGGGCTATGCCGGTCAGGTCAGCCTGGGCCATGCGGGTTTTGCCGGGATCGGCGCCTATGCCTGCGCGCTGGCGCCGGTTCATTGGGGCATCCATCCCGGTCTGGCGCTGTTTCTGGGCGCGGGCATCTCGGGCGTGCTGGCCTATCTGGTGGGCCGCCCGATCCTGCGCCTGCACGGCTATTATCTGGGCGTGGCCACGCTTGGCTTCGGCATCCTCGTCGCGATGATCCTGACGAACGAACGCGGCCTGACGCGCGGTCCCGACGGGATCGACGTGCCCGATCTGGGCCTGCGCGCGCTGCTGGGTGAACTGGGCCTGTCGCTGTCGAACGGGCAGTTCTGGTATTTCTTCACAGGGCTCTGCATGATCCTGGGGGCCTGGATCGCGCTGAACCTGCATGACAGCCCGACGGGCCGGGCGCTCCGCGCGCTGCACGGGTCCGAGGTCGCGGCGCGCACCGTGGGCATCGACGTGGCGCAGCTGAAGCTGCGGGCCTTCGTCATCTCGGCCGTCTATGCCTCGATCTCGGGGTCGCTGCTGGCGCTGCAGAACCGCTTCGTGACGCCCGATGTCGCGGGCTTCATGCACTCGATCGAGATGGTGACGATGGCTGTTCTAGGCGGTGTGGGCTCGGTCCTGGGCGCGATCTTCGGGGCGGCGATCCTGACGCTGCTGCCGCAGGTGCTGACGGTATTCGCCGAATACGAACACATGGTCCTGGGTCTGGTGATGATCCTGGTGATGATCTTCCTGCGCGAGGGTCTTCTGCCCTCGATCCTCAAGAAACTGCGGGGCAAGGACGAATGAGCGCGCTTCTTTCCATCGAGGGTCTGGGCATCGGCTTCGGCGGCATCCGCGCCGTCAACGATGTCAGCTTTTCGGTCCGCCCGGGCGAGATCCTGTCGGTGATCGGCCCCAACGGCGCGGGCAAGACCACGTTGTTCAACATGATCTCGGGCGTCTATCGCCCGGATACGGGCCGGGTCGTTCTGGACGGCGAGGACGTGACCGCGATCGAGCCGCATCTGCTGGCCCGTCGCGGCCTGTCGCGCACCTTCCAGAACCTTCAGATCTTCCAGTCGATGACGGTTCTGGACAATGCCGTCGCGGGCTATCACCTGCGCGAAAGCGGCTCGGTCCTGGCGGATCTGTTCTCGCTGCCCGCCTCGCGGCGCCGGGCGCGCGAGGCGCGAGAGGGGGCGCGCGCGCTGCTGGCGCGCGTCGGTCTGGACCGCGCCGCCGAACGCGAGGCCGGGAACCTGTCCTATGGCGCGCTGAAACGGCTGGAGATCGCGCGGGCCCTGGCGCTGAACCCCAAGGTGCTGCTGCTGGACGAACCCGCCGCGGGCTGCAACGCCGTCGAGACCGAAGAGATCGACCAGCTGATCGCCGAGGTCGCCAGATCCGGCGTCGCGATCCTGCTGGTCGAACATGACATGAAGATGGTCATGCGGATCTCGAACCACATCGTCGTGCTGGATCATGGCGAAAAGATCGCCGAGGGCGATCCTGCCACGGTCAGCCAGAATCCGGCGGTGATCGCCGCCTATCTTGGCTCCGAGGAGGCTGCCCATGCTGACGGTTGAAGGGCTGCGGTCGCGCTATGGCCGCATCGAGGTGCTGCACGGGATCGACCTGCAGGTGAACAGCGGCGAAATCGTCACCGTGGTCGGCGCGAACGGCGCGGGCAAGACGACGCTTCTGCGCTGCCTGTCGGGGGTCCAGCCGGTCTCGGGCGGGACAATCACGTTCCGGGGCGAGCAGATCACGACGCTGGCGGCGTGGAAACGCCCGGCGCGCGGGCTGACCCAATCGCCAGAGGGTCGGCAGATCTTCACCAACCTGTCGGTCGAGGAGAACCTGCGCCTTGGCGCCTATGGCTTCGCCGATGACCGCGTGGATCGGGACATGGAGGACGCCTTTCAGATGTTCCCGATCCTGCGCGAGAAACGGAACCTTTCGGCCGGGGGGCTGTCTGGCGGCCAGCAGCAGATGCTGGCCATGGCGCGGGCGCTGATGGGCCGGCCGTCCTGCCTGCTTCTGGACGAGCCGTCGATGGGTCTGGCGCCGATCATCGTGGCGCAGATCTTCGACACGGTGCGCGGGTTGAAGGATCTGGGCGTCACGGTCCTGCTGGTCGAACAGAACGCCTTCGGCGCGCTGAAGATCGCGGATCGGGGCTATGTGATGGAAACCGGGCGCATCATCATGGAGGGCGCGGCCGAAACGCTGATCGCCGATCCGCGCATCCGCGAAGCCTATCTGGGGATCTGACATGGCACTGACCCGCATCGAACGCGATGGCGAGATCGCCATCTTGACCATCGACAACCCGCCCGTGAACGCCCTGTCGCAGGCGCTGCGGCAGGAATTGTGGGACGCGGTCGCCACGCTGGACGCCGATCCTTCGGTGGCCGCCGTCGTGCTGACCTGCGCGGGTCGCACCTTCATCGCGGGCGCGGATGTGACCGAATTCGGCAAGCCCCCTCAGCCGCCGCATCTGCCCGATCTGGTGGACCGGATCGAGGGCGCGGCCAGGCCATGGGTCGCCGCGATCCATGGCAGCGCCCTGGGCGGCGGGTTCGAGATCGCGATGGGCTGCCGCTTTCGTGTCGCGGCGCGCGCGGCCTCGGTCGGGCTGCCCGAGGTGACGCTTGGCGTCGTGCCGGGCGCCTCGGGGACGGTGCGGACCCCGCGTCTGGCCGGACTTCGGGCGGCCGTGACGATGGTCACGACCGGCAAGCCCGTGCGGGCGTCCGCCGCGCTGTCGATGGGCCTGGTCGATGCGCTGGCCGATGATCTGGTGCCCGAGGCCGTGGCCTTTGCCCGCGACGCGCTGACCCGGCCCTTGCCCGCGCCCGTCTCGGCTCGCGCCATCGCGCCGGTCGAGGACAGTTTCTGGACCGAGGCCGAGGCTGCGACCCGCAAGGCCGCCCGTGGCGCCGAGGCCCCCTTGCGTGCGCTGGCCTGCCTGCGTCGCGCCGCCGAGGCGCCCTTTGCCGAGGCCATGGCCTTTGAACGCCAGACCTTCCTGGACCTGCGCGGATCGGATCAGGCGGCGGCCCTGCGGCATGTGTTCTTTGCCGAACGCGCCGCCCTTCGTCCCGCGCGGCTGCGCGACGTGGCCCCGCGCAGGGTTGCGCATGTCGGCGTGATCGGCGGCGGCACGATGGGGGCGGGGATCATCGCCGCCTGTCAGGATGCGGGTCTTGCCGTGACCCTGATCGAACGCGATGACGAGGCGCTGGCGCGCGGTCTCGGCAATTTGCGCGCGATCCTTGACGGGTCGGTCTCGCGCGGGCGGCTGACGGCCGAAGCCGCCTCGGCCCGGCTTGAATCGCTGACCGTCGGCACCGACTATGCCGCCATCGGCACCTGCGATCTGGTCATCGAGGCCGTGTTCGAGCAGATCGAGGTCAAGCGCGCGGTCTTCGATGCGCTTGGCCGCCATGCGCGCCCCGACGCGGTGCTGGCAACAAACACCTCTTATCTGGACCCGCGCGCCATCGCCCGCGGCCTGCCGCGCCCGGAACGCTTCATCGGCCTGCATTTCTTCAGCCCCGCCAATGTGATGCGCCTGCTCGAAATCGTGCCGATCCCTGAGACCGCGCCCGATGTGCTGGCCACCGGCTTTGATCTGGCGCGCCGTCTGGGGAAGATCCCGGTCCAATCGGGCATCTGCGACGGCTTCATCGGCAACCGTATCCTGAAACGCACCCGCGCCGAGGCCGAGGCCCTGCTGCGCGAGGGGGTGCCCATCGCCGCCGTCGATGCGGCGATGCGCGCGCATGGCATGGCGATGGGTCCGTTCGAGGCGCAGGATCTGGGCGGTCTGGACATTGCCTTCCTGCAACGCGAGGGCGCGCGCGCGGCTGGACAGGACATCCCCGAGACGCTTGGCGACATTCTTGTGCGCGCGGGCCGCAAGGGACAAAAGACCGGCGGAGGCTGGTATGATTACGCACCCGGCCAGCGCAGGCCCATGCCCTCGGCCGCAGTGGCCGCGTTGCTGGCGCCTCATGTCGCGCCCGATCCGGGTCTTGCGCCCGAGGCCATTGCCCGGCGCATCATCGACGCCATGGCCGCCGAGGGTCAGGCCATCCTTGACGAGGGCATCGCCGCCAGCGCTTCGGATATCGACCTGGTCAAGATCCACGGCTATGGCTATCCGCGCTGGCGCGGCGGGCCGATGTTCCAGAAGTCGCGTATCAATCCTTGATCGTCTTGAGGATCAGATAGGTCTGCGCGCCCTTCACCGCCGGAAGCGACAGAAGATGGTCGTCGAGAAAGCGGTTATAGGCGTGAAGGTCGCGGCAGGTCACATGCAGGTGGTAATCGGCCTCGCCGGTCGTCGCATAGCAGGCGCGCACGGCCGGGGTCGTGCGCGTCATGCGGATGAAGTCGCTGACCAGTTCCTGATCGTGGCGGACAAGGTTCACGTGGACGATGGCCTTGAAGCAATCGCCCAGCACTTCGTCATCCAGATCGACCGTATAGCGGCGGATCGCGCCGGATTCCTCCAGTGCGCGGACCCGGCGCCAGCAGCTTGACGGCGACAGCCCGACCTTTTCGGCCAGCGCCGCGTTGGGGATGCGGCTGTCGCGGCGCAGCTCGGCCAGGATTCGGGCGGTGATATCGTCTGACATGGCGTTCCGTGATATGGCGTGATCCTGACAGAATAATTCGATTCTGGCGCAAGATGCCAATGATATGGTCGGTTTTTTCGGTTCTTTTGGGCTAGACTATCCCCTTCGGTGCAGGGGAGGGCCACGACATGACGCAGCATCAATCCCGTTTCGACAGCTATCGGCTGGAGGATCGCTACGACCGCCGGACGGGCCGGGTCTTTCTGACCGGCACGCAGGCCCTGGTGCGGATCATGCTGGATCAGGCGCGGCGTGATCGGGCGCGGGGCTGGACCACGGCGGGGCTGGTCTCGGGCTATCGCGGATCGCCGCTTGGCGGCCTGGATCTGGAGATGTGGCGCCAGAAGGCGCGGCTGGCCGAGGCGGGGGTCGAGTTCCTGCCCGCCGTCAACGAGGATCTGGGCGCGACCGCGATCCTTGGCGCGCAGCAGGCGGTGCTGGACCCGGCCTGCACGGTCGAGGGCGTGTTTTCCATGTGGTATGGCAAGGGGCCGGGGGTGGACCGCTCGGGCGATGCGCTGAAGCACGGCAATGCTTATGGCAGTTCGCCCAAGGGGGGCGTGCTGGTCGTGGCGGGGGACGATCACGGCTGCGTCTCCTCGTCCATGCCGCATCAGTCGGACGTGGCCTTCATGTCCTGGTTCATGCCGGTGCTGAACCCGGCCTCGGTCGGGGAATACCTGTCCTTCGGCGAATACGGCATCGCGCTGTCGCGGTTTTCCGGCACCTGGGTCGGGTTCAAGGCGATCTCGGAGACGGTCGAATCCGGGCAATCGGTGGACCTGCCAAAGGATCGCGTCTTTGTGCAGCCCGAGTTCACCGGCCCGCCGGGCGGCATCCATGTGCGCCTGTCGGACCTGCCCAGCCCCGAGATCGAGACGCGGATCGCCCACAAGCTGCGCGCCGTCGAGGCCTTTGTCGAGGCGAACCCCATCGACCGCCGCATCTACGACATCCCGGACGCGCGCTTCGGCATCGTGACCACCGGCAAGGCGCATCTGGACACGCTCGAGGCGCTGCGCCTGCTGGGCCTGGACGAGGGGGCCTGCCGCCGGCTCGGCATCGACATCTACAAGGTCGGCATGGTCTGGCCCTTGGCGCGCCGCGACGCGCTGGCCTTCGTCACCGGCAAGGAAGAAGTGCTGGTGATCGAGGAAAAGCGCGGCATCATCGAAAGCCAGTTCAAGGAATATTTCTACGACTGGCCCGGCGCCAAGCCGCGCAAGATGGTCGGCAAGCACCGCGCGGCGGGCGACCCGCTCTTGCCCTGGACCGGCGAACTCGGCCCGCTGATGCTGGTCCCGGTCCTGGCCGAGCGCCTGTCGCGGTTCTTCCCGGACGAGGGGCTTGAGGCCCGCGCCCGCGCCCTGACCGAGACCCCCGCCCCGGTCCTGTCGGTGCCGGGCGCGACGCGGACGCCCTATTTCTGTTCGGGCTGCCCGCATAACACCTCGACCAGGCTGCCCGAGGGCAGCCAGGCGGCCAGCGGCATCGGCTGTCATGTCATGGCGGGCTGGATGGACCGCCAGACCCTGGGCTATGCGCAGATGGGCGGCGAGGGCGTGCCGATTGCCGTGGCGCAGCGTTGGAACGGGGGTCGGCACATGTTCCAGAACCTGGGCGAGGGGACGTGGTATCATTCCGGCTCGCTGGCGATCCGGCAGGCGGTCGCGGCGGGCGCGAACATCACCTACAAGATCCTCTATAACGACGCGGTGGCGATGACGGGCGGCCAGCCGGTGGACGGCCCGGTCAGCGTGCAGGCCATCGCGCAAAGCTGCAGGGCCGAGGGTGTGGCGCGCATCGCGCTGGTCTCGGACAAACCCGGCGCCTTCGATCTGCGCGACTTCCCGGCGGGGACCACGCTGGATCACCGCGACCGGCTGGACGCGATCCAGCGCGAGCTGCGCGAGATCCGCGGCGTCACCGTGCTGATCTATGAACAGACCTGCGCGACCGAAAAGCGCCGCCGCCGCAAGCGCGGCAAGGCCGAGGATCCCGCGCGCTTCGTGATGATCAACGAAGCGGTCTGCGAGGGCTGCGGCGATTGCTCGGTCGCCTCGAACTGCCTGTCGGTCGAGCCGGTCGAGACGCCCCTGGGCCGCAAGCGGCGCATCAACCTGTCGTCGTGCAACAAGGATTTTTCCTGCCTCGACGGGTTCTGCCCCAGCTTCGTCACCATCGAAGGGGGCCGGCGCCGCAAGCCCTCCCCCGCCGCGCTGGACATGGCCGGCTTGCGCGCAGACCTGCCTGCGCCGCAGGTGCCGGCCCTGGACCGGCCTTATGACCTGCTGGTCGCGGGCGTGGGCGGCACGGGCGTCGTGACGGTGGGGGCGCTGATCACCATGGCCGCCCATCTCGAGGGGCGGGGCGCCAGCGTGCTGGATTTCACCGGCTTTGCGCAGAAATTCGGCACGGTGCTGGGTTATGTGCGGCTGGCCCCGCGCCCCGGCGACATCCATCAGGTGCGCATCGAACGCGGCCATGCCGATGCGGTGATCGGCTGCGATGCGGTGGTCTGTTCATCGCCCAAGGCCAGCATTCATTACCGCCACGGCACGCGGGTCGTGCTGAACCGCGCGCCCATGCCCACGGGCGATCTGGTGCTGAACCGCGACGCCGATCTGCGCATCCCCGAGCGCGAGGCTCTGATCGCCCGCACCGTGGGCGAGGGCAATGTCACCGCGCTGGATTTCAACCACGCCGCCGAGCGGCTGATGGGGGATGCGGTCTATGCCAATATCATGGCCCTGGGCGCGGCTTGGCAGCTTGGCCTTGTCCCCGTCAGCGAGGTCGCGCTGAAACAGGCGATCCTGCTGAACGGCGTCGCGGTCGAGGCGAACGCCACCGCCTTTGATCTGGGCCGGGTTCTGGCGGCCAGGCCCTCGGCATTGGCGGGCGCCCTGGCCGATCCGTCCCCGCAGGCGCCGCGCGACGCGGACGCGATCATCGCGCATCGCATGTCGCTTCTGACCGATTATCAGGATGCCGCCTATGCGCGCCGCTATGCGAACCGGTTGGCCGCCCTGCGCGCCGCACTGCCTTCTGGCAGCGAGAATCTGATGCGCGCCGCCGCCACACAGCTTTACCGCCTGATGGCCTGGAAGGATGAATACGAAGTCGCTCGCCTGCATTCCGACCCGGCCTTTGCCGCCCGCATCGCCGCCGAGTTCGAGGGCGACTACACGATCCGTCATCATCTGGCGCCGCCCCTGCTGCCCTCGGGACGTGATGGGCGGGGCCGCAAGCGCAGGACGGCGTTCGGTCCCTGGCTACGCCCGGTCCTGCGGGGGCTTGCGCGGCTGAAGGGCCTGCGCGGCACGATTCTGGATCCCTTCGCATATTCCGCAGACCGCAAGCTGGACCGCGACCTGCTGACCTGGTTCGAGGGCCTGATGGATCGGGTCGCCCGCGATCATGCCCGGATCGGTGCCGACAAGGCGCTGGCGATCCTGTCCGCGCCCGGCGAGATCCGCGGCTATGGCCCGGTGCGCCACGACGCAGCCCGCCGCGTCATGGCCGAGGTCGAGGCGCTTCTGGCCGAGTGATCCGGCAACCGGATCGCGGGCGGCATGGTGGCCACGCTTGCAGGGAATGTGCGCGCCCCCTTGCGCAGGCGCGGCACTGTGGTCATCTTGCGGCGCAGCGGACCGGGCCCCTCTGGCAGCATGTCGTTGCGATGTCGGACCGCATCGAGCGTGCTCGGTGCCGGACGCTTCTGGTGCGGGCATGGCTCGTCCAGAACCGGACATTCATCATGAGACTGACTGATCGACACATCCCTTCGGCCGCCCGGCGCGGCAGAGGGACCGTTTCCCCTGATGCGCCTTTCTGCAACGGGGGGTATGCCTGATGGAATGGCTCCTTCTGATCGCCGGGCTTGCGGCCCTGTTCGCCGGCGGCGAGGCGCTGGTGCGCGGCGCCGTCGGCATTGCGCGGCGACTGTCGATCCCGCCGCTGCTGATCGGGCTGACAGTCGTGGGCTTCGGCACATCGACCCCTGAACTGCTGGTCTCGGTCGATGCGGCGTTGCGGGGCGTTCCCGATATCGCCATCGGCAACATCATCGGCTCGAATATCGGGAACATCCTTCTGATCCTTGGGCTTGCCGCGCTGGTCTGGCCGATCCGCGTCATGGGTGACACGCTGCGCCGCGACACGGCGGTCATGACGGGCGCGGCGCTGGTGCTGCTGCCCGCCTTCTGGCCGGGAGAGTTGACCCGAATGACCGGTCTTGCGCTGATCGCGGGGTTGGCGTGCTTTCTGCTGATCTCGTTCCTGAGGCCCGGCAGCGACGCGCCCGAAGGCGATGATATGCCCGTCCCGCGACTGTGGCTGTCGCTGATCCAGGTCGGGGCGGGGCTGGCTGCGCTGATGCTGGGGGCGCGCTGGCTGGTCGATGGCGCCACCGCCGTCGCGCGCGACCTGGGTCTGTCCGAGGCTTTCATCGGGCTCAGCATCGTGGCCATCGGCACCTCGCTTCCGGAACTGGCGACCTCGCTCATCGCGGCCCTGCGGCGGCAGTCGGAAATCGCCATTGGCAACATCGTCGGCTCGAACATCTTCAACGTGTGGGGGATCCTGGGCATCACGGCAATGATCCGGCCGATACCGGTCGCCGACCGGTTCCTGACGCTGGATCTGCCGGTGATGATCGCGGTCTCGGCGCTGCTGACGGTGCTGCTGATGCGGCCTCGGATCGGGCGCGTGACGGGGCTGGGCCTGCTGGCGGGCTATGCCGCCTATGTCTGGGTGGCGCTGGCACGACACGCGACCTCGGGCGGGGCAATCGCATCGCCCGGGGAACAGGTCTTTCCGGCTTGGCAGCGCGCCGTCTGCGCCGGGTTGCGCTGTCAAGCGGCGCGCAGGGGGCGCCATGGCTGACCCGCAGGCGAGACCAGCCACGAGACCGCCCGCGACATTCCGCGCCGGCCTGCGGCTGTGTCTTGTCCAAGGCTCTGCCGCCGTGACGATCACGGCTCATGCCACAACCATGCGCGGCCGAGGCCTGACTGCAAGCCTATGATGCGGGGCGCTTAATTCACCTTTCCCCGGTTTCATCCCCGAAAGCATCCACGGAAAATGTGGACAATTCGCCCGGCTCATGTGGCCGGGGGGCCGAGGGCAGGAGGGCGCAATACGTGGTCATGCTGAGAATGGGGTCGATCTTCTTAGTGTCGAAGCGGGCGAAGGCTTCGACCATCATGGAGCGGCTCGAAGTCTGCCACTCATCGTTCCTTTCGAACAGAATGGCGCCGATCAGGCGCAGGATCAAGGCCTCGTTCGGGAGTAAGGGCATGACTGCCGCCGGTCCGAAGGAATGCCCGAACGCCGGCGGCGTCGGCGCGGCGCTTTGCCTCCTTGTTCAGCCGCTTGATGGGGATCGTGGAATGCAGCCCGGGTCGCGGTGCTGACGGGGAAAGGACATGCAGGCCAGAACGTCGTGCTTGCGGGCGTCCATCAGGTCGGCGATCCTTGTGTATCGTGGGGCCGCGCCCTTTATCTTGAACGAACATTCTCGTTTGATGGCACGCTGGGACAGCCCGGGCCTTGATGAAAGGCTTGCCAGAGACCGAAGAGCGTTTCGCTGGGCGAAAGCCGTCGGCGACATGCCCCAGACCATGTATTGCGGAGTCGAGCGTGTCAGACCACCCTTCATTCTGACCATGGCCACCCACAACTTCGCCAGATTGCCCCGATTGTCGGCCGTGTGACGCAGCAGAGCGCCACCAACCCCATGCGTCAAACGCATCAAAGAAAACCGCAAGCAAGTCATTCTCCGCCATAGACAGAACGACGCTCGGGTGCAGAGACGATTTCGGAAACCTGGCAGGCCGGGAATCCCCGCAATCCCTGCACCTGATCGACACTTCGGCGGTGCGCGCCCACCAGCACGCCGCGGGCGGAAAGGGGGTGCGGATCACGCCATCGGTTGCTTTCGCGGGGGCCTGACGACGAAGATCCATGCCCTGGTCAAGGCGCGCGGCCTGCCGGTGCGGATCTTGCTGGCGCCCGGCCAGGCGCCAGACAAGCCAGGCATCAGACAGGATCGCATCAGACAAGACGACGGCATCCGATCCTGTAGGCCCGCGCGGGCTGACCGGCGGCGTCGTGGCCGACCGCGGCGGCTTCGCGCAGGCCGTCATGGCCGCCATCGAGGCCTTCGGCGCGA
Source organism: Paracoccus bogoriensis (assembly GCF_019431455.1). GTDB lineage: Bacteria > Pseudomonadota > Alphaproteobacteria > Rhodobacterales > Rhodobacteraceae > Paracoccus > Paracoccus bogoriensis. The sequence goes on from NZ_JAHYSR010000021.1 coordinate 60,823, forward strand.
CCGCCCATATCCCGGCCAGAGCAACGTCAAGGTGGCCCGAACCCGTGGACCGGACGATCTACCGCGAGCGCAACCGGATCGAGCGTTTCTTCAACAAGGTCAAGCCCTTATGCGGCATCGCCGCGCGCTGCTTCAAGGCTGCCGCAAACGTCCTCGCCGCCCTCCACTTCGCCCCTGCCAGGCTCTGGATCAAGGCAAATAAGTTCACGACCCAGGCATTTATGGGTGCGTGACCTGAACCTGAAAGGCTCTGGCGCGGCCGGTCCTGTCGCAGACCTGTCCGGACGGTGGTCAATCAAAGATCCCGGGCTGTTCGCTGCGCAGCCGGTCCAGGATCTGTTCGATCCGGCTGAGATGCTGACGGGCAGCCATTGCGGCGGCCTCGCCATCGCGGGCGCGCAGGGCCTGAAGGATGTCGCGATGTTCGGCGCAGGCCGTGGTCGCGCCATAGGACAGCGACAGAAAGCGCGCGCGGTCCATGTGCCCTTTGTTATGGCGCACCAGCGTCCAGACGAAATCCTTGCCCGCCGCCTGACAGATGTCGTGATGGAACTGGTCGTCCAGCGCATGAAACAGCGCGCGATCATCAGCGCGGCTGGCGGCTTCCTGCCGGTCGATCAGGGCGTCCAGATGATTCCAGTCCGCCGGTCCAAGCACCTGGGCCGCGTCGCGCATCGTCGCCTCTTCCAGGGCGCTGCGGATGAAATAGGCGCGCATGGCGGCATCGGGCGAAATGGGCGTGACGATGGTGGCGCGCTGCGGACGGATCTGGATGAACCCCAGCTGTGACAGCCGATAGAAGGCATCGCGCACGGGCTGGCGCGAGACGCCGAATTGCGCCGCGACCTCGGCTTCGGACAGCTTGGCACCAGGACGCAGCGTCAGGTTTACCACCCGCGCATACAGCAGGTCAAAGATCTGGTCGGTGACGCTAGGGGGGCGCACGTCGTCCATCGGTGGCAGGGTCTCCAGTTCCGGCAGGGGCATGGCGGCGTCTCGCAGTTGACCATTCCTGTAAACTAGCATATTAGACGACTAGGAGATTGGCAAGCGAGTCGGAGAATGGTCGCATGGGCCTGCTGGACGAGGATCGTCTGTTCCCCATCGAAGGCCGGGCCCGCGACCTGGCCCGCGCGCTGTATGACAATGTGCGGGATCTGCCGATCCTGTCGCCGCACGGCCATACCGACCCGCGCTGGTTCGCCGAAGATCAGCCCTTTCCCGACCCGGCGCGGCTGTTCGTGACGCCCGACCATTATGTTTTCCGGATGCTCTGCTCTCAGGGGGTGGCGCTGACTGATCTGGGGGTGCCGCGCGTGGATGGCGGCCCCACCGAAACGGACGGGCGGCGCATCTGGCGGCTGTTCGCGCAGCATTACCACCTGCTGCGGGGCACGCCTTCGCGGCTGTGGCTGGATCACGCCTTCCAGGATGTGTTCGGCCTGGACCGCCGCCTGACAGCCGAAACGGCGGACCATTATTACGACCACATCGCCGATTGCCTGGCGCGGCCCGAATTCCGTCCTCGTGCGCTGTTCGAGCGATTCAATATCGAGGCCATCGCCACGACCGAAGCCGCGACCGACGATCTGCGCTGGCACCGGATGATCCGGGATAGCGGCTGGCAGGGCCGGGTCATCACAGCCTACCGCCCCGATGGCGTGATCGACCCCGAGATGCCGGGCTTTGCCGAGAATGTCGCGCTGATGGGCGAGCAGACCGGCTGCGACACCGGGACATGGGCGGGCTATCTGGATGCGCATCGCGCGCGGCGGGCCTTCTTCATCGAACACGGCGCGACCTCCAGCGATCACGGCCATGCCACGGCGCGGACCGAGGATCTGCCGCAACCCGAGGCCGAGGCGCTGTTCCTCAAGGCCCTGCGCGGGGATTGCACCGCTGAGGAGGCCGACGCCTTCCGCGGCCAGATGCTGACCGAGATGGCGCGGATGAGCCTGGATGACGGGCTGGTCATGCAGATCCATCCCGGATCGCGCCGCAACCATTCGGACGAGATCCTTGCCACCTTCGGCCGCGACAAGGGCTTCGACATCCCCGGCCGCACCGATTACGTCGCCGCCCTGCGCCCGCTTCTGAACGCGGTCGGCATGGACCCGCGCCTGACCGTGATCCTGTTCACCCTGGACGAGACGGCTTACGCGCGCGAATTGGCGCCGCTTGCTGGCGTCTGGCCCTGCCTGCGCCTTGGCCCTGCCTGGTGGTTCCATGACAGCCCCGAAGGGATGCGTCGCTTCCGGGAGATGACGACGGAAACAGCGGGCTTCCACAATACCGTCGGCTTCAACGACGACACCCGCGCCTTCTGCTCGATCCCGGCGCGGCACGATGTTGCCCGGCGGGTGGATTGTTCCTGGCTGGCGACCCTGGTCGCCACGGGTCGCCTTGCGGAAGACGAGGCGCCCGAGGTCGCGCGCGACCTGACCTATGGCCTGGCAAAACGGGCCTACAAACTCTGAACTTCACATTGGGAGGATAAGATGAAGTTCCTGTTGACCACCACAGCCGCCCTGCTGGCCACCGCCAGCATCGGCGCCGCGGGGATGTCCCGATGAATGTTGAAATCGGGTCGGGGCAGCGTTGCCGGGCTCATGGTTGGGCGGCCGCTGCGGTGTGGTCGGCGCCGGTGGCGGGGTCTGCCTCGCGGTGGCGCAGGAGGGCGGCCTTGAGGATGG
>NZ_JAHYSR010000022.1 GCF_019431455.1 Paracoccus bogoriensis
CCGCGCCTGCGCCCATTGCTCACGCCGCCGAATAATGGCACACAAAAAGAGAACAAACTCGACTTACGGGTGGCCCTGAAAACAGGGGCAGGTCACGTCGAGGGCGTCAAGGCCATGGCCGAAGAGGTACGCGAGCGCACCGAGGGCCGAGTCTGCATCGAGGTCTTTCCCTCGGCCCAACTGGGCGAAGAGCGTGACACCATCGAACAGACCCAGTTCGGCGTGATCGACATGGTCCGCGCCAGCTTCGGCACCTTCAACGACATCGTGCCGATGACACAGACCTTCTCGCTGCCCTATCTGTTCCGCGACGTGGATCACATGCACGCGGTCATGGACGGCCCCATCGGCGAAGAGATCGGCGCAGCCTTCGAGGAACGCGATCTGGTCGTCCTGGCCTATTAGGACGGCGGCGCGCGCAGCTTCTACAACTCGCAGCGCCCGATCAATTCGATCGAGGATCTTCAGGGCATGAAGATCCGCGTCATCCAGAACGACGTCTTCGTGGACATGATGGCCGCGCTTGGCGCGACCGCGACGGCGATGCCTTACGGCGAGGTCTATTCCGCCATCCAGACCGGCGTCATCGACGGGGCCGAAAACAACTTCCCCAGCTATGACAGCTCGGGCCATGCCGAGGTGGCCAAGTTCTACACGCTGGACGAGCATCTGATGGTGCCCGAACTGGTCGCCATGTCCAAGACCACCTGGGACCGCCTGTCGTCCGAGGATCAGGCTGTGATCCGCGAGGCCGCGCGCAATTCCTCGGCCACGCAGCGCCAGCTCTGGGCCGAGGCCGAGGCCGCCTCGCGCGAGCGCGTCGAGGCCGCCGGCGCCGAGATCGTCGAGGGCATCGACAAGCAGCCCTTCATGGACGCCATGGCCCCGGTTTACGAGAAATACGCGACCAGCCCCGAGGCGCAGGATCTGGTCGAGCGCATCCGCGCGACCGAGTGACGTGATGGGCCGCCCCCGCCCGGGGCGGCCCTTTTCCCATTGGAGATGCGCGATGCGCGATGCCTTGATCGGACTGGCCCGGCTGACCGGCGCCGTCGCACAGGCGGGATTGTGGCTGGCGGGAACCGGCCTCGTCCTGATGTGCGCCTGCGTCTTTGCGCAGGTGGTCGCGCGCTATCTGCTGGGCTTCAGCCTGTTCTGGGCCGAGCCCGCCGCCGTCATGCTGATGGGCTGGTTCATCTTCATCGGCGCGGCCGTGGGCGTGAAAGAGGGCTATCACCTGTCCTTCGACGTGGGGCTGATGGTGATGCCGGAAGGCTGGCGGCCGTGGTTCCACACCCTGTCCGATCTGGTCGTGACCGCCTTCGGGGTGGGGATGGTCTGGTTCGGCTGGCAACTGGCGGCGCGGGCGGCCTCGGGCGTGGTGCCGGGTCTGGGCATCTCGCGGCTGTGGGATTTCGCGCCGCTGATCGGTGGCGGCGTGCTGCTGGTCCTGTTTTCCGTCGAGCGCATCCTGCGCCGCGCGGCGGGGCTGCGGACACGGCGCTTCGGCGACATGGACGATGCCGCGGATGGCGCGCGCGACGGGACGGGCGCCGAGGGGCAGGCCGAGACGATGCTGCAGGGGAAGAAATAGCATGGAATACTGGATCCTCTTCGGCAGCTTCGCGGGGCTTTTGCTGATCGGCACGCCGGTCGCCTTCTGCCTTGGCGCGGCGAGCTTTGCGACCGTCCTCTATCTGGGCCTGCCGCCGGTGGTGGTGTTCCAGCGGCTGAACTCGGGCATCTCGGTCTTTGCGCTCATGGCGATCCCGTTCTTCATCTATGCGGGCGACCTGATGGTGCGCGGCGACATCGCGCGCAGGCTGGTAGCGCTGGCGGGGGCGCTGGTCGGGCATATGCGCGGGGGGCTGGGGCAGGTGAACATCACCGCCAGCCTGATGTTCGGCGGCGTCTCGGGCTCGGCCGCGGCGGATGCCAGCGCGGTCGGCGGCCTGATGGTCCCGCAGATGAAGGAAAAGGGCTATGACGTGGATTACGCGGTCAACATCACCGTCGTCAGCTCGATCATCGCGCTGATGATCCCGCCCAGCCACAACATGATCATCTACTCCATCGCCGCGGGGGGCCGGCTGTCGATTGCGGACCTGTTCACCGCGGGCATTGTGCCGGGGATGCTGCTGGCGATGATGCTGATGATGGCCGCATGGTGGGTGGCGCGCAAGAAGGGCTATCCGACCGAGCCGTTCCCCGGCCTGCGGATGCTGGGCGTGCTGTTCGTCTCGGCCCTGCCGGGGCTGATCCTGATCGCGATCATCTTCGGCGGCGTGCGCTCGGGCATCTTCACCGCGTCGGAAAGCAGCAACATCGCCGTGGTCTATGCGCTGGCCATCACCGCGCTGGTCTATCGCAGCCTGCCGTGGAGCGAGTTCGTCGAGGCGACCAAGGGTGCCGTCCGCACCACCGCGATGGTGCTTCTGGTCATCGGCTGCGCGGCTTGCTTCGGCTGGCTCCTGGCCTATCTGCGCGTGCCCGCCCAGCTGGTCGATCTGCTGCAAAGCGTGTCCACCAACCCCATCGTGATCCTGCTCCTGATGAACATCATCCTGCTGGTGCTGGGCACGTTCATGGACATGTCGCCGCTGATCGTCATCACCACGCCGATCTTTCTGCCCGTCGCCATGGCCTTCGGCGTGGACCCGGTCCATTTCGGGGTGATCCTGATCCTGAACCTCGGCATCGGCCTCTGCACCCCGCCGGTGGGCGCGGTGCTCTTCGTGGGCTGCGCGGTGGGGCGCATCAGCATCTGGCAGGCAATGCGCACGATCTGGCCCTTCTACGGCGCGGCCTTCGCGACGCTGATGCTGGTCACCTATGTTCCCGCGCTGTCGCTGTGGCTGCCGTCGCTCTTCCGCTGAGGTCCCCCATGCCCGATCCCGTCCGCACCGTGTTGGCCCATGCGCCCGAACTGATGGTCGTCCGTTTCGCCTTCGAGGCGGGCGACCAGGGCGCGCTGCACAGCCACCCGCATGTGCAATCGACCTATGTGCAGTCGGGCCGCTACCGCTTCACCATCGACGGCGAGCCGTCCGAGGTCGGACCGGGCGACGCCTTCGTCATCCCCTCGGGCGCCGTCCATGGCTGCACCTGCCTCGAGGCCGGCGTGCTGATCGACAGCTTCACGCCCCGCCGCGACGATTTTCTGTGAAAGGCCCCCGATGATCCAAGTCGAGACCCGCCACGCGGTCCATCCCGAACATGCCAAAGCCATGGACAGCGCGACGCTGCGGCAGCATTTCCTGGTCGAGGGGCTCTTCGCCACGGGTGAGATCCGGCTGACCTACACCCATTACGACTGCTTCGTCGTCGGCGGTGCGGTGCCGGACGGCGCCGCCCTGACCCTCGACCAGATCGCCGAGACCCGCACCCCCAGCTTTCTCGACCGCCGCGAGATGGGCGTCGTGAATATCGGCGGCCCCGGCCGGATCGAGGCCGCGGGCGAGGGCTGGGATATGGCGACGGGCGATGTCCTCTATCTGGGCATGGGCGCGGGGCCGGTGACATTTTCGGGGCAGGGGCGGTTCTACATCACCTCGGCGCCTGCGCATCGGGCGCTGCCGCATCGGCTGGTCACCGTGGCCGAGGCGAAACATGTCCATATGGGCGCGGTGGAAACATCGAACAAGCGCACCATCAAGCAGTTCATCCATCCGCTGGTCATGGAAAGCTGCCAGCTTGTGCTGGGCTATACCACGCTGGAGGATGGCTCAGTCTGGAACACCATGCCCGCCCATGTCCATGACCGGCGGATGGAGGCCTATCTCTATCACAGCATGACGCCTGAATCGCGCGTGTTGCACCTGATGGGCGAGCCGCAGGAAACCCGCCATCTGTTCGTCGCCAATGAACAGGCGGTGCTGTCGCCCCCTTGGTCGATCCATTCGGGCGCGGGGATCGGCGGCTATACCTTCATATGGGCCATGGCCGGGGACAATGTGGACTATACCGACATGGACTTTGTCCAACCCGAGGATCTGCAATGACCCCCTTTTCCCTGACCGGCCGCACGGCGCTGGTGACCGGCGCGAATACCGGCATCGGCCAGGCCATCGCGGTGGCGCTGGCGCAGGCGGGGGCCGAGGTCATCGTCGCGGGGCGGCGCGATTGCGACGAGACGCTGGCGCTGATGGGGTCCGGTCGCAGCCTGACACTGGATTTCGCCGACCCCATGGCTGCACGCGATGTCTTTGCCGATCAGCGCATCGACATCCTGGTGAACAATGCCGGTATCATCCGCCGCGACGACGCGGTGGACTTCTCCGAGGCCGATTGGGACGCGGTGATGGACACGAACCTCAAGGCGCTGTTCTTCACCTGTCAGGCCTTCGCCCGCGCCGCCCTGCCGCGGGGCATGGGCAAGATCATCAACATCGCGTCCCTGCTGTCTTTCCAAGGCGGCATCCGCGTGCCGTCCTACACGGCGTCCAAGCACGGGGTGGCGGGGCTAACGAAGCTGATGGCCAACGAATGGGCCGTGCGCGGGCTGAACGTCAACGCCATCGCGCCGGGCTATATCGAGACCGCCAACACCGGGGCCCTGCGCGCCGATCCCGACCGCAACCGCGCGATCCTGGAACGCATCCCCGCCGGCCGGTGGGGTCGCCCCGAGGATATCGTCCAGACCGCCGTGTTCCTTGCCGCGCCCGCATCCGATTACATCAATGGCGCGATCCTCAATGTCGATGGAGGCTGGCTTGCCCGCTAGATTTAACCGCACCCCGTCCAAGGCCCCCGCGGGCATCGTCCATCTGGGCCTTGGCGCCTTCTTCCGCGCGCATGGCGCGATCTATGTCGCCGAGGCCATGGCGGCCTCGGGCGGCGATTGGGGGATCATGGGCGTCTCGCTGCAATCGGCCGGCACGCGCGACAGGCTGGCCCCGCAAGGCTGGGCCTATACGGCGCTGGAACTGGGCCCCGAGGGCGAGACGCCGCAGGTCGTGACCGTGCTGCAAGGCGTCCTTGTCGCCCCCGAGGATCCGCAGGCGGTACTGGAGGCGATGGCCGCGCCCTCGGTCAGGATCGTCAGCCTGACCGTGACCGAAAAGGGCTATTGCCACGAACCTTCGACGGGGCGGCTGAACGCCGATCACCCCGACATCCGGCATGATCTGGACCAGCCTCTGCCGAAATCCGCGCCAGGCTTTCTGGTCCGCGCGCTGGCCCTGCGCCGCGACCGGAGGCTGCCGCCCTTCACGGTGCTCTGTTGCGACAACCTGCCCGGGAACGGCCGCGTTCTGCGCGGTGTCGTGCTGGAGCTTGCGCGCCTGATCGACCCGGCCCTGGCCGACTGGATCGCGGCCGAGGGCGCCTTTCCCTCGACCATGGTGGACCGGATCGTGCCCGCCACCACGCCCGCCGATCTGGACCGGCTGGAGGCGCTGACCGGCGCGCGTGACGAAGCGCTGGTGGTGCACGAGCCCTTCCGGCAATGGGTCGTCGAGGACCGCTTCTGCGCGGGTCGCCCGGATCTGGGCGCGGTCGGCGTGCAGCTGGTCGAGGATGTGACCCCCTTCGAGCACATGAAGCTGCGGATGCTGAACGGCGCCCATTCGGCGCTGGCCTATCTGGGCTATCTGGCCGGACATCGGACCATCGCGGACACGGTCGCCGATCCGGTTTTCGGCGCCTATGTCCGGCGGCTGTGGCAAGACGAGATCATCCCGGCGCTGACCCCGCCGCCGGGGGTGGACCTGGCGGCCTATGCCGATGCGCTGGCCGCGCGCTTTGCCAATCCGGCGATCCGGCACCGGACCTGGCAGATCGCCATGGATGGCAGCCAGAAGCTGCCGCAGCGTATCCTGGGCACCATCGCCGAAGGTCGCGCGGCGGGGCGGGCGGTGCCGGGCCTGACCCTGGCGGTGGCGGCCTGGCTGCGCTATGTTTCGGGGCGGGACGAGGCGGGCGCGCCCATCGACGTGCGCGACCCGATGGCGGCACGGCTGGCCGCGCTGTGGAACGATGACCCGGCCCGCACGGTGCAGAACGCCATGACGCTGGAGCAGGTCTTTCCGCAGGCGCTGCGCCGCGATGCGGGCTTCGTGCGCGACCTTTCGGACGCGCTTCATCGGCTGGTCGAACGGGGTGCGCGGGCGGCGGTGGCCTGACCCGCACGGGTCAGGCGGGCAGCGCTGCCCGGACCAGCGCGCCCGGATGGCGGATCACCCGCCGACTGAGCGCGTGGCCCGCCCGCACCGCCGCGCCGCAATCGGGCCGCGCCAGCCAGGCCGCCAGATAGCCCGCGTTGAAGCTGTCGCCCGCGGCGGTCGTGTCCAGGGCTGCCTCGGGGCGCATGTCGTCGATGATGCCCGTGCCATGGGCGCCGTCCCATACGATCGGCCCCCCGCCGTTCTTGACGACCACATGCCCCGCGCCAAGCGCCAGATAACGGTTCAGCGTCGCGCGCGGATCGGCATCGCCGAAATGCGTGGCCTCATCGTCGAAACTGGGCAGGACCAGGTCCGCCTGCCCGGCGGCCTCCTGCACCAGGCGGCGCATCGTTGCGGAGTCGGACCAAAGGCGCGGGCGCAGGTTCGGATCAAAGACCACCTGCGTGCCCTGCGCCCGCGCCGCGGCCAGCGCTGCCATCAGATTCCCGCGCCCCTCGGGCGGCAGGATCGCCAGCGTGATGCCCGACAGATAGGCCAGCGCGCAGCCCCTGAGCGCGCGGGCCAGCACCGCCGGATCATCGGCCAGCCGCCGCGCCGCGGAGCTGTCGCGCCAGTAGGAAAAGCTGCGCTCCCCGTCGGTCAGGGTGATCGCATAGAGGCCGATCTCGCGCGCGGGATCGCGGGCGACATGGGTCACGTCCAGCCCTTCGGCTGCCATGAACGCCACCGCGCGCTCCGAGAAGGGGCCAGTCCCCACCCGCGACAGATAGCCCACCTGCCAGTCCTCGCCCAGCAGGCGGCGCAGATACCAGGCGGTGTTCAGCGTATCGCCCGCGATGCCCGCGCGCCACAGGTCCGGCTGACCCGCGCCGGACAGTTCGACCATGGCCTCGCCGATGGACAGGATGCGGGTCATGGGCGGGGCTTTCGCGACAGGGCGGCCTCGACGCCGCGCAACTCGGCCAGGCCCTTCAGGCGGCCGATGGCCGGATAGCCGGGCTGACCGCCGCGGCCGATATCGTCCAGGATGTCCTGGCCGTGATCGGGGCGCATGGGAATGACGGCATCCGCGCGGCCCTGGGCGCGGCGGCGGGCCTCCTCGTCCAGGACGGCGTCGATCAGGGCCACCATGTCGGTCTGGCCGCCCAGATGCTCATCCTCGAAGAAGCTGTCGGGGATGGTGTCACCATCGCGGCGCACGTTGCGCAGATGCAGGAAATGCACCCGGTCGCCAAGGCGGCGCATCATGCCGGGCAGGTCGTTGTCCGGCCGCGCGCCCAAAGAGCCCGAGCACAAGGTGATGCCGTTCGCGGGCAGGTCCACGGCGGCCATGCGTTCGGCGTAATCGGCTTCGGTCGACATGACGCGGGGCAGGCCCAAGAGCGGGAAGGGCGGATCGTCGGGATGACAGCAGAGCCGCATCCCCAGATCCTGCGCGACGGGGGCGACCTGCTCCAGGAAGTCGTGGAAATGGCGGCGCAGAACGGTATCGGTCACGGGGGCATAGCTGTCCAGAAGGTCGCGCAGCTGCGGCATCGTCAGGCTGTCGGCCGCGCCGGGCAGACCGCAGACGATGTTGCGCGCCAGTTCCGCGCGGCGCTGGTCCGGCATGTCGGCAAAGCGGCGCGCAGCGGCCTCGCGCAGCGGTTCGGGCAGGTCGGCGGCGGCGCCGGGGCGCGCCAGGATATGAATGTCGAAGGCCGCGAAATCGACCAGATCGAAGCGCATGCAGCGCGCCCCGTTCGGCCGCCGCCATGACAGGTCGGTGCGCGTCCAGTCCAGCACCGGCATGAAGTTGTAGCAGATTACGCGAATCCCCGCGGCGTGCAGATTCCGCATCGAGACGATCCAGTTCGCCACATGGCCGCGCCAATCGCCGGTCTGGGTCTTGATCGCCTCGCTGACGGGCAGGCTCTCGACGACCTCCCAGGCAAGGCCCGAGGGCGTGCCGTCGCGCATATGGGCGATGGCCTGCTGGCGGGTCTCGATCTCGGCAGAGGACCAGACCGCGCCGGTGGGGATGTGGTGCAGGGCAGTCACCACGCCCTGCACCCCGGCCTGCATCATGTCGTCGATCGAGACGGTGTCGGCGGGTCCGAACCAGCGCCAGGTCTGTCGCATCGTGGCCTCTCAGGTGGTGAAATACTCGGGATAAGCGGCGGCGATCTGCGGCAGTTCGGTCAGCATCTGCCGCAGATGGGCGCGGGTCGCGGCCTCGGCTGCATCCGCGTCGCCCGCCAGCAGCGCCGCAAGGATGGCGCGGTGCTGGGCGATGGTCTCGGCCCGGTCGAAATGGCGCATCGCCATGTGGCGCAGGCGGTTCATCTGCGCCTTCAGCCGCTCCAGATCCGACCAGACCGCGGGGTGGCCCGCAGCCTCGGCCATCGCGCGATGAAAGAGGTCGTCGGCCTGGATGAAGGCGGGCACGTCGCCGGCCGCATGGGCGTGGTCCTGCGCCTCGATCTGGGCTTGCAGGGCCGACAGGTCGGGGCGGGCGCGGGCGACCATCCGCGCCAGGTCGGCCTCGACCGCCTCGCGGATCAGGCGGGCGGACAGGATGGCGCTGGTCGAGATGCGGCCGATATAGGTGCCGCGCTGCGGCAGCACCTCGGCCAGGCCATCGGCGGCCAGCCGGATGAAGGCCTCGCGGACGGGCTGGCGCGACAGGCCGACCTGCTGGGCGATCTCGGATTCCGAAAGGCGCGCCCCAGGCGGAAGGTCGCCGCGCAGAACACAGCCATGCAGCCATTCGTAAACCTGCTGCGCGGTCGAGATGGGACGGGTCAGACGCATGTCATCCTGCTACGGCATACTTCCATACAAGTCAAGGCGCGGCGCTTTTCCGTCCGCCTGCACAGGATCGCCGCAGTGCTTGCAGAGACCGCCGCCTGCCTGCCGGTCCGGCCTTGACCGGTGCCCTATCCGCCGTTGACACGGCGCCGCAGAGGCATGACAAGTCGATACATGAAAAGCGCCTCCGTCCGGGCGGCGCTGCGGTTCACGAGTTTCGGTTCAGGGAAAAGTCACTTGCCCGATGACGCCTGCAAAGACGCTTTCCGCCTGTTCTGGTGGGTTCCAAGGAACAAGGGTATCAACCTTGGAGACGAGATTTCGCCCCTGGTGCTGTCGCATGTCAGCGGCCGCAAGGTCGTTCGCGGATCGCCGAAAGATTGCGACGGCATCGCCATCGGCAGCGTGTTCAACCCAGCGATGGCGGATCGTCGCAAACGCACCGGGCCCCTGTTCGTCTGGGGCAGCGGAACGGGCAAGCCCATGCCCTGCGCGATGCGGCAGATGTCGGTCACGATCTCGGCCCTGCGCGGCCCGCTGACCGCCGGCCAGATCGAGGGGTGCCCCGATGTGCCCTTTGGCGATCCCGGCCTTTTCGTGCGCGAGATCTGGCCCGGCCCCCCCCCCCCCCCGAGGGGACCGAGCGAACCAGGATCGGCCTGATCCCGCATCACAGCATGTTGAAACATCCGGCGCTGAACCAATTCGCGCAGGCCTTCGGCGAGGTCGAGATCCTGGACTTCACCGACCCCGACATCGCCGGGACGTTGTCGAAGCTGGCGCATTGCTCGCGCATCGTGTTGTCCAGCCTGCACGGGCTGATCTTTGCGGATGCCTACGGCATTCCCAGCCTGTTCTGGAAGGAAAGCGACGCGACGGTCCCCTGGAAATACCAGGACTATTTCCAGGGCGTCGGGCGTGAAGGGTTCTGTCACCGGACCAGCGCCGAGATCGTCGAGACCACGCTGAAAGACGGAGTCGACGCCTTGCCCTTTTCGCTTTTGCCCGAAAAACGCTGCCTGGACGTGCTGAACGGTCTGCGCGAGGCCGCGCGGGCGATGCCCTGATCCAGGCGCCGCGCCCGTGCGTGTCGTTCGGGCGCGGCCGTTTCAACCCGAGGCTGGCCCCGCAATCGGGCCGTGATGAAAGCGCGTAACGATGCATAGCCCTTATATCCCCGGCGTGGACGGCCCGATGGTGCCTCACCCCAAAGGGACGCTTCACGGAAGGGAACTGGGGCAGGTCGCGATCGATCTGTTCGATGGCCGAACGATCTGTCCCTGGCCGCGCATCAAGGGCAGCGGTGGTATGAAATCCCTGCAAGGTGTTCAGCGCCGCAACTGGATTGTGCGCGGTTCGGGCATCGTGCCGCTGGCTGGTGCGGTCTGCGATCGGGGCGTGCTCTTTACGGCAGATAAGATCCCAGTCATGGGCTTTTCCCGCGACAAATTCTTGCGACGATACATTATTGAAGGCAAGGTCTATCGCGCCGGTCCGGGTATTGCGCGCATCGCCGAACGCTCGCTTGTGGTCTTCATGAGCGACACGGCGAATTACTACCACTTCATCGCGGATGTGATGCCGAACCTCGCCCGCGCCATCGGCGCCGCGGCCAGTCTGGGGGTCGAGCAGTTGGTCATCTATGGCGCCCAGCCCGAAGGCGGGTTCCGGCGCGCCTATCTGGACCTGATGCTGGCGCGCCTGACAATCCCCGTCCGTTACGAGGCTGGTCCCTTCATCGTCGATGACGGGTATTTCATCGTCCACAGCCCGCAGGGCTACGCCCGTGACCCTGATACCGGCGCGCTGCTGAATGTGCCGCAACCCGGTCCTTATCCCTTTCCGGTTTCCGAGGGGATGTGGGATTTCTTCGACGCCTTCGATCATGGCCATGTCAGCCTGCCCGAGCCGCCGATCAGGGCCCCCATCCTGATCGTGTCGCGCGCGCATCTCGACAACCGCAAGATCGTGAACGAGGATGATCTGGTCGCAAGCCTCGCCCCGCTTGGCGCCCGGCGAGTGGTTCTTGAAAATTATGCCCTGCCCGAGCAGATCGCGATGGTCCGAGCCGCGCGGGTTCTGGTCGGCTGCCATGGCGCCGGCATGATCAATGGCGGCTTTCTCGGGCAGGGGGGCCGCGTCATCGAGATCACGGCCCGCCAATACGCCGCCCGGTCGCGCGACTTCGCACGATTGTCGCATGTGCGCCCGATCCGCTATTCCTTCATCCTGGCGGACGAACATGGCGAACGGTTCCGCATGAAATCCAATCTGGGGAACAACATCATCATGTCTCCGCAGGCTCTGGCCAAGGCGCATGAATGGGCCAGCCAGACGCTGGCTGAACGGGCCGGGTAGGCCCCCGGAGTTCCGGACGGATCCCGCCGCCCACGGCTTGAGACGCGCGGCACCCCTGTTCGGTCGCAGGCGCGAGCAAGACCGTCTGGCGCACGTGAACTGCCGGTTTCGGCCAGGCTCGGGCCTCACAACCCATAGAGCACGACGGCGCCGAGGCAACAGGCTGACAGGAACAAGTCCGCGCAGCGGTCGTAGCGAGTGGCGATGCGGCGCCAGTTCCTGAGGCGGCCGAACAGTTCTCGATCCGGCGGCGTTCCTTGTAGAGTTCGGCGTCGCATTCGACGGGAAGCTTTCGCGCCTTCCGCCCGGGATGCAGGGGATGATTTCCTGCTCGATCAAGGCGTCGTGGAACCAGTCGGCGTCATGACCACGGTCGGCCAGCAGCGCCCTGGCCTTCGGCAGAGACCCCGGGAATGCCCGCGCGCCGATATGGTCCAAGCTCTGCCCGGCAGTCATGAAGAAGGTGATCGGCCGCCCCAGGGCATCGGCCAGCGCCTGCAACGTCCAGTTCAGCCCCGTGCTGCGCCCGATGAACCGCTGCGCCCCCGGTTCGTCTGTCAGCAAATAGAGATCGCTCATCTTGCCCACCATTTCGGGAGCTTGAGGCGCGCCGTCGCAGCTTGCTTAGGGAAGTTTGCGGGTTCTGGAACCTGGACAATCCGCCCGTCGGGTTTCGCCTGCGCCTTGGTGTCCACGAAATCGTCAAGATGACGATACCAGATATTGACACTCGGCTGACGGTGCATTCTATATGATGTGGCATCGCGTCCATCGCTCGCGCCGTGGAGGAACGGGTTCAGCCCGTCGAGACGCCCTTTTCACCGGGCGTTTCGCCCGGTCGGCGAAAGGACGCGACGACACGACATCACAAGGACCGGGCAGCGGGTCCGGGGGCGGAAAGGCCCTTGCCCCGCGCCTCTGACAGGAAAGCGACCAGGGCATGACCATCATCGTTTACAGCAAACCCGCCTGTGTGCAATGCACCGCGACAACCCGCGCGCTGGATGCCCGTGGACTGGAATATGACGTGATTGACCTGACCCAGGATGACGAGGCCATGGCGCGCGTGACCGAGCTTGGCTATCGGCAGGCCCCCGTCGTCATCGCAGGAGACACGCACTGGGCGGGCTTTCGGCCAGACATGATCAGCGCGCTGGCCTGATCCGTGTCATGGTGGGGTTGGTCTATTTCTCGTCGGGCTCGGGGAATACCGCGCGGTTCGTGCAGGCACTTGGCCTGCCCGCACACCGCATCCCGATCCGCGAGAGCGAGCCGGTGCCCGCCCCCACAGATCCCTATGTGCTGATCTGTCCGACCTATGCCGATGGCGAGGGTCGCGGTGCGGTTCCCAGACAGGTGATCCGCTTTCTGAACGACCCGGCCCGCCGCGCCCTGATCCGGGGTGTCATCGGCGCGGGCAACCGCAATTTCGGGCCGACCTATGCCCTGTCGGCCCGGATCATCGCCGAGAAATGCCGCGTCCCGGTGCTGGCCACATTCGAGCTGGCCGGGACGCAAACCGATATTGCCCGCATCCGCGACGGGCTGACCCTGTTCTGGAGAGAGCCATGCTTGACGCCGTGAAGCCCGACCTTGACTACCACGCGCTGAATGCGATGCTGAACCTCTATGACGCCGAGGGGAAAATCCGCTTCGACGCGGACCGTATGGCCGCGCGGCAGTATTTTCTGCAGCACGTCAACCAGAACACGGTGTTCTTCCACTCGCTGGACGAGAAGCTCGACTACCTGGTGGACGAAGGTTACTATGAGGCCGAGGTGCTGGAGCAGTATCCGCGTGAGTTCCTGCACGCGATCTGGGCCGCCGCCTTCAAGCGGAAGTTCCGCTTTCCGACCTTTCTCGGCGCGTTCAAGTATTACACCAGCTACACGCTGAAGACCCGCGACGGGCAGCGTTACCTCGAGCGTTACGAGGATCGCGTGGTCATGGTCGCGCTGACCCTGGCGCGCGGCGATCAGGCTCTGGCGATGCGCTTCATGGACGAGATCCTGTCGGGCCGCTTCCAGCCTGCGACGCCGACCTTCCTCAACGCAGGCAAGAAATCGCGCGGCGAGTTGATCAGCTGTTTCCTGCTCAGGATCGAGGACAACATGGAGTCCATCGGCCGCGCCATCAATTCCTCGCTGCAACTGTCCAAGCGGGGCGGCGGTGTGGCCCTGATGCTGACCAATATCCGCGAGGCCGGCGCGCCCATCAAGGGGATCGAGAACCAGTCATCCGGCGTGATCCCGGTGATGAAGCTGCTCGAGGACAGTTTCAGCTATGCCAACCAGCTTGGCGCGCGGCAGGGGGCGGGGGCGGTTTACCTTAACGCGCATCATCCTGACATCCTGCGTTTCCTCGATACCAAGCGCGAGAATGCGGATGAGAAGATCCGCATCAAGACCCTGTCGCTTGGCGTGGTGATCCCCGACGTGACCTTTGAACTGGCGAAGCGGAACGAGGACATGTATCTGTTTTCGCCCCATGACGTGCAGAAGGTCTATGGCGTGCCCTTCTCGGAAATCTCGGTCAGCGAGAAATATCACGAGATGGTCGAGGACAAGCGCATCAGGAAGAAGAAGATCAACGCGCGCGCCTTCTTCCAGACCCTGGCCGAGATCCAGTTCGAATCGGGCTATCCCTATATCATGTTCGAGGACACGGTGAACCGCGCCAACCCCATCGCGGGGCGGATCACCATGTCGAACCTGTGCAGCGAGATCCTGCAGGTGGCCGAGGCCTCCGAGTTCAACGAGGATCTGAGCTATGCCAAACTGGGCACGGACATATCGTGCAACCTCGGCAGCCTGAACATCGCGCAGACCATGGACGGACCGGATTTCGGCGCGACGGTCGAAACCGCGATCCGCGCGCTGACGGCGGTCAGCGAAATGTCGGCCATCGACGCGGTGCCCTCGATCCGGCGCGGCAATGACGAGGCCCATGCCGTGGGACTGGGCCAGATGAACCTGCACGGGTTCCTGGCGCGCGAGCGGATCCACTATGACAGCCCCGAGGCGGTCGAGTTCACCAGCGTCTATTTCGCGGCAATCACCTATCACGCGATCCGCACCTCGAATGCGCTGGCGCGCGAGAAGGGGAAGACCTTCAAGGACTTCGACAAGTCGCGCTATGCGGACGGGTCATTCTTCGAGAAATATGTGACCCGCGACTGGCTGCCCGAGCGGCCTGAGGTCGTGCGCCTGTTCCAGGGGATCGCACTGCCGACCCGCGAGGATTGGGCGGCGCTGCGCGAGGCGGTGATGAGGGACGGGCTTTACAACCGCAACCTTCAGGCGGTGCCGCCGACCGGCTCGATCAGCTATATCAACAACTCGACCAGCTCGATCCACCCGATCGTCTCGAAGATCGAGATCCGCAAGGAAGGCAAGATCGGCCGCGTCTATTACCCGGCGCCCTTCATGTCGAACGAGAACCTGGAATATTACCGCGACGCCTACGAGATCGGGCCGGATGCGATCATCGACATTTATGCGGCGGCAACCGAGCATGTGGACCAGGGCCTGTCGCTGACGTTGTTCTTTCCGGCCGGGGCGACGACGCGCGACATCAACCGGGCGCAGATCAAGGCGTGGAAGTCGGGGATCAAGACAATCTACTATGTCCGACTGCGTCAGGCCGCGCTGGAGGGGACCGAGGTGCAGGGCTGCGTCAGCTGCTCGCTGTGAGGGGGCGTCGGACCGGGGGTTTCACACCCCCGGACCCCCGTGGGGTATTTGGACAACGGAGAAGAGGCTTGGGCGATGCGTGACATGGTGACGGGCGCGGCGCGCGCGATCAACTGGAACCGGCTGGAGGACGATAAGGACCTGGAGGTCTGGAATCGGCTGACGGTGAATTTCTGGCTGCCCGAGAAGGTGCCGCTGTCGAATGATGTGCAGTCCTGGGCAACGCTGCGGCCGGCGGAGCGCGAGCTGACCATTCGCGTCTTTACCGGGCTGACGATGCTGGACACGATCCAGAGCAGTATCGGTGCGCCTGCGCTGATGGCCGATGCGATCACGCCGCATGAAGAGGCGGTCCTGTCCAACATCGCCTTCATGGAGGCAGTCCATGCGCGGTCCTATTCGTCGATTTTCTCGACACTCTGCCTGACGCCCGAAGTCGATGACGCCTTCCGCTGGTCCGAGGAGAACCCGCATCTGCAGCAGAAAGCGCGGCTGATCCTGGAGGAGTATCAGGCCGGGGCCGATCCGCTGAAGCGCAAGATTGCCAGCGTCTTTCTGGAAAGCTTCATGTTCTATTCGGGCTTCTACCTGCCGATGTATTGGTCGAGCCGGGCGAAGCTGACGAACACCGCCGACCTGATCCGCCTGATCATCCGCGACGAGGCGGTGCATGGTTATTATGTCGGCTACAAGTTTCAGCGTGGGCTGGAGCGGCTGACCGAGGCCGAGCGGGCCGCGCTGAAGGATTTTGCCTTTTCGCTGATATTCGATCTTTACGAGGTCGAGAGCCGCTATACCGAGCAGCTTTATGACGGAATCGGCCTGACCGAAGATGTGAAGGCCTTCCTGCATTACAACGCCAACAAGGCGCTGCAGAACCTGGGCTATGAGGCGCTTTTCCCGCCGGCCGCCTGCGAGGTGAACCCCGCGATTCTGGCCGCCCTGTCGCCGGACAGCGAGAATCATGACTTCTTCTCGGGGTCGGGTTCGTCCTATGTGATCGGCAAGACCGTCGCGACCCAGGACGAGGACTGGGATTTCTGAAATGAAAGGGGGGTGCCTGCAAGCGCCCCTTGATCATGCGGCGAGGCTGTCCTGCGGGGGAGAGACCGCAAAACCCAATCGGGCGACCGTGCCGCCCTGAGGGTGACGGTTCAGCGACAATTCGCCGTTCAGCGCCGTTGCGAACTGACGTGCCACGATGAGGCCCAGGCTGTCCGAGCGTTCCAGCGCGAAGCCCTCGGGCAGGCCAGGGCCGCGGTCGCGGATTTCCAGCGTGGCGGCGGTGCGGCCCTGGCCCGCCGGGCCGTCCACCTTGAGACGCGCGGTGACGTGGTTCACGCGGCCATCGGCCGCCCCGTGCTCGATCGCGTTCATCACAAGCTCGCTGGCGATCAGACCCAGAGGCACGGCGCTATCATGGGGCAAAGGCAGGCTGTCTGCGCTGAAATCCAGTTTCACGTCGCCCGCACCCGCGACCTCGACCACGTCGGACAGAACGTCGCGCAGGTAATCGGCGGCGTCCAGATCCTGCATGTCGGGCGCGTGCAGGCGGCGCTGCAGCAACGAGATCGACCGGATGCGCGATTGCGCCGCCATCAGGGCATGTCGCGCCGTCTCGTCGGCGATCTGCTGGCTCTGCAGCCTGAGGAGCGCCGCGACCGTCGAGAGGTTGTTCGAGATGCGATGCTGAAGTTCCGAGAACATCAGGCTTCGGGCATGGGCCAGATGGCTGGCCCGCGCCTCGGCCCGCATGCGCTGCCACAAGGCGCGCCGGGCTGCGGTGATGAAGACGACATCGGTCCCAATGATCAGCGTGTAGAAGCCGAGGGCCAGCATCGAACCGGGGTCGAGCGTCAGTCTGCCCACTGGCTCGATGAAGGAATGTAGCGCGATTACGCCGCAAACGACGCCCACCACGATGCCCGAACGCAACGATGACAGGACCAGCGTCAGCATCGCTGCCGGAAAGAAGGTCAGGAAAGGAAAGCCGGGTGGCAAGATAGTGTCCAGAGCGTGTCGCAGCCAGGTGGAGATCGCGATGGCTGACAGGGCGAACGTGATCTCGTAACGCAGGCTGCGCCGCGCCATCAGGGCCGCACCGAGGGCCCGCATGAAACGTCCGGATCGTTCGGGTCTGGTTCTGATCGCCCTCTCGCCAGCCATTGCATCACCCCCTTGAGTCAGCGCAGGTATCTGGCCGTTTACTCATCATTTGGTATCATGTCTGCGAGCGGCAAAGCAAATATTGATCTTTGTTTGTTCGGCCCTTTCGGAAGGCGGTTCGAGAGGCCATGGGACATGGCGGCCATCAGTCGCTTCGGAGCGACCGGGCGGCCGAAACAGCGCCAGAACACGCCGGTCTTGATCGCGGGTGGGGCCGCTTTGCCCCATCTTGCCGACCATCCTGTCGCGGGATCCGGCATCCGCGCGGATTGCGGCTCAATGCTATCGTCCGGTTTGGGCGGGATTCTCGTCTGTGCCCAGAAAGATGCCCCGGGGCTTGTATGGAGCATGATGCCCGCCACCGACTGGCCATGAATGGCCAGTCGCCAGGTTTCGAGTTCGCCGAAATACTGCCATCTTGCCCGATGGGGCCTGGTCCTCCGGCGCCGCGTGCAGGCTGTGGCAGGTTGGCTCGAACTCCTCCCATGTGCGGGCGGCGCAGCCGCTGCTGTCATCGACGGCCAGCTCATGCGGATCCTTGGCCATGTCGCGACGCAGATGACTCCAATCCCCATCCCCAAGAGAGCGGCGGTCAGCGAAAGCAACCCGGTCGTGGTCTGCCCCGGTTCGCGTCGATGACATAGCGGCGGTATGTGTCTGCGCGATGCCGGCATCGTGCAGCAGCCCATCATGAAGATGGAAAGCAGGTCGGTATCACCCATGGACGTTCGACCGAGACAGGCGGGAATTGGCCTTCCTCCGCGCGGGCGGCCTGATGATCTTCAGCGGCACGGAGGCGTCAAGGCGACGGTTTCAGCGTTATCTTGTTGCGGCATGTCTGCCGGTTTTCGGGCTTGCGCGGCGGTCAGCAGAAGCTGCATCATTCGCCAATCCGCAGGCGCATCAAGACATCGGGCGGCCGCAGCCACATCCAACCCGTCGAGGGCCATCGCGACGCGCAGGGAAAGGTCTGCATTCGCGTTGTGTTGAACCTCGGCAGGCTCAACCGGCTGAGTCCGATCGGGCGCGATCCCCTGATTGATGGGCGGAACCGGACCGTCGTGCGGCTGGCGAACACGGCCGACGAGATCACCAGAAGTCGCTGCGAAGCGTTGACAACGCCTTCGCCTGCACGCGTTCTGAAAAGAGCCTGGTTTTGATCGGGCTCTCGCGCGCATCTGGACGACTATCTCACCCGCCTCGGCCCCACGATCCTCGCGGCCATCCGGGCGAGACGGTGCCTGATCGCGGGGCGGTTCTCTGACCCTGTTCCGAGATTGGTGTGCACACGATCACGCGCGCCATTGCCCGCGACAGTCTGCCAAGCGTCAAGGCGATCCAAGCGGCGCTTGGGCGGGCACGGATTGCGGGTTCATGCCGTCCCGAACTTCGCGCACTTCTGGCGCGCGCGAAGCTTGTAGCCGCTGAATGGCTCTTTGCGCTTTTCTCGGGCCGGTCGATGGGGTATGCGGCACGCGTCGGGGCGTAGCGCAGCCTGGTAGCGCGACGGTTTTGGGTACCGTAGGCCGGAGGTTCGAATCCTCTCGCCCCGACCATGGCTTAGGGGTCTTCCCTAGTCTCCGTTTTACAGGTCATTTTACAGAGACGTTCGCTTTTCGGCCTTCCGCAGCTTCTCGGCGAGGCTGTCGGACATGGCGGGCGACAGGGCCACATAGCGCTCGATGACCTCCGAAGCATGCTTGAGGGACCAGCCCATATGGGTGGCGATCTCCTTCAGCTCGGCCCCCGCCTCAAGCAGCCGGGTCGCCGCGGTCCCGCGAGCATCATACAGCCTCAGCTCGCGCCGCAGCTTCAGGGTGTCACGCCACTGGCTGACGGCGTCCCCAAGGTAGTTTTCGTGCTGGTACGGACTGCCGCGCTTGTTCACGATGAGCCGCGCCTGATCGGCGGGCGTGGCGTCGATCAGCGCTGCCATCCGGTCGGTGACCGGGATCGACGCCAGCCGTTTGCGCTTCTGCGTCCAGATCACGATCCGCCGGCCGTGAGGGGTGCGGTGGATGTGTTCGCGGGACAGCAATGCCAGATCGCCGGGCCGCAGCCCCGTCTCTAGCGCAATGGCGAGGATGCGCGAGACGTGGGCGGGCGCCCCCTTGTGGAAGGCCTCGATCTCGTCAGGAAGCCAGAAGATCTCGGCGCGGTTCGATCGATAGACCGAACGGATGTCGCGCAGCTGGTTCTGCTGGATCATGCGGCGATCAAGGGCGAACCTGACGATTCGCTGCAGATGCCGGATGCGGTCGTCGCCGACCTTGCCACCTATGCCGTCCCGCCATTTCAGCGCCTCGGTCCGGATGCGTGGATCGTTCATCGCTGCCATGGGCGCGCCGCCGAACTTGGCATCAATGCCCGAGGTCGGATGATACATCGATTTGCGCATGTCGGCCTGCGTGCGGGGCGCCAACGTGGTGAAATCCGCGCTGTCCAGAAATGCGATGATCGCTTCGCGGAACTTCCCCTTTGCGGCCTGGGCTTTCGGGCGGGCTGCCGCCAGAGCCTCCAGATACTCGGCGCCGCCCATAGGGATGCCACTGGCGCTGTCCCAGAACTTGGGAGCCCCCTTCCCTCTCCATGCATAGTGGTATTCGCGCGCAGATCCGTCCGCGAGCTTCATGCGGACGCGGTGAATGCCCTTTAGGTTAACCCTGACCATCGAACCAGCTATCGACCTCGCTCTGTGGGGCCTGTGACTTGGCCGGCGGAAGGATCCGGATAATGCCGTCGCGGGTCAACTCCACAATCAGCCTCGGGTCGATTTCCCGCGCGGCGCGGATTGCCCGCTTGACCTGCGCCTCGGTAAAGCTCGCGCCTCGTGGCATCAGCTCGTCTCCTCGAATTTCTCGGCCTCATTGCCCCAGTTCGACCAGCCGGGGCGGCGCTGGCGGCTGAAGACCTCGATCCGGCGGGCGGTGGGCATCAGGCGCTCGGCCTCGGCGAATGCCCCTTCTCGGACCGCATTTCGTAGGACCAGGGCGGGTCCGCCATGATCATGTCGAAGCCGCCGAAGGGCCTCAGGGCGTGGAACTGCTGCAGGGCGGTCACTTGTCGCCCCGCTTGCGCCAGACGGCCGCGAAGGCCTCGTTCAGGATGCGCTCCATGTCTTGGTCGGTCAACATTCATCCCCCACATTGTTCGCGCTGACCCGCGCATGATGCAGACCTTCCAACGCGGCCCGGATCTGGGGCTGAGCCACGGCGTGATCTGCCCACTCGTGGGTGATGCCGCAGCCGCCGGGCAGGATCGCGCGCAGCATCGCCCCGCCGCCCATCTCGACGCTCACGGCTGCGGCGTATCCCCATCGGATGCCGTCCAGGATCGCCCCGTTGATCATGTCCTCGCTCTGATCCTCTGCCAGATCGTCGGCGACCTCGGCCAGCAGGTCGGCGGCATCATCGACGCTGAGGTGCCGGATGCCTTCGATGAGGGCGGTGATGTGGTCTTTCAGTGTGCTGCGCGGGTCGGTCATTTCGTCATCTCCATTGCTTCGGCGGCATGGCCGCCCCATTGTTCGGCGCAGGCCTCGGCCACGCCCCTGAAGGTGCGGCTGCGGATCCTCCAGCGGTCCGGGCCGGGCGGGGCGCGGTGGATCGCGCTCCAGGCCTTCCATTCGTCGCTGCCCCGCGCGGGCTCGGGCAGGCGGTTTGTCTCGACCAGCGGCGGCAGGCCGCGCAGGTAGAAGCCGGTCGCCTTGTATGCAGGCTCACCGAACCAGAACGGCTGGACAATCTGCGGCACGGGCAGGTCGGCGGGCATCCGGTCGCAGGCGAGATCGTTCATCTCGGGGTTCTCGATCGCCACGCGCTCGATCGGGGCGCGCCAGCAGGCGATGAACAAATCCACGCCGTCCTCGAACTCGGCGCGCAGGTCGGCCCAGCTGCGCCCGCGCGGCAGCTGCTTGGGCGGCGTCCACTTGCCGGGGCCGGACATCCAGCGACGCCCAGAGCGACAGAGGCGCGTGCAGGGCGGGTGCATCAACGCCATCATGTCCCAGCCATCGGCCAAGATGTCGCGCACGTCGCCCCGGATGTGGCGGTTGCTGCCATCCTCGGCCGGCAGCAGGTCGCAGGACCATACGTCATGCCCGCGCGCGGCGAAGGCGCGCCGCATCACGCCCGAGGTCTCGCAGGCGATCAGGATGCGCATGTGCAACCCTCATCGCTTTGCTGAGAGCGCCAGTCCCGGATCGCCGCATAGGTGCGACGAAACTCCCAGTCGAGCCCCACAGCCAAGCAGATGTCCCGAAAGGAGACGCCTGTCAAAGACGATACTTCTCGTGCGTTAGAGATGGCAGCTATCTGACTTGACCGATACTTCTGCGGGCGAAACGGCGACTGATAAAAGTAGTAGCCCATCAGTCGGACGAAGTTCGTTAGGTGCCAGATCCTGTTCTCCAGCATCTCGCGCGCGCGATCCGACTGATCTACCGCAGAAACATAAATCGTGCCAAGTCGCACGACCTTTGGAAGCGATTTGGCCGGACGGATGCGCGTGTTGTGATGAACGTTGAATAGCGGTCTTTCGCGCAGGATTGCGAGCTTCTCAGCCTGAAGCAGGGCGCTGCGATCTGGATGTTGTTCGAGAACAATTTTCTTTGCTTGGTGAATCCAGGGCTTGTTCTCATGCTGGCGTACACGTGCATCAAAACGCTCGCTGATGCCGATGTATAGCAACAGGCCGTTGTCGTCGTAGTAGCGATAGAGAACTTTGGCCTTTTGCTCATCCATTGGCTTGCCTTTCCCGGATCGCAGCGACGAAGAAATCCCGGCGGGCGGTCGCTTTGGGCGTTCGGTCGTTCTCGGCCATGCGGTCGGCGGCATCGATCACCAGCCAGGGGCGGCGGGCGCGCAACGCCTCAAGCAGCACATCGGCGCGGGCGCCGGTCTCGGCTGCCGCCTTGAGCCACGGCGTCAGCAGGGCATCATTGAAATTGACGACCGAGTCGGGGTCGTAGTCCAGCATCGCCTTGAGCCCTGCCGTCACCGCCGCGTTCTGCCGGGCCTCGATGAGCCCCCGGATCGTCCCGATGGCGAAGACCTGGCCGGGCTTGCGGGCGCTGAGGCTATACTTGCTGGTCATCAGGCGGCAGCCGGCCTCGGCGACAGCGTCATGACAGGCCTGCGCCCAGTATTCGCCTGCGGTCAGAGCCGCGCGGTAGATCTGGTGCCCGGTCACGCGGATCTGGCGTGTGTTAATGTCGATGAACGCCTGCGCCTGTTCCTCGGGTGCGACCAGCGCGACCATGGCGGGGATCGACTTGATCCCGACCAGGGCCGCCGCATGGGCGCGATGCTGGCCGTCGATGAGCGCATAGCCCCCGCCCTCGGCCGGGGCGACGATCACCGGCGTGAAGCGCGACCATCTGAAATCTGCGGCGATCCGGCGGATCGCGGCGCGGTTGCCCGCATTCAGAGGCCGCTGATAGCGGTCGTCGATCAGAAGCTGGTCGATCTCGACCCACATGACTTGGGGCGCAGGTTGCGAGGCCAGTTCGCAGGGCTGCATCCCCTCGATGTCGATGCGGCGGAAATGGCTGGTCATGTCACGCCCTCCGAGGTCATGGCGCGGGCGCTGGCCAGCATGTTGCGGGCGGCGGCGTCGCCCGGCCTGTAGATCTGACGGCCTTGCTGCGTGACGATCTCCATCTCGCCATCGCGTGGCGCCTCGATGTAGGGCATCGCCAGCCGCGCCGGGCTGGTCGCGTCCTGATCGGCCGGCCCGGCGCGGCTGGCGATCAGCGCTGCCCGGATCGCTGCCGGTTTCAGCAGGTCCGGGTGGGTGTGCTGGATCGTGCTGCGCCCGATATGCAGGACCATCGGGCAGGGATGCTTTTCGATCATCGTCATCGCGTCACCTTGCTGGCGTCGGGCCGCGCGGTGCGGCAAATGTCACCCAGGGTGTCGAGCGCCTCGCGCGCCGCATCGGCACGCGGGTTGTGGGCGGGGCAGTCCAGACCTCTGAGGGTGGTGCCGGGCAAGGGCAGGGGTGGGGGTGTCACGCGGCGCAGATGCGCGTCGATCTGGATCTTGGCCTGCAACAGGGTCGCCGCGGTGCCGTGGCCATCCGTCGCGTCATGCGTCCAGGCAAAGAGCGGCCCGGGCATGTCGGTGAGCATGATCGACGCGCCCCGATATTCGATCTGCGACCTCATGACAGCACCGCCCGCGCGGTGACACGCCGCAGGTGACATTCGCCCTCGGCCAGATCGGCGGCGTCGATCAGTTCGAAGGCCAATTCTCGCGCGCCACTGGGCGTCATCTCGACCATGGCACGCAGATTGGTATGCGCCCCCTCGATATCGCCGATGGCAAGACAGACGACTCGCTCAAGATTGCCGCTATCGTCCAGCTCATAAGCATCGACAGCAGTGGCATTACTGGTGTTCATCGGGCCGGGAACAATTTGCGTCATGTCGGCCCCCAGAGCAGCAATGCGACCATGTGGGCGCCCAACAGTCCCAAGCCGCCTGCGATCAGGCAGAGCAGGATGACGAACAACGCCTTGGCGGCGGTCATCCTGGCCGGGCCTTCGCTGCGGCAGTCGCCGACCGGCGCGTGGGGCTGGTTGCTGGCCTCGGCGATCCAGTCGTGGCGCAGGTGATCCATGGCGCGCCGCTGCGCTGCGATCTGGACATCGCGCGCCTCGGCCAGCGTGGCGGCATCCCATCCTTGGTCAATGTTGCGGATGACGGTTTCGGCCTCGGCCTCGGACAGGGGGCGCGAGAATGGCCGGGCGCGCGGCAGAGGCTTGCCGCTGAAAGGATGATGGCCGGTCATTGGTGCGGCCTGCCGGCGGTGTTGGCGGGGCGGTGCGTCTGGCGGGGTGCTGCACCGCGCGCGCTGGCCTCGATATACCAGGCAAAGCGGCGGGTCTGGGCGCTGGCACGAGCGGCAAGCTGCGGGTCGGTCAGCAGCGCGCGGGCTTGCTGGCGAATCCGCAGAACGTGCCTCTGTTCGGGGGAGTGCATGGGAACCTCCATCGGTAAGCGATGAAAGGCAAGGTGCGCGGTAATAAAACCGCTGTCAAGATGAAATACGGTATATTAACCGCATAGCTGCATCGGTGAAGCCGTGCCGTTTATGAAAACGTCTTGCGGCGCGGCTGAATATCACGGCAAATGTTCTTTTAATGTTCGCAATTGAGGGGGTCGGATGGACGCTGCAGGCCATGTCCTTTCGGAATTGAAGCGCCTTACGAGTTTGCCTTGTGGCGCCGAGCGCGAACGCCTTCTGCGGCAGCTCGCAGCATCTCGATCTCTTCAGGTTCTAGCTCTCGAAGAAGGGCCACAATCTCCGCTATGGCCAGCGCTCGATCGTCGTTCGTCCCGCCAACCATAAGCCATTCAGGTGTTACGCCCAAGGCCTTTGCCACTTGCTGGAGTTTTACCGTCGTCGCCCCTGATTCGCGCCCGCTCTGTAACGATCGCCGCCAGTTGCGGATCGTGTCCGGCGAGCCTGTCGCCTCAACCGAGATAGATCGCTCGCTGACCTTACGTCCGGCGGCCTTCAGTTCGGCGATTCTCTCGGCAATGCGGTTGATCACGGCGTCCATGTCCATGCGGGGCATGTTACCGCACCCACTAGGGCGACGGCAGCGGTTAGATTACCGTTGACATTGCGGTTTTTTAACCGCACAACTGGCGCATGATCGACACCGCAACACTCATTGAACGTGCAGATGCCTACAAGGCAGCGACCGGGATCAACGAGGACACGACCGTGTCTCATCGTGTTTTCGGAGACACCAAGAAGCTCGGCGCCTTGAGGCGAGGCGGCGACATCACTGTGCGGCGTTTCAACGCCGCCATGGCGTGGTTTGACGCCAACTGGCCCACGCCATCCAACTCCAACCCTGAGGTAACCCATGATGACCCATCCTCTGACTGCACCGACGCAGCCTGACCTGCTTTGCGGTCCAATGTCCCGTCCTACGTCCTTGGCCAATCCGTTTGACGGCCGGGGCCGGGGCCGCGCTGCGGCTCGCCGCGCGCATGGCCGTATCGGATCGGATCGCGAGGCATTTCTGCGGCAGTGGTCGCTGCTGATGATCGCCAGCTTTGCCAGTCGCGAGGCCTGCGCCGTGCATTTCGGCGTGACCTTCCAGGCGGCCTGCAACTGGTTCGATGGTGCGAATGCGCCCTATGGCCATCACGTCGCCCATGCGGTGCGCACCCTGCCGCGCTACGGCGAGATCATGGGGTGACATGCAGACCGGGTTCTCAGGACACCCGAGGGCGGGAGTGGCGGCCAGGTATCAAGTCCCGGCCGGGGTCCACCTTAAACCCGCTCAAGCCGTGATTGCGTCCGCCCTCGGGTCTGCGGACTGGTGCGCGATCACGGAACCTGCGGCTGGCCCGGCCGAGAGCTGCCTCGCGGCAGCAGGGCAGCTTTCCCGGTGCCTGTTCTGCTTCGGCCCGGCAACTGACGCGGCGGCGTCCCATCGCTGCCGCGTCCCTTTCCATGTCCACCCCCGCGCACCCTTTCAGCGCTGAATCAGATCAAGGACCCCGATGGCATATCGCAACCGCATCGCCGCGCGCATGATCGCCTTGGGTTTGGCGATGCGCGCCAAGTTGGGCGAGCCGGATCCCGAGGCGCTGGCTTTGGCTGTGATCGCGGTCGGAGACAGCTTTGATCAGGCCGATCCGCTGGCCGTCGAGGTCCGGCACTTTGCCGACCTGTTCCCGCTGTCCCGCCGCAACCCGGAACTTTTGACCAAGGCAGGCGAGAGCCTGTTCCGCGCGGTCGAGCGATCCTGCTGGCCGCAGCCCGTCGCGCGGGTTGATATCGAGGGCTGATCCATGAAGCTGACCCATTACGACCGTTGCGTGATCCATGGTCTGGGCCTGCTGGCCCGCCCGCCGATCGTGCCGCGACCCGATGATCACCGGCTGGTCGCCGGGATCGTGGCCGTCGCAGCCGAGCGCGCCAGCCGCGAAGGGTTGATGGCCGATCTGGTCGCTGCTGCGCGCCATGTCCATCCTGACGAGGCCCTGCATCGGGGCACCGCTCATCACATCGCCCGCGCGCTGGCCGATTTCGACCGCGCCGCCCTGGGCGCTCATTGGGATGCCGCTCGGGGGGTGAAATGACGGTCGAGAAGCCCAGGCCCCGCAGCCGCGACAAGCTGGTTCCTGTCAAGCCTTGGGAGGCCAAGCGCTACAAGGTCGCCGTGACCTTGGCCGAGCCGCCATTCGAGACGCCGCCCGCGCTTGTGGACGAAACCGCGCCGAAGACCCTGCCGATCCGCCGGCCGGTGGCGCGCCAAGTCGATCCCATCGACCAGGTGATCGCGGCAATCCGCGAAGTCAGCCGCGAGGCGCGGTCGTGATGGACATCGACGCGGCGCGGTGTCGCAAGCTGTTCGCCTCGGTCCTGCTGGCGGTGCTGGACGATTTCAACGCCCAGTTCAACAAGGAACTGGGCCGTAGGCGTGGAAATCCGGAAGGCGTGCTGCACTCTGCCAGCCGCTACTTTCGATCTCGTGACGCCCGCTTTCTGGCGGCATTGGCGGGCATGGAAATCGGCCCCGCGCAGGTTGTCTCCGCCGTGCGGTTGCCTCGCGACGAATACAAGCGCCTGACCAACAAGGACGACCGCCATGCGTGATGATGGCCGGGTTGAGCTGGCGCATCGGGTGCCGATGGCAGAGCTGGTTGATCGGCTGGCGATCCCGTCGCTGATCCGCACTGGCGACGAGTTGGTCGGGCCATGCCCTGGCTGCGGCGGCAAGGATCGATTCGGAGTCAGCCTGCGCAAGGGCGTGTTCCTGTGCCGCCGCTGCGATGCCAAGGGGGACCAGATCGCGCTGGTGAAGCTGGTGCTGGGTCTGGATTTCCCGGCCGCGCTGGAATGGCTGGTCGGGCCGCGTCAGAACCTGACACCGCAGCAGCGCGCCGAGCAGCGGCGCCGGGCCGATCAGCACCGCCGTCAGCGTGAGGCCGAGGCCGAGCGTCGCAGGCAGGACGCGATCGCGCTGGCCCGCCAGATATGGTCCCGGGCAGAGCCTGCCACCCGGACGCCGGTCGTGGATTATCTTGCCCGGCGCGGGATCATCCTGCGCGACAGCGCTCAGATGCCGGGCTGTTTCCGCTTCGAGCCATCCGCACGCCTGGTCGTGCCGGATGACAACCGCCGCGGCGAATTCGTCACCGTCCATGAGGGCCCGGCCATGCTGGCCGCGATCAGCGATGCCTCGGGCGCGCTGACCGGCGTTCACCGGACATGGATCGACCTTGGCCAGCCCAAGGGCAAGGTCGTGATTCCGCACCCGTTCAAGGCTGGTGAGACGGTCGCGGCCAAGAAGGTCTATGGATCCAAGAAGGGCGGGGCGATCCGCATCCACACGCCGCGCGATGCCGAGGCGATGGTGATGGCCGAGGGGATCGAGACGACTCTGTCGGCCATGGTCGCGCGCGACGGACAGCTTGAGGGCGCCGCTTTCTGGGCCGGAGTCGATCTGGGCAACATGGCCGGCGCGCGCCGCCTCGGTCCGGGCCTGAAGTATGCGGGCCTGCCCGACCTGACCGATCGGGACGCATTCGTGCCGCCGCAATGGGTCAAGCGCCTGGTCTTCGTCCAGGACGGCGACAGCGAGCCGAAGCTGACCCGCGCCAAGTTGCTGTCCGGCCTGCGCCGCGCCATGGCGCTGCGGCCCGGCCTGACCGCCGCCATCGTCCATCCGGGCGAGGGCATCGACATGAACGACCTGCTGATGGGCGCGACAGACGTCACACAGCGGGAGGGGGACGAATGAACGACGACGGAATCGAGAAGGCACGCGCCGCCATGGCCGCGCCCGAAGAGGTCGATCTGCCCGAGGGGATCGAGCTGCCGCAGGATGTCGCAGACGAGGATCCGGCGGACAGCTATCCCGAGGGCTATTTCCCACCCCCGCCGCTGCCCGAGGATGGTGCGGGCGATGATGAGTCACCGAATCCTATCGCCCTGGCCGCAGCGCAGCCGTTGAACGACATCGGCAACGCCAAGCGGTTCGTGATCCATTTCGGGGATGACGTTCGCCACGTTTCGCAGGTCGGCTGGCACATCTGGGATGGACGCCGGTGGCGCAAGGATGCCGAGATCAGCAAGGGGCTGTCGCCCACGATCCGCAAGCTGGCCCAGCAGATGTCCGAGCTGATCAAGCAGGAGATCGACTTCATGGTGCCCTCGCCCCGGGAGCGAAAGCTGCTGGAAGAGGAATACCAGCTGGTGAAGCGGCGCGCCGAGATCGAGGGCACGGCCGGATATGCTGCCGACGAGTCACTGCTGAGCGAGTTGGGCACGATCGATGGCCGTCTGCGCGGGATCGAGAGCAAGTTGAAGGGCTATCGCACCTCGATCGGCCGCATCGTCACCCATGCCAAGAACGCAGGCAATTCGGGGCCGATGACCAACATGGTCAACGAGGCCTCGGTCATGAAGTCGATCACGGTCGATGACCTCGACCAGGACGATCTGGTCGCGAACACCCTTTCGGGCGTGCTGAAGTTCAGCGTGACCCCGGACCCCGTTTCGGGCGCATCCGCGATGCCCGAGGTCCATCTGCTGCCACATGACCGCGACCAGATGCTGAGCAAGCTGATGCCGGTCGAATACGACCCCGAGGCCAAATGTCCGCGCTTCGACGAGTTCCTGCGAACCATCCAGCCGAATATCGAGGTTCGGCAGTTCCTGCAGCGCTGGTTCGGCCTGTCGATGAGCGGCATCCCGATCCAGAAGCTGGCCTTCTTCCACGGCGCGGGCGCGAACGGAAAGTCGGTCCTGGTGGACGTTATCTCGCGGATCATGGGCGACTATTCCGCCACCGCGAAGATCGAAAGCCTGACCGGCAAGAACAAGAAGTCCGGCGAGGCCGCGCAGCCGGACCTGATCCCGCTGATCGGCGCCCGCAGCGTTCGGACATCCGAACCAGAAGACGGCGAGCGCCTGCAGGAGGCGTTCGTCAAGGCGCTGACCGGGGGCGAGCCGATGATGATCCGCGATCTCTTCTCGGGGATGATCGTCGTGCAGCCCTATTTCAAGCTGACGATCAGCGGCAACCACCTGCCCGAGATCCGCGGCGGCGATGACGGTATCTGGCGGCGGGTGATGCTGGTCAAGTTCCCGGTGCAGATACCGGAGGCCAAGCGCATCCCCAAGAAGGACATGGACGCCATGCTCTGGGAGGAGCGGTCGGGCATCCTCAACTGGATGGTTCAGGGGCTGCTCGACTTCCTCGATGGCGGCCTGCAGGAGCCCGACGAGGTGCTGGCCGCGACCGAGGACTATCGCAAGGATAGTGACCCGATCGGCACCTTCCTGGCTGATGCCACGCTGGTCACCGGCTATGAGGGCGACTTCATGACAGCCCGCGAGCTGATGGAGGCCTTCAACTACTGGATCGAGGAGCGTGGCGAGACGCGATGGGGCAGTAGGACGGTGTCGAACCGCCTGAAGGCCAAGGCCGACACCTGGCGGCACCCTGAGACGCAGAAGACCTTTGCGGCCGGAAAGTCGGGCGTTACGGGCTATCGCGGGATCAGGCTGACCGACGAGTTCGGGCGCCGGATGCGAGAGGGCACGGCAAAGGACAGCGCGCCGAGCTGGAGCGGCTTATGGACGCGATGACCCCGCACCCCATTATCATGATCTTCGACCAGGCGGGCCTTCGGGCCCGTCGCGCATGTCTGGCTATCGCCGTGGCGCGTGGGCCGGACGGGCTTAGCGGGGCGAGCGGTTGGGCGCGACTGACAGAGGGGTCAGGGGGATGCCGGTTCAATGGTTTCAGATGCTTAGAGGCTGATTTTGGGCCGGACGGGCCTGACGGGCCTGAAATTCTGACCCATGCGCGCGCGTGTAATCAGCGGGGTCAGGGGGAAAATTGCCTCATGCATAGGTGGATATTTCAAGCCCGTCAGGCCCGTCCGGCCCAAATTGTCAGGATAAGCCCATGATTTGATTACATCGGACCCACTAAGCCCACCTTGGTTTTCAAGCCCTCTCAACCTCTCACTAAGCCCACCAAGCCCAATCTTTGCACAAGAAAAGCAACGGATAGTAGGATGAAGGAAAAGGGACGCAATATGTTGATCAACGCCAAGGCCACCAAGGTTGAACTGATGTCCATGGCCGTTGCGGCCCGACTTGAAGCCGTGAGGTCCGCTGTAGCCGTACCGGCTGCATGCGGGCCGGATATCGCGCCAGCGCCTGCGCGCGGCGGCTTCGTGCTGGTCCGCAATCTTGAGCTTCTGCCCGTGGGCGACAGGGTGGAGGCCGTCCATCGCGGCTATGGCGGCCGCGCGGCGATCCGGCAGGCCGATGCGTTTGACGCGATGCTGGCCGCCGCTGCCCGTCGCAAGCAGCCGTCGCCCCTGACCCACGGCCAGATCTCGATCGGGCGGCGCTACCGCGATCTGGTCGAGCTGCTGGCTTCGGATGGCACGAAGCTGTCCAGCCTGGAAGCGTCGTGCGGCGGGCCGGATGCGCGCGACTGGATGGACCGCCGCTTGGCCTTTTCCCGTGAGCTGGAGGCGATGCGTCGGAGGCTGGGCGTTGGCCCGGTCATGGTGCTGCGGCGCATCCGTCCCTCGCAGCGTCACCGCGACCTTGCGCCAGGCGAGCGCGCGCCGGAAATCTTCACGCGCCGCGATCTGGTCGATGCGGTCTGCCTGAAAGGGCTGAGCATCAAGCAGGCGCTGAAGACGTTCCGGTGGTCGGATAGTGGTCGGAACTGCCGTGCGGCTATGGAGGCATTGAGCGCCTCGCTGGATGCGATGATCGGATATCGGGGCTGAAAAAACCTCTTGACCGCTTACGTCGCTCTGTGGCAGGAGAATCGTTATTATCCAGACGTGCGCCCGCAGGGATCATCCCTCGCGGGCGTTCGTCGTTCCGAGGGGTAGCGTCATGCTGAAACTGTCCTTCGAAGACGAACAGGTGAAGCGAAACATCCGCCAGCTGGCCGAGAAGGACGTGCGCCGCGCGGCAGCCTGGTCTTTGAACGATACGGCGCAGGACGTGCTGGATCACATGCAGTCTCGCATGGATCAGGTCTTCGATCGCCCGACCCGCTTCACGAAGAATGCCTTGATGGTCTGGCGCGCCAAGCCGAACAAGCTTGAGGCGGAAGTCATCGAGCGGCCATCGGTCGGCAGCCGTCACTACCTGAAGGTTCAGGAGATCGGCGGTCGGCGCGGCCAGACCGGGCTGGAAAAGCTGCTCGGGTCGCGGCTGGCCTATGACGGGGTGCTGCAAGCTGCTGTTCCCGCCTCGGGCGCAAAGCTGGATGCCTATGGCAACTGGTCCACGGGCGAGCGCAATCAGGCGCTGTCCGGCGTGAGGGCGCAGCGCGATGGCACGGCGAACACGACCGACGCCTCGCGCCGCAGGAACCGGCGGCGCGCGGGCTTCTTCGTGCCCAAGCCGGGGTCCAGGCTGTCGCCCGGCATCTGGAAGCGCGACCCGGACGGGTCGATCAGCAAGGTGCTGCACTTCAGCGCCGTCGCGCCGGTCTATTCCGAGCGCCTCGGGTTTCAGGATGGCGCCGAACGGCTTTATGCCGAGCGGATGCCCGAGCACTTCGCCCGCATCCTCGACAGGATGGTCCAGCGGCTGGCCTCGGGCGCCTGAAAGTTCGCGGGTCCTTCCCCGCATGGATCGCACGCGGGTAATTCGCACCCCGTGACATTTGGGTCAGTAATTTCAATCGCCTGCTGCGGTTGGGGTTGCTGTTGTTCTTGAGAGGATCGCATGACGTCGCCCATCACGCTCGCCGATGGGAGCGTGCTGGATGTCTCGCGCTGGCCGCTTCCGGCGGGCGTCGAGGATGACGGCACGCCCCTCAACCGTGCCCAGCTCGCGCGCGCCTTCGGCGTGTCCGAGAACACGATCACCAAATGGCTCGGCCAGGGCATGCCGGTCGAGAGCACCGGCGCCAACGGCGTCAGCTATGAATTCCGGCTGACCCATTGCTGGGCATGGCGTCAGGATCGGGACGAGAAGCTGCGCGCCTCGAAGGCGCGGGGCGATCAGCTGGCGGCTCAGGCGGCGCTGGCC
The DNA here is from genome assembly GCF_019431455.1 of Paracoccus bogoriensis. Lineage (GTDB taxonomy): Bacteria > Pseudomonadota > Alphaproteobacteria > Rhodobacterales > Rhodobacteraceae > Paracoccus > Paracoccus bogoriensis. The sequence goes on from NZ_JAHYSR010000022.1 coordinate 32,182, forward strand.
TTCCGCAACCTGGACGACGATCAGGCCGAGGAAGAGGGTGAGCTGACGGCCGACGACCTGCGCAAGTGGTCCGAGGCCGAGTATCACCGCAACCGGGTGGCGGAACAGCGCGGCGATCTGCTGCGTGCGGACCGGATGCGGGCGCTGATCGAGGACATCTTCGTTACCTTCGGGGCCGAAATGGACACGCTGCCCGACTATTGCGAGATGCAGTTCGGCCTGACCGCCGCGCAGGTCGATCAGCTGCAGGCGCGCTGTGACCAGCTGCGGGGTGAGGTCCGGCGGCTGATCGAGGAGAAGCTGGGGCGCCCGGGTGTCGTGGTGGCCTTGGACGGTCGGCAGACGGAACTGGGGCTCTGATGGTCGAGATGCTGGACCGGGGTCTGGGGCCGCTGTCGCGGATCCCGCCTCTGCCGCCCTTCGTCACGCCCGAGGAACTGGTCGCTGATGCCCTGCCTCTGCTGGACCCGCCGAGCCGGGTGACGGTGACCACGGCAGCGGAGCAGGCCCTCCGGGTGCCGGTGGCGGGACGCTGGCAGCAATACGACCGGACGGTCACGCCCTACATGGTCGAACCGCAGGACATGACGCAGTCGCGCCGGTTCAAGGCGGTCATCTTCGTGGGGCCGTCGCAATGCGGCAAGTCGCAGATGCTGCTGTCGGTCTCGGCTCATGCGATCACCAGCGCACCGGGGCCGGTGCAGCTGATCCACATGACCAAGACCGATGCGGATGCGTGGGTCGAGGAAAAGCTGGACCCGGCGATCTTCAACAGCCCCTCGCTGGTCGAAAGGCTGGGGAGGGCGCGCGATGACAGCACCTTCAGCCGCAAGCGGTTCAAGGGGATGAGGCTCACAATCGGCTATCCGGTCGCCAACCAGCTGTCGTCGCGGTCGCAGCGTCTGGTGATGCTTACGGATTACGACCACATGCCGCAACGGCTTGGTCCCAAGGATGCGCCCGAGGCCAGCCCCTTCGGGATGGCGCTGCAGCGGATCCGGACCTATCTGAGCCGCGGCTGCGTCGTGGTGGAAAGCACGCCGGCCTTTCCGGTGGACGAGGCCAAGGCCCAGCCCGCCACGGCGTTGGACCCGCATCTGCTGCCTGCCACGACAGGCGGGATCGTGAACCTCTATAACGAGGGGACGCGGGGCCGCTGGTTCTGGGAATGCCCCGATTGCGCGGGGCATTTCGAGCCGCGCTATGACCGGCTGGACTACAACCCGGACCTCGATCCTGGCGAGGCCGGGGAAATGGCGGCGATGGTCTGCCCGCATTGCGGCAGCGTCATCCCGCACCGCCACAAGGCCGAGCTGAATCGGCGCGCGCTGCAGAGGCACGGGGGCTGGCTGCATGAGAGCCGCGTGGTGAACGAGGCGGGCGAACGCCAGCTTTGCCGCGTCGATGATGAGGCAGTCCGCAGCGTGCCCTTCGTCAGCTATGCGCTGAACGGGGCAGCTGCAGCCTTCGCGTCGTGGTCAGGACTGGTCGAGCGCTACGAATCGGCGCGCCGGACCTTGGAAGCGACGGGCGACGAGACGGATTTCTCGGGCGTCCACTATACCGAGATCGGAATTCCGTATCGCCGCCCGAGGGACGCGGACGCTGACGCGCTGAGCGTCGAGAGCCTGAAGGCGCACGCCTTGAGCGGGGATCGGGGTGTCGCACCGTCCTGGACGCGCTTCGTCACGGTGATGGTGGACGTGCAGGGCAATCGCTTCGAGGTCATGGCGATGGCCTGGGGCGCCGAGGGCGAGCGGCAGATCATCGACCGCTATGCGATCCATCAGCCGCCTGACCACGCGCCGCGCGCCAAGGGTGAGGATGGGAGATACCGGGCTGTCGATCCCGGGCGATATGCCGAGGATGCCGACGCGCTGGCCGATCTGCCGGACCGGGTCTTTCCGGTAGAGGGTCAGGCTTGGGGGCTGAAGCCGGTCGGGGTCGTGATCGACTTCAACGGCCCGAAGGGCTGGGCTGATCATGCCGAGAAATTCTGGCGCAAGCAGGCCCGCGAGGGGCGGGGCGGTTGCTTCTACCTGTCGATCGGTCGGGACGGTCTGAACCAGCGTGACCGCGTCTGGTACGAGGCGCCCGAGCGCGCGTCGAACGGCAAGCGCGCCCGGGGCATCCGCCTGCTGAACATGGCGGTGGATCGTCTGAAGGATTCGGTCTGGGCGGCCTTGGGCCGCACCGACACTCCGGTCGGGGCGCAGCATGTGCCGAATTGGCTTGATGCCGAGCATCTGGCCGAACTGCTGGCCGAGGAGCGGGGCGACAAGGGCTGGTCGCTGCGACCCGGCCAGAAACGCAACGAGAGCCTCGACCATTGCGTGCAGGGCCTCGCCCTTGCCGAGTATCTGGGCCTGAACCGGGTCAACTGGGAGGCCCCGCCCGCCTGGTGTCTGGCCGGGCTGGAAAACCCCAATGCCGTGCCGCTTGAGCGGCCCGGCGATCCCGACAGCGCGCAGCCTGCGCCCGCTGCCAAATCCGTGCCCAAGCGCATCGGCTATCTGAGGAGATAAGCACATGGCTTTCACGCCAGCCGACGCCGCCGCATTGAAGGCGGCGATTGCGAAGGGCGTCCAGTCCGTCGAGATCAACGGCGAAAAGGTCAGCTATCGGTCACTGGCCGAGATGCGCCAGGCGCTGCAGATGATCGAGGACGAACTGGCTGGCCAGCCGCGCGGCGCGGCGCGGGTCAGCTATCCCGTCACGTCGCGGGGGCTGTGATGGGAAGGCCCGATGATGCGCGCCCCTCGCTGAACGCTCTTGACCGGGTGATCGGTTTCTTCGCGCCCGAGGCGGGGCTGCGCCGGGTGGCGGCGCGGGTGCAGGCCTCGGCGCTGATGCATTTCGACGCGGCCAGCCGCAGCCGCAGAACCTTGGACTGGAAGGCGCCCAGCACCTCGGCCGACGCCGCCGCCTATGGGTCGCGCGAGCGGCTGCGTCAGGTGTCGCGCGATATGGTGCGCAACCGCGCCTATGCGGCCCGCGCGCGCGAGGTGATCGTAGCGAACATCGTCGGCGACGGGATCATGCCGTCGATCCGGTCTGACAACGAGGCGCATCAGGCCGAGGTCGCCGCGCTGATGCGCCAGCATCTGCTGACCTCGTCGCTGGACGCGATGGAAGAATACGACCTGCTGGAAATGCAGCAGATCGCGATGTCGGCGGTCTTCACCGATGGCGAGGCGCTGATCCGGCGCCGGATGCGAACTGGCCGCTTCGGGCGCGGTCTGGTGCTGCCCTATCAATGCGAACTGGTCGAGGTCGATTGCCTCGACACGACCGTTCAGAGCTATGGCGAGAACCTGGTGATCGAGGGCGTCGAATACGGGCCGACCGGCGCGATCGAGGCCTATCATCTCTATAATGAGCATCCCGGCGCGGTGCGCCATCGCCGCCCGCTGGAGTCGACCCGCGTCCACTGGTCGGACATCATCCATATCCGCCGCTTCGACAGGCCGGGTCAGCTGCGCGGCGTGCCATGGCTGGCGCCCGTCATGCTGGCGCTGGCCGATCTAGCGGATTACGAGGATGCGCAGATCGTCAAGCAGCGCATGTCGGCCCTTCTCGCCGTCATGCTGCAGTATCAGCCTGGGGCAAACCGTCCGGCGCAGGCCGGGGCCGGCCTGGAACAGCTGGCCCCGGGCGCGATCGTCGAGCTACCCGAAGGGGCCGAGGCCAAGCTGGTCGAGCCGCCTTCTGTCGATGGCTATGACGATTTCATGGGTCGTGGCCTGCGCACGATCGCAGCCGGGATCGGCGTGACTTATGAGGCACTGACGGCGGATCTGCGTGGGGTCAATTTCTCGTCCGGGCGGATGGGCCGCAACGAGATGGACCGGCTTGTCCGCATGTGGCAGCGCGGCCTGATGGTCATGCAGTTCGGCGCCGGGATGGAGCGCTGGTTCCGTGAGGGCCTGCGCCTGACCGGGCGGGGCGACCTGACCTTCACGATGGATTGGACCCCGCCGCGCCGCATCCTGGTCGATCCGACGCGCGAGATCCCCGCCATGATCGATGAGGTCGAGGCCGGGCTGAACAGCAGGCAGGGCGTTCAGCGCGAGCTGGGCCGCGACCCCGCCCGAATCCGGGCCGAGCGCATCCAGGACGCCGAGGACGACAGCCGTCTCGGGGGTGGCCCGACGCTGCCGCCCGCCATCACCCCGCCGCAGGCGCAAGACGAGGACGAAACTGATGCCTGACATGATCGTCAATGGCGAGCTGATCCTGAGCGGATCGGTTCTGGAAGATGAATACGCGTCGTGGATGCGGGACGAGGACGTGTTCTTCTGCCCGGCCATGGTGCGCCGCGCGCTGACCGATCTGGGCGAGGGCCGCGTGACGGTCCGCCTGAACTCCATGGGAGGCCATGTCAACGCGGGCGAGCAGATCCGCGCGATGCTGGCCGGGCATCCCGGCGGCGTCCGCATCGTGGTCGAGGGGATCGCCGCCTCGGCCGCCAGCCTGATCCTGATGGCAGGCGCCGAGCGCGTGATGTCGGCAGGTTCGCATATCATGATCCACGATCCTTCGGGCCTCATCTGGGGCAACGAGGATGATGCGCGGCGCCATGCCGACCAGCTGGCGGTGACCGCCAACACCTACGCCGCCGTCTATGCCGCAGCATCGGGAAAAACGCCCGAAGAGGTGCGCGCCCTGATGCGCGCCGAGACCTGGTACGGCCCCGAGGCCGCGGTCGCCGAGGGCTTCGCGGATAGCATCGCCGGCAACGAGGACGGCTTTGGAGTCTCGCCCGCAATCGGGGCCCAGATGCCTCAGGCGGCGACGTTGGCCGCAGCCCAGGCCCATTACATGGATGCGCGCGACCGCCTGAAGGCGCGCCTGCGCCACCGCCAATCGCCGCAAGCCGCGCGGCCTGCGCCGACCCCTGCCGCTGTGAGCGGTCAATTTGCAATGGAGAGCAGCATGCCCCAAGAGCCGACCCAGACCGCGGCGCAGACCCCGGTCATCGAAACCCCGTCGCCGGTTCCCGCCGTCGCCCCGGCCCCTGCCGAGATGGCCGCGAGCCGTGATAGCATCCTGGCCGCCGAGCGCGCCCGCGCCCGCGCCATCCGCGACATGGCCGCGCCCTTTGTTGCGTCGGGGCGGCTGCAGCAGACCGATGTGGACCAGCTGGTCGATGAAGGCGTCTCGGCCGAGATGGCCGGGTCGCGCCTGATGGCCACCATGGCCGCCGCAGAGCCGGTGGGCCGTAGCGCTTCACCTCGAGCTACGATCATCCGGGACGAGGGCGAAACCCGAGTGCAGGCCATGATCGGCGCGCTGTCGGGCGAGACCGAGGGCGCGGCCAGCCAGTATCGCGGCATGCGCATCCGCCATCTGGCGATGGAGCTGGCTGGACCGCAGCGCGGCTACAGCGACACCGACGCCATCCGTCGCGGCATGATGGCGACGACGATCATGGGTGGCGCGCATGGTGTCAGCGACTTCAGCTACATCACGACCGCCGTGATGAACCGCCGCCTGCAGGACGCCTATCGTCGCCGCGCCGCGACCTGGACGCTGGTCACCGGCGATCCGCTGACCGCGACCGATTTCCGTGAACTTCATTCGGTCCGCTTCGGCGGCGATTTCAGCCTGAAGCCCGTCAAGGAGAACGGCGAGTATCAGTCCGCCGTGCTGGCCGACGAGGCCGAGGGCCTGAAGGTCGAGCGGCGCGGTCGCACCATCACCCTGACCTTCGAGGCTGTGGTGAACGACGACATGGGCGCCTTCAACCGCATCCCGACCGAGTTCGCCATTGCGGCCCGGACGATGGAAAGCAGCATGGTCTGGTCGCTGATGCGTCAGAACGCCGTGCTGAAATCGGACGGCAAGGCGATCTTCCATTCCGACCACGGCAATTTGGCCAGCGCCAACGCTGCGATCAGCGCCGCTTCTGTCGCTGTTGGCCGCAAGGCGATGTGGGAGCAGCGCGCCTTCGGTTCGGGCTCGGCCGACGACTTCCTGCAGATCGAGCCGGACCGCCTGCTGGTTCCGCCCGCGCTGGAGCTGGTCGCGATGCAGTTCGCCGCCACCACGACCCCGGCCACCGATGGCACCGTGAACCCCTTCAAGTCGAGCCTGACGCCCGCCGTCATCCCGAACCTGGGCGCGGCGGCCGGCGGCTCGGATACCGCGTGGTATCTGATCTCCTCCGATCTGCCGCCGATCGCGCATGCCTATCTGGAAGGCTACGCCGCGCCGACCGTGCAGACGATCGAGGGCATGAACCCCGATGCGGTCGTGATGAACGCCCGCCACATCTTCGGGGCCGCTGCGGTCGAGTATCGCGGCGCCTTCAAGAATAACGGCGCCTGATCCGGCCTCTGGCGAGACGGCGGGCGGTCAGACCGCCCGCTGACGTTCTGATCCCCCAACCATCGGAGAGACCCTATGAAGAACTACATTCAGCCGGGTGAGCACATCACCCTGACGATGGCGGCTGCCGTCCTGCCCGGCGCGGGCGTGCTGGTCGGCGACATCTTCGGCATCGCCCAGGGCGCTGCCGCGCAGGGCGAGCAGGCCGTCCTGGTCCGGCGGGGTGTCTTTCGTCTGCCCAAGGTCAGCGCCCAGGCCTGGACGGTCGGCGCGAAGATCTACTGGAACGACACCGACAAGGTCTGCACCACGGCGGCCTCGGGCAACAAGCTGATCGGTGCCGCCGTCGAGCCCGCTGCAAACCCCTCAGCGGATGGCGTTGTCCTGCTGGACGGCATGATCCGCTGATGACCGGCGTCTTCGACGGCATTGCGGGCACCCTGTCGGGAGTCTTCGGGTCCATGGTGGCCTTTCGGCCCGCAACGGGCGACGCCCGCGATGTCCAGTCGATCTTTCGTCTTTCGCCGATCGAGATCACTGGTGCAGATGGGCAGATCCTGCGGATCGACGCGCCGACCTGGCGCGTCAGCCGCGATCTGGTCCCGGAAGCCGCGCGCGGAGACCGGATCGACGTTCCGGGGCGCGGGCTCTACCGGCTGATGGTCAGCCATGACAGCGGATCGCCCGCCGCCGATGCCTTTGTGATCTGGGAACTGCACAAGGAGACGCCCTGATGACGCATTGGCGCAGCGAATACCGCGCGGCCGTTCGGGCCGCTCTGCAGGCGCGTCCGCGCTTTGCCGATGTCGATGTCCTGCCGATCTGGCCGGGCACCGTGGACGACGAGACGCTGCCCGTGATCGGGGTCGTGACGCCGAACGAGCCGGTCGCGCGTGATAGCGAGGCCAGCACAACCCGACGCACCTTGCTGCAGGTCGCGCTGCGCCGGATCGGCGGGGTCGATGTCGAAGATCAGCTGGACCTCGACAGCGACGAGATCGAAGCGACGGTCCTGGGCGCCCTGCGGTCGCCCACGCTGCGGGTGCAGCTGGAGGACTTGTCCATCGTAAGTGACAGCCGCGCCCATTCCTATGTCGGCACGCTGGTCATGAGCTTCAGGCTGCACAGCTGGCAGCCTGAAGTCACCCATCCTTGAAATACAAGCCAGGAGAAAGACCATGGCAGAAGGAATGATTGGTTACGGCTCGACCGTCCGGATCGGGCGGTTGACCGCTGGCGGCGCGCAGCCGACATGGCACAAGCTGAACAAGGTCGGCGACATTGAGGCGCCGGACGAACAGGTCGATGAGGTGCAGGTCACGCATCAGGAATCGCCCGGTGCTCGCCGCCAGTTCATCGCAGGCCTGATCGACAGCGGCGAAGTGACGGTGCCCATGAACTACATTCCGGGCTCGGCCGACCACCTGCTGTTGACCGCGATTCGGGCCACGCGCGAAGAGGTTCTGATCGAGTTCAAGTTGGGCGCGGAAGGGACCCCCGAGACCTTCACCGGCTTCCTGAAGGGTTATTCCCGGACCGCGCCGATCGACGACAAGATGACCGCAGCGGCCACCTTCCGTCTGTCCAGCTATGTTATCGCGGACTGATCCCATGGCACAGATCAACGGCGTCGTGCAGGTTCGCCATGGCGGCAAATCCTACAGCCTGATCCTGGGCATGTTTGGTCTTGCCAAGCTGCAGCGTGAATACGACCAAAACCTGACGATCTTTCGGGAGATGGAGGAAGAGGGCAAGGTGCCGGATTTCGGCGCATTGCTGCGGGTAGTCGAGATCGGCCTTGAACGGTTCCACGGCGATGCCGACCCGTATCTGGCCGACGACCTGATGCGCGCCAACCCCGAGTTGCCCGTCGAGCTGGTCAATGCAGCCTTCGCGACGATGGATGGTGGCGCGGAGGGAAACGGCAGCCCCGAGACAAGAAAGGCCCAAGCCCGTCCGGCGAAGCGGAGCCGCAAAGGGCGCTGAACATCCCGAGGCTCTACGAGGCCTGGCTGGTGCTGGGCCTCGATCCCGAGCGGTTCTGGCTGATCACGCCCGGCCTGTATCTGATCGAGACCTCTGCGGCCCGCCGCCGTCTTGAGCAGCAGCAGGAGATGGACATCACCGTCGCCTGGCTGTCGGCGAAGCTTGCCCGGGCCAAGAAGATCCCGCCCCTCAAGAAGCTGCTGGGCAAGGGCGGCAAGGCTGACATCGGCTTCTATCTCGATGTCGCCAAGTCGTCGCTGCCCAAGGTCCGGCTGAGCGAATTGCTGGCGCGCGGTCCGCGCTCCGACACCCCTGAATGATGGAGATCCTGCCATGGCATCATCGCGCCTGATCGGCCGCATGCGCGCCGTTCTCGGTCTGGACGATACCGAGTTCCAGCGGGGCGTCCGGGGCGCCGAGGCCAGCCTGCAGCGCATGGGGCGGCGCCTGACGGTCGCCGGTGCGGCCTTTTCGGCGGCAGGCGCGGGCATCGCACTGGCAATCCGCGGGCAGCTGAACGCGGCCGACCAGATGACGAAGGACGCTCAGAAGATCGGCATCCCGGTCGATGACCTGTCTCGGCTTGCGCACGCGGCGGATATGTCGGGTGTCTCGATGGGTTCGCTTCAGACTGCGGTCGGGCGGCTGTCGCGCCAGATCGCCAGCACCCCTGACCGGTTCCGCAAGCTCGGCATCGCGGTCGAGGATGCCCAGGGCAACCTGCGGCCGACCGCCGATGTGCTGTCCGATGTCGCGCAGGTTCTGTCCGAGATGCCCGACGGTGCCGAGAAGACCGCGCTGGCGATGGAGCTGATGGGCAGGGGCGGCGCCGAGCTGATCCCCATGCTGAACGGTGGGCGCGATGCGCTGCGTGGCATGATGGACGAGGCCGACAGCCTCGGGATCGTCATCACCCCCGAGATGGGCCGGAATGCCGAACAGTTCGGCGACAACCTGTCTCGGCTGCAGAAGCAGATGGGCGGCATCGCCACGATGGTCACGGCCAATCTGGCGCCCGCGCTGACGCGGATCTCGGATATGGTCGTGGCCTTCGCCGCACGCTTCCGCGAGCTTTCGCCGCGCCTGCAGACCTTCATCTCGACCCTTGCTGCCGCCGTGATCGTGATCGGTCCGGTCCTGACCGGGCTTGGCCTGATGACGATGGCGATCAGCCCCTTCATCAAGGCCGTGATCGGCGCGGGCGCCGCGATCCGCGCGATGTCTTCGGCGTTGCTTGCCAATCCCATCGGCCTGATTGCGGCAGCGATCGCGGGGGCGGCATACCTGATCTACAAGGAATGGGATTGGGTCGGGCCCTGGTTCAGCGAGATGTGGGACAAGGTCCGGGCCATCTTCGGCGGGTTCAAGGATTTCGTCGGCGGCATCTTCTCGGGCGACCTGTCGCGCGCATGGGGTGGCATCAAGGCGGTCTGGTCCGGCGTCCAGGGGTTCTTTCAGACTCTGTGGGACGGTGTCGCCGGGGTCTTCACCTATGCTTGGGAGCACCTGATCAAGCCTGTCACCGACGCCCTGGGCATGACCGAAAACATCGAGCGCGGCTGGCAGCGGCTTTCGGGTGCCCTTGACAGCATCCTGTCCACGATCGGCTCGGCTTTCGACAGCTTGATGGATCGCATCCGCCCGGTCATCGATGCGCTGAAATGGGTCTGGGACAACGCGAGCGAGCTTGGCGGCCGGCTGCGCAATATCGGTCGGCGCGACAATGGCACGGTGGCGCCCGAGGGCTTTGATGTCATCGCGCCCCCGGCCCCGACCGCCGACATGCGCCAGGGGCTGGCCGGCGGCACGGCTGGTATCCGCGTCCAAGGCATCGAGGACGCGAATGCCTATGGCCAGGGGTTCAGCACCGGAATGGGCATCCGGTCGCCGTCGCGCGTCATGATGGGCTACGGCCGGTTCATCGCCGAAGGTCTGGGCATCGGCATTGATCAGGGTCAGGCGCATGTCGCTGCGGCAACGGATCGTCTGGGCGACACGATGAAGATGCGGATCGCTGACACGATCGATGGTCTGATCACGCGCACGACGACGCTGGAGGTCGAGTTCGCCCGCACGCTGCAGCGCATGGCCGACCGGATCAGGCGCAGCGGGATCGATCAGCTGATCAACGGCCTGTTCGGTCGGATCGGCGGCGGCTTCCTTGGGCGTCTTCTTGGAGTCGATCCGCTGACGGCTGCGCTGAACAACGCGATCTCGATCCCGGGATTTGCGCGCGGCACGCCATTCTCGCCCGAGGGCCTTGCGCGGGTCAACGAGCGGGGCGGCGAGATCCTCGATCTGCCGGGCGGCACTCGCGTCTTTCCGGCCGATCTGTCGCGGCGCATGGCCGATGCAGAGGCAGCACCCGGGACCGGCCATCTGTCGATCGGCTTTGACGCGTCGGTCGGGGATCTGACGGCGGTCATGTACGACGTTGCGGGCAATGTCGTGGCCTCGGCACGGCAGTCGATTGTGGGGGACGCGGTCGGGGCTGTCCGCGTCGGCGCTCGCAAGTCCAAGGGGTTCCTGGGGGTCTGATGCCAATTCACGTTTACCCCTGGCCACCGGTCGCTTCGCTAGCGACGGAATGGACGATCGAGCAGCCCGTGAACCGCGTCCGGTCCGCGCTGACGGGCCGCGACGTTACGCAGGCATCGCGACCGCCCCGTCGCGTGGCGACGGTCGTTGTATCGGCCCTTGCCGCCGGTCGCCAGGGTGCAGGATATTGCGAGATGCTGCGGCAGCTTCTGGTCGGGGGCATCCACGGGGTGCGCCTGCGGTCAAGTCCGATCAACTGGTGGCTGGACGAGTTGCCGCGTCGCGCGCCTGAACTGAACCCTGAAGTGCTGTCCTGGACGACGCCGCCAGCGCCGCTGACCTGGCAGGGCATCACGTGGGTTACGGGAAATGCCGTGATCGGCGGGACACCCGGCACTTCGGGGCCGTGGGGCACGCTGCCCGTTTCGGGCCTGCCGCCCCGACGCGAGGTCGGGCGGACCGGTGATTTCATCCGGATATTCGACATGACCGATCCGGCCATCTTTGAGACGGCGCGCTTGATGCGCCGTGCGACGACGAATGCCAGTGGCTCGGTCACGCTGAAGCTGGATCGGGTGCTGACGATCAGCGGCGCGCGCGTGATGATGGCGGGACAGGACGAGGCGGTGTTTCGGCCAGATGGACCGATGCCTCGGGCCGTGCAGCCGCTGTCGGGTGACTGGTCCTATACCTGGAAACTGCGCGAGGTATTTTCTGCCGAGGTCGGCGGCTTCGAGGAAAGGCCGAACGCATGGACCTGATCCGTGGCACCCCGGCACCGCTTCTGGCGGCCATCGCCAGCGGCAACTTCCATCCGGTCGTTCTGGTGCATCTGGACTGGCCCGGCGCCCCCTTGCGGGCGCATAGCGGCGTCGGCGTGATCAACTGGTCCGGCCACGCATGGGAGGGTGTCGGACGGTTCGGCGGCATCTCGATCCCGGACGAGGCGCTGGTGGGCGTGCCGACCGAGTTCAACCTGTCGCTGATCACCGACTTTCCCGACATCGAGCCTTACACCGATACGCCGATCCGGGGTCGCGTGGGTCGGGTCTTCATGGGCGCGACGACGGCACCAGGCGGCAATGGCCTGATCGGCGCCGTCGAGATCTGCGCCGGGACGGCCGATGGCCTCGCGATGCGTGTCGAGATCGAGCAGCAGGACGGCATGGTCGTGACCGTCTTCGAGCTGAAGGTCACGATGACGACCGGGCCGTCCATGCGCTCGATGGCCGCCGTGGCACATAGCGACGAGGACCAGCGCCGAGCCTTTCCGAATGACACAGCTGGGCGGCACCTGGTGTTGGCCGAGGCGTCTGCACAGAAGACTCTGTGGCCCGCACCGTGAGCCCCGAGATGGTGATGGCCGAGGTCGAGGCCGTCATGGCGCGCCCCTTCGTCTGGGGCGCCTGCGACTGCGTCAGCGCAGCCTGCGACGTGTTCCTGCGGCTTTGGGGCATCGACCCCTTGGCGCGGTGGCGTGGCCTTGAGACTCGCGCCGATGTCGTCCGGGCGATCCGGGCCGAGGGCGGGACTGACGCGGCCCTCACACGTCTGACGGCCGGGCTCAGGCCGGGCCACGCGATCGGTGGCCTGGCCGTCACGGCTACCGCGCCCCGGTCTCTGCTGATCTGCATCCAACCGGGCCTGTGGGCCGGGAAGACAAGACGGGGCTTTGCGTTGCTGCGAGCCGCCGAAAGGGGCTGGCATGCGTAAACTGCTGCTGATCACGACCGCGCTGGTGGGCATCGGCTGCGCCGCGCCTGCCGAGGCCGCGCCGGTCGCCGTGTGGGCGGCAACCGCACTCGGCTTCACCGCTGGCACGACTGGGTTCATCATCGTTTCCAGTTTGATCCAGATCGGCCTTTCGATCGGTGTCAGTGCACTTCTGGCCCGCGCGCAGGGCAAGCCCAAGCAAGAGGCGATCCGGGCCGAACTGGCGCGCCCGACATCGCTGCCGCCCTACCGTTTCGTCTATGGCGAGACCTGGGCGCCGGGGACGCCGGTCGCGTGGACGGTTGTCGGGCGGGTGCTTTACATCTGTTATCTGCTCAACAGCCGCCCGAGTGCAGGGCCTTTCACCGTGTATTTCGACAAGCGCGCGGTGACCAAGACCGGCGACGAATTCAATTTTACCGGCGGTGGCGCGGCGGTTTCCGGCCCGTCCTCGATCGCGGGCAGCAAAGCGGCTGGCACCTATGCGCGATATTGGATCGGGCGCGGCGATCAGACGACCTGCCCGGCGCAGATCGTGGCAGAGACGAACGGCTATTTCCTGGCGACTGACGCGTGGCGCGGCCGCACCGTTCTGTGGGCGCGCCTGGATTGCGGCGAGGATGAGCAGCGTCAGCAGCGCTGGCCCGTCACCCCGCCCGAGTTGAATGTCGCAGGGCGCTGGTCGATTCTGCGCGATCCGCGAGACGGCCAGTACCGCTGGTCGGCCAATCAGGCTCTGGTGGTGCTGGATGCGCTGCGTAACAACCCACTGCGCCCCTATGCCGATGATTACCTGCGCCTGGATACGTTCAGATGGGCGGCGGACGTTGCGGATCAGCAGGTCGGCAGGCGCGACGGGGGCACCATCCCGCGCTATCGGGCGGACGGTGTGCTGGTCTTCAGCGACGGGTCGGAGCTTGAGGACCAGATCCAGCCATTGCTGGACGCAGGGGCCTCGGAGCTGACGCGGATCGGGGGCAGGCTGGGCATCGTGCCAGCCGTTGCCCGGTCGCCGGTCAGGACGATCACGGATTTCAGCGACGGCCAGCCCGCCGAGTTCGTGCGCTGGCAGCCGTCCGATGAGGTTTATACCGAGGCTGTCGCACGCTACGTCGCGCCCGATAGGGCTTATGAAAGCGCCGAGACGCCGGCCTATGTCATCCCCGGCGCGCAGGCCGAGGACGGCGGCGCGCCCAAGCGGCTGATCGTGGATCTGCCGTTCGTGCAGGATCACCGGCAGGCGCAGCGGATTTCTAAAATCATGGCGATGCGGTCGCGAATGCAGCGGAGCATCGCCGCAGAGCTGATGCCTGAGGATTTCGATTTGGTCGCCGGATCAATAGCATCCGTCCAGCTTGGAGTGCCGTATGGGGCTTGGGCTGGAACATACAAGGTCGTCGGTGCCAGGCCCGCGGCGGGTATCGCGGACCAGGACAGTATCACCATTCGCATCCCCGCGCAGCTGCGACAGGAAAGCGCCGCAATCTACGCATGGTCGCCCTCGACGGAAGAGAAGATTGTCGGAGAGGCGGGTGCCCTTCCTACTATAGCCGCCGTGCAGCCCCCGGCGGCCGTTACGCTGACAACCGGGACGGCGGCTGCCAGCGTGTCGGGCGACACGGTCATCCCCGGAGTGGTCGTGGCGTGGCCGGGCTCGACCAGCGCGTCGGCAGCCTCCTATTTGTGGGAATGGCAGTTTCGCCCGGCTGGGGGCACGTGGTCGACCTGGCGAAGCGGTGGCACATTGGACCTCAGTGCGGCGGATGGGGTCGGAGTGTTCTCGGCCGTCATTCAGTGGCCGAGGATCGGCGACGAATACCGCGCGAGGGTGCGGACCGTGGGCACATGGGGACAGTCGGCCTGGCGCCAGTCAGGCATCATCACGGCCGCCGGGCCAGAGGCTGCGGTCGCGGTGCCGCCCGCACCCGTCGCGGCAAGGATCAGCGCGTCGCGGATCGATATCACGGCCACGCAGGCGGACGACAGCCGCGCGCGATCCCTGCTGATCTACGGCAACAGCGTGGACAGCCCGCTGACGGCCACGCTCCTGTTCCAGCCTTCGGTCGGAGCCTCGGCCACGATTACGCGATCCGAGACCGGCCTGACCGCCGGAACCACACGCTTCTACTGGACGCGGGCGCGCGACCAGTGGGGCAACCTTAGCGGCTTCTCGGCGTCTGCAAGCGCCACCACCTGACCCCAGAGGACAGCATGAATACTCCTGTTTACAGCCTGCCGGTCAGCGGCACGGCGCCCAATCAGCTTGCGTCCAAGTCGGCCCATGATGCGGAAATCAACCGGGTCATCACCGAACTGAACGCCACGCTGCGAGCGGATATCGACCCACGCAGCACGCCGACTTATGCCAGCCGTGCGGCGGCAGAGGCAGCGGCATCCGGCCTGCCTGCGTCTGTGACGCAAATCCTTGTCCGCGAAGGGACGGCGCTGGTCGTCCGGTCGCGCACGGCAACCGCGGATGACCCCCTCTATGCGACCGCGCCCCGGTGGGGCGTCGTCAATCGGCAGGATACGCGCGCATTGCTGGCAAACATGTCGCTGCCCGTCGGCGCGGTCGACGGCACTGGTGACGCGATCACGGCAGAAATCCCCGCCGCGCTGGTTCTGCTGGGGCAGGGCGACGTGGCGGATGGGCAGGAATTCGTGTTTGTCCCGGCTGCAGCTAACATGGCACAAAACCCGACGATCCGCATAGATCGCCCGGCGGCAGGCAGCGCCTCGGCGGTGACGGGGACGGCGCGCGGCGTGCGCGGCGGCGATGGGGAAGCGTGGCCTGCCCGGGGCTTCGTGGCGGGGCGTCCCTACGTCCTGCGCCGCGTCGGCAGCCTGTATCGGGTTGTGCGGGGTGATGTCACGCGGACCGAGCACGGCCGATTGCTGACGGCGATTCGACTCGGCGCTGTCATCCCGCTGACCGGGATTGGCGGCTCCGGTGACGCGATTACGGCTACAATCGACCCGGCCTTCATCGACGCCGGTGTCACTTCGCTCGGGTCTGCCTCTGAGGTCGAGTATATCCCGATCGCGACCAATACAGCCGGGAACCCGACGATCAGCATTGGCGGCTCGACGTTCCAGATCCGTCGCGCGGACGGCTCTGCTTGGGGCGCCGGGCGGTTCGTGGTGGGCCGGGTCTACAAGATGCGACGGTTTGGTTCCCAGTTGCGCGTCATCGCAGGGGACGTTCAGGGCTGGGAGATCGACGCACAGCTGGCCACGCTAGCTCGCAAGCTGGTCACGATCTCCAGCGCGAACACCGCGCAGGAGCGGAACGCGAACAACTGGACGCTTGTCCCCGGGAGCTATCGTTTCGCAGACCTGTCGATCGGGAATGCGCCTTCGGGGCTCGGGAGTCCTGTCACTGGAGAGGTTCAGGTCGAGCAGTCCGTGACGGGTGTGTGGCAGACCTGGCGGGATCAATCCGG
Organism: Paracoccus bogoriensis; assembly: GCF_019431455.1. Taxonomy (GTDB): domain Bacteria; phylum Pseudomonadota; class Alphaproteobacteria; order Rhodobacterales; family Rhodobacteraceae; genus Paracoccus; species Paracoccus bogoriensis. The sequence continues at coordinate 48,192 of NZ_JAHYSR010000022.1, forward strand.
CCGACGCTTTGAGCGGCGCCGAGTCGATGGCGAATGGAAGCCATGGATAGAGCTGGCCCGCGAGACACGTGTGGCGGCGCTTGAGGTGGTGGTCAACAATAAGGCGAACCAATCTGATCTGGCAGCGGCTGGACTGGCGATCGGCCAGTTGCAGGCAGTGACCGCAATGTCCGGCCCTGTTCTCAACCAGGTGGGGCCGGACCTGCCCGTCTTGCCGACCTGGGTAACGCCGGAGATGTCCGTGACATGGCGTTGTTGGGACAGCCCGCAGGCGCGTATGCGCAAGTTTGACACTTGGGTCAGGCTGCCAGCACCGGCTGAGCCGCCGGTGCCGCTGGCGCAGTCATGGGACGTTTATGACGCCCGTGATGGCCAATCGATCGCTATCGTGCTGCGAAGCATCCCGGACGAGAACCCGGCCATCATTGGCGTGGACCGCAGGGTGGGCGGGTCTGAAAGGCCGTGGGTCGCGCTGCCAGACGCTCTTCCCGGGGCTTATCTCGTCGGAGGTCTCCCCGCCGGGCCGCATCAGGTCACGATCCGGCACCGCAATTTCGTGGGCGGGGGCGAGGGCGATCTCGACCGCGATGTGGTCGTGAGTGCGAACGACATTACCGCTGACCTGAACGGGAGCGGGCTGCTCTTTAATGTCCGGCCTGCAAAATGGCAGAATCTCGTTCAGGACATGTCGATCGGCACGCGGGGGCTGTCTCTGTCCGGGGGCGTAGCGCGCCCGACACATGCCAACCAGCAGATCCGTGCGCGGTACCGTGACTATTTCACGACCGGCCAGTTCATGCGTGCGACGATCCTCGGTTTGGACAGCGTTGCCCACCCGAACGGGGTGGACGGGGTTGGGCTTGGCCTGAACTCGAGCGGATCGGCGGCGCTCCGGGCAATGCTGCGGCGCACAGGCGTAACGCTTCAAGCCATCGAGGCCAATGGCACCCGCCGCTCTCTGGCGTCCTTTTCGCAGACCTGGGGCTATCCGGTCGTTCTGGAGATCAGGCGTCCTGCCGGGGGTTCGGTGATCCAAGTGCTGGTCGGCGGGTCCATCGTGCTGTCTCTGGACCTGGCCGGTGATCCGGCGGCAGCCTTGAGTGGCGGCGCCCCCGAGATCTATGCCTTCGTGACGGCCGGCGGAACGCCTTCGCACACCCAGATCACCAATATCCAGATGGGTCACGCATGACGCCGCATCCCTATGGTCCTGCACCGACCAATCTCAACGCGCAGTCCATGCTCTATGTCGCTGGCCGGCCCATGCATATGATCGGACCGCAGATCTGGGGTCAGCCCAACGAAGAACAGCAGGCACGTATCGACGCCGGAGAAGTGCTGGAGAATCTGTGGCATGGCGAGATGCAGCAGATCTATTGGGGCATGAACGGCTCGGCGCCGGACAGCGCGACACTCTTCTGCCAAGGGCTGCGCCGGTCCTTCCCGAAGCTGCGGATCATCCGCGCGCCGTTCAACAAGCATTACTGGACCCGGGGCGCAAACGGGAAGCTGCAAATGCACCCGCAGATGGAAGAATTTTACGAAGAATGTGCTGCAGACCGATCGGATTTCTGGATCCTGTGGGATTTTCATGACGGTCCGACGCAGCGCCTAGGCGATCCGAACCGCGTCCGCCAATGGCCCAACAGCTACGGTCCGGTCGAGAATTTCGACGACTGGCACGCGGAAAGTATCCGCTTGGGCGCGCGCCAGATTGAGACGTGGAACTTGCTGTTCGAGTGGCTTTCAGAGCGGCCATCGCTCTGGTCACAGACCATAGGCTACGAAATCATGAACGAGCCCGCCGCGTATTTCGCAGGCAACAACAGCTTCCCCGGCAACCTGCCCTATTTCGTCGGCCGCTTTGTCGATCACATCGAAGCCATCGCCCAGCTGATCCGCAGCGTGGATGACGGCAAGGCCATTCTCGCCCCAACCTGGGCGTTCAACGGCGACGCCAACACGCTCGCCTCGACCCGGCTGCCATCGCGCGGCGGCATTTCAGGTCTGGATGCCATTCGACAGGCAGTTGGTTTGGATCGGCTGATATGGTCAATCCATTTCTACGTCGGGTTTGACATACGGGCGGCCACTCAAGCGCAACATGATCGTGCGCTCGTCTCCCGGTGGGGAGTGCTGGGCAGCGATCCGGTCTGCGTGACCGAAACCAACATCTTCGGTCAATGCCATAATCCGGCGCGTGAGGGGGAAAACTATAAGCACTACTTCCGCAGCCGACATCTCAACTGGCTGACGGATCGTGTCGTCGGTTGGCCGGGGAAAAAGAAATGGGGTGTCGGCTGGTGGCCGGCCGCCAACTGGGCGCAGGCATCGGCGACAAGGATTGCGCTCGGGACGAACAATCCTGTTCTGGCGCGGCGCTTCTCGACCGCCGAGGCCATCCAGCACTGGTCTCTGGACAACCATCCCGAATGGTTCACGGGCGCGCAGTCGGGCGTGAAGGGCTGGGAACAGCACGGCCTAAGGGGCTTCAACAGCATGGATCCGTCGCAGTTCGAGATAGACGGCTGGCATCGTCTGACCGAGATCAGGCCCGCACTGCCGAACGCGCAGATCTCCGAAACGCTCGTCGGCTGGTTCGTCAGTTACGGCGGATCGGGCACCACGTTCCATTCCTGCGCAGATCTGACCGGCGCGGTGACATTGCAGGTGCTGGGGGGAGATGGGAAGACAGTCATTCACCATCAGATGGTCGACTACTATCAGCGCAACCATTTCCATCTGGGGACCGGCGGGGGGGTCGTGCGGCTCGGTAACGGTAATCACGTCGTCATGTCGCAGGGCGGTCCCGCGATCATCTATACCGCCTATCCGCGCCCTGCACCCCCGCCCTCCCACGGTTATTCGCAGGCGCGTCCTCATGCGACCGTCAGCATTCCCTATGGCTGGAACAACCGGATCATCTGCGATCCGGGCGCGGTTACGCACATTTACGGGTTTGACCCCGCCAAGGGCGACCGCCTCTCCTTTAAGGGGGCATTCCAGAGCGTGCAGGCGATGCGGGCTGCCATCCGCGTCGTGGACAATTCCGCAGCGATCCGCAACCGTGACATTGTGATCACGCTGCCTGATGGCGGAGAGGTGCTGATGCTTGACGCGGGGGCTCTCGCATCACGGCTACACACATGGAACCTTGATCTCACGGATGGCTGGTATGGGCCCGCATGGTCCGAGCCGGTTGACTTCACGGTCGAAGAATTCACCAATCCGCTGCCGATCATTCCGCCACCGCTGCAGGGAGAGGGAGCGTGGTGTTTTGACCGTCTCGGCAACCCTTTGCCGTCGCTCGACCGCTCTGGAAGGGACTTGGGCGCGATCCTGCGTGATGGCGCGCTGCTGGGTAGCGGCGGCCAATGACACAGCAACAGGGTCGCGCCCTTGCGCGGACCGCATGGATTGATTCAGCTATCGGCGCCAGGGGCTGCGATGAGTAGGGATGTGACCAAGGGCGCGCGCTTCTTTTTCTATTTCCTGCTGTTCCTGATGGGCGGCGCATTCTGGATCGCCGCCAAGACCGGGCATTTCCATATGTCCGAAGCTGTCTATGGCGCTGCCGTGAAATACCCTGCGGTCTGGTGGGCGCTGGCCATGCTGGTGCCCGCATCCGCCTATCTGGCGGCGCTGTTCATCAACGGGCGCCGGTGGTGGACGGCGCCGACGCGCATCGTGATCGCCGCCTGGATGATGACCTATTTCGCGTCCTTCGTGGTCGCCGCCTTGCCGAGTGCCGGGGTTGATATCGTGGTCATCGCGTCCGGTACGCTGGCCGTCGCCGTCGCGCTGCTGTCGGCCTTTGACATCGCTGATGCCGCCAGGAAGGGGTCGCGCCATGACTGAAGTTGCGTTCACGTCCATGATTGCCGCTGTCGGGCTGCCCGGCTTCCTGCTGTTTGTCGGCTACAAGCTGGCACTGCGATACGGCTTCTTCGACCGCGACGATGGGCAGGCCAGCGCCGCCGCCTTGGACAAGCTGTCCGAGAAGATAGACCGCATGACCGACAAGATGAGCGGCCAGCTCGCGGCGGCGCAGAAGGAAAGCGAGCGCGAGTTTCGAGTACTTCGCGACCGGATGACCCGCGTCGAGACCATCCTGGAGGAGCGCGCGCACCGGCATCGCTGACCCCGCGCATCTGCTGACACGACCCACGCCCCGCCTCGCGCGGGGCTTTTCATTTGGAGAACATCATGACCGCTGTGATGACCGCGGTGCGCGCGCGGCAAGCGCGCTGCGCCGCCTTGGGCTTCTGGCCCGGCCCGATCGACGGGGTGGATGGCCCCCGCACACGCGCGGCCTTTGAAGCCGCGCGCGCCGCGCAACACGCCAAGGGCCTGCCCTTTCAGCATGTCTCGGGGATCACCCGCATCCACTGGCATTGGACCGGAGGCGGCCACGTCCCGAACCCGACCGATCTGGCGGCCTATCACGCCCTGATTCCTGCCACCGGTCCGGTTGTGCGTCCGGTCCAGCCGACCGTCCAGCGCAGCCATACCCGAAATGCCAATGGCGGCGCGGTGGGCATCGCGATCTGCGCCATGGCGGGCGCCAATGAACGGCCCTTTGACCGGGGCCGGGCGCCGATCCTGCCCGTGCAGCTGGTCGAGATGGTGCGCGAGACGGCGCGGCTGGCGCGGATCTACGACATCCCGGTCTCGCCCTGGTCGATGCTCAGCCATGCCGAGATCCAGCCGACCTTTGGCATCGTCCAGCGCTGGAAATGGGACATCACCTGGCTGCCGGGCATGGAGGCGCCCGGCGACCCGATCCAGATCGGAAACCGCCTGCGCGAGGCGGTGCGCTGCGAACTTCTGAACCCCTGACATCGGAGAGACCCATGAAACGCATCACCCCCGCTCTGGCGGGCCTCTCGGCTGCGCTGATCGTGGCCCCGCTGACCGCACTGGCCGCGACCTCGGCCGGGATCGTCGATCAGGCGATGGCCTGGATCATCACGGTTATCGCCACGGCTGCGACCTCGGCCATTGCCGCTGTCATCGCGCGGCTCGTCGGCGCGCAGCTGGACGCCCGCGCCCGTGCGACCATCCAGACCGCGATGGAGCGCGCCGCAGCGCTCGCGCTGACCTGGGTACTGGACCAGGCGGCGGACACGCCGATCGGCAAGCGGATCAGCGCCGCCGCCCGCCAGATGCTGCCCTATGTGGACGAGGGCGCGGCCGACAGCCTTCGGCGCTTCGGCCTGGAGCGCGACCAGCTCGGCGCCCGCCAGCACCTGCAGGACATGGCCGAGGCCGAGCTGGTCAAGCAGATCGCCAAGGTGGCCCCGGATCACCTGACGCAGGCGCTGATCCGCGCTGGCGCGCCGGGTGGCCGATGAGGCGGCTTCGTCCGCGCGATATGAGGGCAAGGTGGCGGTGGGGCTTGGGTACCTATCGAGCAGTCCATGTTGATGGAGGCTGATCAATAACGTATCCTAAGAGTAGCGCGGCATCTCGCGCTGCGTTGGAGGTCATTCTTTGTCTGTTATCGATCTTGATGTTTGCGACGATCACCGTCTTGCGCTGCATGAAATCAACCCAGGATCCGACAAGCTGTTGATTTGCTTCTCGAGAAAAGGCGGGGGCATGGGGCAGAGCGGGTTCGGAACAGAGTTCTGCAAGAAAAACGGCTGGAATCATCTGTATGTTGGGCACACCCCGCGCTCGCGATACCAATCGCTTTCGTTTGAGCGGTTCCAAGATTGCGTGTTTCCTGTCTTAGAGGGCAGAGACGTCATCACATACGGGCCAAGTGCCGGAGGGTATGCGGCGCTCTATTTCGGTGGTGCCGTCGATGCGCGCATCTTGGCCGCTTCGCCCCGGAATACTTACCACCCGATTCGTACGAATGCGTGGGCCTGGGAGGACGGTGAACAGCCAGAAAGCTCGGATGGAAGGTTTCGCCACAGAGCACGGCTGAAGGATCTTCCCAGGTCCTCTCACGCACCAACGATCCTGTATGACCCGCGCGATGGCCGTGACAGCGCCTTGGTCAAGCGGTGGGCGCTTCCCGCCTATCCGGACGCGAAGCTGATGCACGTTCCCAATTCGGGGCACAGAAGCCTTGACTACCTTAGCCGCATCGGCAGCCTTTCCTACTTTGTAAGGTCTTTCGTCGAGCAAACGCCTATTGACCCAGAACGGTTACTCGCGCCCAAGGGAACCATCGAGCGCGCTCTGCAGGATGGCGCAACAGCGTATGAGGCGCAAGATTACGATCGGGCGGCAGTCCTTCTTGGTGCGGACATCAGCGAGTTGCGAACGAGGGGCCTTCTCGACGTTTATCTTTCGGCAGTAGCTCTGTCAAAAAATCCCTCGGCTGCCGTCAGGATCAAGGGATGGTGTGATGCGGAGTTGCTGAGCGCGAAAGATCTTCGCCCGTGGGCGAGGCGCGACTTGGAAAAGGTGCTGGGCGCTGCCGCTGTTGAGTGTTGATGCTGAAAAGAAGTCCAAGTTCCTGCCGTCTGGATGCCCGGAATCTACGAACACGTCGCTGACAACATCTCGGCATGGATGTGCTGCAGCAGGCACGCCCATTCGGGAAGGCCTGAGGTCAGGCGGAGCTGCAAGGTTCTACCCGATCCACCCTGGCGAATGATCTCTGATCGGGTGATTGTCCGGGCTCCTCTGGCAGCGGCATTCGCACAAGGCACCGCCGCTTGCGCTATTGTCGCAGGCGGCGGTGCTACGATCTATGTGGCTTGGAGCAACTGCCTCACGACGCCGCGGCAGGCGCGGCCTTGCGGTTCTCGTCGCATTTCACAAGCCAGGCCTCGTCGTAGAAATGATGCTCGAAGATCGCGTCCTTTTTGGCCCGCAATTCCTTGTCTTCCAGCTTCCTTTTCTGGATCTCTTGCTTGAACGGGCGCTGATCGGCCTTGTTTTCGCACTGACGCATTTTCTCGGCATATTCGCGACGTTCATCAGCGATCAATGCAATTCGTTTCCAATAAACGGCCTGTTCCTTTCGCCGCTGAAGCATCGGGTGAAGATGGTGCTCGAGCGACCGGAAATAGCCGCTGCTGACCACGAGGTCTTCCATTTCAGAAAAATGCTTGGTGGCCTCAAGGCGTTCGATGCCGTGGTAGTGATAAAGCTTTACCCCGTCATGCGGGAACCAGTCAGGCACGTCGATCGGGTAGTTGAACTCGGGCTCCATCTGCTCGAAACCGCATCCGCCCCGGAATATGGCGACTGGCAGCGATGCCTGATCCAGCCAAGGGCGCTTGCGCTCGTGATCGAGTGTCTCGTCGAAGTCGATGATCATCGCAGTGTCAAGCCATAATTCACCGAATCGCTCGCCGCGCTCGGTCACCTCGGGAAAGGCGATGAAGCCTGCGTTGAAGTAGGGGGGTTGGACGTTTGTGGTGCGCAACATCTTCATGCGTTCGGGCGGGGTTTCCAGACCGAAAACTGCGTAGGTCTTGTCCCACACCTCCATGAACCGGCCCGCGTATCCCGCGACAGACTCGGGAACTGCCGCGATCTTGTTTTTTTGGAACAACCGGGCGTCATCGAGACGCTGCGCGAGATAAGTGTCTGTATCAAGCCAAATGCAGAACTTGGTGTCGCGCTTCTCGGCTGCCGCCAAGATCTTGTGGCCGTGGTAATATGGCTTGGAATTGTTGCGCCGCGCGAATTCCAGTTCCCTGGAAAGTTCTTGGATTGGGGCGTTGTTCTCTACGTGGAACTGACGAATTCGCTGTGGTATCTGCTCCAGTTTCCCTTTCGGGCAATATGGGATGACCGTGGCATTGGGGTGATGACGCCTGATCGAGAGCAGCAGCGGAATGGACGGGGTAAGAAGATTGGGCGGGTCGATCACGTAAATCAGCGCGACATCCCCGGTGTCGATCAAATCGGACTTCGTGTGATTGGTCGTCTCGGTCATATTTACCTCAAAACATGGAACGAACTGGTTGGATTAATGGCGATGGGGCATTTTTCGCCCGGCGCGCTCACTCATGTCCAGTCATTTCGTACCGACGTTATTCGCCCTAGCTTTCGGCCCGCCCTCGGATACGCCGCCTCGCTTCGATTTCGGGTGGCGTAGGTCGCAGGTTCGAATCCTCTCGGCTCCAGCATCCTGCCAATTGTTCCTGGCATATAGCTCTGCTTTGACCGAGTCGGTGAACCTCTCCGATCAGTTTACATTGCCGCCTGCAACTTGTTGATTTTCATAGTCCTGACTTGGGGCGGGTTTCCACCTCAGTGGCTTGAATCGAAGGGCATTTTACACACCCTCCGGGCCTACCATCCGCCCTGCCCTCGCTGCGCGCCGGTGTTTTGCATTCCTCGTGTAACCCATTGAAAACACGCGAGTAGAAATGGCCGGATTTTTCCGGTTTCGGCAGGGTTTTCAACCGCTCGGGTCGGTTTTGGGTACCGTAGGCCGGAGGTTCGAATCCTCTCGCCCCGACCATGGCTTTGGGGTCTTTCCCAAGCTATGGTTTACAGGTCATTTTACAGAGACATTTGCTGTTCGGTCGTCCGCAGCTTCTCGGCGAGGCTGTCGGATATGGCCGGCGACAGGGCCACATAGCGCTTGATGACCTCCGAAGCGTGCTTGAAGGACCAGCCCATGTGGGTGGCGATCTTCTTCATCTCTGCGCCCGCCTCAAGCAGCCGGGTCGCAGCGGTCCCGCCTGGATCGTATAGCGACCGCCGGAATCAGCCGCTGATGCGGTGAAGATCGTAGCGGATGCGCATGGTGCAGTCGCCCATCCCCAGACCGGCGAGGATCGCCGCGCCCGCGCCTTCGACCTTCTGGCGCATCAACATGAGGCCACTGATCCGGTCAGGCGCGACGAGCGACATCGCCAGCAAAAGGCTGCCCTCCATGCAGGTGCCGTCCTCGCACTCCTGTCCCCGGATGTTGTCGGACAGCCAGCGGTTCGGGCCGGTCAGGCGCCAGGCATAGGCGCCCATGCCGCCGCGCATTTCGGGGTCGGGCATGGCCTGCGTCAAACGCTCGGGGTGAAACACCCCGCCCCAGGCGATGCGGACGGGCGGAACCTCGTCGCTGCCGGCTGCAATCATTGCCTCCAGCATCATTGGACAATTGGTCAGGCGCTGCCCGGTCGCGCGCCATTGCCACAGCCCGTCAAGGGGAACGATCTCTTCAGGCTCGGGGTCTGAAGGGCACTCACCGCGCCCGCCGAAGCTCCGGTGCACCTCCGAGAGGCTGCGGCGGGTGCGAAAGGTCGTGTTGCTGGAGCGGTCAATGACAAGATTCTCGGCCAGCGCCACCTGGCCCGCCGCGGTATCGCCCAGGATCACCGGAAAAAGGCCGGCATCGTTGACGACAAAGCAGCTGCAGCCCTGCCCGGCGCGGCAGATCGCGCCGCCCATACCCTCTGCGGCGGCAAGGCCCGGCAAGGCGGTGAAGGCGAAGGTCAGGAACGCGCGGAGCATGATCAGTCCTCCCGGTGCGGGGCAATGAGGCGCAGTGCCTCCTCGGCCGTCAGATCGAGCGGCGTGCCGCCCAGCGGCTCCAACTGCGGCGAAGCGGCGAGATGGCCGGAGAGCGGATGGGCCCCGACCGGCTGGCCGCCAAGGCCCGCGGCGAGCCCCTGTCCGATGGACGAGGCTTGGCCTTCTGCGGCCGCGGCGCGCTGCTGTTCGGCTGCGATCAGCGCTTCGGCCTTGGCTCGGGCTGCGTTGATTTCGGCCTCGGCCCCGGCATTCATCTCTGTCTGATGTCGGGCTGTTTCGGTATCCTGGCCCGAGGCGGCTTCCGCTGGGGCGGCACCTGCACCGGCCGGCGACCGGGGGGCGGACTGCGGGTTGGCCCCGAGGATCGCGCCGAGCATCCCCATCAGGTCGCCAGCGGGCGCGTCAGCGCCGGGCGCGGGCGTCTCGGCGCCCATGGCCGCGGCGGCGCCGCCCATGATCCGGCCCATCATCTCGAACGCTGCCCGGTCTTCGGGCGACAGGTTCGCGTTGTCGCCGAGCAGCCCCTGCAGAACCTCTGCCCCGATTTGCAAGGCCTCGGCCATCGGGTCGCGGTCGCTCCAGGACAGGGGTTCATCCCAGTCGTCGTCGCCCGGGCGGGCGACCCGCATCGCGTGGACGGGGATCTCCATCCGCCCGACCAGGAAAGTGCCCAGCCAGTCCTCGTCGGCCCAGCGGTCGAGCTTGAGCACCGGCGCCCCGCGCTGCATGTCGTCCAGAAGCGTCAGCGTCACGCTGTCACCCGATTGCCGCCCTTCGAGCGCGCCGCCGGCATGGGGCATGGGATCGAAGTCGCCAGCGAGATTGAAGCTGCCCGACACCGCGTCTTCGTCCATGTCCTGGAACAGGTCGAGCCGCAGGAAGCGCTTTCCGGCCTTCGGGTGCCCCTCGCGCACCATGACGGCCCAGATGCCTTGCATCGCTCCGGGAAGAATCGTTTCCTCTTCGTCCGCGGCCATGGTCTCAGCCTGCATTGAAGCACTTGTCAGCGAGGCGAAGACGACGCCGGCGAGCATCCCGTCGGCATCGGCATAGGCGGGGGTGATGCAAGCCCGGTCGCCCGAGGCGAGTTCTTGGCAATATGTCCCGCCCCCCTGACGCTCGTTGACCGCGATCACCACCGCGCCATCCGACAGCCGCACCACATCGAAGGATGGCCGCTCGGCGCGGATACCGGCCGCAGTCGTATAGGCCAAAGGCTCGGTGATGCCGTAGCCCGCGATCAGCGTCAGCGCGAGGTCGGATTCCGGCAGGGTGATCTCGCAGGGGGTCATCATCGCCCCTTCGCAGCGGCGGACGATTGCCTCGTCCGGGACCGTCGTGGCGGGCGTGGCGCGCACGACCAGCGTCTCGCGCGCCAGAACCGTGCGGCCGCGCGCCGGATCCTCGGCGACATAGCGCAGGGTGTAGTCGCCTTCCTGCTGGGGCGCGGTCAGGCTGACCGGCGCGCCCGTCGCCCAGGCCCAGCCCCAGCCGCCCGACATGTCGTCGTCATTGCCGGGGGTGATGATGTCGATCCAGTCGCCGTTGAAGAGCGGGCCGGTATAGGTGACGGTGAAGGCCTCGCCCGGTGCCAGCACCATCGGCGCCGAAAGCGTCGCCTGGCCGGTGTTCCCGGCAGGGTCGGCGATCGTCGCATCGGCCCGTTCCACGATGGTCAGAGGCTGGGCCACGATCGTATGCCGTCCGGCGGTCGGATGGTCGATGACATAGCGCAGGACATAGTCGCCCGGCCCGGGCGCGGCGATCTGTCCGCTGCGCCCATCGGCCATGTCGTGCACAAACAGCGAGGCGCGCGACTTCCACCAGCTGAAATCGTAATCGTCGAGATCCGCGATCTCGACGAGGCTCGCGTAACGCTCTGCCGGCACATGGCCGTCAAGCGCCACATCGATCGGGGCGCCAGGGGCCGCTTCGGCTGCGGCGGTCAGGCGGGCGCGGGCGCGCAGTCCCGCGATCTCGGCCAGATCGGCGAGGATTTCTGCGGCCAGCGCTTCGGATTCTGGCGTCAAGATCCGGGCATCAGGCTTCAGGCCCGAAGCGAAGAAGGCCCCATCCGCGAAATAGGTGTTGTCGCGGGTCAGGTCGCGCTCGGAGCCGTAGCCGATCAGATGGCAGCGGGCATCTTCGATGAAATACGACCCGCCTGGATTGAAGCTGAAGGCCGCGCATTGGTCATTCGCCCAACACAGCGCCTGGCAGGCCTGGGGCTGGGTGCCGGGGGGCATGGTAATGACCTCGCCGCTCCAGCCGCTGCCGGTGCCAAAGCCGGTGGCCATAAGATGCGAGAAGGGCAGCCATTCCTGCCCGCCCGATCCGGTCCATTCGGTGATCGGGGGTGGGGGCGGCGGCGCCTCGGCCCCGGCGGTCGCGCCTTCGGCATGGATGCCCGGCGTCAGCGTGGCAGGGCAGGGGTCGGCTTCGGCCGGGCCGCCGAAGCCCAGCATGTCGGGCGTGACCTCGGCCACCAGCTCGACCCGGCGATTCTGCGCGCGCCCGGCCTCGGTCTCATTGTCGGCCACCGGCCGGTCGAAGGCATAGCCCGCCACTGCTAGCTGTCCTGCCGGCACCCCGGCCGCCGCCAGCCAGTCGCGCACCGCCTGCGCGCGCGTTTCGGAGAGCCTGAGGTTGTAGTCGCGGCTGCCCACATTGTCGGTGTGGCCTTCGACCATCCACGTCCCGCCGAGCGACAGGATCGCATCGCGCGCCGCGATCAGCTGCGGCAGGCTTTCCGGGCGTAAGCTGGCACGGTTGAACTCGAAGGTAACGCCTTCCAGCCGCGCGCGCCCCTGTTCGACGAGGTTCACCACGATGTCCTGGCAGCTCAGCGCCCCGGCCGTGACAGGGGTCGGCTGCAGCGCAAGAAGGCTTGTGACAAGGGCAAGCCCCGCCACAGGCGCCCGGACCATCTTCCCCAAGGCAAGATTGCCCCGGACACCGGCACGGCAGTAATGCGCGTCAAGATCGCGCAGCGGTGTCGAAAGTTCCTGCATGTAAAGGCCCCCGTGCGAGATGAGCGCCGATCCTACGCCCGCAGGGCGCGTGATCAATTCCCAAATGGTAGGGGTCGCGCAGGCCAGAGCGTCCTGCGCCGCACCGGCCTTGGTGCCGGTCGCGGGACGCCCATGAGCAGAAGGGGCGGGGCCGTCCTTCAGGTCAGTTTCAGCACCTCGCGGAAGGCGTGGGTGGGATGGGTGATCGGCATTGTGTGGCCGGCGTCGGGGATCACGCTCAGCCGCGCATCGGGCAGCGCTGCGGCGAGGCTGCGCAGTGCAGCCTCGGAGACGGTGCGGCTCAGCGCACCGTGCAGCAGACGCACCGGGCAGCGGATGTCGCCCAGGATGTTCGACCAGTTGCGGTTGGTCACGAACATGTCCTGCTCGAAACCGCGCGCGCGTTGTTCTGTCACCGAAAGATAAAGCGCCTCGATCACCGGATAGGCCTCGGGACGCAAGAGCGCCTCGCGGTCATGGGTGCTGTCGGCAAAGATCAGCCGCGGGATGGCGCGCAGGCCCTCGCGCTCGATCCGCTTCAGACCCAGGCGGATCATCGCCGCCATCAGACTGGGCGCGGTCTGTGCGGCAAAGGCGCTGATGCGGTGCATCGGCGGCATGTCCGCCGTCTGCGCCCAGCCGGTCATCGGCGGCGTGGCCGGCGCGCAGACGATGCCCGCTACAAGCTCGGGATACTGCCGTGCGAAGGCAAAGGCATAGGCGGTGCCGACATCATGGGCCAAAAGCACCGCCCGCGCGAACCCTTCGGCCGTCATGGCCGCACGGGCCCGCGTCACGGCCAGCGCCACCGGATCGACGCCTTCGGGCAGCGGCGTCTCGCCATAGCCGGGACGTTCTGGCGCCAGCATGTCGAGCCCGAACAGGCGGGCCTGTTCGGGCAGGCCGGGCCGGGCGGCGATGCCGAAGATCGCGCCGTGAAAGAACAGGACCGGCAGCCCGCCCGCCTCGCCGAAGCGCCAGCAGTTGAGCACTTGCCCGGCGGCGTCCCGATGGGGGTGCCGGCGCAGCACCGGGGCGGTGCCCTCGGCCGCCGGTGCCGCCCCATGCGCCCGCAGGACCATCGCCAGACGAGCAACGGCCTGCGCCTGGCTGTGGACATCGAGCTTGCTCAGAAGCGCCTTGATGACCTGCCGCACGGTGCCGATCGTCCGGCCGGTCGCCCGGGCGATCCCCTCCGCCCCCTCGCCGCGCAAGAGCGCCTCGGCGATGGCGGCCTCGGTGGGGGTCAGGCGCCACAGCCGCGCCACCTGGGCGCGAAACTCCGGCGTGACTTCGGGCGCGACCTCCTCCAGCAGCCAGTGCTGCCGATCCGGGCGGCGGGTCGCGCGGCACAGCACTACCTCGCCTGTCCGCGCGGTCACGGCCACGACCTCGCAAGGACACTCGGTGTCGGCAAGGCGCCGGTCGAGGCCATCGACCCGGTCGCCAGGGCGGGCGATCCCCAGCCGCTCGGCCGCCGTCGCGTTGCAATCGATCATGCGGCCATCGGGATGCACCACGACCCACAAGCGCCGGCCCATGACGCGCGGCTGCACGTCCTGCAGCAGGCTGTCGATGGCTGCCACATCCTCGGGCGCGATCGGAACGGCAATATCCTCCTTCATCAGGCGGCCAAGCCGATCCATCAGCGCGTCATAAGCGCGCGCCGGGTTAAGTGCGCGTTCGTCCTGCATATGGCTATCCTATGGGATTTGCCAGAGGTCTCACAGTGCGAATTAAGGGCTGCGGATCGCCTCGCAGAAGGAGAGAACTCCGTGGGGGCTCATCCGGGCCGGCCAGAACGCCCGGCCGGTGCTGCGCAACGCCGCCTTGGCGGATGCTGTTCGTCTAAGAACTTGCTCAAAGTCTTTTGCGCAGACGAGTCAAGAAAGCCAAGTGAATGAACTGCAGACTGGTGTTAAGTAGCCGCTCGCAGTTCTTCCACAGCCGCCGATTC